>JAWKHR010000030.1:0-77046 GCA_041394725.1 Vicinamibacterales bacterium | reverse complement strand
CGCTCGACACGCTCGACTGGGTCCTGACGCGCGAGCCGCAGCACCGCATCGGCCGCTACTTCGCGAGCTACACCTGGGCCTGGAAGGCCCGTGCGCTCGACGGGCTCTCGCGGTCTCATGACGCGGTCGCCGCCTGGCGGCAGGCGATCGCGCTCGACGATCGGCACGACGCCGAGCTGCAGGCCGGCCTGGCTGCGTCGCAGAAGCGCGGGAGGTAGCCCGCACCGGACGTTCCCTCCGGCGCCGGGGCCCTGCTACGATATCTGTCTCCGACGGTCATTCGAGTACCGACGCACGTCCGGCCCTTCGTCCCTGAAGCGGCGTGCACGCGACGCCGATAACGCCGTCAGGTCTGCACGGAAAGGACGAACGAGGTGCGGAGACGGCCTTGGATCACCGTGGCCGGCATCGTCGGGGTGCTGGCGCTCTGGCCGCCCATCATGTCGGCGCCGCCGGCGCCCGCCGACGCACGGATGGCGCGGTCGCCGGCCCTGCCGGCGTCGGCGTTCGAGGCGTTCAACGGCGAACGCCCCGGCGCCCTGGTGGCGCCGATGCTCGATCGCGAGACGGTCACCGACCTCATCGCCGCGCTCGATCGACTCCTCGCCGCCGACGTCCCCGCGGGCGCGCGCGCCGCGCACGACGGCGACGTGCTCTGGCAGTTCGCCCGCCGCCTGCAGGGTGGCCTCCTCGGACCCGGCCAGGAGCGCCGGGTCGTCACCCACCTCTCGCGGGTGGCGGCCGAGCGGCCGGAGTCGGCGCCGGTCGTCGAACGGGCCGTGCGCATGATCGAGCGGCTGTCGGTCGGCAAGACGGCGCCCGAGATCACCGGGCTCGACCTCGAGGGCCGGCCCTTCCGCCTGAGCGACTACCGTGAGCGCGTCGTCGTGCTCGTCTTCTCGGCGGACTGGTGCGCCATCTGCCGCACGCAGCTGCCCTATGAGCGGTTCCTCGCCGACCAGTACGCGAACTGGCCGTTCGCGCTGCTGGGCGTCGAAACGGGCGCCGCGCGCGAGACCGCCCTTGCCGGCCAGCGCCAGCACGGCGTGCCGCACCGGGCGTGGTGGGATGCGCCGGGGGAGGGCGCGCCGGACGGCCAGATCGCGGCCGACTGGAACGTGATCGGCTGGCCCGCGACCTACCTCATCGATGCCGACGGCGTGATCCGCTTCGTCGATCTGCGCGACGAGGATCTGCTCAAGGGCGTCCGGCAGCTGCTCGGCGAGCAGGCCGACCGCGAGGCCGGCCGTTCGCCGCGCTGACGGGCACGACGCCCCGGGCCGGCCGTTCGCCGCGCTGACGCGCACGACGCCCCGGGCCGACCGGGACGTCGCGCGCGCCGGGCGCCGGGGTCAGCGCCCGAGGTCCGCGCAGGTGTTCGACACGAGCGTCAGGCTCTTGGCCGTCAGCTTCGGGAGGTCCTTCTCCTCCATGGTCTGCTGGGCCATCTTCTGCTCGGCCTGGCCGGTGATCCGCACCTCATGGTTGAGGTGGTCCCGGAGCATGAGGTCTTCCGTTCCGGCGACGACCACGTACTTCATGGCCGGCTCGGTCATGCTCTTCGGGTCCTTCTTCGCGTTCTCGAACACGAACACGGTCGGCGCCGATCCCTGCACGAGACAGCCGGTGAGCGTCACGTCAGGCATCTTCTGCTGTTGCGCCTGCGGCGGCGACGCCTGCGCGGGCGTCTGTCGCGCCTGGGCCACGCCGGCCAGCGACACGGCCACGGCGAGTGCGGTGAGGACGGGAGCAACACGAGTCATCACGGCTTCTCCTTCCGCTGGGGAGCACAGCGGGTCTGTACGTCAAACCTCGTGCCAGCGCGGAGCGCGACCATCCCGCGCCTCCCGGCGAACCGTGCGGGAACGACCGGGCAGAATGTGCGGGTGGCCCGGGAGCGGGTGGGTAGAACGGGACATGGCACACCGTGCACACCGTGCCGCGGACGTCCCCACCCGCGTCGGACGTATGATTGAGAGAAGCGTGGTGGTGGAGTCCACCCCGAACCGCCGGTCCGACTGGCCCGGCCAATGACTCCTGCGGGCTTCCGCGGGAGTGTGTCGGCCGCCCATCCTGTGTCCAGTCGGAAAGGCACGCCATGGCCACGTGGTTCTCCGTGGGCGCGGGCGGCGCGCTCGGCGCGATCGCCCGTCACGCCCTGAATCACCTCATCCACCAGCGCCTGTTCACCGCGACCTTCCCGTACGGCGTCTTTGCCGCCAACGTCCTCGGATCCGTGCTGATCGGGATGCTGACCGGGCTGGTCGCGGGCGGGAGGGTGCAGGTCGGGCCGTCGGCCCGGCTGTTCCTGGTCGTCGGCCTGTTCGGTGGCTTCACGACGTTCTCGTCGTTCAGCCTCGATACGCTCGCGCTGGTCCGCGACGGCCATCCGGCGCAGGCGGCGCTGAACGTGATCGGCCAGGTCGGCCTCGGCCTGGCCGGCGTCTTCGCCGGGTACCGGCTGGCGTCGGGCTGACGGCGGGCTGACGGCGGGCGGGCTCACGTCGAGCTGACGGCGATCTCACGGCGGGCCACGCGTCGCCCGGCCGCGCCGTGGGAACCGGGCGCCGGCTCGCGCCCGCGGCTACGGCTTGACCGTGACCGTCCGGATCACCGGCGGCCGGAGCGGCTGGCTCTGGCCGCCGTCGGCCCCCATCCTGGTCGGCACGGCGGCAATCGCATCGACGACGCCGATGCCGGACGTCACGCGGGCGAAGATGACGTAGTTCGGCGGCAGGGGATAGTCCGCCTGCAGGATGAAGAACTGGCTGCCGTTGGTGTTCGGTCCGGCGTTGGCCATCGCGACCAGGCCGCGGCGGTAGCCGTTCTGGTAGAGCGGCGACGCGGGGTTGATCTCGTCCTTGAACGGCGGGCCCCACGCGCTCTGCCCGCCCGTGCCGTCGCCGGACGGATCGCCGCCCTGGATCATGAAGCCCTCGACGATGCGGTGGAACGTGAGGCCATCGTAGTAGCCGTGCTCGGCGAGCAGCCGGAAGTTCTCGACCGCCGTCGGCGCGTCCGACTCGAGGAACTCGATCTCGATCGGGCCCTTCTCGGTCTCGATGACGGCGTGCTTGCCGCCCGAACTCTTCGCGCCCTTCGGCACCTTCGGGTTGCCGGGCGAACTGCACGCGGCGGTCCAGGCGAGGACGATGAGGGCGAGGAGCAGCGCAAGGGGACGCGCAGGACGGAGAAGCGAGCGTCGGATCGGCACGGAACGAGAATAGGCGATCGGCTGGTGGCGCGCCAAACGGGCGTCCGTCAGTCCGCGACGGTCTGGCTCGACGCCGGCCGATGCGCCCGCCACCACGTGCGCGCCGCCTCGGCCAGCAGGATGCCCACGCAGCTCGCGGCGCCGGCGAGCGCGGCGAGATACACGACCTCGGAGACTGAAATCCTGCCGTAGAGAACGCCAAAGAAAGCGTAGCCGGAAATCGGGGCGAATCCGCCGAGCAGGCCGGGCCAGAGCCGCCCGGCCGTTTCTCGGTCGCGCCACAGCAGATACGCGATGAACGCGACCGCCGCGTAGGTGGCCACGAACCCCCAGCTCCACGGCAACCCGCCCGCGGTGAGCCGGGCCACCACGAGCGCTGCCGCGAGGATGACCAGGCGTCTTCTCAGGGTGCCACGCGGATTCGGACGCGGGCGGTCGCTTGACTCCATGGGACCATCAAGCAGTCTACTGTCCCCGGCGCCGTGTCGCCCGAGTCCCCTCGAACCCTCGCGCCGATGTCCTCGTCGAATGAGACATGGCGTCTCCGCACAACCCCGGCGTGGCGGCCGTGCTCAGCCTGCTCATCCCGGGCGTCGGCCAGTTCTACAACGGCGACTTCCTGCGCGGCCTGTTCTGGCTGATCATCACGCCCGGGATGTGGATCGGCACCGGCGGCCTGCTCGGCTGGCTCTGCCATGTCATCGCCGCCATGACCGCGTACCACCGCGCCAACCACAAGAACCGCTACGCGATCGCCTGACAGGCCCCTCACGACCCTGGGCCCGCCAGATGATCCCCGACGTCTTGCGGTCGCCCAGGCGCACACACGCCTCGAACGCGACGGCCGTTCCCGCTACTGCTTGATCGTGACCTGGAAGGAGTTCCCGGTCACCTCGCAGTTGCCGACCTTTCGCAGCGTCTCACCGCCGGTGGCCGACACCCCCAGCACCTTGGCGCCGGTGTTGTTCGTCGCCTGCGCCGTGAGCGAGGGTGGCAGCACCACGTCCACGTGCCGATTGCCTCCGCCCTTGTTGGGGCTGATGCGCAGCGACAGCGTCTCGGCCACGCCCATGCTGTCGAACTGCACGGTCAGGGCGGCCCCCGAGTCCTGACAGCCGTTGACGTTTACCGCGAGGCCCGACGCGTCCTTGCCCTTCGGGATGAACTGGCCCCACCGATCCAGGTCCGTCCCGACCTCGCCATCGTCGGCCGCGCTGTGGTTGTCCCAGCGGCCGCCCTGGCGGGTGAACTGGAGGTCGATGGAGGATCCGTTCTCGACGATGATCGGCGGCCGGTCCTCGTCGCCACCCTTCAGGAACCAGAGGAGGATGCCGACGATCGCGACCACGACGATGCCGACGAACATGCGTTGCGCCAGGGACATGCGGAACTCGCTCATGAGGGTCCTCCTGATGTTTCGCTGGGGGTGTTCAGGACGGATCGAAGGTCGCTGAGGTCGCGTCGCTGCAGATAGCTCCCGGCGCCGTCGCCCCAGGCGGCCGAGAGGGCCGCGAAGTCGTTCCGCGCCTCGGCCGCCGCTGCGGCGGCCGCGGCGTCGCCGGCCGCGCGACCCGCCAGTGCGAGGAGCGCCTGCAGGCGCCAGGCCAGTTCCCGGTTCCCGACCGCACGCGCACTGGCCGCCGCCTCGCGCGCGACGCCAGGGACCGCACCGGGTTCGCCGCCCGCGAGCAGTGCCAGGCCCACCCGCCAGGCGATTTCCCGCCGGCTGGACGACGACGAGGCGGCGCGCGCCCAGCCGACGAGCGTCTCGGTCGTCGCGCGGGCGCGGCCGAGGTGGACGCGGGCCAGTTCCCCGGCGGCCTGCGCGAGCAGGGACGTCTCCGTCGGCTCGCCGGATCGATCGACGCGGTCGGCGTAGCGAATGACGTCGGCGTCCCGGCCGGCCGCCGCGGCCTGCAGCGCGCGCGCGAGCGCGACCCGGTTGCGCCGGCCCGTGTAGGCCTCGTGGCCCTCGGCGATGCGCTGCTCGACCTCGGCCAGCGGCGCGTCGGCCTCGGCGCCCCGGCCGAGCTGGATCAGCAGCTCGGCGCGGCTCACGAGCGCGTAGGCCAGGTAGACGTGGGCGTTCTGCGCGCGACGGGCGTCCTCGATGCGCTGGCGGTAGCCGAGGGCGCGCGGCAGGGCACCGAGCTTCGTCAACTGGCCGGCGAGGTTGTCGAGGGCCACGGCCGCCAGGCCGTCGTCGCCGATGCGATCGGCGAAGCGGAGGACCTCGTCGGCGAGCCGGCTGGCGTCGTCGTAGCGCTCGAGGTACTCGAGCGCCCGCGAGCGGATGTTCTTCGCCGTCGCCTCGAGCCGCGGGTAGCGGCCGCCGGCGTAGAACGCCAGCGGCGCCTCGGACAGCGCGAGCGCGTCGTCGTACCGGTCCTGCCGGAGTCGGAGCGAGGCCTGCTGGAGCCGGGCGCGCATCTCGGTTCGCGGCGCCCGCCCGCCCCCGGCGAGGTCGATCGCCCGGTCGAACCGCGCGTCGGCGTCCGTGAGTCGGTCGCCGATCATCAGCGTGGTGCCGAGATCGATCAGGCCGTCGGCGGCGACCGACGGCAGGCTGGCGTCGGTGGCCTCGCGCACCGCGTCGGTCGCGAGCGTTTCGGCCTCGCGCAGCGCGCCCGTAGACACGGCGGTGCGGGCCAGCTCGAAGCGGGCGCGCAGGCGCAGCGACAGGTAGCGCGGGTCGGCGGCCAGCTCGACGACGCGGTTGGCCGCCGCGCGCGCCGGCGCGGCCTGCGACGTGTTGTTGTGGATGATGGCCAGCCGGAGCTGCGCCTCCGCCTCGCCCTCGACGTTGGAGGCGGCCGCGTAGAGGCGGATCGCCTCGCGCACCGACGCCAGCGCGCTGGCGGTGTCGCCGTTGTGCGCCTGCATGGCGCCGAGCCGCAGGTGCGCGGAGGCGCGCTGGGGATCGAGACGCACGGCTTCGGCGTAGGCATCCCGGGCCGCCGCGCGGTTGCCGTCGGCCTCCTCGGCGCGGCCGACGTCGAGCCAGCCGCCGGGATCCGACGGCGCCGCCTCGGCCAGGGCCCGGTAGGCGGCGATGGCCTTCACGGGTTCGTGCAGCACCGACGCCCGCACCGCGTCGAGCCGCAGGCGATCCGACGCGGCCAGACGGGTCGCGTCGGGCACGAGTTCGGTCACCTTCAGCAGCGCCGCCTGCGCGTCGCGCTCATCGTCGGCTTCCGCGCTCGCCTCGGCGAGCCGCGCGTAGGCCTCGACGTAGGCCGGATGGAGTCCCACGGCCTCCTGGAACGCCGCCCGGGCGCTTTCGTAGCTGCCCTCGCGCAGCAGGTCGAGCCCGCGCTCGAACCAGCGCTCGGCGGCGGCCGGCACCGGGGCCGCGGTCACGGCGCGCCCCGACCAGGCCCACGCGGCCGCGGCGATCGCGACGAGCGTGGCCATCGCCGCGACGTGAACCACTCGTCGCGGCAGGCGCCTCGAGGCGGTGTCGCGCCCGGCGCCGACCCACGGTTCGCCACCCGCGGTCAGCGCCGCGATCGCCGCGCGGACCTCGGTGGCCGACGCCGGCCGGTCGGCTGGCGCCTTCGCGAGCAGCCGCGCGCAGAGCGCGTCGTGGCGCGGGTCCAGGTGCTTCGTGACCGTCGAGGGCGGACTGGGATCGTCGTGCAGACGTGATGGAAAGCACGGCGACGGCGGTCGGCCGGTGAACGCGCCGGCCCGTGAGGCACTCGTACAGCACGCAGCCGAGCGCGAAGATCCGTGCGCGCGTCGACCGGCTATTCCTTCGACCTGCTCGGGCGCCGGGCATGTAGGCCGGCGTGCCGGCGAAGACCCCGGCATCGGCCGACGCCGTGGTCGTGCTGTGGTCGTCGTCCGGACGGACGGGCACGCGGCGCGCGATGCCGAAGTCGAGCAGCCGCGGGCTCCCATCGGCGGTGAGGATGACGTTCTGCGGCTTCAGGTCGCGGTGGATCACGCCCGCCGCGTGCGCGGCCTGAAGTGCCGCCGCCATCGCATCGGCGAGTTCGAGGGCCTCGCCGGGCGGCATCGGCCCGCGCGCGAGCCGCGCGGCGAGCGTCTCGCCCTCGACGTACTGCATGACGATGAAGTCGCCCGCCGCCGGATCGGACGCGACTTCGTGCACGCCGCAGATACCGGGATGGTCCACCGCGGCGATGGCGCGGGCCTCGCGCAGCAGCTGGCGCCGCGCGTGGTCGTCGGTGGCGCGCGTGAGGAACTTGATGGCGACCCGCCGCTTCAGACGGGTATCCCGGGCAAGGAAGACCTCGCCCATACCGCCGGCGCCCAGGGGGCGCTCCAGGCGATAGTGCCCGACGAGAGTGCCAGGCTCCGGCCGGTACATTGGAAAGGCCTGAGTATACCGGACCGGCTCAGGTTTCCAGGCCCGTTCCGCCAGGCGCCTCCCCTATACTGTCCCCGCCACCGCCTGCCGGGGAGTCGCCCATGCGCACGTCCAACCGTGTCGCCGTGACCCTGGCCGCTGCCGCGATCGCCATCGCGCCGGCCGCCGCCCACCAGCCGTCCCAGAATCCTCGCCGGGTCATCGTCGAGACCCTGCTCGCCCGGGCGCGCGCCGCGCTCGGCGGCGACGCGCGCCTGTCGGCCGTCGAGCGGTTCGTCATCAAGGGCTCGACCGAGAGCGCACGCCTGGACAGCCACGCGCGCGGCTACGCGCACTACGAGATCACCTGCGAGCTTCCCGACACGTTCGCGATGACCACCTCGTCGCTGGACGTTCCGATCGGCAACCGCACGTTCGCCTCCGACGGGATCACGCCCCTCCGACCGGTGGCCGGAGGCCGCACGCTGGCCATCGAGAAGGGCGAGGTGGTCCTCGACCTGCCAACTCGCATCGAGCAGGCGCCGTTCAGCCGGCCCGAGGTGCGGCCGGTCGATCCGAACCAGGCCATGCTCGACAACCTCCGGCGCGAGACCCGCGAGGCGTTTCTCACCACGACGCTCGGCCTGCTCGCGGCGTCGTTCGCGGCCGTGCCGGTGCGTTTCGACCGGTGCCGTACGACGCGAACGCGCTGTGGGTCACCGGCGCGGGCGAACCGAAGGTCCTCGAGTTCGACCCGGTGACGCACCTGCCGGCGCGATTCGGCGACGTCACCTGGAGTGACTACCGCGACGTGGACGGCATCAAGGTGCCGCACCGCACGACGCGCCTCGTCCGCGGCCTCCAGACCACCTGGAGCGTCAAGTCGGTCAGCTTCGACGACCCACGGCCGCCGGCCGCGACCCCGCGGTGACTCGGCCTAGAGGCCGTCCACGTCGGTGCGCACGACCGCGGCGGGGCAGCCGGCGACGAGCGTGTGCGCGCCGACCGGCTTGACCACGACGGCGCCCGCCGCCACGACCGCGCCCGCGCCGATCGTCAGGTGATCGCGCACCACCGCGCCGACGGCGACGTACGCGCCCTCGCCGACCGTCACCGCGCCGGCCAGCGTCGCGCCGGGGCCGACCGTCGCAACGGCTCGAGCACGTCGTCGTGGCCGATGTTCGCGCCGCGGTTGATCAGCACGTGCGCGCCGACGCGGGCATGCGACGCGATGATGACGCCCGCCCCGACCGTCGCGCCCGGTTCGACCCGCGCGCGTGGCGAGACGATCGCCGACGGGTGCACGAGCGCCGTGAACGCGTAGCCCCGCGCGGCCACCGGCCGGACGATGTGACGCCGGCGCGTGCTGACGATGCCGGTCGCGACGACGATGGCGTCGGGCGCGGGCAGGTCGTCGACGTGGATGACGGGCAGCCCGGCGTGCGTCGTGCCCGGCACCGGCGGATCGGACACCGCGAACGCGATCGGCCGGAAGCCCCCGGCGAGCTCGGCGATCTCCAGTGCCTCGATCGCGAACGTCCCCGCCCCGAGGATGACGAGGGGCCGATCAGCCACGCGTGATCTCCAGGGGCGCCGCGGCGGCCGCGGCGGCGGCGTCCGCGTCGATCTCCCGTGCGTCGCGCGCCCGCAGCACGCGCGCGGGCACGCCGGCGAGGATCGATCGCGTGGAACGTCCGCGTGACCACCGCCCCGGCGCCGACGACCGTGCCCGGCGCGACGTCGGCCAGGATCGTGGCGCCGGTACCGATCCAGACGTCCGGGCCGATCGTGACCGTCGTCAGGTCGCCGGGCTGGTCGGTCATTGGCACGTCGAGGCGATCCAGGCCGTGCGTGCGGCCGCCGCCCTGCACCGCCGTGCGCGACGCGATCATCACGTGGTCGCGCAGGTCCACTTCCGCCATCCAGCAGAGGCTGCCGACGAACACCCGCCGGCCGACCCGCGCCGACGGCGTCTTGAAGACGCCCATCCAGTCCACGAGCAGGTCGTCGCCGCAGGCCGCCAGCGTGCGCCGGTACCAGTGCCGCCGGACGAGCACGCCGAACGCGCCCGGGATCATCGCGACCAGGCGCGAGCCGCTGAGGAACGCGATCACGTGGAGCCGGTACGGCACGAGCACCGCCGCCATCGCGCACCACGCCAGCGCCGACGCGATCGCGCGCGCCAGCGACCGCGCCGGGGAGCGTCGGGCGGGCTCAGGCATGGACACGGACGCCAGCGTAGCGGCGGACCGCCCCCACCATCAAGGCGTTCTGGACGACGACGCCCGCGGCCGTCGCGAGGGCCGCGCCCATCGGGCCGAGATGGGGAATCAGGAGCCAGCCCCCGCCAATGGTGATGGCGCTGCAGGCGAGCGAGATGCCCATCAGCGCGCGCGGGCGGCCGATCATCAGCAGCGTCGTGCCGCCGAGGCCGCAGATGGCGTTGACGACCTGGCCGAGACCGAGCACGAGGAAGAGCGGCCAGGCCCGCCCGTAGTCGGCCCCGAAGATCCGCGCGAGACCGTCGGCACCGATCGCCGCCACCGCGGCGTAGCCGGCCACCGAGCCGAGCGTCATCCAGCGGGCGGCGCGCCGCAGCAGGGATTCGAGCGCGTCGCGTCGGCCCGCGGCATGGTGCCGGGCGATCGGCGGCGCCAGCGCGTACGCGCCGATGGCCACCGGGCCCTGCAGCGCCGCCGCCAGCCGCATCGCGATGCCGTAGACGCCGGCCGCCGGGGCGCCGGCCAGCCCGCCGACGAGCCACAGATCCACTTCGCCCAGCCCCCGCCACAGCAGGCCGTTGACCGTGACGGGCCACGACTCGGCGACGAGTGTCCGCGCGGGGACCCGCGACTCACGGGCTTCCGCAACCGACGCCGGGGCCGCCGGCCCGGAGGCGACCGGCGTGGCATTCGCGACCGGCGGCGCCGCCCGCGCGACGCGCCAGGCGAGCAGGAGGACGGGGACGACCGCGACGATCGCGATGACGACGAGCACCTCGCGGAAGGATGCGAACGGGTCGCCGGACCCGCGGAGACGGAAGAGGACCACGGCCAGCACCACGACCTCGAGGAGCGTGGCGAGCCCGCGCTCGATCGCGACGGCGGCCCGCGTCAGGTCGAGGCCGCGCGCCAGGTCGGCGAGGACCGGCGACAGGGCCGCGGCCACGACGAGGATCCCGGCCGCGCCCGCCTCGACGGGCGCGAATCCCGCGGCGACCACGCCTCCCGCGGTGAGGACCGCGGCGACGACCGCGCCGGCCGCCGCGAGTGGCAGGACGGACGCGACCACGCCGTGCCGGGCGGCGGCGTCACCGGCCGCGCCCGCGATCCGGCGCAGCCCCACGGGCCCGAGGCCGCCCTGCGCCGCCAGCCCCGCGACACCCACCACGCTCCGCAGCACGAGGAACCGCCCGAGATCCGCCGGCGAGAGCACGTGGGCCAGCAGCACCACGCGCGCCACCTGGCCCACGAACTGGACGCCGAAGCCGGCGGCCGTCCATTGCGTGGCCCGGACCGTGCGACTCATGCCGGCGTGGTGACCGGCGCGTCGGCGCGTGGGCGCGACGCACGACCGGCGTCGTCGTGTCCGCGGCCGGGCGCCGGCGGGTGGTCGGGGCCCGCGCCGGTCAGCTCGCGCAGCACCGCGTCGTACGCGTCGCCCATCGCGTCGAACGACGCGCGGGCGGTGACCGTCGCGTGCGCGCCCGCCCGCACCCGTCGTCGCAACGCGTCGTCGTCGAGCGCGCGCGCGATGGCCGCGGAGACGTCGGGGGGCGAATCCGAGGGGAAGCAGACGCACGTGGCGTCCGGCTCGATGAGGCCGCCCGGCGCCTGGCGCTCCGGCGCGACCACCGGCAGGCCGGCGGCAAACGCCTCCATGAGCACCAGCGCGACGGGCTCGCGGAAGCACGAATGGAAGAGCAGCGCGTCGTGACTCGCGTAGTAGCCGCCGAGTGCCGTGCGCGTCACCGGCCGGAGCAGCCGCACCGCGCCGGTGAGGCCGAGCGCGGCGATCTGGCGCTCGATCGCGTCGCGGTACCGATCGGGGCCGGCGCCGCAGATGGCGGTCAGCGTGACGGGGCGTGACGTCCGCAGCGCCGCCACGGCGTCCAGGAACACGTGCAGGCCCTTCTCCGGGCTCAACCGGCCCACCCAGAGCAGCCGGCCGGACACGGAGGCGGGCTCGCGGAGGGGCCGCGGCCGCGGAACCCCGAACGGGATGACGCGGGTCACGCCGGCCGGCACGCCCCGGGCCACCGCCTCGTCGCGCCAGGCGCCGCTCCCGAACGCGACGGCCCGGAGGCGCCGCGGATCGACCGGCCGGTAGAGATCCGGGTGGAACCGTCGGCGCCGGAGCCGCCCGAGCGCGCGCGGGATCCAGAGCCAGCGGGCGAGCGCGCGTTCGCCCGCGAGCGCGTCGAGCGACGTGAGCAGCACTGCGGGATGCCGCGCGGTTGCGAACCGCGCGATGCCCGGGACGGGCTGGTGGAGGTGCGCGATGACCGCGTCGTAGCGCTCGCGGCGCAGGCGCGCGTCGAGCGCGTGGAGGGCGGCCGACTGCGTGGCGGCGACGCCGCCGCCGCCCAGCGCGTGCTGGAACAGCGTCCGCGCGCGCGAGGGCAGCCAGGCGAACCGCGGCGTCCACGCCCACCGACGAGTCGTCCAGCGCGGCACCACGGTCGTCGCCGCGGCCGACGCGTCGAGGCCGAGCGCGTCGGGCGTGATGGCGAGGTCCACCGACCAGCCGCGCGCCTCGAGCGCGCGCGCGACGTCGGCGAGAGCCAGCGGCAGGCCGCCGACGCCGAGGGCCGGAAAGACCGGCCCGCACAGCAGGACGCGCCTAGCGGGCGGCGGCGACGGCGCGGTCACGGGGCGCGAGTCCCATCAGCGCCCGGGCATCGGACGGCGTCGCGAGCCGGCGGCCGCTCGCCGTCGCGAGCGACGCCACCCGCCGCACCAGCGCCTCGTTGGTGGCCTGGGTCCGCTTGCCCGGGTCCATGTGCAGGTTGTCCTCGAGCCCGGTCCGGACGTGGCCGCCCGTGACGACCGCCAGTGCGTTCATCGGCCACTGGAAGCGCCCGATGCCCGCCGCCTGCCAGTAGGTGCCGGCCGGGAGCCGCTCGACCATCGAGGCCAGGTTGAGCGGCGTGGCTGCGGCCGTGCCGAGCGACCCGAGCAGCAGGTTGCAGACGAACGGCGGCTCGAGCACCCGCCGTTCGATCAGGTAGTGCGCGTAGTCGATCATCCCGAAGTCGAAGATCTCCAGTTCGGGGACGATGCCGCGCTCCCGCATCGCGTGCGCGAGACGCTGGATCATCGCCGGGTCGTTGACGGAGGCCTGCGTGGGGAAGTTCAGCGAGCCGAGCGTCAGCGACGCCAGGTCCGGCCGCAGCTCGTCGTCCCGCGCGAGGTCGAGCACGGCGCTCCGTTCCTCGAAGGTCCGGTGCACCCGGCCGCTCGTCGAGACCGAGATGACGAGGTCGGGCGCCTCGTCGCGGACGGCGCGGACGACCTCGGCGTAGCGTTCGAGGGCGGGCGTCGGCTCGCCGTCCGCGTCGCGCGCGTGGAGGTGCGCGCTCGTGGCGCCGGCGCGCACGGCGCGGCGCACGTCGGCCGCAATCTCGTCCGGCTGTTCCGGCACGGCCGGGAAGTCCCGCCGGCGCGGCACCATGCCGGTCGGGCACACGGTGATGACCAGCGGGGGGAGCCCGTGGAACGCGTGGGTCATCGCAGGGGCGCCAGTATACACATCCGGCGGCCGCCGGCCAGCCCCGCGCCGGGCCGGGGCGCCGGGCCCGCCGGGATACGATGTGGACCGCGCCATGACGGACGATCTGCGCCGCCTGAACCGCGCCCTCTCGGGGCGCTATCGCCTGATCGACGAGCTCGGCCGGGGCGGCATGGCCACGGTCTACCGCGCGCGCGACCTGCGCCACGAGCGGGACGTCGCGGTGAAGCTGATCCGGTCCGACGTCTCCTCGGCGATCCGCACGGACCGCTTCGCGCGCGAGATCCGCCTGGCGGCGGGGCTCACGCACCCGCACATCGTGCCGGTCTTCGACTCGGGCGAGGCGGACGGCCGGCTCTTCTACGTCATGCCGGTCGTCGAGGGCGAGTCGCTGCGCGCGAGGCTCCAGGCGGCGACGCGCCTCGAGCCCGACGAGGCGGCGGCCATTGCCGTCAACGTGGCGTCGGCCCTCGACTACGCGCACCGCCACGGCACGGTGCACCGCGACATCAAGCCGGAGAACATCCTGCTGCACGACGGCCTCGCGCTGGTCGCCGACTTCGGCGTGGCGAAGGCGATTTCGGCGGCGTCGGCCGACACGGGGCCCGAGACGGCCGTCGGCATGGTGATCGGCACGCCAGCCTACATGTCGCCGGAACAGGCGACGGGCCAGCCCGTGGACGGCCGCAGCGATCTGTACTCGCTCGGCTGCGTGCTCTTCGAGCTGCTGACCGGGCAGGCGCCGTTCACCGGGTCCACGCCGCAGGCCGTCATCCTGCGCCGCCTGACCACGACGCCGCCCCCCGTCACGGCCCTCCAGGCCGGCGTTCCGGCCTCGCTCGCGGGCATCGTCGCGACGCTGCTGCGCGCGGCGCCCGAGGAGCGGTTCCGGACGGGCGCCGACCTCATCGCCGCGATCGAGTCGGGCCAGTCGCCGGTGCCCGCCGCGGTGACCGCCGCCGGGACGCGGTCGATCGCGGTGCTGCCGTTCGCGAACCTCACGGGCGATCCCGGCAGCGAGTACTTCAGCGACGGGATCACCGAGGACATCATGGGCGCGCTCGCGCGCGTGGCGGACCTGCAGGTGGCCTCGCGCAGCTCGTCGTTCGCGTTCAAGGGCCAGGCGGTGCCGATGTCGGTGATCGCCGGGCGGCTCCACGTGGCGAAGGTCGTGGAGGGGAGCGTCCGCCGGGCGGGGGACCGCCTGCGGGTCAGCGTGCAGCTCGTCGACGTCGCGACCGACACGCACGTCTGGTCGGAGCGCTACGACCGCGACATGGCGGACGTCTTCGCGGTGCAGGACGAGATCGCGACGGCCATTGCCACGAAGCTCGAGGCCACGCTGACCGGCGGGGACCGGCGCCCCGGCGCCACGCCGCCGACGTCGAATCTCGAGGCGTACCACGACTACCTGCGCGGCCGGCACCTGTGGCTGCAGCGCGGCCGGTCGATGGCGCAGGCGCTGCCGTTCTTCCAGAAGGCCGTTCAGGCGGACCCGGGATTCGCGGCCGCGCACGCCGGCCTCGCCGACGCGTACAGCATGCTCGGCGTCTGGGGCTACGTCCCGCCCGACGAGGTGCGCCGCCACGCGGATCCCGCATCCCGGCGGGCGCTGGAGCTGGACGATCGGCTGGCCGAGGCGCACGCGGCCCGCGGCGCCTACGAGCTGTACTTCGGGTGGGACCTCGCCGCGGCCGAACGCCACCTGCGTCGGGCGATCGCGCTGCGTCCCGGCGACGGCGTGACGCGGGGCTGGCTGTCGCAGCTGTACGGCTTCCAGGGCCGCGCGGACGAGGCCGCCGCGATTGCGCGCGAGGCCCGACTCGCCGAGCCGTTCTCGGCGCTGGCGCAGATGCTCGCCGGCTTCGGGCTGGCGTTCGGCGGCCACGCTGCCGAGGTGGACGCGGCGGCGGACCAGGCCCGGCTCGTCGCGCCCGACTACTCGCCGGCCGCGCAGCTCAAGGGCATGGCCGCGCTCCTGCGTGGCGACGTCGACGCGGCGCTGCCGTGGCTCGAACGCGCGGTGGATCTCTCCGGCCGCGCGCCCATGGCCCTGGCGGTGACCGCCGCGGCCTACGCCCTCGCCGGCCGCGACGCGGAATCCCGACAGGCGGTCGACGAACTCCGCCGCCGCGGCCAGCCCGGCATGGCCGCCTGGACGCCGCTCATGACCGGACGGATCGACGAGGCGATGCCCGACCTCGAGGCCGCCATCGCGCAGCGGGCCCCAGGCGCCTGGGGCACGGCGTCCGTGCCTCTCGTGCGCGGTCTCGCCGCGGACCCGAGGTGGACGCGGGAAATTGAGGGATTGATGATCGGTGATTGGTGATTGATTTGGCGAATGGTGATTTGGGATTGACGATTGTTCAGAGCATTGTGTGATTGTGTGATTGTGTGATTGTGTGATTGTGTGATTGTGTGATTGGTGATTAGCGGCCGAATGCTTGATTGAGGATTGGCGACCGACGGGTGCTCCGTATTCGCCAATCGGCAATCGGCAATCGTCGATCACCAGTCACCAGTCACCAGTCATCAATCACCAATCGCCAATCACCAATCGCCAATCACCAATCACCAATCACCAATGCCCTGAACAATCATCAATCCCAAATCGCCATTCGCCAAATCAATCACCAATCACCGATCGTCAATCCCTCAATGATTATTGCTCCTGGCCGTGTGAACCATCCGGCCGGCCGCGCGGCATTTCCGTTGAGCGTGATCGTCCGCGCGTCGGGGGCGAAGTCCGCGTCTTCGGTCGAGAGGACGATGCGCCAGTCCCGCGCCGGGCGGATCGCGTCCGGCGTCGCCAGGGCGCCTTCGCCGCGCAGCCGCACGATGGTGATCAGGCTGCGGCCCGCCGCGTCCTCGTGCCACAGCGCGAGGCCGTCGTCGCCGATGGCGGCCGCGCCGAAGGCGTCGCGGTGCGGCGACGCGATGCGCGGGTCCGTGTGGCGCAGGTGGAGCAGCGCGCGCGTGAGCCGCAGCTGGGAGGCGTGCGGTTCGCGGTCGCGCTCGGACCAGTCGAGGCGGCTCCGGAGGAAGGTGTCCTCGGCCTGCGGATCGGGAATGCCCCGGCGCGCGGCCGCGTCGGCGAAGGCGTGGAAGCGGCGGAACTCGTCGCGCCGCCCGTCGGTCACCATCCGGCCGAGTCCCGGCTCGTGGTCGGTGAAGAAGAGGAACGGCGTGCCGGCCGACCATTCCTGCCCCATGAAGAGCAGCGGCGTCTCCGGCGCCGTGAGCAGCAGCGCCGTGAGCGCGCGGAACACGGCCGGGTCGATCGACTGGTTCAGCCGGTCGCCGAGCGCGCGGTTGCCGACCTGGTCGTGGTTCTGCAGGCAGACGATGAACGCGGGGTAGGCGAGCGGCTCGGGGTCGGTCCCTCGCGGCCCGCCGAGGTGCGCCGATGCCTGGCCCGTGTAGAACCAGCCGCGCCGCAGTGTCGTGGCGATGTCGGCCGTGGATCCCGTGTAGTCCGCGTAGTAGCCGTCCGTGTCGCCGGCCGTGGCGCGCCGCAGTTCGTGGTGCAGGTCGTCGGCCCAGATCCCGTCGAGGCCCCAGCCGCCCCGCGGCGCGGGCACCGCGAGGGTCGCCAGGTTGCGGTGATCCTCCGCGAAGAGGCGCGCCGGCCGGCTCGCCCGCGGGTGGCGCCGGCACGCCGCCGAGAGATCCGCGAGGAACGGCCGGTCCCCGTCGTCGGCATACGCGTGCGTGGCGTCGAGGCGAAGGCCGTCCACGTGGTACTCGTGGATCCACATCTGCGCGTTCTCCACGAACGCGGCGCGCACGGCGTCCGATCCGGGACCGCTGAAGTTGATGGCCTCGCCCCAGGGCGTGCGGCGGGACGGATCGAACCACGTCTCGCTGAACTGCCGCTGATACGCCCCGTCCGGGCCGAAGTGGTTGTAGACGACGTCGAGGATCACGCCCAGGCCGAGCGCGTGCGCGCGATCGACGAGCGCCCGCAGGTCCTCCGGGCGACCGTAGGCGCGCGACGGCGCGAAGAGCGCGACGCCGTCGTAGCCCCAGTTGCGGGCGCCGGCGAAGTCGGCGACCGGCATCAGCTCGACCGCGGTGACGCCGAGGTCGCGCACCTGCGGCAGCATCGCCATCGCCGATCGGAACGTGCCGTCGGGGGTGAAGGCGCCGACGTGCAGCTCGTAGAGCGCCTGGCCGTCGATCGGCAGGCCGAGCCAGCCCTGATCCGTCCACGCGAACGTCGTCTCGATCACCTCGGACGCCCCGTGCACGCCGTCGGGCTGGAAGCGCGACGCCGGGTCCGGCCACGGTCCCTCGTCGTCGAGCCGGTAGCGATACCGCGCACCGGCCGCGACGCCTGGCACCGTCACGGTCCAGCACCCGTCGGCCTCGCGGGTGAGCGGGATCTCCGACGGCGGCGCGGGCGGCTCGAGCACGACCGTCACGCGGCGGCGATCGGGCGCCCAGACGCGGAAGCGCGTACCCGCGGCGGTCACCCGCGCGCCGAGCCGCGGCGTCCAGGCGGTCATGCGAGGGCGGCGCGGGCGCGCGAGCCGGCGGCCCGCCGGCGCGGGCGTGACGGGCGCCGGGGCGCCGCGATCTGGCGCAGCACGACGACCGATCGCCCCGCCAGGGGATAGCGGCCGCGACCCGACCAGGGGTGCTCGTCCTTCGGGTCGGCGGTGTCGAGCACGCGGTGCCAGCGGAAGTCGGCCGCCGCCGGCGCCATCGTGAACGGGACCGCCGCGTGGTGCCCGTTGAAGAGGAGGAGCAGCGTGCGGCCCGCGCGCGGGTCGCCGAACGCGTCGAGCTCGGTGACGGCCTCGCCCGGCAGCAGGACGCCCAGCGTCCGCAGTTCGCCGCGCCGCCAGTCGGCGTCGGTCATCTCGCGGCCCGCCGGCGCGAGCCAGACGATGTCCTTCAGGTCGCTCCCCGGGCGGGCCGCGCCGCGCAGGAAGTGGCGACGCCGCAGCACGGGCTCGGTCCGCCGCAGGGCGAGCAGCCGGCGGACGAAGTCGAGCAGCGCCTCGCGGTCGGGATCGAGGTCCCAGTCGAGCCAGCTCGTCTCGTTGTCCTGGCAGTAGGCGTTGTTGTTGCCGTGCTGGGTCTGGGCGAACTCGTCGCCCGCGCGGATCATCGGCACGCCCTGCGAGAGCAGGAGGGTGGCCATCAGGTTGCGCATCTGCCGCGCGCGCAGCGCGCGGATGTCCGGGTCGTCGGTCTCGCCCTCGGCGCCGCCGTTCCAGCTGAGGTTGTGCGCCTCGCCGTCGGCGTTGTCCTCGCCGTTGGCCTCGTTGTGCTTCTCGTTGTAGCTGACCAGGTCGCGCAGCGTGAAGCCGTCGTGCGCGGTGACGAAGTTGATGCTGGCGTAGGGCCGCCGGCCGCTCTGCGCGTAGAGGTCGGACGACCCGGCCAGCCGCGTCGCCAGCTCCGAGACCTGCCCGGCGTCGCCGCGCCAGAACCGCCGCACCGCGTCGCGGTAGCGGCCGTTCCACTCGGTCCAGAGCACCGGGAAGTTGCCCACCTGATAGCCGCCCTGGCCGAGGTCCCAGGGTTCGGCGATGAGCTTGACCTGCGAGATGACCGGGTCCTGGTGGATGACGTCGAAGAACGCGCCCAGCTTGTCCACCTCGAACAGCTCGCGCGCCAGCGCCGACGCGAGGTCGAAGCGGAACCCGTCCACGTGCATCTCGAGCACCCAGTAGCGCAGGCTGTCCATGATGAGCTGCAGCACGCGCGGGTGGCGCATGTTGAGCGTGTTGCCGCATCCGGTGAAGTCCATGTAGTACCGCGGGCTTCCGGACACCAGCCGGTAGTAGGCGGCGTTGTCCACGCCGCGGAGTGAGAGCGTCGGCCCGAGGTGGTTGCCCTCGGCGGTGTGGTTGTAGACGACGTCGATGATGACCTCGAGGCCGGCGGCATGCAGCGCGCGGACCATCATCTTGAACTCGCGCACCGCGGTGGCCGCGTCGCCGGCCGACGCGTACCGCACGTCGGGCGCGAAGAAGCCCAGCGTGTTGTAGCCCCAGTAGTTCACCAGCCCGCGCTCGATCAGCGGGTGCTCGTCGGTGTGGTGGTGCACCGGCATCAGCTCGACGGCGGTGACGCCGAGCGACGTCAGGTGCCGCAGGACCGGCTCCGACGCCAGCGCCGTGTAGGTGCCGGGCACCGCGCGGCTGAGCCCGCCGCCGGCCGCCAGCGCCGGGTGGCGGCGCGTGAAGCCCTTCACGTGCAGCTCGTAGATCACCGTGTCGTGCCACGGCGTGCGCGGCGGGCGGTCGTCGCCCCACGTGAACGAGGGGTCGATCACCACGCCGAGCGGCGCGATGTCCGCGTTGTCGCGGTCGTCGCGCGCCAGATCCTCGTCCGCGTCCCCCACCCGGTAGCCGAACATCCGGTAGTCGGCCCAGTGCGTCATCCGGCCGATCGCCTTCGCGTAGGGATCGAGCAGCAGCTTCGCCGGGTTGAACCGGTGGCCGGCGGCCGGGTCGTACGGGCCGTGGACGCGGTAGCCGTAGCACTGGCCGGGCCGCAACGCGGGGACGTAGCCGTGCCAGACCTGGTCGGTCTGCTCCGGCAGGTCCACCCGGTGCGACTCGGTGGGCCGGTCCGGTGCGTCGAACAGGCACAGTTCCACCCGCGTGGCGTGCTCGGAGAAGAGCGCGAAGTTCACGCCGAGCCCGTCCCAGGTCGCCCCGAGCGGGTACGGCGCGCCCGGACGGAGGTTCACGACGCGGGACCCGCCAGCACGACCGCGCCGAGCGGCGGCAGCGTCAGCGTGATGCTCTGGGCGTGGCCGTGCGCGCGCACCGGGCTCGTCTCGACGCCGCCCAGGTTGCCCCAGCCCGCGCCGCCGTAGTCGCGCGCGTCGCTGTTGATCCGCTCGCGCCAGAACCCGGCCGCCGGGACGCCGATCCGGTAGCTCGTCCGCGGCACCGGCGTGAAGTTGAGCGCGACGACGATCGGCGGATCGCCGGGGCGGCCGCGGCGGAGCAGCGTGAGGATGCTGTGGTCCACGTCGTGGCAGTCGATCCAGGCGAAGCTCCCCGGGTCGGCGTCCCGCGCCCAGAGCGCGGGCTCGGCCCGGTAGAGGTGGTTCAGATCCGCGAGGAACCGCTGGACGCCGGCATGGCCGCGATCGGTCTCCACGAGGTGCCAGTCGAGGCTGGTGTCGTGGTTCCACTCGCGCACCTGGCCGAACTCGGCGCCCATGAAGAGCAGCGTCTTGCCGGGCAGGGCGTACTGATAGGCGTAGAGCAGGCGCAGCGACGCCAGCTTCTGCCAGGCGTCGCCCGCCATCTTGCCGTAGATCGATCCCTTGCCGTAGACGACCTCGTCGTGCGAGAGCGGCAGGACGAAGTTCTCCGAGAAGGCGTACATCATCCGGAACGTGAGCCGGTCGTGGTGGAACTTCCGGTGCACCGGGTCGAGCGTCATGTACTCGAGCGTATCGTGCATCCAGCCCATGTCCCACTTGTAGCCGAAGCCCAGGCCGCCGATCTCGCGCGGCCGGGAGACCATCGGCCACGACGTGGATTCCTCGGCGATGGTCGCCGCGTCCGGGTACTCGCGGTAGACCGCGGCGTTCATGTCGCGCAGGAAACGGATGGCCTCGAGGTTCTCGCGGCCGCCGTGGACGTTCGGGATCCACTCGCCCTCGCGGCGGGAGTAGTCGAGGTAGAGCATCGACGCCACGCCGTCCACGCGGAGCGCGTCGGCGTGGAACTCGTCGAGCCAGAAGAGCGCGCTCGACAGCAGGAAGCTCCGCACCTCGTTGCGGCCGTAGTTGAAGATCGCCGACTTCCAGTCGGGGTGGAAGCCCTGGCGCGGGTCGGCGTGCTCGTAGAGGTGCGTGCCGTCGAAGTAGGCGAGCGCATGCTCGTCCTGCGGGAAGTGGGACGGCACCCAGTCGAGGATCACGCCGATGCCGCGCGCGTGCAGCCGGTCGATCAGCCGCATCAGGTCCTCGGGCCGGCCGTACCGGCTCGTCGGCGCGAAGTAGCCCGTGGCCTGGTAGCCCCACGACCCGTAGAACGGGTGCTCCATGACCGGCAGGAACTCGACGTGCGTGAAGCCCATCTCGTCCACGTAGTCGGGCAGCTGGTCGGCGAGCTCCCCGTAGGTCAGCAGGCGCGCCGGATCGCCGGGGTCGCGCCGCCAGGAGCCCAGGTGCACCTCGTAGATGGACATCGGCGCGTCGAGCGCCTGGCGCGTGCGGCGCGTCTCGCGCCACTCGGCGTCCTGCCAGTCGTGCCCGGGCGTGTGGACGATCGACGCGAAGCCGGGCGGGACCTCGTGGAACCGGCCGAACGGGTCGGCCTTGTCCACGGCATAGCCGCCGTGGCGCGACGTGACGCGGTACTTGTACCGCGCGCCGGCCGACACGCCGGGCAGGAACCCGCCGAAGATGCCCGAGGCGCCCACCGGCGCGAGCGGCTGGGCGGTGTCGCTCCAGCCGTTCCAGTCGCCCTTGACGGCGACGTGCTCGGCGTCTGGCGCCCACACGGCGAAGTGCGTGCCGCGCTGCCCGTCGTGCTCGCCCGGATGCGCGCCGAGCACGCGATACGCCCGCGCGTGCGTGCCCTCGGCGAAGTAGTGCAGATCCTGCGGGCCGATCGGGCCCGCGCCGTGAATCACCGGGTGGATCGCGTGGGTCACGGTCATGTCCTCCTGTCGTCGCCCTCGTCCTCGTCGTCCTCGTCCGCGGTCGGGCCGAGGAGCCGGGTCAGGCCGCGCAGCGGCAGCGAGACCCAGTCGGGGCGGTTGTTCAGTTCATAGCCGAGCTCGTAGACCGCCTTCTCGAGCAGGAAGCCCTCGAGCAGGATGCGCAGTTCGTCCGCGTCGCGCGGCATGAAGCCCGCCGCGTCCACCTTCGCGAGGTAGGCGGCGAGGAAGACGCGGCCCGCGGCGATCGACCAGTCGTCGGCCCAGCCGGCCAGCCGGTCGGCATCCTCCCGGCGGGCGACGCCGCGCACGACCAGGTCGGCCAGGCCGTGGTGCGCGGCGTAGTGGAACGATCGCAGCATGCCGGCCACGTCGCGCAGCGGCGACCGCTTGAGCCGGCGCGTCGAGAGCGCGCGCGACGGTTCGCCCTCGAAGTCGATGATCGTGAAGTCGCGGCCGGTCCAGAGGATCTGGCCGAGGTGCAGGTCGCCGTGGTGGCGGGTGCGCAGCGCCGCGATCTTGCGGTCGGCGATCCGCCGCATGCGGCCGAGAATCTCCGCCCGCCGATCGAGCAGCGCCCGCGCCGGCGCCCGCGAGGCCTCCGGCAGGTCGCGCAGCCGGCGCCGGAGCGTGTCGAACACCTCCTCGACCAGGTTGCGCATCGACTGGTACAGCGCGCGCCGGTAGGTCGGGTTGAAGGGCTCGGGTGCGAAGTCGGGCTCCTCGGGGCGCGAGATGAGGGCCAGGTGGAGTTCCGCCACGCGCTGGCCGAGCAGCGACGCCGACGCCTCGTACGGGCCGAGCGGGCCGGGCGCCGCCGGCGCGCCGGCATCGAGCATGGCCTCGAGCGGGTGCGCGGGGCCGGCGGGCGCCTCGGCCGCGCCCCGGGCGAGGAACCGCTCGGCCGCGCGCGAGACGCTGTCGAGCGTGAGGCGCCAGGCGTCGCCCTCGTTCGGGACGAAGCCGAGGACGACGGCGAGCACCGAGCCGGTGCCGCGGCGCGGCACGATCTCCAGCGTGCCGCAGACCGGCGCCGTGTGGACGAACCCGGCGCGCTCGGTGAGGAACGTGCCGATCTCGACCTCCGGATGCGGGCCGGCCTCGATCCGGCGGAACAGCTTCAGGACCAGGCTGCGTCCGTAGACGAGCGACGAGTTGCTCTGCTCGGCGCCGACGGGCCGGGCGTCGAGCGCGGGCGCCCCGGTCAGCGCCGCGCGCAGGAGCGTGGTCGGGCGACCGACGATCTCGGCCGTCCGTCCCTTCAGGTGCTTCCGCCTGGCGATCGTCTCGAGCAGCGCCGCCCCGAACCCCGGGTCGGAGAGCGCCGAGTAGACCACCGCGCTCTCGTCGCGCCCGCCGAGCCGCGCGATCACCCGGTGCGGCTCGCGCGCGAGCAGCTCGTCGGCCGCCTCGCCCGTCCGCAGCCCGAGCGTCAGCACGTAGGTGTCCGGATCGCCGTCGGCGTATTCGATCTCGATCGTGAGGATCCGGTACTCCTGGTCGCCGGCCCGGAGCGGGAACGCGTCGAGGATGGTGATCTCGGCCGGGCCGCGTGCCTTGGCGCCGAACCACCGGCGGGTCGCGACGAAGTCCGGCAGCACGGCCTCGAAGGCCGTCCGCCCGCGACCCGTGAGCAGCGCCTCGAACCGCGGCGCGATCGACAGCCGCCGCGGCCCCTCGGTCGCCGCCTCGGGGCGCACCTCCACGGGACCCCGCGCCGCCTCGAGCGAGAGCCAGTAGAACCCGTGCGGGGCCAGCGTCAGCGGGTACGGCGCCGTCGTGATCGCGGGGAACGGATGCCGGCCGAACGCCTCGATCGGCCGGAGCCCGTCGTACGCGCCGAGGTCGAGCTCCACGGCCTGGGCGTGCCGTGAGAGGTTGGCGACGACCAGCACGCGCTCGTCCTCCCAGGCGCGGACGAAGGCCAGCACCGTGCGGTTCTCCGGGTGCAGGAACGTCAGCGTGCCCCGCCCGAACGCGCGGTAGCGCTTGCGGAGCGCGATCAGCCGCTGCATCCACCAGAGCAGCGAGTGCTGGTTGTCGTGCTGGGTCTCGACGTTGACGGTCTCGTAGTTGAAGTCGGGGTCGATGATGACGGGCGCGTACAGCTTCTGCGGGTTCGCGCGCGAGAAGCCGGCGTTACGGTCCGGGCTCCACTGCATCGGCGTCCGCACGCCGTTGCGGTCGCCGAGGTAGATGTTGTCGCCCATGCCCAGCTCGTCGCCGTAGTAGACGATCGGCGTGCCGGGCAGCGAGAAGAGGAGGCCGTTCAGCAGCTCGATCCGGCGCCGGTCGTTGCCGAGCAGCGGCGCCAGCCGCCGGCGGATGCCGAGGTTGATGCGGGCCTGCGGGTCGGCCGCGTAGACCCGGTACATGTAGTCGCGCTCCTCGTCGGTGACCATCTCGAGCGTCAGCTCGTCGTGGTTGCGCAGGAACAGCGCCCACTGGCACGACTCCGGAATCGCGGGGGTCTGGTTGAGGATGTCGATGATCGGGTAGCGATCCTCCATCCGCACCGCCATGAACATGCGCGGCATGAGCGGGAAGTGGAACGCCATGTGGCACTCGTCGCCCCGGCCGAAGTAGGCGACCGCATCCTCGGGCCACTGGTTCGCCTCGGCCAGCAGCATCCGCGCCTCGTGGCGCTCGTCCACGTGCCGGCGCAGCCGCCGCAGCTCCTCGTGCGTCGCTTCGAGGTTCTCGCAGCTCGTGCCCTCGGCCTCGTGGAGGTACGGCACCGCGTCGAGCCGCAGGCCGTCCACGCCCATCTGGAACCAGTGGTCCATCGCGCGCGTGACGGCACGGCGGACCTCCGGGTTGTCGTAGTTGAGGTCGGGCTGGTGCGAGTAGAACCGGTGCCAGAAGTAGGCGCCGGCGACCGGGTCCCACGTCCAGTTCGACGTCTCGAAGTCCTTGAAGATGATCCGCGCGTCGCGGTACCGGTCCGTCGAGTCGCTCCAGACGTAGAAGTCCCGCCACGCGCTGCCCCGGGCGGCCCGGCGCGCGCGCTGGAACCAGGGGTGCTGATCCGACGTGTGGTTGACGACCAGCTCGGTGATCACGCGCAGGCCCCGCGCGTGGGCCTCCCGCAGGAAGTGCCGGAAGTCGGCGAGCGTGCCGTACGACGGGTGCACGCCGTTGTAGTCCGAGATGTCGTAGCCGTCGTCGCGCAGCGGCGACGGGTAGAAGGGCAGCAGCCAGATGGCCGTGATGCCGAGTTCACGCAGGTAGTCCAGCCGGCTCGTCAGCCCGGGGAAGTCGCCGATGCCGTCGCCGTTGGCGTCCTGGAACGCCCGGACGTGCACCTGGTAGATGATCGCGTCCTTGAACCAGAACGGATCGGCGTCGGGGGTGATGACGGTCGGAGTCGGTCTGCGCATGGGCCTCAGAGGTAGTAGTCGAAGTCGCGTTCGGTCCGCACCCGCCGGCGGACGGCCAGGATGTGTCCCGGCTGCGCGCCGGGGTCGAGCGCCACGTAGTTGCGCGCGCCGCTCCAGAAGTAGCGCGCGTCGCCCAGCAGGTCGTGCACCTGGAACGACTCGCGGTCGGCGAGCCCGAGCGCGTCGAGCGGGAGGTCGAGCCAGCCCGACTGCGCGTGGTGCGGATCGAGGTTGACGACCACGATCAGCGTGTCCCGGCCGTCCGCGTCGTGCTTCGCGAACGCGATCAGCTGTTCGTTGTCCACCGGGATGAACCGCAGGCCCCCGGTCGACTGCAGCGCCGGGTGCGCGCGGCGGATCCGGTTCACGCGCGTGATCAGCTCGCGCAGGCTCTCCGGATGGTCGTCCGGCCAGTCGCGAATCTCGTACTTCTCCGAGTCCAGGTACTCCTCGCCGCCGGGTCGCAGCGCGCGGGCCTCCAGCTGCTCGAACGCCGGGCCGTAGATCCCGTAGCTCGCGCCGAGCGTCGAGGCCAGCAGGACGCGCAGCGCGAACGCCGCGCGGCCCCCCACCTGCAGCGGCTCGGGCAGGATGTCCGGCGTGTTCGGCCAGAAGTTCGGCCGGAACGAGTCGGCCAGATCCGTCGTGGTCAGCTCCGTGAGGTACTCGGTCAGCTCGTGCCGCGTGTTGCGCCACGTGAAGTAGGTGTAGGACTGGCTGAACCCCAGCCGGGCGAGCCGCCGCATGACCTTCGGACGCGTGAACGCCTCGGCCAGGAAAAAGACCTCGGGCGTTCGCTGCCGGACCCGCGCGATCAGCCACTCCCAGAACGCATACGGCTTCGTGTGCGGGTTGTCCACGCGGAACACGCGGACGCCCTGGTCCACCCAGAACTCGACGACCGCGAGGATCGCGTCCCAGAGCGCGCGCCAGTCGTCGGTCTCGAAGTCGAGGGGGTAGATGTCCTCGTACTTCTTCGGCGGGTTCTCGGCGTACTGGATCGTGCCGTCCGGGCGCGACCGGAACCAGGCCGGGTGCTCGCGCACCCACGGGTGATCGGGCGCGCACTGCAGCGCGAGATCCAGCGCGATCTCCAGGTCGAGGGCGCGCGCGCGGGCGACCAGCGCGCGGAAGTCGTCGAGCGTCCCGAGATCCGGGTGAATCGCGTCGTGCCCGCCCTCACGCGCGCCGATCGCCCACGGGCTGCCGACGTCCTCGGGCCCGGCCTCCGGCTGGTTGTTGCGGCCCTTGCGCTTCACGCGGCCGATCGGGTGAATCGGCGGCAGGTACACGATGTCGAAGCCCATCGCGGCGATGCCGTCGAGCCGGGCGGCCACGTCGGCGAGCGTGCCGTGCCGTCCGTCCGGCCCGGCCGATCGCGGGAAGAGTTCGTACCACGCCGAGAACCGCGCGCGCTCGCGATCGACGTCCACCCCGAGCGGCGGCTCGTGCCGTGCCGCGCCCCGGTCGTCCGGATACCGGTCCATGATCGCGGTCAGCCCGGGCAGCCGCGCGCGGCTCACGCGCGCCGCCAGGGGCCCGGTCCGCAGCGCGTCGGCCTCGGTCGCCAGGAGCACCTGGTCGGCGCCCGTCGCGCGCCCGGCCGCGGCCTCGACGAGCGCGGCGCCGATCGCCAGGTCCACGTCGGTGACCTGGTCCGCGTCGGCGCGCCGACCGAGGTCGCGCTGCCACGTCCGGAACCGGTCCGGCCAGGCGACCACGGTGTACTCGCAGGGCGCGAGCATCGAGACCTCGAACACGCCCTCCCAGACGTCGTTGCCGCGCGGCGTCATCGGCACCGACGACCACTCCGGGGCGCCGGCCCGGCGGTAGCGCAGGTCGGCGCGGAGCAGGTCGTGGCCGTCGGCGTGCACCTCGGCGGTGACGACGACGGGCTCGCCGACGGTGCGTTTGATCGGGAAGCGCCCGCACTCGATGCGCGGGCGGACGTTCTCGATGGCGACGCGCGAGGGCGCCGGTCCGGTCCGTGGTCGGTCGGTCATGTGCGCTCCAGCAGGGCAAACGGGGCGACGGCGAAGACGTCGTCGAGCGCGAGGGCCGGGCCGCTCCCGGACTCGCGCACCGCGACCTCCCGCCCGGTGAAGACATCGCGGAACGGGCCGCCGGCGAGCGCCGTGTCGAGGCGGACCGTGGTGCCGGCCCAGGCGGCGCCGATCGGCGGCCGCGGCAGGGTGGCGAAGAAACGCCCCGCGACGGCGACGGCCGAGGCGTCGCGGGCGACTCGCGCGAACGCCACGACGTGACGCGCGCGGGGGCCGGCCGGCGCGAGCGGCACGTGCGCGGCGCCCGTGTAGAACTCCGGTCGCGCCCGCCGCCGCCGCAGGCCGCGGCTCGTGACGAACAGCTTCACGCCGCCGTCGGGGAGGGCCGCGAGCAGCGCGGCCAGGCGTGCCGCGTCGTCGGGGCCGGCCTCCTCGAGCGCCGCCAGCCGGGCCCGGCGCAGGGCGAAATCGACCGGCGCGCGGTTGTCGGGATCGACCAGGCGGCAGGCCCAGAGCTCGGTGCCCTGGTAGACGTCCGCCACGCCGGGCGCCGCGATCTTGAGGACGAGCTGCGAGAGCGCGTTCAGCAGGCCCGGCGCGAGCAGGTGCGCCCGGACGTCGCGCAGCGCGTCGAGGAAGGCGCCCGCCCGCGCCGGGTCCAGCGCGCGCTCGACGAAGCGGGAGACCGCCGCCTCGTACGCCGGGTTCGGGTTGATCCAGCTGGTGTGCCGCTTGGCCTCCCGGATCGCCTTCAGCATGTAGGCCTCGATCCGGTCGGCGAACCCGGCCGGGGGCGGCGCGTCGGCCGCCTCGGGCGGCCAGGCGCCGACCAGTGTCTGGTAGAAGAGGCTCTCGTCGTTGCCGTCTGGCGCCGCGCCCGGCGGCAGGCGCGCGACGCCGCGCAGCAGCAGCCGGAACCGGTCCAGCGCCGCGCTCCAGTCCTCCGGGATTTCGGAGAGCACGTCGAGCCGCGCGCGGACGTCCTCGTCCCGCTTCGAATCGTGCGTGGACGTGGCTGACAGGCCCAGGGGCCGGGTCCGGGCGCGCTCCGCGCAGAAGGCGTGGAACGTGGTGCGCGACGTGCCCCACGCGCCCGTCGCGCCGACCTCCGAGAGCGACGCCAGCGGGTGATGGCGGTAGGTCGCCGTGTCCTCGAGGCCCTTGGCCATCACGGGGCCGGTCAGCTGCTGGAACCGCAGCACGAAGTCGAGCCGCGCCTCGCGATCGACCGGCGCCTCGCCCTCCTGTTCCTCCAGCAGGAGCACCGACTGGAGGAACTCGAAGATCGACGCCGACATCGCCGGGTTGCGGCGGCGCGCGTCGGCGACCGCGCGGCGGACGTGCGCCTCGTCGTGCGCGTCCGGCCGCGTGGTGCGCGGGCCGATGTAGGTCCGGTAGACGGGGAAGCACGCGATGACCTCCGCCAGCGCGTGCTCGAGGCTCCGCAGCGTGAAGTCGCGCGAGTGGCGGTGCTGTTCCGAGAGGTGGTCGATCCGGCGCGAGAGCGCCGTGAGCTCGGACGAGAGGGCCACCCGGAGCACGAGCCGCTTCGAGTCGTAGATCTCGTCGTCGAGCGTCCGCGTGCGCCGCGCGAACCGCGCGTCAATCGCGTCGAAGTCGTCGCGCGATCCCGGTTCCACGAACAGGCCGTTGACGCGGTTCAGGAACTCGTAGCCGGTCGTGCCCGACACCGGCCAGCGCGCGGGCAGCCCCTCGTCCTCGGCCAGGATCTTCTCGACGACGACCCAGGGCACGGTGCGCAGCCCGTCCAGGTACCCGGCCGGATCATAGAGGCCGTCGACGTGGTCCACGCGGAGGCCGTCGACCAGCCCGTCGCGGACGAGGCCGATCGACAGGCCCTGCATCGCGTCGAAGACCTCCGGCAGTTCGATCCGGATCGCGGCGAGGTCGTTCACGTCGAAGAACCGGCGGTAGTTGATCTCGTCGGTGGCCACGCGCCAGTGCGCGAGCCGGTACGGCTGTTCCCCGAGGAGCCGCTCGAGCTCGTCGAAGCTCGACGGCTCACCGGGCCGGCCGTTGAGCGCGTCGAGCGCCTCGTCCATCGCGCGCGCCGCCTCCGTCGAGTCCGCGAAGAGCTGCGCGAGGCGCCGCTTGACGACCTCCTTCTCGCGCTGGCGCTCGCGCACCGCCTCCGCCGACGTCTCGTGGCGTTCCGGCAGGTGCGAGAGCGCCGTCAGGACGCTCTCGAGCTCGGTCACCGCATCGTCGGTGCCGGGGCGCGCCCGCAGCCGCTCGAGGGCCGGGGCGATCGCGCGCGACCAGCTGCGCGGCGCGAGCGGCAGCCGGCTGCCGGGCACGTCGAGCACCAGGGCCCCTTCGTCACGCGCCACGCGCAGGTGGCCGGCCTCGAGTTCGCGGCCGTACTGGTCGCCCAGCACCGGCAGCAGCACGGTCTGCGCCATCTCGGCGCGCGGCGGCGTCCAGTCGATGTCGAAGAAGGGCGCGAACGGCGAGCTCGGCCCGTTCTCCAGCACGTCGAGCCACCACGCGTTCCACGCGCCCGCCACGCACACGTGGTTCGGGACCACGTCGAGCAGGATGCCGAGGTTCCGCGCGTCGAGCGCCGCGGCGAGCGCCTTGAACCCCGCCTCGCCGCCGAGCTCCGGGTCGATCTCGCCGGGGGCGACGACGTCGTAGCCGTGGGTGCTGCCGGGCCGGGCCGTCGCGATGGGGGAGAGATAGAGGTGGCTGATCCCGAGCGCGTCCACGTAGTCGGCCACCGCGGCCAGCTCGGCGAAGCCGAGACCAGTCCCGCGCTGGACGCGATAGGTGGACGACGGGCGCGGCATCACGTCGGGACGGGGCGGGCGTCCGGGTGGTCTGGACTATCCTAGGCCCCGTCGAGATGCTCCTTTCCTTGATCGAAGTCCACGAACGTCACGGCGGGGCACGGCGACCGGCCCGCGGATGACGTCGTTTCCGGCACGTGACGTGGTTCGATCGGCGCTCGACGTGCTGGGCGTCAGGAACCTCGTCTTCGGGATCCACGACGCGGCGTGTCCGTCCGGCGCCGACGAAGATCTGGGCGTGGGATCGCCGTACGGAGATGCCGCGGCGCGCCTGGTCGCGTTCGTGCACGACCAGGGCTTCAACGGCCTGCAACTGGGACCGCAGGGGGCCCTGTTCCGAGGACGTTCTTCACCGTACGACGGTACGCTGTTCTCGCGCAACCCATGCAGCCTCGCGATCGCGCCGCTCGCGCGGTCGCCATGGGCGCGTCCGCGCGACGAGACCCGCGTCGCCATCGCCCGCCGCGCGCGGCCCGGGACGCCCGCCGACCGCGATCGCGCCCGCCGATCCGTCGATCGCCTGCTCGACGACGCGGCGGCGGCGCTCGATCGCGACGGCGCCGCGGCGTCCGTCCGCGACGCGCGGGCGCGGTTCGAGGCCTTCCGTCAGGCGCAGGCGTGGTGGCTCGTCCGCGATGCCCGCTACTTCGCGATCGCCGGCGCCATCGGCCACGAGGACTGGCGCCGCTGGCCCGCCAGCGGACCTGGGCGCGGCGGAGACGCGGACGCAGGCATCGACGCGGGAGCGCGGCAGTACGCCCTGGCGCAGTGGCTGGTCCACGAGCAGCACGCGGACTTCCACGCGCGGACGCGCGCGCTCGGCCTGCGGCTCTACGCCGACTTCCAGGCGGGTGCGTCGCCCGCCGATGCATGGGGCTGGCCCGACGTCTGGTTGCCCGGCTACCGGATGGGCGCGCCGCCGTCCCGCACCAACCCCGAGGGCCAGGCGTGGCACTACCCGGTGCTCGATCCGCGACCCGTCGGGACCACCGCGGGCGAGGGCGCCGCGCGTCGCTTCTTCCTCGCGCGCGTCCGCAAGCTGCTCGACGAGTTCGATGCGATGCGCATCGACCACCCGCACGCGCTCGTCTGTCCCTGGGTGTACCGCGACGACGGCGCGGATCCGCTGGCCGCGGTCCGCGCGGGCGCCCGGCTCTTCGAGTCGCCAGACCTGCCCGACCATCCGGCGCTCGCGCCGCTGGCGATTGCCCGGCCCGACCAGATTGATCGCCGGCGGCCGCGTCACGCCGACGACTGGGTGTCGGACCTCGACGACGCGCAGGTGACGCGCTACGCGGCGCAGTTCGCGACCGTGACGCGCATGGTGCGCGACGCGGGAGGCGAGCCGTCCGACCTTGCGTGCGAGGTGCTCTCCACTCAGCCACTCCCCCTGGCCCGGGTGATGGATGCGCTCGGGCTCGGCCGTTTCCGCGTGACGCAGAAGCTCGACCCGGATGATCCGTCGGACGTCTACCGCGGCGAGAACGCCGAGCCGCGCGACTGGATCATGGTGGGCAACCACGACACGCTCCCGGTCTGGGGCGCCGCGCGACGCTGGGTGGCCGAGGGACGAGCCGGCGCGCGCGCCGCCTACCTCGCCGGCCGCCTGCGGCCGCCGGACCCGGCGGCGTGGACGGCGCGGGTGGCGACCGATCCCGCGGCGCTGGCACGCGCGAGCCTGGCGGACCTGTTCGTCGGCCCGGCGCGGAACGTCTTCGTGTATTTCAGCGACGTCTTCGGCTCGGTCGAACCGTACAACCGCCCGGGGACCGTGCAGGCGGGCAACTGGTCGGAACGGCTGCCGGCGGAATTCGAGGCGCTGCACGCCGGTCGCGCGGCCAGGGGGGAGGCCCTGGACCTTCCCGGCGCGCTGGCGACCGCCATCGAGGCACGAGGCCCCGACGTGGCGCGCGCGCACGTCGATCTGCTGGGGGCGCTGCGCGCGCGTGCGCGCCGCCCCATCGGCGGGTGACTTCGCGACCGGCGCTAGTGCGCGAAGCGATCGAAGATGTCCACCAGCTCACCGATCGACGCCGCCGGGTCGGGTGCGCCCGGATGCTCGCCGTTGAGGCAGTGATCGACGTGGAACTTGAACACGGCCGGGCCGACGCGCGCGAGCGCGGCTTCGGCGGCCGCCAGTTCCTGGAGGATCTCGACGCAGGGCGTCGGACCCTGGACTTTCTGTCGGACGACCCGCAGGCGGGTCTCGATGCGCTGCAGGCGGTTCAGCAGCGCGGCGCGTTCAGGCGCGGCAGCGTTTTCGTCCATGGACGCTCCTGGCAGGGCAGGTCAGGCACGACATCTATTAAGACGCCGGTCGGGGACCTTCGCTGCACGAAAGCGGGCGCCAGGGCCGCCTGTCACCAATTTGTCACGATCGCCCCGCGACCGGGCGCGGGGCGGGCCGGCGCGTGCTAGACTCCCCGCGCCAGCCTCGACACACGACGCGCGTCCCGGCGCCGCCTGCGCCACGCGTCCCCGTCCGACCCGGCGTCAGCCGGGCAGGAAGGTCCCGTGACCCTCGACCGGGTTGGCATCGTCACGCGCGTCATCCTGCTGGGCCTGCTTGCCGCCGGCGGCGGCGTCGTGTCCGCCTGCGGCGGCTCTTCGCCATCCACGCCGACCGGCCCGACCACCACCGGGCCCGTCACGCCGGCCGCGGCGCTCGCGATCGCCGGTGGCGCGAACCTGCAGTCCCCGGGCACTTCGGCTCAGCTCCTCGTCACGGCGACGCCGGTCGGAGGGACGGCCGCCGACGTCACGGCGCGCGCCACGTGGCTGTCGTCGAACCCCGCCGTCGCGACCGTGACCGCCGGCGGGCTGGTGACGACCGTGGCGCTGGGAGAGGCGACCATCACCGCCACGGTCGATCGGCAGACCGCGAACCTCGCCGTCGAGGTCCAGTCGGGATCCGGGCCCATTGCCTCCTGCGGCACGTTCCGGGGACCCGGGCCGTTCACGCTGACGGGCGACATTCCGCAGACGGCCGGCCTGTGCGCCTACTTCTCCGGCCTGGCCGACACGGTGCTCGACTGCCAGGGCCACGACATCCGGAGCATCAACGTCTTGTCGGCGCGCAACTTCACGATCCGCAACTGCCGTGTGCACGGGATGATCCCGAACCTCGTCGGCGAGGCCCTCCAGAATTTCCGCCTCCAGTCGGGGACGGGCATTCTCGTCGAGGGCATCGACGTGCTCGGCGCGGCCACCATCCGCAACTGCGATGACTGCACGATCCGCGGCAGCACCTTCGTGTACCCGCAGGCCGGTTTCACCCCGGGCGGCGGCTTCGTCTCGGGCGAGCTCGTGGTCACCGACGGCCGCAACGTGACGCTCACCGGCAACACCGTCGACGGCGGCTGGGACGGCGGCACCGGCGCCACCTACCAGCGCCAGGGCTGCGACGATGGCATCCTCTTTCACCGGACGACGGGCCTGCGCATCGAGGACAATCTGATCGTGAACGCGTTCGACGCCGGCATCGAGCCCTCCGCGGGCGACGCGCCCCTGACCGTGGTCATTCGCCACAACACGATCCGGCGCATGGGGTTCACGGGCATCGGCGCCTACTACGAATGGGGATTCCGCGACTCGGTGATCGCCGGCAACACGGTGACCGACACCCCGAACCTCATGCATCTCGACGCGACCGGCGCCTCGATCGCCGACGTGACCGCGATCACCTTCGAGAACAACGTCATCGAGAACAACGTGCTTCGGAGCCCGGTGCCGCGGCCGCCGTTCTACGGCGGGGCGATGGCGCCGGCGATCCTGATTCGCTACGCGCCGTCCAGCCTTCCGTACGCGGTGTCGAACAACCTCGTGCGCGGGAACGACCTCGGCCTGAACTCGCCGGCGCCGGTGCTCGAGCCGGCGGCCGGCTTCATCGACGGCGGCGGCAACAGCTGTGCGACCGGCGGCGTCCTGGCGTGTGGCGGCGCGGCGGCCGGCGTCACGGGAGGGCGCCGATGACGCGGCGGCGCGGCTTCGTCCTCGGGGCGGGCATGGCGGCCCTGATCGCGGGCGGCGCCGTAACCGTGCTCTCGGCCCGGCCCGGCGATCGGCGGACCGGCCCCCCGCAGGCCCAGGCGGACGTCCTGCTGGATCGCTACTTCTCCGGCGACCACGCCGGCGTCGTGCGCGACATCATCGCCTCGCCCGACCGCGCCGGCCTGGCCCGCGACCTGATCCGGCGCGGGCAGGACTGGACCGAGGCGGCCGGCCGGGGCGATCGGCGGCAGCGGCGGCTCGTCGCCGCGACGCTCGCCCTCGAGTTCGCGTCGCTCAACCTCTGGCCCGAGGACGTCGACCCGCTCGTCGAGTGGGGCTGCCGGCTGCTGCGCCGTGACGGCGTGCCCGACGACGCCGAGCGGGCCTGGCAGCGCGCGTCGGTGGCGATCTTCGGCCGCGCGCGCGACGACGGCCGGCTGGTGATGCAGACCGCGCCGGGTGTCGCGGCGGGCCAGCGGTTCCCGTCTTCGGTCAAGCGCCCCGATCACGTGGCCCACGCGCGGGCCCGCGTGCCCGAGGAGCCCCGCTTCCGACTGGCCGAGGCGATGCTGGCCGCCGCCGGCGCCGACACCGAACCGCGCCGTGACGCCGACTGGGTGGACGACGGGCTGCTCGCGCGCGACTCGCAGGAAGCGGATCGGCGCGCCCGCGCGCGGCGGGCGATCGACCTCTTCGCCGAGGTCGCCGCGGCTACGCCCGCGCTGCAGCCGGAGGCGGACGTCCGCGCCGGCTACCTGCGCCTGACGCTGCACGAAGCCGGCGCGGCGCTCGCGCAGTTCGCCCGCGCGGGCGGGTCCAAGGATCCGTTCGTCGCCTACCTCGCGCGGTTCCTGTCGGGGCGCGCGCTCGACCGGCTCGGCAACCCGGCGGAGGCCGTCCGGATGTACCGCGCCGCTCTGGGGGTGATCCCGGGCGCGTCGTCGGCGGCGATTGCGCTGTCCTCCGACCTCTTCCTGGCCGGCCAGCCCGACGAGGCGTATGCCATGACCGCGTCGATGCTGGCGATCCGGCCGCCGCCGGACGACCCGTGGCACCAGTTCGGTTATGGCGATCTGCGGTTCGTGCCGGAGCGGATGGCCGCCCTGCGGGAGGCGATCCGATGAGCGCGCGCGGCGTGCCCGCCCGGGCGGTCATCCTCGCGACGGTCGGCGTCTTCGTCGTCGGCCTGGGCGACCTCGGCGTATCGACCGTCGGCTCGGGCGTGCTCGCCCGCGCCCGGCAGGACCCCGCCGCGGGCGGCCGCCAGCAGGTCTTCCGCGCCGCCGCGAACGGGATCTCGGTGGACGTCGCGGTGCGCGACGGCAATCGCCCGGTGGCCGGCCTGACGAAGGACGACTTCGTCGTCTACGACAACGGCGTCCGGCAGGTGGTGGATTCGGTGTCGCTGGGCGAAGTGCCGGTGGACGTGACGTTCTTCCTCGGCACGAGCAACCAGACCCGCGCGGGCGAGATTCGCGACCTCGGCGCCGACGTCGCCGCGATCGTCCGGTCGCTCCGGCCGCGCGATCGCGTGCGGCTGCTGACGCTCGAGAACCAGGTGGCCGACGTGTTCGACTGGCGCGACGGCGGCGACGCGATGGGCCGCATCGACGTCCGGCCCGGCGGGATCCAGTCGCTCTACGACGCGTGCCTCGTCGCGCTGCTGCACCGGCCCGATCCGGATCGGCGCCACCTGATCGTCGCGATCACCGACGGCGTCGAGTTCGGGAGCGTGGTGGACTCGACGACGGTCCGCGACGTGGCGCGACGCGCCGAGGGCCTGCTGCACCTGGTCGTCGTGGACCCGGTCGGCGCGCCGCCGGCCGCGAACAACGTGACGTCGCCGTCGCCGGTGGTCATGGGCGGGCGCGGCACGTTGCGGACGTCCACGCTGGCCGCGCCCGGCGCCGCCACCGGGTTCTCGTTCCTGCGCGCGACCTGGCTCCACGTGCTCGCCGACGAGCGCGGGATCGACCGGCTCGCCGAAGCCGCGACCCTCACCGGCGGCACGTCGCGTCACGTGGAAGCGGGGACCTCCATCGTCGAGACGTTCCAGCGCGCGTTCGACGACTTCCGCCAGAGCTACCTGCTGCGCTATACGGCCGAGGGCGTCCCGCCCGGCGGGTGGCACGAACTCCGCGTCGAGATCGCCGGCGGCCGGGGCTACGACGTCCGGGCCCGCCGGGGGTATTTCGGCGGGTGAGGCCGACGCCCGGGCGGGCGGCGCGGCGCTGGTAAAGTGGTCCGTATGGCCCTCAGCCGCGTGTCCCGTTCCCGTTCCGTGCGGCCGTCGTTCGCCCGGTTCCTCTGCGTTGGTCTGGCCGCCGTCGTCACCTGGCAGTGCGGCGGGACCACCGCACCCGTGCGCCCGGCGGCGCAGCGCGTGTTCGTGATCGGCTTCGACGGCATGGACCCGACGCTCGCCCGGAAGTGGATGGACGAGGGCAAGCTGCCGAACCTGAAGCGGCTGGCCGACGAGGGCACGTTCTCGACGCTCGGCACGACGCAGCCGTCCGAGTCGCCGACCGCCTGGTCGAGCTTCGCGACGGGCGTCAATCCGGGCCAGCACAACATCTACGACTTCCTGCTGCGCGACCCGGTGACCTACACGCCCGAGCTCAACATGGTCCACCGGGAGCCGCCGGCCTTCCTCTTCAACTACATCCCGATCAAGCGGCCCGTCGTGACGTCCACGCGTGGCGGGACGTCGTTCTGGGTGCACGCGGGCGCGGCGGGGATCCGGACGAAGGTCATGACCGTGCCCGTCACGTTCCCGCCCGAGCCCATCGAGCACGGCGAGATGCTGGCGGGCCTCCCGCTGCCGGACCTGCGCGGCACGCTCGGCACGTTCACCTACTGGGCGACCGACCTGAGCCGCTTCGAGGAGGGCGACACCGAGTTCGGCGGCATCCTCAAGCGCCTGTCGTTCGAGGGCGACGTCGCCGAGTCGACGCTGACCGGGCCGCCCAACCCGATCGTCCGGCAGCAGCTCGACGCGCTGAGCCCGGACGGCCGGGTGACCGACGCCAACCGCGCGAGGAAGGCCGAGCTCGAGACGCGCGAGGACGTGCTGATGCCGATGACGCTGCGCTGGGACCGCGCGGCGAAGGCCGTGACGATCCTCATCGACGGCCGGACCGTGCGGCTCACGCAGGGTGAGTGGAGCGACTGGGTGCCCCTCACGTTCCGCATCAACATGCTCGTCAAGGTGAGCGGCATGACGCAGTTCTTCCTGGAGCGGGCCGACAGCGAGGTCCGCATCTACGCGTCGCCGATCAACATGGACCCGCGCAACCCTCCGCTGCCGATTTCCACGCCGGCGAGCTTCGCGGGCGACCTTGCGACGCGGCTGGGTGTCTACCGCACGCTCGGCTGGGCCGAGTCGGCCGACAAGGCGCTCAACGAGGGCCGGGTGGACGAGGCCGCGTTTCTCGACGACTCGAACCGTGCGATGGACGACCGCGAGCGCCTGATCATGCAGGCGCTCGACGACGGCGACTGGGACCTGTTCGTGGGGGCGATCGAGACCACCGACCGCATCTCGCACATGATGTGGCGGCTGATCGATCCCGAGCACCCGATGTACGACCCGGACCTGGCCGCGAAGTACGGCGACGCGATCGAGAACGTCTACAAGCGCGCCGACGACTTCGTCGGCCGGCTGCGCGCGAAGCTGCCGCCGGACGTGCTCTTCATGGTGATGTCCGATCACGGGTTCCACTCGTTCCGTCGGAGCGTGAACCTGAACACGTGGTTCGTCCAGAACGGCTACATGGCGTTCGAGGGCCAGCAGAGCGAGCAGAAGACGCTGGCCGACCTCTTCGGCCGCGGCCGGTATTTCGAGGGCGTGGACTGGAGCCGGACGAAGGCCTACGCGGTCGGACTCGGCCAGATCTACTTCAACCTCCGCGGCCGCGAGGGGCAGGGCATCGTCTCGACCGGCGCCGAGTACTCGGCGCTCCAGCAGGAGATCCGGTCGAAGCTGTTGCAGCTCGTCGATCCGGAGAACGGCCAGCCGGTGTTCAGGGACATCTACCTGCGCGACGACATCTACCACGGCGACTACCTCGGCAACGCGCCGGACCTCGAGGTGGGGTTCAACGACGGGTACCGCGTCGGCTGGCAGGACACGCTCGGCGTCATCACGCGGGCGGTGATCGAGGACAACGACCGCAAGTGGAGCGGCGATCACTGCGCGACGGCGACCGAGATCAGCGGCGGCGTCCTGTTCGTCAACCGGAAGCTGGCCGAGGCGGCGCCGAACATCGTGGACCTGGCGCCGACCATCCTCGAGACGCTCGGCGTGCCGATGCCGACGGGGCTGGATGGAAAAGTGCTGAAGTGATCCCGGCGTCGGCGCCCGGGGAATGGCGCAGGCGCTGTCCTGCGACGGCGACGCCCGGTCGCGTCGGCCGGGACCGAGGGCCTGTCGCTGCGAGCGCGGGCGCTGGCATGGGGCCTGCAACGGACGCCGACGTATGACTCGCGTCGCTCCCGTCTTCCTCGTCGTCGCACTCGCCGTCGCGCTGTCCGCCTGCGGGACGGCCACCAGTCCCGACCCGGCGCTGCCGGCCACGCTCACGCTCGCGCCCGGGCAGGAGTCCACCGTCGGTGCGCTCACGCTCCGCTTCACCGGCATCACCAGCGACAGCCGGTGTCCGGGTGACGCCATCTGCATCCAGGCCGGCGACGTCACCGCGGCCTTCCAGGCGACGACCGGCAAGGTGCCGGCGACGTTCGCCCTGCAGCTCAACGACCCCGCGCGCAGTTCGGCGACCGTGGGCGACTACACGATCCACCTCACCATCGTCTCGCCGTACCCGTTCGTCAGCCTGCCGCCGATCGATCCGGAGGACTACCGGATCGAGGTGGAGGTCAGGGGCGGGTGAGCGACATGGGGCGGTCCCTGGCGTCAGCCGCCCACCCGGATGCCGACCGTCCGCTCGACCCGGACGCCGTTGACCACGGTGGTCGCGATGATTCGGCAGGGCCCCTCGGGAATGCCCTCCAGGTTCAGTGTCCGTTCGACGCCGTGGACGCCCTTGCCGGTCGTCTCCCACGGCACCTCGATCACGGCATGGTCCGCGGCATCGATGATGGCAAGGGTGCCGCGCGCCGGCTCGTCCTTCTTCGCGCGCACCTGGAAGAACACGCGCAGGTCGCCCGACGAGGGGAACACGCGATCGAGCGCGGGAGCGAAGGGGAGGGAGACGTCCTCCAGTTCTCCGTGACGGACGATGGCCGGCGTGGTGTCCGGCGGGCGTGGCGACGCGAGGACCAGGCCGCTCACCGCGACGTCGGCGTCCTTCCCCGACGGCACGTCCAGCTGCAGGTACACGCTGCCCGATTGATCCAGCCCGCGTGAGATGGCCGACGCACGGAACTGGTGCGGGCCCGGCGTCACGCGCAGCACGGCCTGCAGGCGGTAGGCCGGCAGTCCGTCGGGGCGGCCCGCGCGACGCGGCCATTCCATCGTCACGCGGCGCGCCTCGCTCCGCTCGACGCGCTTCTTCTTCAGGTCGATCGCGTGCACGCTGAACTCCACGACGTCGCCGAAGTGCCCGGCGGCGTCCGGCGGCGGAAGGGCGTCGGCGGCGACCTCGAGCGTGGCCAGCACCTGCGTGTCGCCCTTCGCGGTGAAGAGCGGCAGCACGTGCAGGCGCAGGGGCAGGTCGCGCACGGGTTCGACGGCAGCCGCCAGGCGGTTCAGCGGCGTGCCGTTGCGCGGCGCGGAGACCTTCGGCTCGAGCGTGTAGGTGCCGCGCGACCGCACGGTCGCGCCGGGCCGCGTCGTCGTGACGGCCATCGCGTGGGGGCCGCGGTCGAGATCCCCGCGCAGGACGCCCACCATGTAGTAGTTGTCGAGGACGGACACGAGCTTGTCGACCGCGCGCGGGTCGCGCGCGGCATCGAAGCTCTCGCCGCCCGCAGCCGCCGAAATCGGCGCCAGCGACCCGCCACCATCGACGGGGCCGCCCGGACTGACCACGTAGACGCTCGCGTTCGAGTTCTCGAGGCGGGTGAACATCCCGTTGATCGAGTTGCAGAACCACGCGGCGGCCGTGCTCCGGTCGCACGGATTCGGCTGGTCGCCGGGTGGATGGAGCGCGAAACGCACCAGGTTGGTGCCCGGCAGGGCCGTCGAGACCCAGACGAACGCCTTTCGCCGGCCGTCGTCGGCCGCCACCATCTTCGCGACGTCCTCCACGGTGCGATAGCCGTGGAACGCGCCGAAGAACGAGGCCGGGTCGCTCGGGCCGCCGGAGAGCGACGTCGGGTCCCCGGTCCTTGAGACGTAGCCGGCGGTGGACACGACCGGCCGCCGGAGGCCGCGCCCGGGATCATGGCGGTCGAGGAACGCGTCGATCGCGCGCAGAAGCTGCGCGCGGTCTTCCGTGATCTCGACGCCGAACGTGCCCGACGTCGTGACGAGTCCCAGCGACGCGCCATCGCCGAGGCGGGTGACGACGTCGCGGATGAGCGACTTCACCTCGTCGGTCCGCGCGCGGAAGTGCAGGTCGTCGAGCACGAGCATGACCAGGCGATCGGGCCGGCCGGTGTTCGCCGCGACGTCGAGCGGCACGTCGGCCGGGAAGGGCGGAGGCGTGCGCGGATGCGTGACCTCCGCGACGGTCTCGACCGGGCGTGGCGCGCCGTCCACCGTGACCGCGAAGTCGGCGGCGGTCAGGCCCGGCACGTGCCGGCCCGCGCGATCGACGACGAGCACGTCGAAGCGGATGAGCTCGACGTCGCCCCGGAACGTCGGACGCTGTGACTGGGGCCCGGCAGGCCCTGGTGGCGTCGTCCGGGTCTGTCGGGCGCCGACGGCCGCGCCGGCGAGCAGCAGCGCGCAGAGGACCACCGGGAACGGCCGGGCAGGCGTTCGGGTCATGTGCTCCTCGACTGGCAGGCTGGCGCGGGCATGATGGCACCCGCAGAGACGACAGACAAGCTGTCAAGGTCGGAAACAAGAGTTGACACCTACACTGTAGTTGTCGTGTAATCGGTCTGACGACGACAGTGTAGGTATCAGCTCCATGCCCACAGCGCTTGGCGAATTCGAACAACTGCTCCTGCTGGCCGTCCTCCGGCTCGGGGACGACGCCTACGGCGTGACGGTGCGCCGGGCCATCGAGGGGGCCACCGGCCGCCGCGTCTCCGCGGGCGCCGTGTACACCGCCCTGGGGCGCCTCGAGGCCCGCGGCCTCGTGACGTCCACGCCGGGCGACACGGTGCCCGAGCGGACTGGCATGCGCCGCCGGTACTACCGCGTCCGGCCCGAAGGCGCGCGCCAGGTCCATCGCGCGATCCGCCACGTGCGGGCGATGTCCGACGGCCTGATGCCGGAGATCGAGCGGCTGGCGACGGTCGATCCGGAGCGGTGATGGGATCGCCCCGCCCGCCGCGTCTCGCGCGCTGGCTGCTCGGGCGGCTGCTGCCGCCCGAGGCGACCGAGTACGTGGCCGGCGACCTCGACGAAGAGTGGCTGCGGTACCGCCGGCCCGCCGGCCGCGTGCGCGCGTGGGCGTGGTACTGGGCGCAGACGATGCGGTCGATTCTCGACACGCGCGACACGGAGGTTTCGATGACGCCGACACCCGATCGAGTTCCCGGGCCCGGAGCGCGCCTCGTCGCGCTGGCCGGTGACCTGCGGTTCGCGTGGCGTACGCTCCGGCGATCGCCGGGCTATGCCGCCGCGGCGCTCCTGACGCTCGGCATCGGGATCGGCGCGTCGGTGGCGATCTTCTCGGCCGTGAACGACGTGCTCCTGCGGCCGCTGCCGTTTCCGGACCCGTCGCGTCTCGGCGCGCTCTGGGAGTCGAACGTCCAGCGCGACTGGCACCAGGTGGAGGCCGCGCCCGCGAACATCGAGGACTGGCGTGCCCGGACGACGACGTTCTCCGACATCGCATTCGCGAACGGCTTTCCTCAGGCGGTCTCGCTCATGACCGACGAGGGGCCCGCCCGCGCGGTCGTCGCCGAGGTGTCCGGCACCCTGTTCCAGGTGCTCGGCGTGCCGCCGATGCTCGGCCGCACGTTTCGCGACGACGAGACGTACCAGCCCGGCCTGGTGGTGCTGAGCTACGCGACGTGGCGCCTGCACTTCGGGGCGGACCCGTCGATCGTCGGCCGCACGATCCGCCTCGACGGTCGCCCGCACGAGGTCATCGGCGTGATGGGGCCCGAGTTCGTGTATCCCATCAGCGAGGCCGACGTCTGGCGCACGCCCGCGGCGATGGGGGCGCGGCGCCAGTCGATCTGGTGGCGCCAGGCGCACGTCGTGCGGCCGATCGGCCGGCTGGCGCCCGGTGCGTCGTTCGCGCAGGCCGACGCCGAACTGCGGGCGATCTCGGCGGACCTCGAGCGCGAGCATCCGGACACCAACACCGGGATGGTCGGCGGCGTCACGCCGCTCCGGACGTTTCTGGCCGGCGATCGACGCGCGACGCTGCTGCTGTTCCTCGGCGCGGTGGGCGTGCTGCAGCTCATCGCGTGCGCGAACCTCGCGAACCTGATGCTCGCGCGCGCGACGGGCCGCGAGCAGGAATTGGCCGTCCGCGCGGCCCTCGGCGCCGGCCGCGCGCGCCTCGTCCGGCAGACGCTGGTCGAGAGCCTGCTGCTCGCGGCGGGCGGCACCGCGATCGGGCTCGCGCTCGGCGTCGCAGGCCTGCAGGCCATCGCGGCGGTCAGCCCGGCCGACCTCGCCGGCGTGGCCTTCCATCTCGACGTGCGGATGGCCGCGTTCGCGATCGGGCTCTGTCTCGCGAGCGCGATGCTCGGCGGCCTGTGGCCGGCCTGGCGCGGCACGCGCGTGGACCCGGTGCGTCACATCCGCGATGGCGCCCGATCCGGGACGGCCGGCCGCGAGCGCCTCTTCGCCGCCAACGCCGTCGTCGCCTTCGAGGTCGCGATGGCCGTGCTGCTCGTCAGCGCGGCCGGACTGCTCGTGCGCAGCTTCGACAGGATCCACCGGATCGATCCGGGCGTGGACGTGAGCCACGTGCTGACGTTCCAGGTGCACCCGTCCACCGGCGAGTTTCCGAACGCGGGGGCGCGCGCCGGGTTCGGCATCAACTTCGCCAGGGAGATCCAGACGCTGCCGGGCGTCGAGGTCGCCGGCGTCGGCCGCGGGCTGCCGCTGACCGGCTACGCCTGGTCGAGCGACTTCACCATCGAGGGCTGGGGGCCGGGACGATTCGGGCTCGGCGTGCGCCATCGCGAGGAGATGCCCGAGTACTTCCAGGCCCTGCGCGTGCCGCTCGTCGCGGGGCGGATGTTCGACGACCGCGACCTCGCGCCCGACGCGCCCGTGCCGGTCGTGGTGAACCAGGCGTTCGTCGACCGCTACTTCCCCGACGCCTCGCCGGTCGGACGTCGCGTGACGTTCGACCGGGAGGCGACCGCCGACTCGTACTGGTACCCGATCGTCGGCGTCGTCGGCAACGAACGGAAGGACCTGCCGACCGCGCCCGTGCCCGAGATCATCGCGCACCTGCGCGGCGACGTGCCGTCCACGCTGACGTTCGCGGTCCGCACGGCCGTGCCCCCGCTCTCGATCGTGCCGCAGATCCGCGACGTGCTGGCCTCGTACGATCGCGAGGCGCCGCTGCTGGCCGTGCGGACGATGGAGCAGGTGGCCGCGGAGGCGAGCGCGCCGGCGCGATTCGCGATGACGCTGTTCGGCGCGTTCGCCGTGGCCGCGCTGCTGCTCGCGGCCATCGGCGTCTACGGCGTCGCCAACCAGGCCGCCCGTGCGCGGACGCGCGAGGTCGGGATCCGGATCGCGCTCGGGGCGCAGGGGCCGACCGTGGTACGGCAGCTGATGCGGCGCGGGGCCTGGTTCTGCGGTGCGGGGCTCGCGGCCGGGCTGGCCGGCGTGCTGGCGTTCTCGGGACTCCTCGAGTCGCGCCTCTACGAGGTCGATGCCCGTGACCCGGCGACCTCGTCGTCGTCACCGGCCTGATCGCGCTGGTGGCGATCGCGGCCATCGCGTGGCCGACCTGGCGCGCGACGCGCGTGGATCCGGTAGCCGTCCTGCGGGAGTAGGGCGCCGTATCTCCGGCGGTATTGGGGGTCAGAGTCTTGGATCGCAGCCTCGGGCGCACTTTGCGACAGAATTGAAAGACAATTCTGTCGCTAGCTCTCCCGAAGGCTGCGTGATCCAAGACCTGACCCCCATGGACCGTCTCGACGCACTCGAAGCCATCGCCCGGCGTCTCGACCCGTCGCCCGAGGCGCGCGCCGCGTTGATGGCGCGGGCCGTCCGCTACGCCGACGCCTTCCTCGACAGCCTGCCGGACCGGCCCGTCTTCGTGCCCACCGCCGACCAGGGCGCGGGCATCCGCGACCTCGCGATTCGCGACGAGCCACGCGAGTTCGACGAGCTCCTCGACGCCATCGCCCGTCACGTCGACCGGCCCGGCATCAACCCGGCGTCACCCGGACACCTCGGCTACATCCCGGGCGGCGGCGTCGTCCAGGCGGCGCTCGGCGACTTCCTGGCCGACATCACCAACAAGTACGCGGGCGTGTTCTTCGCGGCGCCCGGCGCCGTGCGGCTGGAGAACCTGCTGACCGAGTGGATGGCCTCACTCGTCGGATATCCGGCGTCGTCGGCCGGCAACCTGGCCTCGGGCGGCAGCATCGCGAACCTGATCGCCATCGTGACCGCGCGCGACGCGAAGGGCGTGACCAGCCGCGAGGTCGAGCGGTCCGTCGTGTACGCGACGGCGCACGTGCACCACTCCGTGGACAAGGCGTTGCGGATTGCCGGCCTGCGTGAGTGCCCGGTCCGCCACGTCCCGATGGACGCGCGGCACCGGATGGACGCCGCCGCGCTCGAGCGCCTCGTCGAGGCCGATCGCGCGGCGGGCCTGCGGCCGTTCCTCGTCGTCGCCTCGGCGGGCACCACCGACGCCGGGGCCATCGACCCGATGCCGGCGATCGCCGACGTCGCCGGCCGGCACGGGCTGTGGTTTCACGTCGACGCGGCCTACGGCGGGTTCTTCGCGTTGTGCGAGGCGGGACGGCGCCGCCTCGCGGGGATGGAACGGTCCGACTCGATCATCATGGACCCGCACAAGGGCCTGTTCCTGCCGTTCGGCACGGGCGCCGTGCTCGTCAAGGATCGACGGGCCGTACTCGACTCGCACTACTACGTGGCGTCCTACATGCAGGACGCGCTCGCGGCCCGCGAGGAGCCGTCGCCGGCCGACCTCTCGCCCGAGCTGACCAAGCACTTCCGCGGGCTGCGGCTCTGGCTGCCGCTGCAGCTCTGCGGCGTGGCGCCCTTCCGCGCCGCGATCGAGGAGAAGATGCTGCTCGCGCGGTACTTCCACGATCGCGTCTCGCGGCTGCCCGGCTTCGAGGTGGGCCCCGAACCCGAGCTGTCGATCGCGACCTTCCGGTACGTGCCCCCGCGCGGCGACGCCGACGCGTTCAACGAGGCCCTGGTGCAGGCCGTCCAGCGCGATGGCCGGGTGTTCATGACGTCCACCCGCATCGATGGCCGGTTCGTCCTGCGCGCGGCGATTCTCGTCTTCCGCACGCACCGCGACACGATCGACCGCGCGATCGACATCCTCCAGGCCGAAGCCGCCCGGCTCGCGGCCGGGTAGGGCCGCGGGGATCGGCCGTGGATGCGCCCGGTCGCTGCGGGGCGCGCTCAACCCGTCTGCATCCGGTCCCGCGGGGTTTGCCCTCAGCGGGCCTGCGCCCACGCGACCGTGGTCAGCAGCGCATTGGCCTCCTGCCGCGAGTCGAGCCGCGTGTGCTGGACGACGATGGGCGTGTCGGACTCGATCAGGCTGGCGTAGTCGACGCCCCGCGGGATCGGCTCCGGGTCGCGGAGTTCGTCGAAGCGGACGTGGCGGGTCCGGCGCGCCGGCACGGTGACGCCGTACGGTCCGGCGGGATCGCGGTCGGAGAAGAAGATCGTGATGGTCACGTGCGCGTCCCGGTCCGACGCGTTCAGCAGGCACGCGGTCTCGTGGCTCGCGAGTTCGGGCTCCGGGCCGCGACTCCAGGTGGGCAGGTAGCCTTCGGGTATCGCCCAGGTCGTGGCGCCGATCTCAGGGGATGTGCGCATGGGACGCCGCTCCTTTCCCGGCCGCCTCGTCGGCTGACGCGCCCGCGCCGGCCGTCTCGCGCGGTGATGCGCCCGCGCCGGTGGCAGCGCCTCGGCGGACCTCGCCCGCGAGCGGGCCCGCGCCGGCCGCGCCGCTGCGCGACGCCGCGTCGTCGAGCACCTCCGCCAGGTGTTTCGCGCGCCGTCCCGTCGCCTGCGCGATCTGCTCGCGGCAGCTGAAGCCGTCCGCCATCACGATGCGGTCCGCGGCCGCCCGGCGGACGGCGGGCAGCAGGGCCCGCTCGCCGATGGCCATCGAGACGTCGTAGTGGTCGCGCTCGAAGCCGAACGCGCCGGCCATGCCGCAGCAGCCGGACTCGGGCATCTCGACCGACGCGCCGGCGTCGCGGAGCAGGTCGACCTGGCAGTCGAACCCGAGGACCGACTTGTCGTGGCAGTGTCCGTGCAGCAGCACCGGGCCCGTGACGGCTGGCAGCGCGTCGGCCGGCGCCTGCGCGCGCAGGAACTCCGCAAGCGTGTACGACTGGCGAGCCAGGGCGCGTGCGTCCTCGCGGTCGGGCAGCAGGTTCGTGAGCTCGTCGCGGAAGACGCTGAGGCAGCTGGGCTCGAGGCCCACGACCGGCACCCCGCGACGGAGGTCCGGTCCGATCGTGGCCAGGATCCGTTCCAGCCATCGCCGCGCCGTGCCGAGCAGGCCGAAGTCATAGAGCGGACGGCCGCAGCAGAGCGGCCGGCGGGGCAGGTGGACGTCGAAGCCGGCGCGCTCCAGCACCCGCACGGCCGCGATCGCGGTGTCCGGGTGGAAGTGATTGTTGAAGGTGTCCGGCCAGAGCAAGACGGCCCGGCCCGTGCGCCCGGCCGGACGGTGGCGCCGGCGGAACCAGTGCGTGAACGTGTGCGGCGCGAACGCCGGAATCGAGCGCTGCGGCGCGATGCCGGCGACGGCCCGCGCGATCGCCCCAAGGCCGGGCGCGTGCGTCACGAGATTCGCGAGACGCGGCGCGACGGACGCGACGCGCGCCCACGGACCGACGTAGCCGAACGCGTAGGCCGGCAGCGGGCGGATCCGCCCGGCGTAGTGGTGCGAGAGGAACTCCGCCTTGTAGGTGGCCATGTCGACGCCCACGGGGCAGTCGTGCCGGCAGCCCTTGCAGGCCAGGCACAGGTCCAGGGCCTCGCGCACATGCGCGTCGCGCCAGCCGCCGTCGAGCGGGTCCCCCTCGAGCATCTCGAAGAGGAGCCGCGCCCGGCCGCGGGTCGAGTGCATTTCCTCGCGCGTGGCGACGAAGCTCGGGCACATGACGCCGCCCGACGTGCGGCGGCACTTGCCGACGCCGACGCAGCGGCGCGTCGCGGTACGGAAGCGGCCCCCGTCCTCCGGAAAGGCGAAGTGCGTGGCGATGGGCGGCGGTTCGCGGTCGCCGTGTGCGTCGAGCCGGAGGTGCGCGTCGAGCGGCGCCGGGTCGATGACCTTGCCCGGGTTCATCTTCCCGCGCGGATCCCAGATCTGCTTGAACTCCCGGAAGGCCTGCATCAGCCTGGGCCCGAACATGCGGGGCAGCAGTTCCCCGCGGGCCTGGCCGTCGCCGTGCTCGCCCGACAGGGATCCGCCGAAGCGCACGACGAGGTCGGCTGCGTCCTCCACGAAGCGACGGTAGTGCGCGATGCCGTCCTTCGTCTCGAGATCGAAGTCGATGCGCGTGTGGATGCAGCCCTGACCGAAGTGCCCGTACAGATCGCACGCGTAGCCGTATCGGTCGAGCAGCTGCCGGAGCGCGCGGAGGTACGCGCCGACCGATTCCGGCGGCACCGCGGAGTCCTCCCAGCCGGGCCACGTCGGCGTGGAGGAGACGTGGGCCGTGGCGGCCAGACCCGACTCGCGGACCTCCCAGATCCGGCGCGCCGCGTCGGCCGACTCGACCAGGCGCATCGACGGCGGCACCCCCGCGCGCCGCAGCCGCGCCATCAGGTCGCGGGCCCGCGCCTCGCTCTCGGCGGCGGTGGCTCCCCCGAACTCCACGAGCAGCCAGCCCTCGCCCTGAGGCAGGAGCGAAAGGTCCGCTTCGTGGAGGCCGGCGTGCCGCATGTCGTCGATCAGCCGGTCGTCCATGCCCTCGAGCCCGATGGGCCGCGCCTCGAGAATCTCCGGCACGTGGTCGCCGGCCTCGTAGACCGAGGGGTAGCCCAGCACGAGCAGCGTGCGCGCGCCGGGGCTGGGCAGCAGGCACGCGTCGATGCCGAGGACCGTGACGCACGTGCTCTCGCTGCCGACCAGCGCGCGCGCGACGTTGAAGCCGTGTTCGGGCAGCAGCGCGGGCAGGTTGTAACCGGACACGCAGCGGGGAATCGCGGGGAACCCGTGGCGGAGGTCGTCGGCGTACCGGTCGCGCAGCTCGCGCAGGGCCGTGTAGATCTCCGCCGGCCGGCCGCCCTCGCGCAGGATCCGCGTCATGTCGTCGTCGCTCGTCCGGCCGACGCGCATCCGGACGCCGTCGTAGGTGAGCACGTCGAGCGCGTCGATGTTGTCGGCCGTCCGGGCGCCGTCGCCTTCGAACTGCGCCATCACGGAGTGCACGCCGCACGAATCGTTGCCGACCATGCCACCGAGGGTGCAGTGGCTGTGGGTGGCCGGATCGGGCCCGAACGTCAGGCCGTGCCGTTCGGCGGCGTCGCGCAGATCGTCGAGAATCGTGCCCGGCTGGACACGGCCGACGCGACGCGCCGGGTCGATCGCGACGACGTCGTGCATGAACTTGAGAAGTCCAGGCACACGGCGGCGTTGCAGCACTGGCCGGCCAGGCTGGTGCCGCCGCCGCGGCCGAAGATCGGCGCGTCGTGCGTGCGGCAGACCTCGACCGCCGCGATCGCGTCCTCCTCGTCGCGCGGCAGGACGACCCCGATGGGGGGCTGGCGGTAGTTGGATCCGTCGGTCGCGTAGAGCGCGCGGCTGCCGGCGTCGAATCGCACCTCGCCGCGGACCCGCCGGGCGAGATCGCGGGCGAGGCCGGTGGGCGTGCCGGTCACGGCCGCGCCGCGCGACGGGCCATCCAGCCGAGGGCGGCCGTGGCCGCCGCGCCTCCCAGCAGCGCCCCGCGGTGCCGCGTGAACCAGAGCTGCGGGCTCCACGCGCGCGCGCGGTCGTCGAACCGCCCGTGCGCGGCCCAGTCGCCGTCGACCGGCGCCCACAGGTTGTCGGGCCGACCCGGCGGCTCCGGCTCGTCGGTCTGCTGCGACGCGTAGCCCTGGTGCGCGAGGTAGCGGTCCGCGAGCCCGGGCGCGACCTTGTTGCCGGCAATCGCCTCGACCGCGGGCAGGCCGACGCGCACCTCGCGACGCCCCGTCCTGGCGGCGAAGACGATCGCCTCGGCGGCGACCTCCGGCTGGTAGATGGGCGGGACGGGCTGCGCGCGGTGGGGCAGCCGGCTCCGGACCCACTCGAACTGCGGCGTGTTCATCGCCGAGAGTTGCACCATCCCCACCGTCACGCCGCTGCCGTCGTGCAGCAGCTCGGCGCGCAGCGAGTCGCAGAATCCCTGGATCGCGTGCTTGGCCGCGCAGTAGGCCGACTGCAGCGGGATGCCGCGATAGGCCAGCGCCGACCCCACCTGCACGATCGCGCCGCGGTCGCGCGGCCGCATCCGCGCCAGCGCGGAGAGCGTGCCGTGCACCACGCCGAGGTAGGTCACCTCGGTCACGCGGCGGTACTCCTCGGCGGTCATCTGGTGGACCGGCGAGAAGACCGAGACCATCGCGTTGTTGACCCACACGTCGATCGGGCCGAACTCCGCCTCCACCCGGCGCGCGGCGTCCTCCACCTGCACGGCGCTCCCGACGTCGGCCGGGATCGCGATCGCCCGGCCGCCCAGCGCCGCCGCCTCCTCGGCCGCGGCGTCGAGCCGCTCCGGCCCGCGCGCGAGCAGGCCCAGGTGGGCGCCCCGCGCCGCGAACGCCCGCGCCGTCGCGCGGCCGACGCCGGCCGACGCGCCCGTGACCACGACCACGGGATGACGCCCCCAGCGGTGGCGGCTCACGACGCCACCTCGCGCGGGCGCGCGCCCTCGGCGAACGTCTCGACGATCTGCCGGTTGAACGCCGCCAGGTCGTCCGGCGTGCGCGACGAGACGACGCCGCGGTCCACGACGACCTCGGCGTCCACCCAGTGCGCGCCGGCGTTCTCCAGGTCCCGGCGCAGCGAAGCGTAGGACGTGATCCGCAGACCGTCGGCCACCCCCGCGTCGATGAGCGTCCACGGCCCGTGGCAGATGACGCCGATGGGCTTCCCGTCCTCGAACGACTGCCTGAGGAACCGGACCGCCGTGGCGTCGGTGCGCAGGTGGTCCGGGTTCATCACGCCGCCCGGCAGCAGCACCGCGTCGTAGTCGCGCGCGCCCACGTCGGCCAGCGCGCGGTCCACCTTCCACTCGTCGCCCCACTCGGTGCGGCGCCAGGCGCGGACCGTGCCGGGCAGCGGCGAGACGACGTCGACGGTCGCGCCCGCGCGCTCCAGCGCCCGCTTCGGTTCCTCCAGCTCGATCTCCTCGAACCCGCTCGCGACCAGCGCGGCGACGCGAACGCCCTCGAGGCGATCGTTCCCGGCGCGTGCCTTCTTCATGACGCGTCCTCCCTTCCACCTCGGATTCGGAGCAAGACGGGTGCCACGCCGTGGGCGACCAGCCCCGGCGGGATCCCCGCGCCCGGCGGCCCAGACCGTGCGATCCCGGCGTGTGCGGGACGCGCGGTCAGGGCCGTTCCGGAGCGCGTGCCCCGTGGCCGCCCGCCGGCCACCAGCGCGACCCGACGATGGCGCCGGCCAGCACCACGCCGATCACCACCAGCGGCAGCCACGGCGGGATCGCCACGAACCGATCGGCGACGAGCTTCGCGCCGACCAGCACCAGCAGCACCGCCAGCGCCGGACGCAGCAGCGGCGCCCGTTCGAGGACGTCCGCGAGCAACAGGTAGAGCGCCCGCAGGCCCAGCACGGCGAACGCGTTCGACGAGTAGGCGATGAGCGGGTCGCGCGTGATCGCCAGCACGGCGGGCACCGAGTCGATCGCGAAGACGATGTCGGCGCTTTCGATGGCGACGAGCGCGAGGAACGGCAGCGTCAGGCAGACCCGCGAGCCGGATCGAACCCAGAAGCGCGGCCCCCGGTTGTCCCGATCCACCGGCAGCCAGCGGGCCGCCAGGCGGACGGCGACGTTCTCGCGCGGCCGCCGCCGCTCGCCGCGCCACGCGGCGACGCCGAGCCGGAGGCCCGAGGCGACGAGCAGCGTCGCGAAGACCAGATCGATCCAGGCGAGCGTCCGGAGCAGCGAGAGCCCGAGCGCGATGAACACGCCGCGGAAGACGAGCGCGCCCAGCACGCCGAGGAACAGCACCCGCCGCTGGCGGTCGCGAGGAATCGCGAAGAACTCGAACGTCAGCGCGAACACCAGCAGGTTGTCCACCGAGAGCGACTTCTCGACGGCATACGCGGTGAGATAGTCGAGCGCCTGGCCGCCGCGGACGCTCCACACGACGCCGGCGAAGGCGAGGCCGGCGGCGATCCACAGCGCGCTCTCGATCGCCGCGCGCCGCGGGCCGGCGCGCGGCCAGATCCGCGGCGCGAGCCAGAGGTCGAACGCGAACAGCGTGGCAATCGTGGCGGCGAGAACGGTCCAGAGCACGTCGGATCCGGCAGGCGGCGTCGGGCCGCCTGGAAGCGGGCCGCGGTCAGGCGGCGAACCGCGCGGCGTCCACGCGCTTGAACGTCAGGCCGAAGCCGGGCCGCGCTGGGTCGGGACGCAGCCGGCCGCGGACCGGCCGCAGCGCGCCGTCGAAGATCTGCGGTTCGATGCGGGCGTGATCGGCGAAGTACTCGACGTGCGCCACCACCGGCTCCGCACAGCCGAGCGGCGCATGCAGGCTCGGCGCCGTGTGCGCCGAGAGCGGCAGGCCCCAGGCGCGGCAGAGCGCCGCGACCCTGAGGAAGCCGGTCGGGCCCCCGCAGCGCGTGGCGTCGGCCTGGAGCACGTCAACCGCACCCGCGTCGAGCATGCGCCGGAAGTCGTAGAGATCGAAACCGTATTCGCCGGCGGCGATGGCCATGCCGCCCGGCCCGCGGTCGCGCAGCAGGCGGAGCCCTTCGAGGTCGTCCGAGCTGACCGGTTCCTCGAACCAGGTGACGTCCTCGCCGGCGAACGCCTCCGCCTGGGCCAGCGCCACCTTGCGGGTGTAGCCGCCGTTGGCGTCCACGAACAGGGCCACCTCGTCGCCGATGGCGCGTCGCGCGGCGGCGACCCGTCCGGGATCGGCCGCGGCGTCGCGTCCGACCTTCATCTTCACCATCGACAGGCCGGAGGCCGCCCAGTCGCCGAGTTGCCGTTCCAGGCCGTCGATCGACAGGCTCGTGAACCCGCCGCTGCCGTACGCCGGGACCGACTCCCGGGCCTGGCCGAGGAGCCCGGCGAGGGGCAGACCGATCAGCCGGGCCTTGAGGTCCCAGAGGGCCGCATCCACCACCGCGATGGCCATCGACGCGATGCCGGGCCGACCGGCGTTGCGGACGGCCCGCGCCATGGCGTCCCACGCGCCCGTCACGTCGAACGCGTCGCGCCCGTCCACGACGCCGAGCAGCACGTCGTGGACGACGCGCGCGGCCGCGGGCGGCGCCCAGCCATGGCCGAGGCCGTGCGCGCCGCCGGCCGCGAGCTCGAGCACCACCACCGAGGTCGCGCGCCACTCGAGCGTGCCATCCGACTCGGGTTCCGGCGCGGGGATCGTGAGCGCCGAGAGCATCGCCTCGCGCGCCCGGATCGGCGGCCCGGTGGCGACGCGCGTGCTCGCGGCCGCCATGGTCACACCATCTCCCGCACGCGATCGGCGAGAACCGTCAGGGCGATGTGGGTCCGGTTGGGCGTGCCCTTCGCGAGCGCCTCGCCGAACTTCCGCGCCTGCTCGAGCGTGACCTTGGGCGGCATCGGGGGTTCGGCCGCGTCGACGACGGCCTCGACCAGCACGGGGCCCGGCGTGGCGAGCGCCTGGTCCATCACGCGCCCGCAGTCGGCCGGATCCTCGACCGAGAATCCCGTGGCGCCGCAGGCCCGCGCGACCGCCGCGAAGTCGATGGGCTGCAGGTCGCACTCGTACTCGGGGTTGCCGAGGAAGACCATCTGCTCCCACTTGATCTGCCCGAGCGTGTTGTTCTTGATGACGACGATCTTCACGGGCAGGTCGTACTTCGCGCAGGTGGCCAGCTCGGCCATCAGCATCGACAGCCCCCCGTCGCCGACGAAGGCGACGCACTGGCGATCCGGATACGCGATCTGCGCGGCCATCGCGTACGGCAGGCCGGGCGCCATCGTCGCCAGCGTGCCCGAGAGCGAGTGCATCTGGCCCCGCTTCGCGGGGATGTGGCGGGCCCACCAGGTCGCGACGGTGCCGCTGTCGCAGGAGACGATGGCGTCGTCGCGGAGCCGGGCGCCGAGCGCGGCGGCGACCACCTGCGGCTTCATCGGCACGTCGTCGCGCGAGGCGCGCTCGGCCATCAGCGCGCGCCAGCGCGTCATGTCCGCCTGCGCCTGCTCGAGGAACTTCCGGGAGCGATCGGCCGGCAGGTGGGGCAGGAGCGCCTCGAGCGCGGCGCGACCGTCGCCGACCAGCCCGACCTCGACCGGGTGGCGGAGGCCGATCCGCGCCGGGTCGATGTCGATCTGGACGGCGCGGGCCTGGTCGGGCGGCGGGAGGAACTCGATGTACGGGAACGACGAGCCGACGATGAGCAGGCCGTCGCAGCGTTCCATGGCCTCCTGCGACGGCCGGGTGCCGAGCAGGCCGATCCCGCCGGTCGTGAACGGGCTGTCGTCGGGCACGGCGGCCTTGCCGAGCAGCGCCTTCACGATGGGCGCGCCGAGCCGGTCCGCGGTGCGCTCGAGCGCATCCGAGGCGCCGAGCGCCCCGCGCCCGGCGAGGATCACGACGCGCCGGCACTCGGCGAGCACCGCCGCGGCGCGCCGCAGGTCGTCCTCGGGCGGCGTCGGTGGCCGCCGGACGAACGGGCCCTCCGCGTGCGCCCGGACGTTGCGCGGCGTGCGCTGGTCGGTCGTGTGGTCCTGGATGTCCACGGGGAAGTTGATGTGCGCCGGTCCCCGGCGGCTGAGCGCCGATCGGCACGCCAGGTCGGTGACGTTGACCACGTGCGCCGCGCCCATGACCCGTGTGTTGTAGACGGCGACGTCGGCGAACACGCGGTCGAGATCGACGTCCTGCTGCGAGAACGTGTCGATGAGGTCGTGGAAGTGATGGCCCGTGATGGCCAGCACCGGCTGGCCGTCGAGCTTCGCGTCGTAGAGGCCATTGAGCAGGTGCAGCCCGCCGGGCCCCGACGTGGCGAGGCAGACGCCGAGCCGGCCCGTGAACTTCGCGTAGGCGCACGCCATGAAGGCGGCGCTCTCCTCGTGGCGGACCTGGATGAACCGGATCCGATCCTGGCGGCGCCGCAGCGCCTCCATCAGCCCGTTGATGCCGTCGCCGGGCAGCCCGAACACCACCTCGACGCCCCACTCCATGAGCGTCTCGATCAGCCGATCTGCCGCCGTGAGTTTCGCCATGCGTCGTCTCCTCTCGTCCGCCCCGCCGCTCAGCCGCCGCGTCCGCCGCGGACGTGGACCGGGCGAATCAGGTCGAGCCGGCTCTCGGGGTCGTACCGGCGCTCCAGGTGTCCGCCGGTTTCGACCAGCATCACTTCCAGCGTCGGACGGACCCGGCCGGCCTTCAGGTGCCCGCCCCGCGTGGTGCCGTCGCGCGATCCGAGCACGGCGTGCGCGTGCAGGCGCGGGACGCCATCCTTCACGCTCACGTCGCCCACGAGGGACAGCACTTCCATCTGTTCGGTGATCGGGATGTCCACGTAGTCGCGCGTCTCCCAGTCGAAGTAGGCGAGCGTGGCCTCGGAGAGCGCGCCGATCGCGGTGAAATGACTCGCGCGCCAGCCCTCGGATCGGGCCAGGCGTTCGAGCGTCCCGACGATCTCGTCGCCCGTTTCGAGGATCACCGCAATCGTTCGTGCGTCGCCGCCGACGTCCACCGGCGTCAGGTGCATCCGGACCTCCCGCCAGTGGGATGGTGCAGGAGTGATGCCAGGCCGGTGACGGGCGTGCGCGGGCGGCGTCGCGACTGGCCGCGGCGCACCCTGCAGATCGGCTGTGGTCGCGTGGTTCACATCGGCGACTTGATGCCGCGGCGAAGCAGCCACACGTTGACCGGCGCGCTCGTGAGGAAGCCGGCGGCCATCGCGAGCTGCATGACGAACCAGAACGTGGGCCCCGTCTTCGGCAGCGTCGCCGGATCGAACCAGACGAAGAGCGCGAGCGCCATCACGCCGTACATGCCGACCTGCCAGGCCAGCAGCGACAGGGTGTCGGCCTTCACGGCCTCGCGAAGCCCGTCGCCGAGGCCCAGGTGGCGCATCGGGGCGATGGTGAAGTACTGGAACGCGATGCCGAGGAGGAACGCCAGCCCGAGCGCGACCAGCCAGGTGCCGAAGACCTCGCGGCCGAAGAACGCGACGGGGACCGCGATGGTCAGCGTCTCCGCCGCGAGGTCTCCCAGCGTGCAGCCGGCGCCGCAGTGCGTCGTGCCGAGCACGACCTGCTGCCAGAACGGGCGCGCCTCGTGCCCCTGACCCGCCCCACCCGCCTCGCCCCGCCGGCCGGCGCGGCCCAGGTGGAAGTAGGCCCAGAGCCCGATCGGGCCCGCCCACAGCGCGGTGAGCGGCCAGACGACGTGCATGATGGCCATGCGCTGGCGATGTCCCGCCACGACGTGCCAGAGGACGACGCCGCAGGACACGAGCGCGGCGGCAATCGACAGCGCGGCCAGCAGGCGAAGCCAGGCGGCCGGCGCGGAGGCGGGCACGACGACCTCAGCGCCGCGGCCCGTGCACGCCGATGAGTTCGGGTTCCTCCTCGACGGGGGGCTGGTCGATGGCCTGCGACGGGGTGGGCGGCGGCAGGTGGCCGCCGGTCGCCAGGCGGACCGGCTGCCGCTTTGCGGCCGACTCGTACAGGGCCTGCACGACGCGGACGTCGCGCGCGCCCTCGGTCCCGGACGGCTCGGGGTCGCGCCGCCGGCGGACGCAATCCGAGAAGTAGAGCAGCTCCGCCGCGAACTGGTCCTTCAGTCTCCCGCGGCGGCGCCGCGTGCCGTCGCGCGTCGTCAGCACGTAGCCGATGGGCTCCGCGTACTCGTAGGCGGGTTCGCTCCGGATGTCACCGTCGGTGCCCACGATCCGGTAGGCCGAGACCGGCGCGGCATCGAAGCTGGTGGTGAACGAGGCCAGCCGGCCGTCGTCGAACCGCAGGATGGCGGCGGTCGTGCCGTCCACCGGCGCGCCCGCGTGCGGAACCGCGCACGCGTAGACCTCCTCCGGGTCCGCGTCGAACAGGGTGCAGGCCATGTTGATGCAGTAGACGCCGAGGTCGTAGAGTGTGCCGGCGCCCGGGACGTCGCGCGTGCGCACGTTGCCCGGGGCGACCGTCATCGAGAAGGTCGACGCGAAATAGCGGGGCGCGCCGATCCGGCCCTTCTGCACCAGGTCGATCACTTCCAGCGTCAGGCGCTCGAAGTGCAGCCGGTAGGCGGTCATCAACCGGACGCCCTGTTCGCGGCACGTGTTCACGATGAGGTGCGCGTCGACGGCCTCGGCCGCGAGCGGTTTCTCGCAGAGGACGTGCACGCCCGCCCGCGCCGCCGGCAGCGCGTAGGCCGCGTGCTGCGCGTTCGGCACCGCGATGTAGACCGCGTCCACCTGCTCGAGACAGCGCTCGTAGTCGTCGTAGCCGTAGCGATGCTCGAGGCCGTAGGCGTCACCGACCCGCGTGAGCTTGTCGCGGTCTCCGCTGACGATGGCCGTCAGGACGGAGTTGCGGGAGGCATGCGCGAACGCCGGCAGCACCGCCGACTGCGCGAGATGGCCGAGGCCGACGACCGCATAGCGCACCGGCGCGCCGCGGGCGACGCGACGAGGTTCGTTCGTAGCCATGCCCCGGAGTGTGCAATCCGGATACCAGGCCGACCGGGCCAGGCGGGCCGGGCGCGATCGCGCCGGGAGGGCCGCCCGGCGCGCGGCGTGTCGTTTCCGCGCGCGCGCGGGGAGTGGTCAGCTCAGCCGCCGTGGCCTGGAAAGGTCACCTCGACCGGATAGGCCTTCTCACCGGCCAGGATCTTCACCGGCAGCACGTTCTCCGGCAGCGGGATGGGGCAGGTCGTGTACGGATTGAACGCGCACGGCGGGTTGTAGGCCTCGTTGAAGTCGAGCACCGCCGTGCCGTCTGGGCGCAGGTCCGCGTAGAAGAACCGCGCGGTGCCGTAGGTCTCGTGACCGGCCGACGCGTCGCGGAAGACGAAGTAGAAGCGGTTGGGCCGCGTCGTGAACGGGCGGAGCGACAGCGACCGGCCCTGCAGCGTGAACGTCACGACGCCCTCGGTCTTGTACTCGTCGATGTCGTCGAACGTGTTGAGCACCTTCATCTGCTTCGGCGACGCGTCGCGCACGAAGGTGCCCACCACACGATAGGCCGGGTCGATCGGGAACCACGTGAAGCCGAGGAACCCCCTGGCCAGCGGCCCGTTGGGATCGCGCACGCGCAGCGACAGGCGCTGGCCCGTCTCGTGGACGTTCAGGCGTACCTCGCCGATGTGGATCTCGTCGGCCGGCGCCTCGCCTGCCGCCTTCAGGACGACCGGTCCCGCCAACACCTCGTCGCCGCGCCGGACCTCGACGCCTGGGGCCGGATCGAACGTCACCCTGTCGCCCGCCATCGTCAGTCGACCAGCCTCGGCCGGCAGGCCCGGGACGTTGATCGGGTTGGCCGGCGCGCTGCCGACCGCGACCGTCCCGGGCGCCAGGATGTGCAGCCCGGCGATGCTGACCCAGTCGCGCCGGTAGTCGGCCTCGTGCTGGTCGCGCCAGGCCTGGACCTGCGCCGCATGCGCCTCGGGCGTCGGCGGTGCCTCGGCGACGGGCGCCGGACGGCCGCAGGCGACCGCGACGCCCGCGACTACGATCATCAGGCTCGCGCGCCGGGCGAGAGAGTGACGGGGCATCCGCCCATCCTACCGGATGCCGCTCGCGTCCGGCACCGGCCCGCGGCGGTCCCCGCCGGCGGACACGGCCGCCAGCGCGGCTTCGAGCCGTGCGCGGGCCTCCGCCGCGTCACGGTAGCCGGCGGTCGTGCAGCAGGGATGGGTGTTGCCCGTGATCATGCGCGAAACACGTTCCGCCAGCGCCGCGTCGTACAGCAGGACGACCCTCTGACCCGACCGCGCCGCGCGGGAGAGCACGTAGCCCACCTCGAAGCCGACGCCGTACGACGACCCGGACGCCTCGGCCACGAGCACCTCGCACGCGTCGAGCCAGGCGAGGTCTCGCTCGAAGACCTGCGCCGGCGTCAGCCGGCCGTCCTCGTCCTCCGCCCGCTCCTCGAGAAACCGCGCCGTCATCAGGTCGTGGCCGGCCGCCTCGATGGCCGCGCCGAGGGCCCGGGCCACGGCCAGGCGGGATCGATCGCCGCGAATGGTGCAGGCCAGGTAGACGCGCATGCCGGCAGTGTAGATCGGCCTCGCCCGTCCGCTACCCGGGCACCCAGCCAGGCACGACGTAGGCGTAGATCAGCGCGAGGACGCCCATCACGATCATCAGCAGCACGCTGTGGCGGATGGTGAAACGGAACAGCCGGCTCTCGTCGGCCGCCGTCATGCCGGTCGCGGCCACCGCGATCGCGATGCTCTGGATCGAGATCATCTTGCCCATCACGCCCGCGGCCGAGTTCACCGACGCCATGAGCACCGGGCTGAAGCCCAGCGCGTTGGCCGTGACCACCTGCAGGTTGCCGAAGAGCGCGTTGGCCGCCGTGTCGCTGCCGGTGAGGAACACGCCGAGCCAGCCGAGCACCGCGCTGAAGAAGGGAAAGGCCACGCCGGTCGCCGCGAGGGCCAGCCCGAGCGTGGACGTCATGCCCGAGTAGTTCATCACGTAGGCGAGGGCCAGCATCGCCGCAATCGTCACCATCGGCTTCGCGAGCTGCCGGAACGTCTCCGCGTAGAGCCGCCCGAACCGCCGCGGCCCGACGCCGAGCAGCAGCGCCGAGACCACGGCCGCCAGGAAGCACGCCGTGCCCGACGCGCTCAGCCAGTTGAGCGTGAACACGGCCGCATAGGGCGCGGGCCCGCTCGTCACCGGCGGCACGCGCGTGATCGCGTTGTGCAGGCCCGGCACCATCAGGCCGTTGAGCCCGGTCCCGTTCACCGGGAGCCAGCCCGGCAGCAGCGCATGGCTGAACGCGTCGAGCCGCGCCTTGATCGCCGGTTCACCCCAGGCCAGCACGAACGCGACCAGCAGCAGGTAGGGCAGCCAGGCCGAGAAGATCGCGCCCGGCGTGTATCGGCCGGGCACGTGCTCGGCCGGCGTGTCGCCGTCCAGCCGGTGGATGCTGCGCGGCCGCCAGAGCTTCAGGACGAGCACCATCACCGCCAGGCACGTCAGCGAGCTCGCGATGTCGGTGAGCTCCGGTCCCAGGTGGTTCGACACCCAGAACTGCATGCCCGCGAACGACAGCCCGCACGCGAGGATCGCCGGCAGGACCTCGAGCGCCTTCCGCGGGCCCGACATGACGACAATCAGGTAGCCCGGAATCACCACCGAGACCATCGCGCAGAGCCGCCCGACCATCGCGCTCAGCGCGAGCACGGGCAGGCCCGTGACGTTGGCCAGCGTCGTGACCGGGATGCCGATCGACCCGAACGCCACCGGCGCCGTGTTCGCCAGCAGGCAGATGCCGGCCGCGTAGAACGGCGAGAACCCCAGGCCGGCCAGCATCGCACCCGACACGGCCACCGGGGCGCCGAACCCGGCCGCGCCCTCGATGAAGGCGCCGAACGAGAAGGCGATGAAGATCGCCTGCAGCCGGCGATCCGTCGTCAGCCCTCCGACAGAGTCCTTGATGATCTCGAACTTGCCGGTGTCCACCGCCAGCCGGTAGAGCAGGATCGACGCGAAGACGATCCAGGCGATGGGGAAGATGCCGAACGCCGCGCCGTAGGCGGTCGACGTGGCGGCCAGCCCCGCCGGCATCCCGTAGACGCCGAGCGCGACGAGCAGGGCGGTGCCGAGCGCGCCGAGCGCCGCCTGCCAGGAGGGCCTGCGCCAGACGCCCAGCATCAGGAAGAGCACGACAATGGGCGCCGCCGCGGCGACGGCCGACAGCCCGAGACTCCCGGCGACCGGTGCGTAGTTGTGCTGCCACATGAGGATGTCCGCTGAACCGCGGGGATGATACCCGTTCGGGCCGCCGGGGACCATGCCGGCGTGTCCGGAAAGGCCGGCGACTCCCGTTCTCCCCTCAGACGCCCACCGGGCGCGACCGGCGCCCCTCCGGGCCGCCGCCGGCGCCCGGACCGACGGGCGGGGAGGAGAACGATGCACCGCCGCACGACGCTGCGCTCAACGACTCATCGAAGGACCCTGTGCCGCGGCGTCCGCGGTGCCCTTGGCCTCGCGCTCGTGCTGGCGACGGCCGCCTGCGGCGCGAAGTCGCCGTCCGCCCCGAGCGGACCGTCCACCCCGCGGCTCGAGCTCACCGGCGAGTGGGTCCGGATCTCGAGCGCCAGCTCGCCGGACCTCGACGGCCTGGTGATCCGGATCAGCGACGACGGAACGCAGGCCGTGATCGTGTCGGCCCCGTCCAACAGCCAGCACTTCGCGGCGGGTGAGGTGAAGTGGCGCAACCTGCGGCGCACCTCGGACACCAGCTTCAACTTCGAGGACCTGCTCAAGGCGGGGGGCGGCGTGACGTCAGCCTATGTGCCCGAATACCTGGACGGCGGCCCGACGGGCAACGAGCTGACCGTCGGCACCCGGGACCAGGTGCCGCAGCGCTGGCAGCGGAAGTAGGTCGCCCGGCGCGGCACCGGGGCGGCACGTGCGGGCGGCGTCCTCAGCCGCCGCAGTAGTTCCCGGTGTAGTCGCGGCACCGTTCCAGGGTGAAGTCCGGGTCGAGGGCGGGAGGCGCATCGGCTTCGGCGACCGCGCGGCCGGTCGCGTACATCCACCGGGTCATCTTGGCGAGCTTCGCGATGTCGATGCGGTCCGGGTTGTCGAACGGCGTGTGGTAGTCGTCGTGGAGCAGTGTCGTGAAGAACAGCGCCGGGATGCCGGCGCGGGCGTAGGGCAGGTGGTCGCTGCGGTAGTACCAGCCCTCGCGGTGATCCGGGTCGTCCCACGAGGAGTCCACCGTGAACCCCGACACGCGCTCGTTCGCGTCGAGCGCCATCCGCACGAGCGCCGCCGAGTTCCGGTGGGGCGGCACCGCGCCGAGGAGCGCCGCCGTGTCCGGGGCGTTCCGGCCGATCATGTCGCCGTTGAGCACGGCGACGATCGACGCCTTCGGGACCGTCGGGTGCGCCACGTACCACCGCGATCCCATCAGGCCCCGTTCCTCGGCGCCGTGCCAGATGAACAACGCCGATCGCGGCGCCGGGGACGCCGCGAAGGCGCGGCCGATGGCGAGGAGCGCCACCGCCGTGCTCGCGTTGTCGTCCGCGCCGTTCCAGATGGCGTCGCCATCGACCGCATACCGGACGCCGTCGTGGTCCTGGTGCGCACTGAACAGCACATGCTCGCCCGAAACGGCGCCATCGCGGCCGCGAACGCGCGCGATGACGTTGACCGAGGGATAGGTGAACGTCTCGGTGAAGATCGACGCCCGGATCCGCGCGCCGGAGAGCGCCGCGCCGTCGAGCGCCGCCTCGCGCACGTAGAGCACCGGCATGCCGGGCGTCCCCGTGCGCGGCGCGGCCGTGCCGTCTGGATCGAGACCGTAGCTGCCGCGCGGCAGCCGGAACGACACGCGATCCCAGGCGGTGTCAGGGGTGTCCGGGACCACCACGATCACCGCGGACGCCCGGTTGGCGACCGCCCGGGTGACCGTCCGCGTCCACTGCGTGAGCGCCCGCGGACCGGCGCCACCCGCGGCCGGCGCGTACCGGACGGCCAGGGCACGACCGCCGAGGGCCAGCCGGTCGATCGCCGCCGGCGAGGCGTCGGCCGCCATCAGCACCGGGGCATCCACCTCGGCCAGTAGCGGCGCATCCGGCACCACGTCCGGGCCCACCTCGAGGGTTCGCCCTCCGATGGTCACCCGGCTGCCGGCCGAGACGCGGAACCGCTCGAGGGGGAAGAACTGGAAGTAGCTGCCCCCGTCTCCCGCCGGCTCGAGACCGGCCTCCCTCGCCCGGGCGGCCAGCCAGGCCGACGCGGTGAGTTCGTCGATCGTGCCACCCTCCCGGCCGCGCGTCGCGTCGCCGGCCAGCGCGAACAGGTCCGACCGCAGATCGTCCTCCGTGATGCGGGCCATCGGGTCGGCGGCGCAGCCGGCGGCGGCAAGCAGAATGACCGCGACGGCCAGGGCGAGCGTGCGGCGGGCAGACATGGGCACCTCGAGGCTCGGCGGCCCCGGCGCCGGCCGGGACCGCGGGTTGGACTGGGGCGTGCGCGCGATTATAGACGCCGCCGGTGTCCGATTCCGTCCGCGCCGCCCTTGCAGTAAGCTCTAGGCGGTTTCCGGCCAGTTCCAGGAGAGGGTCCCATGCGTCGAGACGACACGCGTTCAGGTTCGAGTCGGCACGTCATTCTGCGCGGGCGGCACGTCGCGCTCGCGGCGGCGGTGCTGGGCCTGGTGACGGCCGCGCGATCGACCCCCGAGGCACGCCAGGGGCAGGGCGCCGCGCCCACGCTCGTGCCGGTCGCGGCCAGTTCCATCGCGAAGTTCCCGGATACCTACGTCGGCGAAACCGTCTCGATGATGGCGGCCGTCGACCGGATCCTGTCGCCGACGGCCTTCTCGGTCGACCAGGACAAGGCGCACCCGGCCGCGGCCGGCACCGACGTGCTCGTGATCGTCCCGACGCTGCAATCGCCGCCGCCCGTCGACACCTACATCACGGTCATCGGCAAGGTCCTGCGGCTCGACGCCGTCGAGATTGCCAAGGAGGCCGGCGGCAAGAACCTGAACCTGTCCGCCGACATCATCGCGCAGTACCAGGGCCGGCCGGTCCTGCTCGCGACGTCGGTCATCGATCCGAAGATGGACGACCTGGCCAAGGTGCCGCCGCCCCCGATGAGCCCCGAGGAAGTGGCCTTCTCCGAGGTGATGAAGCGGGTCAACGCGGCGTCGGGCGCCCTGCGCACCGCGCTCGGTGAGAGCGCCGCCGACCAGGTCACGCCGCAGACGACGGCGCTCGCCGCGGCTTTCACCGACGCCGAGGCGTTCTTCAAGGCGCGCGGCATCGCCGAGGCGGCCGGGTGGGCCGCCGAGGCCCGCGCGCAGGCCGAGGCCGTGCAGAAGGCGGCGACGTCCGGGTCGTGGGAGACCGCGAACACGGCGGCGACCGCGCTGACGCAGTACTGCCAGCGCTGCCACGCCGGCTACCGCGTGCGGATGGAGGACGGGACCTACCGGGTGAAGTCGGACCGGTAGGGACGTGCGCGCGGGCTGCCTAGCAGCCCGCGCACCGGTGGTTGTTCTTCGAGCCCAGCTTCTCGAGCAGTGCGATCGTGTCGGGGAACGGCGACAGGCGCTGCACGGGCCCGTTGGCCATGTCCGCCGTCGTCTGTCCCTTGCGGCTGACGGCCTTCACGTCGGCGCCCTTCGACACGAGGTACTCGATGAGTTCGTTGTCCCCGCGCGCCGCCGCGTGGTGGACGGCGTTGTAGCCGTCGTTGTCGCGCGCGTTGACGTCGGCCCCCAGTTCCTCGACCAGGTACTTCACCGTCGCGAGCCAGGCGCCAGGGGCGTGGCGATGCGAGTTGCCCGCGAAGCCCTCGCCGTACTCGACGCCCGACGCGGCGTGGATGGGGTAGACGCCCGGGCCGCCCGGCGGCACCGGCGGCAGGCCGGACGGATCGCCCGTGGCGGCCGGCCCTGGGCGCCGGCACCCGCGCCGGCGCCACGGCCGCCCTGCGGCGCCGCCGCCCGGGCCGCCGCGGCCACCGCCTCGCCCGCCGCGGCCCGCGGGGGCCAGCGTCGGCAGGTTCGGGTCGGCGCCGTACTTCACCAGCAGCTTCATCGCGTCGAGATCGAGTCCGTAGGCCGCGCGCCAGAAGGCGGTGGAACCGACCACGCTCGCCAGCCCGCAGTTCCCGTTGCCGCACCCGGTGTAGACCATGTACCAGGGGTGCACGCGGATCCGGGCGTTCGGGTCCGCGCCGCGATCGAGCAGCATCTGCATCAAGTCGAGGTAGGTGGTCGTCTGCTCGTCCATCGCCTGCGGCTGCGGGTAGCGCGTCCGCGGCTGCCACTGGGTGTTGATGACCGACCAGAGCGGCGGCGCGCCCGTGGTCGCCGCCGTGCGGTTCACGTCGGCGCCCCGATCGATGAGCATCTTCGCGACGTCGAACTGGCCGTTGATGATGGCGACGAGGAGCGGCGTCGTGCCGTCGCCGGTGACCTGGTCCACCTCGGCGCCCGCGTCGAGCAGGGCCGCGGCGGTCGCGACGTAGCCCTGGCGCGCCGCGTGGTGGAGCGCGGTCATGCCGCCCTTGGCCGCGATGGCCGGCGCTGATCCTTCCTCGTTCAGCGGGTTGTTGCCGCCCTGACCGGTGGTGTCGGTGTTGTCGCCGGCCGCCGCGGCGCCACGGCCGCCGCCGCGTCCGCCCCGGCCGCCGCGCGCCACCGCCGGCCGCCGCGGCACCGGCCGCGCCGGGCGCCCGGCCGCCGCGCCGCCGCGGCCACCGCGGCCGCCGGCTGCCGGCTGGATTTCGGGCATCTTGCCCGTTTCACGGAATTCGCGGGTGATCTGGACCGCGGCCTGGTACTGGCTCGGCGTGGGCTTGCCGCCCTCGGGTGTTGCCGCCTCGAGCAGCCGCCGGTTCAGCGCCGACGCCGTGCGATCGACGCTCTGCTGCTTGCCGAGATCGAGCACGCGCGTGGTCAGGGCGGGGTCGGCGCCGCGGGCGAGCAGCAGCTTGACGGTGGCGAGCTGGTCGCGCGATGCCGCGAAGATGAGGGGGGTCTGGTCCCACTGGGCCTCGCGCGCGTTGACGTCGGCGCCGTGATCGAGCAGGTAGGTCACCGCCGGCACGCTGCCGGCCTCGGCCGCCAGGTGCAGCGGGGTCACCCCGCTGATGCTGGTCCTCGCGTCGACCACCGCGCCGGCGTCCACGAGCACCTTGACGACGTCGGGGTGGCCGGTCTGGCTCGCGACGTGCAGCGGCGTGTAGTGGCCGAGGCGGGTCTCGGTGCCGGTGTTGGCGCCGGCGTAGAGCAGGATCCGCGCGAGCGCCGCGTCGCCGCGCTCGGCGGCCCAGTGGAGCGCCGTCATGCCGTCGCCCTGCGGCGCGTTGACGTCCGCGCCCTGGGCGAGCAGCGTCCGCACCGCCTCCACGTCGCCCCGGCGGGCCGCGTCGGCGACCGGCGTCGGGGCCGGCATCTGCGCCGCGGCCGCCGCGGTGAACGCGACGCCCACCAGCCACGTCAGCCCGAGTGTTCTCATCGTCCGCGTCATCGGCGCCTCCCGCGTGCCACGCGCGCTCAGGCCTGGCCGCTGGCGACCGGCGCCGCCAGCGAGAACTCGCCGGTGCTGTCGCCGAAGGACGTCACGTCGTCCATGCCCAGCCGGTGGAGCAGCGACAGGAAGACGTTGGCCATCGGCGTGCCGTCCTCGGCCTTGAGGTGCAGGTTGCCCTCGAGCAGGCCGTTGGCGTGGCCGAGCAGGAGCAGCGGACAGCGCCGGTGGTTGTGGACGTTGGAGTCGGACATCGGCGAGCCCCAGATGATGAGGGACTTGTCGAGCAGGCTCTGGTCCCCGTCCATCGTGGTCTTCATCCGTTCGAGGAAGTACGCCATCTGTCCCACGCGGTACTGGCAGATCTTGTTGAAGTCCATGATCCGCTCCTCGCGGCCGCCGTGGTGCGAGGCCGGGTGGAACGGGGAGTTCGATCCACTCTCGGGGAACACCCGGTTCTGCGCGTCGCGGCCGGTCTTGAAGGAGATGACCCGCGTCATGTCCGTCTGGAGCGCGAGCACCTGCAGGTCGAACATGATCTGCATGTGCTCGGAGAACGAGTCCGGCACGCCGGCCGGCGCGCCGGGCAGTTCGCGATCCTCGCCGCTCGTGTTGCGGGCCTCGACCATCTGGATGCGGCGCTCGACCTCGCGGACGTTGTTGAGGTAGCGATCGATCCGGATGCGATCGGCCGGGCCGAGGTTCGTCCGGAAGCTGGAGATCTCGCCGTTGATCCAGTCGAGGATGCTGCGGCGGGTCTGCCGGCGCTCCCGGCGCGCCTCGGGCGTGCCGCCGGCGCCGAACAGCATGTCGAAGGCGAGCCGCGGGTCGCGGATCATCGGCAGCGGTTCGTTCGGCGACGCCCAGCTGATCGCGTCCGTGTAGACGCACGAGTAGTTGTAGGTGCAGCCGCCGGCCTGGTCGAGGTTCTCGATGCAGAACTGCAGCGACGGCATCGGCGTGGACTGGCCGAAGCGCTTCGCGTACATCTGGTCGAGCGACGTGCCGGCCCAGATGTCCGAGCCCTGCGTCTGCTTCGGGTGCGACTGGGTCAGGAACACCGCGCTCGACCGGAAGTGGTCGCCGCCGATCTCGGGCGGCGCGAACGCCTCGGCCATCCGACAGTCGGTGTCGCTGATGATCGTCAGGTAGTCGCGGTAGCCCTCGATCGTCCGGATCGGGTTGTCGGGCACCAGCGTGAAGTTGCGGCCGACCTGTTCGGGCGAGTAGAGGAACTTGTCGGCCACGCCGGCGTTGCAGCCGGCCATGCCGTGGACCTCCTCGATGCAGATCAGGCGGGTGGCGCCTTCCTCGGCCGTCCTCGCCCGCGCGCGGACGGCGGGGACCATGGCGTCGAGGAAGGGCAGGGCCACGGTGGCCCCCATTCCCCGCAGGAACGTTCGTCGCGGCATGTGCCTGCCGGTGTTGAACTGCATCGTCTGCGTCTCCTCCAAAGGCGGGCCTGGCACCCGCCGGCCGAACTCGAGGCGGGCGGTCAGCGACCGCCGGCCGAACCGTTGCCCGTGGTGGCCTCGCCCTCGGCGCGCTTCAGCCGGAAGGCATCACTCGTCACGACCCCGATGACGAACGCCGACACGCGGAAGTCCTGCTGCTCGGCCGCGTGCGCGATCGCGCGGATCGCCGGCTGGTCGTCGTACTCCATCCGCCGGCCGATCGCGTACGACATCAGGTTCTCGGTGAACGTCCGCACGAGCGGCACGGGCCGCTTCATCAGCACCGAGGCCAGCTCGCCCGGGCTGCTCACCGGCGTACCGTCGTAGAAGTCGCCGTGGGTGTCGAGCGGCATGCCGTTCTCGCGCAGCCGCCACCGGCCGGTGACGTCGAAGTTGTCGAGCGCCAGGCCGATCGGATCCATGAAGCGGTGGCACGCGTTGCACGTCGGGTTCGCGCGGTGGATCTCCATGCGCTCGCGCGTCGTCAGCAGCTTGCCGTCCTTCGCGTCGCCCGTTTCGTCGAGCGGGGGGACGTTCGGCGGCGGCGGCGGGGGCGGCGTGCCGAGCAGCACCTCCATCACCCATTTGCCGCGGAGCACCGGCGACGTCCGGTTGGCCATCGACGTCTGGACGAGCACGCTGCCCTGGCCGAGCAGGCCGCGCCGCGTGGCGTCGGGATACGTCACCCGGCGGAACTGCGGCCCGGCCACGCCCGGGACGTCGTAATGCCGCGCGAGGCGTTCGTTCAGGAACGAGTAGTCCGCCTGGAAGAGATCGAGCACGCTCCGGTCCTCGCGCAGCAGGTGCACGAAGAACGTCTCGGTCTCCGCCTTCATCGCGTCGGCCAGCTCCTGGTCGAAGTCCGGGAAGTAGTTCGGATCCGGATGGACCTTGTCCACGTCCTGCAGCCGCAGCCACTGGCCGGCGAACCGCGGCCCGAGCGAGTCGGCGCGCGGGTCGGCGAGCATGCGGCGCGCCTGCTGCTCGAGCGTGGCCGTGTCCTTCAGCCCGCCTCGCGCGGCCACCGCCAGCAGCGCGTCGTCGGGCGGCGTGCCCCAGAGGAAGAACGCCAGGCGCGAGGCCAGCTCGAAGTCGCCGACCGGATAGATGTCGCCCGGCTTCACGCCGGCCGGCTGCGGCTCGAGCCGGAAGATGAAGTACGGGCTCGCCAGCACCGCCTCGAGCGTCGTGCGGACGCCGATCTCGAAGCCGCCCTGGCTCGCGCCCTGTTCGTAGAACTGCATGAGCGCCGCGACCTCGCGGTCGGTCACCGGCCGGCGGTACGCCTCGGTGGCCAGGCGCGTCGCGATCGACTTCGCGCACGGGGCTTCCTCGTCGGGCCCCGTCGGACGGCAGGTGAACACCCGCCGCCGGCTCGGCGTGTCCGACACGCCCGTCGCCCGGTACGGGCCCCGGACGATGAGGTCACGCAGGTGCGGCAGCGTCGTGATGCCCGCGCCCCCGGAGCCCCCGCCGGCGTACGACCAGTCGTGCGGCCGGATGAGGTCCTCGTACGGGCCGTCCATCCGCCGGACGAACGCCGCCGAGACCTTGTGCTGGCCGGCGGGAATCCGGATCGGCTCGGTGAACACCGAGACGGCCCCGCGGCCGTCGGCACTGTCGTTCGGGCCGGTCTCGTAGCGCACGAGCGCGACCTGACGGCCGTCGATGGACAAATCGACGTCCTCGAAGCTCGTGTTGTCGCCCGAGAGGAACGTCAGCTCGAACGTGTACTCGGCGTCGGCGGGGAAGACCTGGTCCACCACCAGGCCGCCCCGCGTGCCGTAGGGCGCGCCCTCCACGTGGTCCCAGGGGTGCTGCGAGACGTAGCTGCTGACGGTGTAGGTCCAGTTGGTCGTCTCGGCCTTCCGGTCGCCGATCGCCATCCGGCTGATGTCGGAGGCCGCGTTGAGGTAGGCCTCGAGCAGCGTGGCCGAGAGCACCTGCTCGTCGGCGATGTTGTCGAAGTTCGCGCTCTTCGAGTCGAGCGGGAGCCAGCGGCCCGCGTCGAGCCGCAGGCCGAGCAGATCCTCGATCGCGCGCGAATATTCCGGGCGATTCAGGCGCTGGAACGTCCGGGTGCCGGGATGCGGCGCGGCCGACGCCACGTCGTCGATGCTCGTCTCGAGCACCGTGACGAGCGCCTCGAGGTCGGGTGCCTCGGGACGACGCGCGCCGGGCGGCGGCATCATGCCCGCGCGGAGCTTGCGGATCATCTTCTCCGCCGTCTCCGCGCGCGCCGGCGCCGTCGTCACGTCGAAGCCGGTCAGCGTCAGCCCGCCGCGCTCCATCATGTCGTTGTGGCAGGTCACGCAGTAGTTGCGCACCACGTTCTGCGCCTGCGCCACGACTTCCGGGGACAACTCCGTCCCCCGCGCGGCGTGCGCGCTGACCAGTGCCACGGGCGTGACGGGCGTACCCCCGTCCCGGGCAGCCCACAGCGAGACCGTTGCCAGTCCCCCGCAGACCGCCGCGCAGCCCCACCAAGCCGCTCTGGCGCTCGAGCCCATGCAGTTCCTTTCCGGTGTCCGAGAATATACACCGGTTTTCATCATGTTTATCGACCTGCCCGGCCCGAACTTGCCCCGGGCCGGTCCAGGGGGCAGCTCGTCCGACGGGGCCCAGGGACGCGGGAGCCCAGGGCCAGGCGCGGCGGCGCGCGACCCGGGCGCTACTGGACGTCGAGCAGCTCGACCTCGAAGAGGAGGGTGGCGTTCGGGGGGACGGTCCCGCCGCCGGCTCCAGCCGCGCCGTAGCCCAGGGCCGGAGGGACGACAATACGGCGAAGGCCGCCCACCTTCATGCCGGCGATGCCCATGTTCCAGCCTTGGATCAGGTTGCCCGCGCCCAGCAGGAACACCAGCGGGCCCCGCCCGGCGGACGTGTCGAACTGGGTGCCCTTGTTCTCAGCCCGCGATGGATCGTAGATCCAGCCCGTGTAGTTCACGGTCAGCATCCTGCCGGTCACGGCTTCCGTGCCGGTCCCGACCCGCAGGTCGGTCGTCGAGAAGGGCACGTTGACGGTCGGCGCCGTCGGCGACTGGCTGCCGCAGCCGGAGGCCAGGAGGACCGGGATCGCGAGGGCCGCGGCGGCCAGGAACGAGCGGAGACGGGCGGACGCCATCACGACGGCATCGTATACCGGACCCGCGCCCCGGACCGCGGACCGCATGGCACGCGCCCCGACGCCGGTCCCGGCCGTTGCGGCCATCACACGCGTGGGCTATCGTCGGGAGCGAAGTCATGCGGCAACGGGTCCTGGCGTTCGTGATGGCCGGCGGTCGGGGAGAGCGGCTCGATCCGCTGACGCGCTACCGGACCAAGCCCGCGGTCCCCTTCGGCGGCCGCTATCGCCTGATCGACTTCGTCCTGAGCAACCTCGTCAACTCGGACATCACGGCCATCTACGTCCTCACGCAGTACAAGGCGCAGTCGGTGCTCGAGCACCTGCAGTCGGCGTGGACGCACCGCGTGATCGGCCGCGAGAGCTTCATCACCGCCGTGCCCGCGCAGATGCAGACGGGCGACAGCTGGTACCGCGGGACGGCCGACGCCGTTCACCAGAACCTCAACCGGCTGCGCGAGTTCCGGCCCGACGTGGTCGCCGTCTTCGGGGCCGACCACATCTACAAGATGAACGTGCGGCAGATGATCGATGCGCACCTGGCCTCGGGAGCCAAGGCCACGGTCGCCTGCCTGCGCGTGCCGCGTCACGAGGCGACGGCCTTCGGCGTGGCGCACGTCGACGCCTCGAACCGCATCCGGGCGTTCGTGGAGAAGCCGGCGGACCCGCCCGCCGTGCCGGACGATCCCGACAGCGCGTTCGCGTCGATGGGCAACTACATCTTCGACACGGGCGCGCTCATCGACCTGCTCGAGTACGACGCGCCGCGCCCGGACTCGGCGCACGACTTCGGGCGCGACCTGATCCCGCGGCTCGTCGAGGCCGGCGTCGCCTACGCCGACGACTTCAGCCAGAACCTCATTCCCGGGTCCGAGGCCGGGGAGCGCGGCTACTGGCGTGACGTCGGGACGATCGACTCCTACTTCGAGGCCAACCTCGACCTGAAGAACGTCGCGCCGCAGCTGAACCTCTACAACCGCGACTGGCCGATCCACTCGGTCGCCTACGGCGACCCGCCGGCGAAGTTCGTCTTCGACGAGCCCGGTCGTCGCGGCGTCGCGATCCAGTCGGTCGTCTCGCCCGGCTGCATCCTCGCCGGCGGCTTCGCGAAGGACTGCGTGCTCGGCCGGAATGTCGTCCTGCACACCGGGGCCGAGGTGCACGAGTCGATCCTCATGGATCACGTGGACATCGGCCGCGACGCCCACGTGCGGCGCGCGATCATCGACAAGAACGTCCGGATTCCCGCCGGTGCCCGGGTCGGCTTCGGCGACCCGATCGACCGGGAACTGGGCGTGGTGACGCCGTCGGGCATCGTCGTCGTGCCCAAGGCCGAAGTCGGCCTCGACGGCCTGCGGCTCGGCTGAGCCGCCGTTCCTCAAGATCGTCCGCGCGTCGCCGATTACCGTCCGGGCAGGGACCGGAGGGCATGTGGTGATGCGTCTTTCTCGACGGGGAACAGGGCTGGCGGTGGTGGTCGCGCTGGCGATGGCGGCCGGACCGACGGCGGCCGGGCTCGAGCGGCCCGGGAGCATCGGGGTGACTGGTGCGACCGGCGCCGTGACGCCCGACGAGGCGCTCACCCGACTCCGGACCGGCAACGCCGCGTTCGTCGATCATCCCGACGCCGCACTGCCCATCACGCTCGCGCAGCGGAACGCGCTCGTCGACGGGCAGTCGCCCTTCGCCGCGGTGCTTTCCTGCGCGGACTCACGGGTGCCGCCGGAAGTGATCTTCCATGCGGGCCTCGGGGAACTCTTCGTGGTCCGGTCGGCCGGGCAGGTCACGGACCGATCGGTCCTGGCGAGCGTCGAGTACGCGGCCGAGCACCTGCACGTGCCCCTCGTCGTCGTCATGGGTCACGAGTCGTGCGGCGCCGTGAAGGCCGCGATCGAGACGCCCGCCGGGCAGTCGCTCGGCGCGAACCTCGACTACCTCGTCAAGGCCATCCGGCCCGCCGTCGCCCGGCGCGACAAGGACGCCGCCGAGGCGGCCAGCCTCCGCGCGGCGGTGCTCGGCAACGTCGAGGAAACCGTGAACCACCTGGTCGATGACAGCGAGATTCTTGCGCACCTGCTCGAGCGCGGGGAGGTGGCCATCGTCGGGGCGTACTACGAGCTCTCGACCGGCCGCGTGCACTTCTCGGAGGTCGTCTCCAGCCGGCCGGCGCTCGGCGGGGGCGGACGATGAGGGACGCCGCCGCGCGGTGGGTGGTCGCGACCATCGTTGTCTTCGGCCTCTCGGCCGAGACGGTCGCGGCCCAGCGTGGCGCCGGCGCCGGCCGGACGGAACCGCCGCACGTGGCGGCGGAAACGCCGGCGAAGCCGCCGGCCGCGCCGCCGTCGAAGGCGGAGGCCGACAAGGGCACACCGGGCGCCGGGGTGGAAAAGCCCGCCGCCGAGGAGAAGCCGAAGGAGGGCGACGCGCCTGCCGCTGCCGAGGCCGGTGCGTCCGCGTCCGAGCCGGCGTCATCCGAACCGCCGCGTCCGCGCGGCGCGTCGGTTCGCGAGATTCAGGCAGCCTTCGCCCGCATCCGTGAGCGCCTGGAGCAGGAGGCGTCGCCGGCAGACGCGTCGCGCGATGGCGCGTCGCCTGCCGCGGGGGCACGCCGGCGTCCGGCGGCGGGATTGACGGAATCGACAGCCTCGGCCTCACCGACGGAGCCGCGCATCCGACTCGACTGGCGGGTGACGCTGGCGTGGCCGGACCTGGCCGCTCGCGAGTCGAGCGCCGCTTCGCGGATTGTCCTCATCTGGCGCTGAATCTGGCGCTGACGCGCCTCTCGGGATGGTGCGGGTTCGCCGGGCCGGCCCGGCGCTGACCCGCCCCGCCGGCTGACCCGGCGCTCACGCGCCCCGCCGGGCTGCCCCGGCGGCTCGTCGTCGGCCCCGCCGCGCCGCGCGCGATCGGACTGGGAAACGCCTGTCTCCATGGCACTTTGGCGCGCCAGACGTCATACTCCGCCCCTGTATTCTCGCGCCCGATTCTGATATACTCACCCCGTCTACAACACACGCAGGAAGACATTCCTCCGGCCTGGCTACGGGTGTCTGTTCGCCAGGGTGGCTGGAGCCCTGCCAGCTTGACCAGCTTGAAAGGAGGCTGCATTTGGCACACTCGATCACCGATCTCGCCGGTGGCGCGACCGCGACGGCTCCGGAGCCGGCGCGCGTCACCCGACGACCCGCTGCGAACACGCGCGGGGTGAAGTACATCACCAACGTCGACAAGGTTGCCCAGATCCCGGAAGGCGACAAGGCGCTGCTCCGGGAAGTGGCCAAGCGCTACGTCTTCCGGGTGAACGACTACTACCTCAACCTGATCGACTGGAACGACCCGGACGACCCGATTCGCCAGCTCATCATCCCGCGGAAGGAGGAGCTGAACGACTGGGGCAAGCTCGACGCGAGCAACGAGGCGTCGGTGACGGTCGCGCGCGGCGCGCAGCACAAGTACCGCGACACCGCGCTCCTGCTCGTCAACGAGGTCTGCGGTGCGTACTGCCGCTATTGCTTCCGCAAGCGCCTCTTCATGAACGACAACGACGAGGCGTCGCTCGACATCACCCAGGGGCTCGACTACATCCGCCAGCACAAGCAGATCACCAACGTCCTGCTGACCGGCGGGGATCCCCTGATCATGGGGACCAAGCGGCTGGCGGAGATTCTCGGGGCCATCCGCGAGATCCCGCACGTCCAGATCATCCGCCTCGGCTCGAAGATTCCGGCGTTCAACCCGTACCGGATCCTGAACGACCCGGATCTGCAGGACGTGCTGCGGACCTACTCGACGCCCGAGAAGCGCATCTACCTGATGGCGCACTTCGACCATCCGCGCGAACTGACCGACGTGGCCATCGAGGGGCTGTCGACGTTCCTCTCCTGCGGCGTGGTCGCGGTCAACCAGTGCCCGCTGATCAAGGGCGTCAACGACGATCCCGACACGCTGGAGGCGATGTACCGGAAGCTCTCGTTCGTCGGTGTGCCGCCGTACTACCTGTTCCAGGGGCGGCCCACGGCGGGCAACGAACCCTACGAGGTTCCCATCGTGCGGGGGTTCAGGACCTTCGACACGGCCCGCAATCGCTGCTCGGGCCTGGCCGCCAGGGCGCGGTTCTGCATGTCGCACGAGACCGGCAAGATCGAGGTCGTCGGCGTGGACGACCAGCACATCTACATGCGGTACCACCGCGCGAAGTACATCGAGGACGAAGGCCGCCTCATGATCTTCCGCCGCAACGACGACGCGTTCTGGCTCGACCAGCTCGAGCCGGTCAACGGGATCGGCACGCGGCGCGAGGAGACCTTCACCCGCTCGACGGCCTGCGTCGCCTGACGCGCTTCGGTGGGCTCGGGCCTGCCCGGACCGACCCCGCCTCCCGCCCCGGCCCGGCGCCACGCCGCTCGTGGTTGCGCCGGGTCGGTGCGCGGGCCCATAATCGCTGCCGGTCTCGCACATGGACATCCTCTGGTGGCACTGGCTCGTCCTCGGGCTCGTTCTCGTCGCCGGTGAAATGGCCGCCGCCGGCGGCTTCTACATCATCTTCTTCGGCATCGGGGCGCTCGTCGTCGGCGCGCTCGCCGGCTTCGGTCTGGCCGGCCCCCTGTGGTTCCAGATCCTGCTCTTCGGCGTCCTCTCGGCCGGGAGCCTGGTGCTGTTCCGCAACCGGCTGGTCACCGCGCTCCAGCGCGACCCGCAGGCGCCGGCCATCGATGCCCTGGTGGGCGAGATCGGCGTCGTCCACGAGGAGATCGCGCCCGGCGCGGTCGGCCGGATCGAACTGCGCGGGACGGCGTGGTCGGCCCGCAACGGCGGTCCCCTGGCGTTGGTCCGGGGGACGCGCTGTCGCGTGGTGCGCGTGGACGGGCTGACGCTGCTCGTCGAATCGGAAGGAGCCGCCGGATGAGTCCGAGTGTCGTCGTCACGATCTTCCTCGTCCTGCTGATCCTGATCGTCATCGCGAAGACCGCGGTCGTCGTGCCGCAGCAGAGTGCCTACGTGGTCGAGCGGCTCGGCCGGTACCACTCGACGCTCCAGGCGGGCTTCCACATCCTGATTCCGTTCCTCGACGCGATTCGCTACCGCCACACGTTGAAGGAAGTCGCGGTGGACATCCCCGCGCAGGTCTGCATCACCCGCGACAACGTCCAGGTCGGCGTCGACGGGATCCTGTACCTCAAGGTGCTCAACGCCGAGCGGGCGTCCTACGGCATCACCGACTACATCTTCGCCATCTCGCAGCTCGCGCAGACGACGCTCCGGTCCGAGGTCGGCAAGATCGACCTCGACAAGACGTTCGAGGAGCGCACGAACATCAACGTCTCGGTCGTCGCCGAGCTCGACAAGGCCTCGGACCCGTGGGGCGTGAAGGTGCTGCGCTACGAGATCAAGAACATCACGCCGCCGCACGACGTGCTCGCCGCGATGGAGAAGCAGATGCGCGCCGAGCGGGAGAAGCGCGCCGTGATCCTCAGCTCCGAGGGCGCGCGCGACGCCGCGATCAACAACGCCGAGGGCGAGAAGCAGAAGGTCATCAAGGCGTCAGAGGCGCGACGGCAGCAGCAGATCAACGAGGCGGAAGGCGAGGCCTCCGCGATCCTCGCCGTCGCGCGGGCCACCGCCGAGGGCCTCCGGCACGTCGCCGACGCCATCCGGCAGCCCGGCGGCCTCGAGGCCACCCAGTTGCGCGTCGCCGAGCAGTACGTCCAGGAGTTCGGCAACCTCGCGCAGAAGAGCAACACGCTCATCCTGCCCGCCAACACGACCGACATCGCGACCATGGTCGCCACGGCGATGCGCGTCTTCCGGCAGGTGGACCCGAAGGCGCCTCAGGCCTGAGGCCAGGTCCAGTAGAGCGCGGCCGCCAGCGCCGCCGCCATGCCCGCCAGCCCGGCCGCCGCGAGGGGGCGGAAGCGCCCGCGGCCCACGACCAGCGTGATGCCGAGCTTCACGCAGGTGTTCGCCAGCACGCCGATCGTCACCGCGCGCGCCGCCGCCTCCGCGGCCGTCCCGGCGACGACCAGACGCGCCATCGAGATGGTCAGCGCGTCCATGTCCACCAGTCCGAGCACCGCCGCCGAGCCGTAGATGCCGGCGTGGCCGAAGACGTCCCGTGCGAGCGCGACGCCGAACAGGACCGCCTGGAAGAGCAGCACCATCTGGAGCGCCGCCACGAACTGCAGCGGGTTGCGGTCCTCGTCCGGGGGACCGGCCTTGGCCGGATGGCGCAGGCCCCGCAGGAGCAGGGCCAGGCCGATGGCCGCGGGCGCGACGAAGGCGGGCCAGAGCGCCACGGTCAGCGCGGGCGCCAGGACCGCCGTGGCCAGCAGCACCCGCGGAAAGAGCACCAGGTTCGCGCCGAGCGTGCCCGACGCCAGCGGCTGCGCCGCGGCGGGCTGCGTACGGCTCAACCGCGCGAACGTGAGCGTCACCGACGTCGAGGACACCAGCCCGCCGAGCGTGCCGGCGAGCGCGTAGCCCTTGTCGGAACCCACCGCGCGTCGCGCGACGTAGCCGACGAAGCTCAGCCCCGAGAAGAACAGCACCAGCGCCCAGAGCAGCCGCGGGCGGATGCCTCCCAGCGGGCCGAACGGACCCTCCGGCAGCAGGGGCAGGACGACCGCCGCCATCACGCCGAAGCGCGCGCCGGCGCGCACCTCGGCCACGTCGAGCTTCGAGACGAGGCCGTGGAGTTGCTTCTTCTCGACGAGCAGCAGGACCGTGACCGCGACGATGCCCGAAGCGACCCGGGTG
>JAWKHR010000029.1:0-77802 GCA_041394725.1 Vicinamibacterales bacterium | reverse complement strand
GCGTCCACCAGCGGTCGAGGCCGTAGACCGGAATCCAGCCGCTGGCGCCGAACCGCAGCGAGCTGCAGTTCGACGGCGAGAGCAGCCCGCCGATCTGGTTGCCCGACGCGGCCAGCGTCAGCACGTAGCAGACGACGCAGAGCCCGGTCACGAAGGGAATGAATCCCATGTCGCGGCCGAGGCTGCGCAGCGCCGGGCCCCAGCCCCAGAGGCCCGGGTTGCGGCGTCCGCAGTTGTAGCAGACCTCGTCGTTGACGCCGACGAGGTTGCCGCACGACGCGCAGACGACCGACCCGGTGCGCTGCCGCTTGAACATCCTGCGGAGGATAGCATCCCGCGATAATGAGGTGTGCGGATCCTCGTCACCGGCGGCACGGGCTACCTGGGCCGGGCCATCGTCCAGGCCGCGGCGGCGCGCGGCCATGCGGTGGTCGTCCTCGCGCGGCGGGCGTCCTCGGCCGGCCTGCCGGGCGAGGCGGTGGACGCCGACGTCCGCGACCGGGCGGCCGTGGTCGCGGCGGCCCGCGGCGTGGACGCCATCTGCCACACCGCCGCGCTCGTGAGCCTGTGGCGGCCGGACCCGCGCGAGTTCGACGCGGTGAACGTCGGCGGTCTCGAGCACGCGATCGCCGCCGCGCGCGAGGCCGGCGTCGCGCGCCTGGTCTACACGTCCTCGTTCCTCGCCCTGCCGCCGGCCGGCCGTGAGACGCCGATCGCGGCGAACGACTACCAGCGCACCAAGGCCGCGGCGCGGCAGGTGGCGCTGCGCGCGCGCGACGCCGGGCTGCCGATCCTCCTGACCTACCCGGGCGTCGTCTACGGTCCCGGGGTGCGCACGGACGGCAACCTGGTCGGGCGGCTGCTCGCCGACCATGCCGCGCGCCGGCTGCCGGGCCTGGTGGGGCCCGAGCGCGTGTGGTCCTTCTCGTGGATCGACGACGTGGCGCTGGCGCACGTCGTGGCGATCGAACGCGGCGCGGTGGGCGCGGACTACCCGCTCGGCGGCGAGAACGCGCCCGTCATGCGCGCGTTCGAGCTGGCGCGCGACCTCGGCCTGCGCGGACTGCCCCGCCGCCTGCCGTACGCGATCGCCGCGGTGACCGGCGCGATCGAGGAATGGCGCGCGCGCCTGACGGGCGCCACGCCGCTCGTCACGCGCGCGACCGTCGAAATCTTCCGCCACGACTGGCCCGTCGAACATGCGCGCGCCGCGGCGGACCTCGGCTATCGTCCCACCCCGCTCGCCGAGGGCCTGCGGCGCACGGTCGCCGAACTGCTGCCGGGACGGAACACGACTACGTAAATCCTCGTAGACGGGAGTGCGGTCCCGGGGCCGCGTGTTCCTAACCACCCGTGGAGGCTCCCGTCTAATGAACCAGATGCATCTGGACGACGCGGCTGCCGTCGCGAAAGCGAGGGGCGGCGACGAAGAGGCCTTTCGAGTCCTCGTCGAACGGCACAGCCGGAGCATCTATCGGCTGGCGTATCGCATGACGGGCCGTCCGGAAGATGCCGAGGATGTCGTTCAGGAAACGTTCGTGCGGGCGTACCGCCGGCTGGCGCGCTTCGAGTCCCGGTCGAACTTCGCGACCTGGCTGTACCGGATCGGGTTCAACTGCGCCATCGACTACATGCGCGGCCGCCCGCACCGGGAATCGGTGGAGCCGCAGGACACGCTGGAGCGGCTGGCGCCGGGATCGAGCGGCCCGACGGTGGACGACCTGGTCTTCGCGGGCCAGGTGGGATCGCGGGTCCAGCAGGCGCTCGGCGAACTGAGCGCGCAGGAACGCGCGGCGTTCCTGATGCGGCACTACCAGGGGTGCACGATCGAGGAAATCTGCCACGCCCTGGAGCTGAAGACGAATGCGGCGAAGCATTCGATCTTCCGGGCCGTGAAGAAGATGCGCGTGGCGCTCCGGCCGCTGCTCGATGGCGCGGCGACGCCCGACGAAGTGCTGAAGTGACGGTGACGAATTCGGAGGACGCAACGACGTAACGCCCATGACCTGGCATCCAGACGACGACGATCTCATCCTGCGGCACTTCGGCGAGGCCGACGCCGGGCTCGAGGCGCGCATCGACGCGCACCTGGCCGGCTGCGACCGCTGCCGGGGCGTGTGGCACGAGATCACGGACACCCTGGCTCTCGCGGGCACCGTCGAGGTGCCGGAGCCGGGTGAGGGTTTCGAGCGCGTGATGTGGGCACGGGTCCAGGCGGCGCTGCCGCCGCCGCCCTCGGCGGGCTGGAGCGCGGGGTTCCTGCGCTTCTGGATGCCGGCGGCCACGCTGACCGCGGCGGTGGCCGTCGCCCTTGCGCTCGCCATCCGCCCCTCGGGCCCCGACGTGCCGGACGCACCGGGGCGGGCGGCCGACGCGCGCGAGCGGGTGCTGCTGACCGCGCTCGACGGGCACTTCGAGCAGGCCGAGATGCTGCTCGTCGAGGTGATGAACGCGCCCGCCGACGATGCGGGCGACCTGGAATTCCAGCGCGAGACCGCGGAAGACCTCGTGGCCTCGGGCCGGCTCTACCGCGTGACCGCGGAGGAGACCGGCGACGTCGGGCTGGTGCGGATGCTGGAGGACCTCGAGCCGGTGCTCGTGGACCTGGCCCGCAGCCCGAAGACGCTCGACGCACACGATCTCGAATCCTTGCGCACGCGCATCGGGGACGAGGACCTGCTCTTCAAGGTGCGGGCCGTCAACGGTGAGATTCGCGGGCGTCAACAGACCATGAATGCCGTGAGTGAGGGACCGCTATGAAGCGCATGAGCCTGATGTTCGCCGTCCTGGCGCTGCTGCCGACCGTGGCCGCGTCGCAGAGCGCACCGCCACCCCCGCCGCCGCCGCAGCCGCCGCCCGCGCCGCAGCGCCCGGTGGTCGCACCCGCGCCGGTCGCGCCGGTGGCCCCGCTGCCGCCGCTGCCGCCCGATCTCCGCGAGCTGACGATCGAGCCGATGATTGCCCCGCTCGCGCCGGTCCCCTCGATCGAGATGGTCGATCCCCAGATGATCGAGGACGCGGTGCGCGCCGCGCGCGACCAGATGCGGAGCCTCGACATCGAGGGCCTGCGCGCCGAGGCGCTGGCGCGCGCCGAGTCGATGCGCGGCGACGCCCAGGCGGCGGCCCGCGAGGCCCGCGAGGCCGCGCTCGACGCCGCGCAGACCTGGCGGATGGACGCGGAACGGAACATGGACTTCAACCGCGCGTGGGCGGAGGCCCCCGAGGTGGTCTGGGAACCCTTCCGCTTCGGGTTCGGCGTCGGCGACCAGAGCTCCGACGCCGGCGCCTACAACAGCGCGATGAGCGCGCTCGGCTCGCGCAACTACGACAGCGCGGTGACGCGCTTCGACCGGGTGATCGCGCAGAAGGGCGAGCACGCCGACGGCGCGCTCTACTGGAAGGCGTTCGCGCAGTTCAAGCTGGGCCGCACGTCCGACGCGCTCGCCTCGATTGCCCAGCTCCGCAAGGAGTACGCGCAGAGCCGCTACCTCGGGGATGCCAAGGTCCTGGAGGCCGACGCGAAGAGCGCCGCCGGGCAGCCGGTCAACCCGGCCGCGGTGGACGACGAGGAGCTGAAGATCCTGGCGATCCAGGGCATCCAGCGCGCCGACCCCGCCGCCGCGATCCCGCTGCTCGAGGGCGTGCTCAACTCGACCAACGCCCTGCGCGTGAAGCAGCGCGCGCTCTACGTGCTCGCGCTCAGCGACCAGCCGGGCGCCCACGACATCCTGATGCGCTTCGCCAAGGGCGGCGGCAACCCCGACCTGCAGCGCGTCGCGATCTCCTACATCGCGTCGCGGCGCGACCGGCAGACCACGAGCGCCGACCTGCGCGAGATCTACAACTCGACCGACGACACGTCCGTGCGGCTGGCCATCATCAGCGCCTACCGCGAGGCCGGCGACAAGAACGCGATCATCGCGATCGCCGGCAACGCGAACGTGCCCGTGGTGCTGCGGTCGAGCGCGGTGGGCAACCTCTCGAGCCTGGCGGCGCCGCAGGACGTGTGGTCGCTCTACCAGAACGAGTCGAACCCCGAGCTCCGCCAGCGCATGCTGAGCGTCCTCAACAGCATGAAGGCCGTGGACCAGCTCAGCCAGGCGGCGCGCACCGACCGCGACGCCGAGGTCCGGGCGCGCGCGGTCCGCTACCTGGGCAGCCAGCCCGTCGATCGGACGGGCTCGACGCTGGTCGCGCTCTACAGCAGCGACCAGGACGAGGGCGTACGCAAGGCGGTCATCTCCGCGCTCGCGTCGCAGGACAACGCCGAGGGCCTCGTGAGCATCGCGCGCAAGGAACAGTCGCTCGACCTGACGCGCGAGATCGTGAGCCGGCTGTCGAACATGGCCGCCAAGTCGAAGGTCGCGGCCGACTACCTGATGGAGATCATCAAGCGATGACCCGCCTGCTCAGCGTCTCGCTCGCCGTGGCGCTGCTCGGCGTGGCGCCCGGGCTCGTCCCGGCTGCCCCCCCGGCCGGCCAGTCGGCGCAGGCCCTGCCGGTGGACCGGCTCGTCCAGAACGGCCAGGTCCAGCACCGGCCCGGGCGCGACGTCGCGGCCGAGCTCGCGGCAGTGGGTCGTGGCGCCGAGCCGGTCTGGATCGCCTGGCAGGTCCCGATGGTGGACGGGGATCGGAGCCTGTGCAGCTGGTACTCGAACTCGACGGACAACGTGTTCGTTCGCGGCGCGTTCCTCGAGTCGGTGGACGACTCGGCCGACCGCGCGCGGCTGGCCGAGCCGGGCGGGCCCGTGCCCCTCGAGGCCGGCACCCAGCTCGTCGTCCTCCTGCGGGCCGTGGGCGGCCAGGTCGAGCGGCTGCGCACGGTGAGCGGCGACTGCCCGCTCGACGCCGGCGGCCGCGCGCTCTACTGGCTCGACGGCGTCACCACCGCCTCGAGCCTGGCCTTCCTCGACGGGCTCACGGCGCTCGACGCCTCGACGCCCGCCGCGCGGATGACGCTCGACAGCCGGCGGTCGATGGCCAACGCGGCGCTCGGCGCGATCGCCCTGCACCGTGACGCCGCGGCCGACGCGATCCTCGACCGGATCGCCGCGTCCGGCTCCGACGGCAGCCTGCGGCGCCAGGCGGGCAGCCGCCTGGCCGCCTACCGCGGCAGCCACGGGTTCGACACGCTGCGGCGGCTCGTCGGCTCCGAGACCGACGGCGCAGTGCGGCGGTCGTTCGCCGCCTCGCTCGGCAACACGCACGAGAGCGGCACGCCGGCCGCGCTGCTGGCCCTCGCCCGCGGTGATGCCGACGCCAGCGTCCGCGCCGAGGCGGTCGGAGCCTACCTGCGGATCGCCGGGCCGACCGGCATCGACGAGGCGACCGCCATCGCCAGCCGCGACACCGAGGACCGCGTGAAGACGCGCGTCGTCTCGGGGCTCGCCTCGCTGCCCGACGCCGCCGGCCTGCCGTCGATCCTCGCCCTGGCGCGCTCCGATGCCAGCCCGTCCGTGCGCCGGAGCGCGATCTCGGCGCTCGGCCGCCTCGACCGGCCGCAGGCCACCGCGGCGCTCCTCGAGCTGGCGCGCGGCGACGCCGACGCCCGCATCCGCGCCGAGGCCAGCTACCAGTACATCCGCGCCGCCGGAGAGCCCGGCGCCGCGAACCTGCTGGCGATCATCGACCGCGACCCCGAGGACACGGTCAAACGCCGCGCCGTCGCGGGCCTCGCCGCACTGCCCGACCACGCCGGCGTGCCGCACCTGATCACCCTCGCCCGCACCAACGCGAGCCTCACCGTGCGCAAGGACGCCGTGACCGCGCTCGGGAAGGCCGACGACCCGCGCGCGCTCGCCTACCTCGAGGAAGTCATCCGGAAGTAGGCACTCGGCACTGGGCCGGCACTGACCAGAGCCCAGCGCCGGGTGCCCGGCGCCCGATCTCCGCTCGCATCCGGTCTCGCGCCCGGTGTTTGGTAGACTTCCTACGCTTTTCCAGTAGGAGGTCTTCCATGTTCCGTCACTCCCGCCAGCTCCACGTCGGTCTCGCCGCCACGGCGGCGGCCGCGGCCGCCTGGGCGCTGCCCCTCATCGCCGCTCCGCCCCAGACGCCCGGGCCGGTCGACTCGGCTCTGCTGTCGACCTTCGAGTGGCGCAGCATCGGGCCGGATCGCGGCGGGCGCTCGATCGCGGTGACCGGCGTCAAGGGCCGGCCGAACGAGGCCTACTTCGGCGCCGTGGGCGGCGGCCTCTGGAAGACGACCGACACCGGCGACACGTGGATGCCGATGACCGACGGCCAGATCACCAGCTCGTCGGTCGGCGCGGTCGCCGTCTCCGAGTCGAACCCCGACGTCGTCTACATCGGCACCGGCGAGTCGTGCATCCGCGGCAACATCCAGCCTGGCGACGGGGCATACAAGTCGACCGACGCCGGGAAGACCTGGACGCACATCGGGTTCCGCGAGGCCGAGAACATCTCGAAGATCCGCGTGGACCCGACCAACGCCAACATCGTCTTCGTCGCGGCCTTCGGCAAGTACGGCGTGGACAACGAGGAGCGCGGGCTCTTCAAGAGCACCGACGGCGGCGCGACGTGGCGCAAGGTGCTCTACCGCGACGCGAAGACCGGCGCGATCGACGTCTCGATCGACCGGAACAACCCGCGGGTCGTCTACGCCGCGCTCTGGCAGGCCTACCGCAAGGAATACCAGATGTCGAGCGGCGGCCCGGGCAGCGGCCTGTTCAAGTCCACCGACGGCGGCGAGACCTGGACGGAGATCACGAAGAACCAGGGCCTGCCGCAGGAGGGCGCGATCGGGCGGATCGGCGTCTCGGTCTCCGGCGCGGACTCGAGCCGCGTCTACGCCCTCGTCGAGAACGACAACGGCGGCCTGTTCTCGTCCGACGACGCGGGCGCGACGTGGTCGCTGGTCAACGACAGCCGCAACATCCGTCAGCGCGCGTTCTACTACACGCACGTCTTCGCCGACCCGAAGGCGAAGGACACGGTCTACGTGCTCAACACCAGCGCGTACAAGTCCACCGACGGCGGCCGGTCGCTGACCAACGTCGGCGGCGGCACGCACGGCGACCATCACGACCTGTGGATCGACCCCGACAACCCGCAGCACCTCGTGAACGGCAACGACGGCGGCGGGACCGTGTCCACGCAGGGCGGATCGGGCACCTGGACGGACGAGGACTACCCGACCGCGCAGTATTACCACGCGGTCACCACGAAGCACATGCCCTACCACGTGTGCGGGGCGCAGCAGGACGGCAGCACGGTCTGCCTGCCCAACGAGTCGGGCCGCGGCTTCGGACGTGGCGGGCGCGGCGGCGGGGGCGGCGACGAGATGTACAACCCCGGCGGCGCCGAGCCTGCCTACATCGCGCCCGATCCGAAGGACACCGACGTGTTCTTCTCCGGCGGCAACAACGGCACGTTCCTGATCTACACGAACCGCAAGACCGGCCAGTCGCGCGAGGTACATCCCTATCCGCGGATGTTCTCCGGTGAGCCGTCGAACGCGCTGGTCGAGCGGGTGCAGTGGACGTTCCCGATCATGTTCTCGCCCGTCGATCCGGACATCCTCTTCACGGCGACGCAGCACGTCTGGCGGACGACGTCGAACGGCCAGACGTGGGATCGGATCAGCCCGGACCTGACCCGGCACGACCCGGAGACGATGGGCCATTCCGGCGGCCCGATCACCGGCGACATGAACGGCCCCGAGGTCTACGCCACGGTCTTCGCGCTCGGGCCGTCCAAGGTGGACGTGAACGTGATCTGGGCCGGATCGGACGACGGCCTGATCCACCTGACACGAGACGGCGGCAAGACGTGGACGAACGTCACGCCGCCCGGCATGCCGGACTTCGGCCGCGTGAGCATCATCGACGCGAGCGCCTTCGATGCCGGCACGGCCTACGCCGCGGTCAAGCGCCCGCTGATGGGCGACGAGGCGCCGTACCTGTTCAGGACCCACGACTTCGGCCGGACGTGGACGAAGATCGTCAGCGGCCTCCGGCCCGACGACTACACGCACGTCATCCGCGAGGATCCGACGCGCCGCGGCCTGCTCTACGCGGGCACGGAGCACGCCATCTACTACTCGTACGACGACGGCGGCACGTGGCTGCCGCTGTCGCTCAACCTGCCCGACGTCCAGATCTCGGACATCATCGTCGAGGAGCGCGACCTCGTGATCGCGACGCACGGCCGCGCGTTCTGGGTGCTCGACGACATCGACCCGATCCGGCAGTGGGCCTCGCCGGTCCAGCAGGCGCCGGACGTGTACCTGTTCGCCCCGTCGCCCGCCTACCGATCGACGTCGGGCGCCGAAATCCAGTACTTCGTCAAGGGCCCGGTGGCCGACATGAAGATGGAGATCGTGGATCCGTCGGGCACCGTCGCGGCGACGTTCGAGCCGGCGGCCGCCGGCCGGGGCGGCGGCGGGGGCGGGCGCGGTGGACGCGGCGGCGGGGGCGGCGGCGGACGGGGCCGCGGCTTCGGCGGCGGCAGCAGCCTGAACACGCAGCCCGGCCTCCAGAGCGTCACCTGGAACCTTCGCTACCCGAGCGCGACGTCGTTCCCGGGGATGATCCTCTGGGGCGGCAATGTGACCGGGCCGGCCGCGGCGCCCGGCACCTACCAGGCTCGCCTCACCGCCAACGGGCGGACCCAGACGCAGTCGTTCCAGGTGCGGCGGAACCCGCTGTTCAAGGACGTCTCGGACGCCGACCTGCAGGCGCAGTTCAACCTCGGCATCCGGATCCGCGACAAGGTCACCGAAGCCAACAACGCCGTGATCGACATCCGCCGCATCAAGGACGCGGTGGCCGACCGGCTGTCGAAGTCGCCGGACGCGCGGCTCAAGGCGGCGGGCACGAAGCTCGTGAACGATCTCGGCGCCGTCGAGCAGGAGATCTACCAGGTGAAGAACCAGAGCGGCCAGGACCCGCTCAACTTCCCGATCAAGATCAACAACCGGCTGGCGTCGCTGCTCTCCTCGGTCAACCGGGGCGATGGCGCGCCGATCGGCAACGCCGAGTCCATCTTCAACGACCTGGTCGGCGAGCTGAAGGTCCAGACCGACAGGATGGGCCAGGTGCTCGACACGGAACTGGCCGCCTTCAACGCCGAGGCGCGGCGGCTGAACCTCGAGCCGATCGCCCGGTAGTCCCCCACCCGTGCGTCGGGCCAACCGGCGCACGGGTTCTTTCGTCTGATTACTACTGCAGAGCAGTTCAAATGGCGAGAACCGACACCCTTGGCGAGTTCGAGCAGACCGTGCTGCTCGCCATCGCGCACCTGCAGCCCGACAGTTACGGCGTGCCGATCCGGCAGCTCATCGAGGCGCGGACCGGGCGGCCGATCGCCGTCGGCGCGCTCTATACGGCCCTCGAGCGGCTGGAACGGAAGGGCTGCGTCTCGTCCTCGATGTCGGCGCCGGTTCCCGAGCGCGGCGGCCGCTCGCGCCGCCATTACCAGCTCCGCCCCAGGGGCGCCGAGGCGCTCCGCCGCTCCCGCGCGACGATGGAGCGCATGTGGGCGGGCCTGGATCCGGCCCTGAGGCCCCGGCGATGACGCCCGAGACCCGTCCCCCTCGCCTGGCCGAGACCCTCCTCCGCTGGTCGCTGCGCCGCGAGGAGCGCGACGCGGTGCTCGGCGACCTGCACGAGGAATTCATCGAGCGCGCCGCACGCGACGGCGCCGGCGGAGCGCGACGCTGGTACCGGGCGCAGGTGCGCGCGTCGCTGGTCCCGAACGTCTCGCGGCGCACGAACGGGCCGGGCCGCGGCGGCTCGGCCGTCCCGACTGGAGGTTCCATGCTCACCGCGTCAGGCCAGGACCTGCGCTTCGCGCTGCGGATGATCCGCCGCCGGCCGCTGCTGATGATCGTCGCGATCGGGTCGCTCGGCCTCGGCATCGCGATGTCGACCGGCGTGTACGGGCTGCTCGAGGCCGCCGTGCTGCGGCCGCTGCCCGTCGAACGGCCGTCGGAGCTGCGCCTGGTGCTCGAGCAGCGCGAGCGCAGCGTCAACCACAACTTCACGTGGCCCGGGTTCGTGGCCTGGCGGCAGGCGCAGCGGAGCTTCACGGATGTCGTCGCCGTCAGCCTGGCGACGGCCGCGCGCCGGGATGCCGCGGGCACGACGATGATCGCCGGCGAGCTGGTGTCGGGGGGCTACTTCCCCACCCTCGCGCCTCGCCTCCGCTTCGGGCGCGGCCTCACCGACGCGGACAACGCGCCCGGCGCGCCACCCGTCGTCGTGCTCAGCGACGCCGAGTGGCGGCGGCAGTTCGGCGACGAGACGAGCCTGGCCAATCGCACGATCACGCTGAACGAACAGGCCTTCACGGTCGTCGGCGTCGCGGCGCCGGCGTTCCGAGGCATCGAGGTCGGGCGCGACGCGCGGTTCTGGGCGCCGGTGGTCACCCAGCCCGTCCTCGATCCGTCCGGCACCGAAGACCTCCTGGCGATGGCGGACGTGAGCTGGCTGACGGTGCTCGGGCGGCTGCGGCCAGGGGTGACCGACGCGGCCGCGACGGCGGAGCTGAACGGCGTGGGGCGCGGCCTGACCCAGACGCCCGACGACCAGCCGTCACGCCTCTTCCTCGTGCCGGGTGCCCAGGGGGACTCGTCGCTCCCGGACACGGTCGCGACACCGCTGCTGCTGCTCCTCGGCGCGGGCATCGTCGTGCTGCTGGTGGCCTGCGCCAACGTCGCGGGCCTGCTCGTCGCGCGGACCGCGGAGCGGACCCACGAGCTCGCCATCCGCCTGGCGCTCGGCGCGGGACGCCTGCGGCTGGCGCGACTGCTGCTGGCCGAAACGCTCGTGCTGGCGACGGCCGGCATCGCGCTGGGCCTGGCGGGCGCGGGCCTGGTCGCGCCGCTCGCGGTGTCACTCTTCGCGGAGTTCGGCCAGGCGGTGACGCTCGACGTGAGGCTCGACTGGCGCGTCGTCGGATTCGCGGCGCTGGCCGGCCTGCTCGCGTCCACGCTCGCCGGCCTGGCACCGGCCGTGCGACTCTGGCGCCAGGCCGCCACGGCCGGCCGCGTCGACGATGCGGGCCGCACGGCGACGGCGGGCGCGACCGCCCTGCGCTGGCGGCGGGCACTCGTGACCGCGCAGTTCTCCCTGACCGTCGCGCTGGTTGCCACGAGCGGCCTCTTCGTGCGGACCCTCCTCAATCTCCGCGCGATCCCGACCGGCCTCGACGTCGCGCACGTCGCGCTGATCTCGGCCGACCCGGTCGCCGCGCAGTACGACGCGGACGGCGTCCGGCGGTACTTCGACCGCGCGACGGAGGCCCTGGCGCGCGTCCCCGGGGTTCGCGCCGCGGCCTACGGGCGCGTGATCCCGCTCGGCTTCGGCGGGTCACGGATGACGATTGGCATCCCCGGCTACACGCCGGCGCCGGACGAGGACATGGAGCTGAACTACAACATCGTCGCGCCGGGCTACTTCGACGCGCTCGACATCGCGGTGGTGGACGGGCGACCGATCGGGCCCGAGGATGCGCCTGGCCGGCCGACGGCGGTCGTCGTCAACGAGACCATGGCGCGGCACTTCTGGCCCGACGGGCGCGCCGTCGGCCGGGCGGTGCAGCTCACGCCGGACGGTCCCCCGGCGGAGGTGGTGGGCGTGGCGCGTGACGTGAAGTACCGCACGATCCGCGAGGCCCCGCGACCGAGCTTCTACTTCCCGCTGGCGCAGTCGGGCCGGCCCCGCGGCGGCGTGCTGCACGTCCGCACCGCGGGCGACCCGCGCGACCTGCTGCCGGCGCTTCGACGCGCGGTCATCGGCGTCGATCCGGCCGTGCCGATCCGATCGGTGCTGGCGCTCGAGGACCAGGTCGCCCTCAACGTCAACCGCGAACGCACGACGATGCTGATCGCGCTGGGGCTGGGGCTCGCGGCGGTCGCGCTCTCCGCGGTGGGACTCACCGGTGCGATGGCGGCCGCGGTCAGCCGGCGGCGCCGGGAGATCGGCGTGCGGCTGGCGCTCGGCGCGCGGCCGGCGGAGGTCGGACGGCTGGTCCTCCGGGAAAGCGTGCTGATGGTGCTGGCGGGCTCGGCGATCGGCGCCGGGCTGGCCGTCACGCTGGGTCGACTCGTGGAAAGCCGGCTCTACGAGGTCGGCGCGTTCGACCCGGTCAGCCTCACCGGAGCGGTCGCGGTGCTGGCGCTGGTGGCGATCGCCGCGAGCTGGGCGCCGGCGCGGCGCGCGGCCAGCATCGATCCGATCACCGCGTTGCGCGTCGAGTGATCGCGTGCGCGGGTTGATGCGTGTCCCTCTGACATGAAGAGGCTGAAGACACTGAGAGCCCATGAAGGGCGCCGCGACGTCGGTCACCCGGACCGGCGGGCACGGCCCGCCGGCCGGCCACGCGCCGGCCGGGACGGGGCGCCGTCTCAGTGCACGCCGTGTCCGGCCTGCAGCAGGTGCGGGTCGGCGCCGAGGCGACGGATCGCGGTCTCCCACGCGTCTTCCACGGCGACGTCGAAGATCAGGTCGAGCTCGACCGGCATGATGAGCCACGCCGATTCCGCCAGCTCCGCGTCGAGCTGGCCCGCGCCCCAGCCCGCGTACCCGGCGAGCACATGCGTCCGCGCCGGAGGCTCGGACGCGCTCAGCACGCGGCGCAGCAGCAGCGGTGACGCGGAGAGGAACAACCCCGCCCCGAGCTCACGCGCCTCGACGTCCTCCGGCGGGTTCGCGGTCAGGATCCAGCCGCGCTGCGGCTCGACCGGGCCACCGAGCAGCAGCGGCGTCTCGTTGGGCTGCTGAATCGGCGGCTCCATCTGCACCGCCTCGCCCGCGGAGATGTCGGCCGGTCGATTCACGATCAGGCCGAATGCGCCGTCCGACGCATGCTCGCAGAGCAGCACGACCGTCCGGGCAAAATTCGGATCGAGCAGCTGGGGCATGGAGAGGAGCAGCGATGGAGCGAGGGACATGGGACCATTCTAGATGGTCCTGAGGGTCCCAGGGTCCTGAGGGTCCCCAAGGTCCCATTGCCGGAGGGGCCGGCGGCCGGAGGGTCCTGGGTCCGGAGGAGCCTGGGTCGGTGCGTCCGGTTCAGAAGCCGGGCGGGCGGCGGGTGCCGAGGCCCGTGGCGGACTCGATCACCCGGGCGAGGTGCAGCAGACCGGCTTCGTCGTAGAGGCGGCCGGCGACGGTCATGCCCGTGGGGGTGCCGTTGTCGCGGACACCGGTCGGCACGGCGATCGCCGGGTGCCCGGTGAGGCTCGTGATGGGGTTGAGGCTCGTCGCGCCGGTGAGCGTGACGCTGCCGGCGACGACGGCGTCCACCTCGCGCGTGGCGCGCGCGTAGGCTTCCATCAGCGCGTAGCGTTCGCGGTTGGCCTGCAGGTAATCCACGGCGGTCACCATGTGGTAGGCCCGCAGTTCGCTCGCGTGCCGTTGCCGCCGCAATCCACGGTCCTCGCCTCGCTGCACGAACGTCTCGAAACCCGCCGCCCGCTCGGTGTACTCGATGAAATACGTCAGGTCGCTCTGCGGGACGCTGACCTCGCGCAGCTCGACGCCGGCGTCGCGCAGCGCGTCGATCGCGCGGGCGGTGTTCGCGCGCACGGCCGGATCCGGCTCGGCCTCGAGCACTGCCGGCACGATCCCGACCCGGCGCCCGCGCACCGGTTCGCGCGGGTCCCAGCCGGGCGGCGGCTCCGGGGGCACCGCCAGGTCGCGTCCGTCCGGGCCGGCGATCGCCTGCAGCACGATGGCGCAATCCTCGACGTGCCGCGCCATCGGCCCGACCTTGTCGAGGGTCCACCCGGCATTCATCACGCCATGCCGGCTCACGCGCCCGAACGTCGGGCGGAGCCCGACGACGCCGCAGCGCACCGCGGGCGAGAGAATCGACCCGCCGGTGTCGGTGCCGATGGCGAACGCGACCAGCCCGGCCGCCGTCGCCGCACCCGATCCGGCGGACGACCCGCTGGACCCCTCCTCGGGGTTCCAGGGGTTGTTGGTGCGGCCGCCGTACCACTGGTCCCCGAAGGCGAGCTCGCCCGACGTCAGCTTCGCGACGAGCACCGCGCCGGCCTCCGTCAGCCGCTCGACGACCGCCGCGTCGAGGTCGATCACGCGCTGCTCGAACGGCGCCGCGCCCCACGTCGTGCGATACCCGCGCGCCGCGACGATGTCCTTCACGCCGTACGGCAGGCCGTGCAGCAGGCCGCGGTAGATCCCGGCCGCCAGCTCGCGGTCCAGCTCCCGCGCCCGCGCGAGCGCCCGTTCCGGCGTCGGCGTGACGACGCAGTTGAGCACCGGGTTGTGGCGCGCCATCCGGGCGAGCGCCAGCTCGGCGAGTTCGACGGCCGACACCTCTCGTCGGCGCACGAGGTCCGCCAGGTGGGTGACGGGCAGGAACAGCAGGTCGTCCGCGGCCGCGGGCCGGGCCTGGCGCGGCGCCGCGGTCGGCTGGAACGGCCGCCGCGGGACGTCGACGGCCTCGCCGGCCACCCGCGGGTTGAACACGAGGGGCGACGGCGCGCCGTTGTCGGCCGGCGCGCGGTGCAGCTCGATCACCCGGTCGAGAATCCGATTGAGCGTGCCGATCATGCCCTGCTGCTCTTCGTCGGAGAGCTCGAGCCCGGCCAGCCGGGCAGCCTCACGCAGCATGGCGGGGGTGACGCGCGCCCCCCCGGCGTCCTGCACGCGGGCCCAGAGGATGCCCGGCAGGAGCGTGGCCGAGAGACCGAACGTCGAGAAGCTCGACAGGAACCGCCGGCGCGTGGACATGCGACCTCCTCCGGGTGTGAGGCCGCATTGTAGCCCCGGGCGTCAGGTCCGTCGGCGGGCGTCGTCGAGCAGCCGCGCGATCGCCGGGTCGGCCGCCGACGGGTGCGCGGCCAGGGCCTCGACGGCTGCCACGCGCTGGTCCCGTGGCTCGAGGGCCGCGACGGCGCAGGCCAGCGAACGGCGAAGGCGACGCAGGCCCGCACGCCGCAGCGCGCTGTCACGCATCAGGGCGCGCCACGCGTCGTCGGTGAGCCGGCAGAGATCGATCAGGCGCGGATACGCGAGGCCCTCGCGCGGCGCGAAGTCGGGAGCGCCGCTGACGGGAGCCCGCCGGTTCCAGGGACAGACGTCCTGGCAAACGTCGCAGCCGAACACGTGCCGGCCGATGGCCTCGTGCCACTCGGGCCCGGGCTCGCTCTTGCGCTCGATCGTGAGGTACGAGAGGCAGCGCGTCGCGTCCACGGTGTACGGCTCGACGATCGCGCCGGTCGGGCAGGCCTCGAGGCACCGCGTGCACGCGCCGCACTGGTCGACGCCGGGCGCGTCAGGCTCGAGATCGGCGCTCGTGACGATCTCGGCCAGGAACACCCACGAGCCGATCTCCGGGTTGATGAGGCACGTGTTCTTGCCGATCCAGCCGAGCCCCGCCTGCTCCGCGAATACCCGCTCCTGCACGGGCCCCGTATCCACGGAGGACCAGGCCTCCAGCCCGGGTCCGGCCGTCTCCGCCATCCACCGCACGAGCGGCGTCAGCCGTTCGCGGATCAGGTCGTGGTAGTCGCGCCCCCACGCGTAGCGCGAGATGGCCGTGCGGTCCGCGGCCTCGACCGCACTCGAGTACGGCTCGGCGGTGTTGTACAGGAGGCCGAGGCTCACGACCGACCGCGCACCGGGCAGCGCCACCGTGGGATCGAGCCGCTCGTCGAGCGAGGCGGCGAGCCAGGACATCTCGCCCGCCCGGCCCTCGTCGATCCACGAGGCCAGGCGCGCGAGCCGGGGATGGCGCGCGGCCCGCGCGATGCCCACCAGGTCGAAGCCGACCTCCCGGGCCCGCGCCTTGATCGCGGCCGACGTGAGGGGCACGCCCCTACTTCGCGAGCCGGCGCAGCACGTACGGCAGGATGCCGCCGTGCGTGTAGGCCGTCAGCTCCTCGGGGGTGTCGATGCGCACGGTGGCGTCGAAGCGGACGGCGCGGCCGTCCGGCGCGGTCGCCGTGACCGCGACGGTGCCCCGCGGCGCGAGCTCCGGCCCGGTCCCGGCGAGGTCGAACGTCTCGTGGCCCGTCAGGCCGAGCGACGTGGCCGACGCGCCGCCGGCGAACTCGAGCGGCAGGACGCCCATGTTGACCAGGTTGCTCCGGTGAATGCGCTCGAAGCTCTGCGCGATGACGGCCTTCACGCCGAGCAGCATGGTGCCCTTGGCGGCCCAGTCACGCGAGGACCCGGATCCGTACTCGCGCCCCGCGACGACGACGAGCGGGACGCCGGACGCCGCGTAGCGCATCGCCGCGTCGTAGATCGACATCACCTCGCCCTCGGGCAGGAGCGTGGTCCAGCCGCCCTCGGTGCCCGGCGCGAGCTGGTTGCGCAGCCGCACGTTGGCGAAGGTGCCGCGCATCATCACCTCGTGGTTGCCGCGCCGCGCGCCGTAGGAGTTGAAGTCCTTCTGCGCGACGCCCTGCGCGAGGAGGTACTGCCCGGCCGGGCTGTCGGACTTGATCGACCCGGCCGGCGAGATGTGATCCGTGGTGACGCTGTCGCCGAGCAGCGCGAGGACGCGGGCGCCGGTGATCGGCCGGAGCGGCGCGGGCTCGGCGGTCAGCCCCTCGAGGAACGGCGGCCGCCGGATGTAGGTCGAGTCGTCCTGCCATGCGAACCGGTCGCCCGTCGGGACCGGCAGGTCGCGCCACAGCGCGTCGCCCTCGAACACGCCGGCGTACTGCCGGCGGAACATGTCCGCCGACACCGCCGCCAGCATCGTCCGCTGGATCTCGGCCTGGCTCGGCCAGATGTCCTTCAGGTAGACGGGCCGGCCGTCGCGCCCGGTGCCGAGCGGCGCCGTCGTGATGTCGGTGTTCATCGTCCCGGCAATCGCGTAGGCGACGACCAGCGGCGGCGAGGCCAGGTAATTGGCCCGGACGTCCTGCTGGATGCGCCCCTCGAAATTGCGGTTGCCCGAGAGCACCGAGCAGACGACGAGCCCCCGCTCGCGCACCTCGGCGGCAATCTCGTCCGGCAGCGGACCGCTGTTGCCGATGCAGGTCGTGCAGCCGTAGCCGACCAGGTTGAAGCCGAGCTGGTCGAGGTAGGCATCGAGCCCGGACTTGGCGAGGTAGTCGGTGACGACCTTCGATCCGGGCGCGAGGCTCGTCTTCACCCACGGCCGCCTGGTGAGCCCGGCCTCGACGGCCTTCTTCGCGAGCAGGCCCGCGCCGATCATCACGCTCGGGTTGGACGTGTTGGTGCAGCTCGTGATCGCCGCGATGACGACCGAGCCGTGCTCGAGCTGCGCCTCGACCGCCACGGCGGCGCCGCCCGGCGCGGGCGCGGTCTTGACGCCCTTCTGCAGGTCCGGCAGCGCGGCCTTGAACGCCGCCGGCGCGCGATCGAGCGGCACGCGGTCCTGTGGCCGGCGCGGCCCCGCGAGGCTGGGCACGACCGTGCCGAGATCCAGCTCCAGCGTGTCGGAGTACACGGCCTCAGGCGAGGCGTCGGTCCGGAACAGCCCCTGCGCCTTCGCGTAGGCCTCGACGAGGGCGACCTGCGACTCGTCCCGCCCGGTGAACCGCAGGTACTCGAGCGTCATGTCGTCGATCGGGAAGATGGCAACGGTGGCGCCGTACTCCGGGCACATGTTCCCGAGCGTCACGCGATCCGCGATGGTCAGGTGCGCGAGTCCCGGCCCGTGGAACTCGACGAACGTGCCGACCACGCCCTTGCGCCGGAGCGCCTCGGTGATGGTCAGCACGAGGTCGGTGGCCGTGGCGCCCTCGGGCAACCGGCCGGTCAGCCTGTAGCCCACGACGGGCGGGATCAGCATCGAGCTCGGCTGGCCGAGCATCGCGGCCTCCGCCTCGATGCCGCCGACGCCCCAGCCCACCACGCCGAGGCCGTTCACCATCGTCGTGTGCGAGTCGGTGCCGAAGAGCGTGTCCGGATAGGCGACCACGCCGTCGGGCGTCGTCTCGCGGCAGACGACCCGCGCCAGGTACTCGATGTTGACCTGGTGCACGATGCCGGTCTCGGGCGGCACGACGCGGAAGTTGTCGAACGCGGTCTGCCCCCACCGGAGGAACACGTAGCGCTCGCGGTTGCGGTGGTACTCGAGCTCGGCGTTCAGGTGCAGGGCGTCGCGCCGCGCGAAGTAGTCCACCTGCACCGAGTGATCGATGACCAGCTCGACCGGCTGGAGCGGGTTGACCTTCTGCGGGTCGCCGCCGAGCTCGACGATCCCGTCGCGCATGGCGGCCAGGTCGACGACGCACGGGACGCCGGTGAAGTCCTGCAGCAGCACGCGCGCCGGCATGAACGACATCTCGCGCGTCTTCCCGGCGCGTGGATCCCACGTGGCCAGCGCCTCGACGTCGGCCTGGCGCACGGCCGCGCCGTCCTCGCGGCGCATCAGGTTCTCGAGCAGGATCCTGAGCGAGTACGGCAGGCGATCGACGGCCGGAAACCGGCGCGCCAGCGCCGGCAGGCTGAAGTAGGCGATCGTCTCGTTGCCGAGGGAGAGGGTCTGTCGGGTCCGGAAGCTGTCGTGTGACATCACGAAGGTCCTGCGGGTTGGTCGTTCACCGTGCTCGGTCGCGGCGACGGGCCGGCTCAGAAGCCGAACACGACGCCGCCGAACGCGTATGGGGCGATGCGGGTCTTCTGCTCACCCAGGGTCAATCCGGCGCTGCGGATGGCGATGCGGCCGTCGAGCCGCAGGCCGATCCGCCGGGTCCGCGGGCCGGGCCGCTCGTGCCACCAGCGGCGCCAGGCCACGCCGACGCTGCCCGTCGTCCCATCCTTGATCAACGAGCCCTCGCCCGCCAGATCGCGCATCCAGCCGGCGCCGCCGCGGGCGAAGAGGTCGCCGCCGCCCACGGTCGCGAGGCGCCAGAGGGCCGCGCCCTCGACGACGAACCGGTTGCCCGGCGCGGTCAGTGTCGCGTCGTCGGCGCCCTCGAGGTCGGACGTCACGCGGGTCTCGAAGTCGGCCTTGATCCACGCGCCGCTCGCCTCGGCGAACAGCCGCGGCGTGAGGCCGAACCCGAGCGTCACCTCGAGGCCCAGGCCCGGACCCAGGCGATTGTCGGTCTTGAACAGGCTGGTCGTGCCGCCGTCGGGCCGCAGCAGGTCGGCCGAGGCGGTGCCGAACGAGGTGGGGCCGACGAGGACGCCGCCGGCGGCGATCTCGACCGGCGGCCCGCCGGCCGCGGCGCCGCGCCCGGCCTGCGCGGATGCCGGCGCGGCGAGGGCCGGCACGAGCCCGAGCGCGGCGATCAAGGGACGGAGGCCGGTCCGGCGCGACGCCGTCACTTGGCCCGCACCTTGATCTCGAACGAGCCCGCGGCGCCCCCGGCCGGCACCGCGACCAGTTGCGGCGCGTAGGCCGGGCGGAAGTCGATGTTCACCGTCGTGTCCTCGTCGAAGAAGCTGTCGATGTCGGCGTCGTCCAGCGGTTCGGCGCGCACGACGTAGAGTCCGGGGGCGAGCCCCGTGATGACGAACGTGCCCGCGTCGTTCAGCGAGAACCCGCTGACCAGCTCACCGGTGGACGTGTTGAACGCGGTCACGTGCGCGCCGAACAGGCCCGCGCCGTCCAGCGTTACGCGCCCGCTGAGCGAGCCGTAGCTCCGGTCCGCGGCGCTGCCGTAGATGTCGGTCAGGCCCGCGCGATCGTCCGGCTTCAGCGACCGGTCCTCGATGTTCCCCGCCGGATACGCGATCGGGAACATCACGGCGCGCTTCGCGGTCACCCGCCGCCGGTCCGTGTCGATCAGCTCGGTCTCGCCCAGCGCCGAATGGCCCAGGCCGAAGAGATGGCCGATCTCGTGCGTCGCGATGGACTCGAGATCGAACCGCGACGCCTGCCCGCTCGCCGCCACCGACCACGCGAAGCTCGCATTGAAGAAGATGTCCGAGTCGAGGATGGCCCCGGTGGTCGTGTCGATCGTGAACGTCGTCGCCCCGAGCGTGCGGTCCATCTCGGGCCGGGACTGGAAGCCGATGACCGACGCGCCGTCGTCGTCGAACGGCTCCGCGTCGGTGAAGCCCACGAACTGGGCCGTGACGTTCGCCGTCCGCACCGAGGCCCACTCGTCGAACGCCGCCTGGACCGCGGTCCGCAGCTGCTCCTGCGAGACGCCGTCCACCGCGCGGTTCGTCAGGAAGTAGCGCACGGGGAACCGATCCCATCGCACGCCGACGACGCGGCTCCCGACCTCGGTGCCCAGCTTGAGGTACGCGTGGGCCACGGGCGCGGCCACCGCCACGAGCGCGGCGGCCATGACCAGGCGAAGGCCGCGCGTCACTGCCGCCCTCCCCGCCGCATCGCGCGCCCGAGCGTCATCGTCCGCACGAGGCCCTCGAACTCGTCGACGGCCATCGTCTGGCGTCTCGTGTCCCCCCGCACGACCGGGCCGGTGGCCGACGCGGTCCGGTTCGGCACCACCGGCGGATCGACCAGTCCGCGGCCGGTGCGCGGGTCGATGCGCACGCGGAAGATCCCCATGGAGAGGCCCACCGGTCGCCAGAAATTCTCGGGATCGCGTTTGAGCAGGAAGACCGCGCGTTCCCCGACCCGGAGCGTGGGCGCGCCGAGCATCACGAATCGCGTGCTGCCGATCTGCCCGCCCGGCAGCCGGACCGACACGAACCGGACCTCGTCGCCCTTGACGAGCGATTCGACCGCCACGGTCGCAATCGTGTCGATGCCGCGGCCGGGCACGGCCACGGCGCGGACGTCGGTCACCACGCCACGCGCGATGAGCGCCGACTCGTTGACGATCTCCCGGAACTCGGCCGGGACGACGATGTGAGCGGCGAGCGACGTGCCGGCCAGGACCAGGGTGGCGGCCATCGCCAGGAGGCCTCGAGACATGGACATAGTCTAAGGGGACGGGTCTGTTTTCCACAGGCCGGCGGCCCGCAGCACCTCGGCGGCCGCCCGGTCCGAGGCCCCGGGCCCGCCGAGGCGTGCGCGCACCTCGGCCAGGTCGCGGCGCATGGCCTCGGCGCGGCCCCGGTCGGTGAGCAGCGAGACGGCCTCCCCCGCCACGGCCTCGGGCGTCAGGTCGTCCTGCACCAGTTCCCGGATCACCGCGCGGCCCGCGATCAGGTTGACCATCGCGTAGTGCGGCACGCGCACGAACCGGCGGCCGAGCGCGTAGGTCATCGGGGACAGGCGGTAGACCATCACCATCGGCCGGTCGTGCAGCGCGGTCTGCACGGTCGCGGTGCCCGACGCGGTGACCGCGACGTCCACGGCGCCGAGCACGTTGTCCGCCTCGCCGGCCATCACCGCGCACGGCACCCCCGACGCGGTCAGGTCCGCGAGCGGCGTGAACAGGCTGTCGTCGAGCGCGGGCGCGCGGGCGACCAGGAACTGGGCGCCCGGCACCCGCGCCGCGATCAACGGCACGGCCGCGCGCAGCGTCGGCAGGATGCGGCGCAGCTCGTTCGGCCGGCTGCCTGGCAGGAGCGCGACGACCGGCCGGGCCGGGTCGAGCCCGGCACTGCGGAGCACGTCCTCGCGCGATCGGGTCGCGCGCGCGAGATCGACCAGCGGGTGCCCGACGAAGGTCACCGGGACGCCGGCGCGCTCGTAGAGCCCGGTCTCGAACGGGAAGATGACCAGCATCCGGCGCACGTAGCGGCGGATCGTCTCGAGCCGGCCGGCCCGCCACGCCCAGAGCTGCGGACTGACGTAGTAGACGACCGGGATGCCGAGCCGGTGCATCACCGGGAGCAGCCGGAAGTTGAAGTCGGGGAAGTCGATGGCGACGAAGACGTCCGGCCGCCGCTCCCGCGCCACGGCCTCGATCCGCCGGAGGAGCTGCCACGATCGCGGCAGCGCGGCGATCGCCTCGCTCAGGCCGGTGACCGAGACACCGCGGTAGTCCCCCACGAGCGAGGCGCCGGCGGCGCGCAGCCGGTCGCCGCCGAAGGCGACGACGTCCACGCCGGGTTCGACGCGGCGCAGGGCCTCGACGAGCGCGCCCGCGTACAGATCGCCGGACGCCTCACCGCACGAGACCAGGACGCGCGGACCCGTCGCCACGCGCGCCCGTCAGTCCCTGGCGCCGCCCGCCCCCGGCGCGGACCGCCGGAGCGAGGGCGCGTTCAGGTCGAGGTCGGCAATCGGGATCCGCTCGAACTCGTCGAATCCCGCCGCGCGCAGCTGCGGCACGAACGCCGCGGCGTCGCCGACGAGCACGATGGCCAGGTGGTCCGGCTGGAGGAACGCCCTGGCCACCCGCTGGATGTCGTCGGGAGACACGCGGTTCACGCGCTCGCGATAGGTCTCGATCTCGCGCAGATCGATCCCGTAGAAGAGGTTCACCAGCACCTGCTCGGCAATCGCCGCCGGCGTCTCGATCGTCAGGGGAAAATTGCCGGACAGGAACCGCTCCGCGCCTTCGAGCTCGGCCGCGTCCACGGGCTCGCGCTGCAGCCGCCAGACCTCGTCGACCATCAGCCGCAGCGCCTCGACGGTGGCTTCCGTGCGCGTGTCCGTCTCGGCGACGAACGACCCGCTGGCCTTGTAGGTGTTCAGGTCGGCCGAAGCGCCGTAGGTCAGCGCGTGCTCGCTCCGCAGGACGCCGAACAGGCGGTTCGCGCCCTCGCCGCCCAGGATGCGAATCAGCAGGTCGAGCGCGACGTAGTCCGGGTGCGTGCGCGCCACGCCCAGGTGCCCCACGCGGATCTCGGTCTGGGCGGACCCGGGGCGATCGACGACGACGAGGCGCCGCACGGGCGCGGGCGGTGCCGGCGCCCGCACGACGGGGACCTCGCGCGCCTGCCACCCGCCGAACGCCCTGCGCGCCGCCGCGAACGCCTCGTCCACGGTCAGGTCGCCGACGATGGCCAGCAGCGCGTTGTTGGGCACGAACCAGGTTCGGTGGTACGCGACCAGGTCGTCGCGCGTGATGCGCGACACCGACTCCGGGGTGGTCGGCCGCCCGTAGGGGTGGTCGCCGAAGACGAGCCGGTCGAACACCAGGTTCGCCAGGTAGTCCGGGTCGTCGTAGTTGACCTGCAGCGCCGAGAGCACCTGCCGCCGCTGCCGGTCGATCTCCTCCGGCGCGAACGCCGGGTGCTCGACGAGATCGGCGGCGAGTCCCAGCGCGAGATCCGTGCGGTCCTTGACCACGGCGCCGCTGACGTTGCTCAGCTCGTTGCCGGATCCGGCGGAGATGAACCCGCCCGCCGAGTCGATCTCGGTCGCAATCTCGCCGGCCGACCGCGTCGTCGTGCCCTGCGCGAGGAGCCCGGCCACCACCGAGGCCACGCCGGGCCGGTCGGAGGGTTCCTGGGCGGCGCCGGCCTTGATGAGCAGCCGGAAGCTCACCGCCGGCTGCTCGTGGTGCGGGACCACCAGCACCTGCAGGCCGTTGTCGAGCGTCCGGATCTCGTACGGAGGAAACGCGACGGGACGGTCGGGCAGCGGCGCCGGCGGCCGCTCGACGGGCCAGGCCTGCGCCGAGACCACGATCGCGACGACGACGACCGCCGCGGCCTGCAGCACGCGCGCGCGCGGACGCCTCACCGCGCGCCTCCCCCGCCGCCGGCGCCGCCGGGCGCCGCGGCGCCGCGCGGGAGAATCGTCAGCAGCATGCGCGACTGGTCGGTGAAATAGGTGCGCGCGACGCGCTGGACGTCCTCGAGCGTGATGTCCTGGAACAGGTCGAACTCGCCGTCGGCGGTCGTGATGTCGTCGTGGATGACCACGGCGTGCGCGAGCTGGAGCGCCTTCTGCTGCACCGTTTCGCGGCCGAAGATGTAGTCGCGCGCGAACTGGCGTTTCGCCCGGTTCAGCTCCCCGGCCGTCACGCCCTCGGTCTTCACGCGATCCAGCTCCGCCTGCAGCGCCCGCAGCACCGCGTCCGGCGTGTTCGGCGGCTGCACGATGGCCACGGCATAGAACAGGTTCGGGTGCTCGATCAGGTTCGCCTGCCCGAACGCCGCGAGCGCCAGCTCCTTCTCGTAGACGAGCGACCGGTAGATCCGCGAGCTGTCGCCGTCCGAGAGGATCTTGCCGAGGATGTGCAGCGGGTACGAGTCGGGGTGGCCGTCATAGGGGATGTGGTACGACACGACCACCGCGGGCAGCGGCCACGTCTCGTTCACCGTGAACCGCTCCTCCCCGGTGTGCGGCGGCTCCTTCGGGATGTCGCGGGGCACGGGCTCGCCGCGCGGCACGCGGCCGAAGTAGCGCTCGACCAGCGCCTGCGCCTGCGCCGTGTCGAAATCGCCCGCGAGCGTGAGCGTGGCGTTGTTCGGCACGTAGTAGGTCTCGTAGAACCCGCGCACGTCGTCGATCGACGCGGCCTCGAGGTCCTCCATGCTGCCGATCGTCTGGTGCTTGTAGGGGTGCGTGGTGAACGCGTGGTCGTAGATGATCTCCGGGAGCCGGCCGAAGGGCTGGTTCTCGTAGCGCATCCGCCGCTCTTCCTTGACCACCTCCCGCTCGGCGAGGAACTTGTCCTCGCTCACCTCGAGCGACCCCATCCGGTCGGCCTCGAGCCAGAGCACGAGCGGCAGGTACTGGGCCGGCACCGTCTCCCAGTACACCGTCGCGTCCTCCTCGGTGTAGGCGTTGGCCTGGCCGCCGACGCTCGTAATCCACGACGGGTGCTGATCGGGCCGGACGTTCTTCGACCCCTTGAACATCAGGTGCTCGAACAGGTGGGCGAAGCCCGTGCGCCCGGGCTTCTCGTCCTTGGATCCGACGTGATACCACAGCGACGCGTGGACGATCGGCGTCGAATGATCCTCGAGAAAGACGACCTGCAGGCCGTTGGCCAGGGTCGTCATCGTGTAGTCGAACTTCGGGGGCCGGACGACCGTGTCGCGGGGCGCGGCGCTGAGGCACACCACCACGCCGGCCGCCAGCGCGGCGGCGCGCGCCATCCTGCTGAACACCATCCGCCGATTATAGTGCCCGGCTAGCGGGCACGACCCCGGCGCTCGAGCGCCTCGAGGCGCCCGGCGAGATCGGTCAGCCGCCGCCGCCACTCGGGCAGCCGGCGCAACAGCACTGTCTGCTCCCGCCAGGCGCGCACGTCGCCGGCCGGCACCCCGGCCACCCGCTGCCCCGCCGGGACGTCACGCGTCACCGCGGCCTTCGCGTTGACCGACGCGCCGTCGCCGATCGTCAGGTGACCGTCGGCACCGCTCTGGCCGCCCATCATCACGTCGTCGCCGAGCGTGGTGCTGCCCGCGATGCCCACCTGCGCGGCGAGCAGGGCCCGGCGGCCCACCTTCACGCCATGGGCGATCTGCACCAGGTTGTCCAGCTTGGCGCCGCGCGCAATCCGCGTCTCGCCCACCGCCGGACGGTCGACGGCGGAGTGCGCGCCGATCTCCACGTCGTCCTCGACGACGACCCGCCCGACCTGCGGGATCTTCTCGTGTTCGCCGTCGGGCCGTCGCGCGAAGCCGAAGCCGTCGCTGCCGACGACGGCCGCGTCCTGCACGACGACGCGGTCGCCCAGCACCACGCCTTCGCGGATCGAGACGTGCGCGTGCAGGACGCAGTCGCGCCCGATGACCGCGCCGGGACCGACGACGACGTGCGGGTGGAGGACCGTCCCCGCGCCCACGCGCGCGTCGCGCCCGACCACGACGAACGGGCCGACCGACGCCGAGGCGTCCACGGTCGCGGCCGGATCGACGGCGGCTCGCGGGCTGATGCCCGGCGCCGGACGCTCGGACGGCGCGAGCACGCCGAGCGCGTGCGCGAAGGTGAGGTAGGGATGGGGAGAGCGGAGGACCGCGCAGGGCGCGCCGGTGACCGACGCGCCGGCGATGACCGCCGACGCGCGCGTCCCGGCGAGGCGGCCGGCGTAGCGCGGGTTGGCCAGGAACGTCACGTCGCCGGGACCGGCGTCGTCGAGGCCGGCGACGCGCGTCACCGTGATCGTGCCGTCACCCTCGAGGCGGCACCCGAGTCGTTCGGCCAGCTCCGCGAGGGTCACGGGCGCCGAGTATACACCCCGGCCGCGCTCACGGCCGGCGGGGCGACACGCGCTCGACGAACCCCGTGAGGTGCTCGAGGCCCAGCGCGTCGGCGAGTTCGTCGAGGCGCGTGCGTCGATCCGCCGGGTCGAGGTCGAGGGCCTCGCGAATCCCCGACAGCGCGCCCGCCGCCTCGGTGTCCCAGGACACGGCGCGCAGTCCCTGCCGCGCGCCGCGCATGGCGTAGAAGTGTCCGACCGCGCGGAAGAAGAAGTACCACGAGATCACGTTGGGGCCCGGCACGAAGAACAGCGCGGGCCCGGTGATGGCGGCGATCAGGCCGTCGATGACGCACCAGCGACGGTGCTTCGCGAAGTCCTGGGTCATCAGCGCGCGGGCGGTCTGCACGGCTCGCGCGCCGTCCAGTTCGTCGGGATGCAGCAGGCGCACGCGCGTCTCGCCGCGCAGGTGCCACAGCAGGCGCTGCTCGGCCACCGCCTCGGCGATGCGCGCGACGATGACGCGGGCGAGGCCGGTCTTCCGGCTGTCCTCGCCCCGATCCCGGCGGGCGCGATCCTCCTCCGCCTCGGCCAGCATCGCCTGGAACCGCGCCTTCTGGCGCGCCCACCAGCCCTGCTCCGCCGCGGCCGCGTCCGCCTCGATGCCGGGCGTCTCGACCTCGCAGTAGAGCTCGTGCCGCGAGGCCGCAAGCGGGATGAGGAAGACGTCCATGCCGGATCAGTGCGGCCAGAGCCCCGGCGGCGAGGGCGCGCGGGACACGGCCGGGCGACCCGCCTCGGTCCAGGCCGCGACGATCATCGACGCCACGCCGCTGGCCGACTCGCTCAGCCGGCGCTCCAGGATGGGCCGCACCCCGTCGAGGAACGCGGCGTAGTACGCATCGTCGTACCGCTCGCGCCCGCCCGACGCGCGGCGATCCGCGTCGAGGATCGGCGCCACCAGGGCCTGTCCCTCCACGAGCCGCGCGAAGATGTCGTCCCGGGCGTTGGCGATCGGCCGGATGCGCACCGGCGACAGGCGCAGCGAGGTCCGGTTGCGGAGCACCAGCTCGGTCTCGAACCGCGAATGAATCCCGCGCTGGCCGGTGAGCTGGCCGTCGTAGTTGAGCGCGGCATGGAACGGCTGGTGCGCGTCCTCGACGTAGTGCGCGAGGACCGCGGACAGGTACCGCGCGTTGTCGGCCGCCCACGGCGATCGGCCGGTCCCCATGTCGCGGAACGCCGCGAGCAGGCGGCCGTACACGTCTGCCACGCGCCACGGCAGCCGGCCCATGCGATTGGCCTTCTCCGTGCCGTAGCGCGCGACGTACGCGTCCCACTCGCGCGGCACGCCGGCGAACGGCGGCGGCTCGTCCAGGCCGTCGATGTCGAGGAAGTGGTTGGGATCTTCGGCGCCGTGCTCGCCGAGCAGCCCGACCACGCGCCAGAGGTCGGGATCGACCGAGTGTTCGATCACGAAGTCGCGTCGCGCCGCGAACAGCGGCCGGAGATCCGACGGCAGTCCGTCGAGCGCGCGTGCCGTGATGAGGCGGTGGACGTCCATGCCCCACCCCGCGACCGACACCGGCGACACGATCACCATCACGCCGGCCACCAGGGCCATCACCGAGCGCATCACGCCGTCCTCTCCGGAAAAACCCGCTCGGCGACCATGCTAGCATCCTCGCCTGATGGCTTCGAAGCTCGACCGCGAGGAGGTCCGCCGCATCGCGGCCCTCGCTCACCTCTCACTGACGGACGCGGAAACCGAACGGTTCGCGGCGGAGCTGACCGCGATCCTCGGCTATGCCGAAGCGGTCCGGCAGGTGGACACGGCGGGGGTGTCGCCCACGTCCCATCCGCTCGGCCTGGCCGGCGCCTGGCGCGAGGACGAGCCCGTGCCGTCGCTCGACCGTGCCGCCGTGCTCGCCGGCGCGCCGGACGCGGACGCCGGGGCAGGGCTGTTTCGCGTCCCGCGCGTCGTCCCCGGCAGTGAATGAGATGATCGATCCGTTCGTCACCGCGCGCGACCTGCGCGACGCCATCACCCGCGGCGAGACGTCCGCCGAGGCAGCGTGCGAGCGCACGCTCGCGCGCATCGCCGCCATCGATCCGACCCTGCACGCCTTCCTGCACGTCGATGGCGAGGGCGCCCTGGCCCGCGCCCGCGCACTCGACCGGCAGTCCGGCCCCCGCGGCCCGCTGCACGGCGTGCCCGTCGCGCTCAAGGACAACATCGCGGCGCCGGGCATGCCCGCCACCGCCGGGTCCCGGATGCTCGAGGGTTACCAGCCCGTGTTCCAGGCCGGCGTGGTCGACCGCCTCCTCGCCGCCGGCGCGGTCATCGTCGGCAAGACGAACTGCGACGAGTTCTCGATGGGCTCGTCGACCGAGCATTCCGCCTGGGGCCCGACGCGCAACCCGTGGTCGCTGGACCGGTCGCCGGGCGGCTCGAGCGGCGGATCGGCCGCGGCCGTCGCCGCCGGGCTCGTCCCACTCGCGCTCGGCTCCGACACCGGCGGCTCGATTCGTCAGCCCGCCGCGTTCTGCGGCATCGTCGGCGCGAAGCCCACCTATGGACGGGTCTCGCGGTACGGCCTGATCGCGTTCGCCTCGTCGCTCGATCAGATCGGACCGCTCGCCCGAACCGTGGACGATGCGGAACTCCTGCTCGACGCGATCGCCGGACACGACCCGCGTGACGCGACCTCGGGCGACGCCGACACGTCTGGCGCGCCGCCCCAGCCCAACGCGGAGGACCGGCTCCGCGTGGGCGTCCCCCGGCACCTGATCGGCGACGACGTGGACGCGGAGGTCCGCCGCGCCTTCGACACGGCGCTCGATGCGCTGGCGGGCGCCGGTGCCGACGTCCGGGAGGTCACGCTGCCCCACAGCCCCCTCGGCGTGGCCGTCTACTACCTGGTCGCGACCGCCGAGGCGAGCTCGAACCTCGCGCGCTACGACGGGGTGCGTTACGGGTTTCGCGCGCCCGGCGCCGACGCCCTCGCCGCGATGTACGACACGACCCGGTCCGGCGGCTTCGGCGCCGAGGTCAAGCGGCGCTTGATGCTCGGGACCTACGTCCTGAGCGCCGGCTACTACGACGCCTACTACCTGAAGGCGCAGCAGGTGCGCACGCTGATCCGCGAGGATTTCGACCGGGCCTTCGAGACCGTGGACGTGGTGGCGATGCCGACGACGCCGACGCCAGCGTTCGCGCTGGGCGAGCGGCTCGAGGACCCGCTGCAGATGTACCTCGCCGACGTGTTCACGGTCACGGCGCCGCTGGCCGGCCTCCCGGCCATCAGCGTGCCGTGCGGGCTGGTCGGCCAGCCGGCGCTGCCCGTCGGCCTGCAGTTCATCGGCCGGGCCTGGAACGAGCGCACGGTGTTTCGCGCGGCGCGAGCCTGTGAAACCGTCGCACCCCCCAGCGCGCACCCGGCCGTCTGAAACGGCGCTCTCCCTGACCGTCTTCGCCGGCCGCTTCCTGCGTCCGGCGTCCGTCGTCCGGATCCTTCCGCCGATGCCTCGCGCGTCAGGCCAGCGCCGGCCTGCGCATCAGCCGCACGAGCGCCCACGTGACCGCGACGATGAACAGGATGGGCAGTAGCGGGACGACCACCGCGAGGAGCAGTCCGCCGACGATCACCACGCCGGCGATCGCCAGGAGTCCGAAACCCAGCACCGCCCCGATGCTCAGGATCAGTCCCTTGAGCAGCAGCAACGGCAGGGTGAGGACGGCAAAGAGGAGACGGAACGGCAGCAGCGCCACCCAGAGCGCGGCGCGCAGGACCAGCATCAGCGCGACGAATGCCACGAACAGCACGCCGACGACGGCAATCGCGAAGACGAGGCCGAAGACTTCCATCGAGGCTCCCTCCGTGCGCCCGGGCGCACGTCCCGACCACGAGCCCGGGGGCCCTGGGGCGGGTACCCGGTTCGACGTGCCCCACGAACCGGAGGTTCCGATCCGGGCGACGCCTGCAGCCTCCGGCAACCGGCGCCGCCAGTCACGAACAAGGAGAAGAGGGGGCGGCGAAAAAAGACGGGGCGGCGGATTGGCCAATCCGCCGCCCCGTGGGCGCCGCTCCGTATACCGGAAGCCGGCGCTCAGCCGTTGACTTCGATCTGCCGCGGGCGGCTTTCCTCGCGCCGCGGCAGCGTGATGGTCAGCACGCCGTCCTTGTAGTCCGCGCTCACGCGCGTCGGATCCACGGTGGCCGGCATCGTGAAGCTGCGGCGGAACATGCCGTAGCCGCGCTCCACGCGGTGCAGCTGTCCCTTCTTCTGGTCCTGCTCGAACTTGCGCTCGCCCTCGAGGGTCAGCACGTTGTTCTCGAACGTGACCTTGATGTCCTCGCGCTTCATCTCGGGGAGTTCAGCCTTGACGACGACGTCCTGGTTCGCGTTCTCGACGATGTCGACCGGCGGCATCCAGCCGCCGCGCGCGAGGGGTTCCTCGCCGAACGCCGCGTCGAACATGCGATTGAGCCGATCGATCTCGAGTGCGGCCAGGTCACGCACGGGGCTCCAACGGGTCAGTGCCATGGTTCTCAACCTCCTGAAAAATCTCGGTGGCGCGACGCAAACGAACGTTCGCGTGGCGACCGACAGAGGTAGTCTAGCACAATATGATTCTTAGTCAAGAATATTATATTAGTTGAATACGCTCATATTTGTGTATGGTCAGATGCCCTTTCGCCGACCTGGTTTCTGGCCCGAAGTCCACCGCCGCCGGCTCCTGCCGCCCTGACGGCGCCATTACGGCGCTTTCTGCGGCGGCATGCCGCCGCGCCTGTATGATCGAAGGATCGTGACGGATCCCTTTCAGCAGGACGCCACCGACCTGGCCGACGACGCTCGCCGGCTGCTGCAGGAACTGGACGAGGCCGTCCCGGGCGCCGCGGCGGTCAACGCGGAGTGCCGGCCGCCCGTGGACGTCCTCGAGACCGAGTCGGCCATCGAGGTGGTGGTGGACGTTCCCGGCGTGGCCGCCGAGTCGCTGCGGGTGGCGATCCGGCGCAGCACGCTGCTCGTGGTGGGCGCGAAGCTGCCGCCGCGGATCGATCCGGCGGCGCGGTTTCATCTCGCGGAGCGCGGCTACGGGCGGTTCGCACGGGCCGTCCGCCTGATCGGCGCGCTGGATTCGACGCGCGCGCGGGCGCACGTGGGCGGCGGCCAGCTGCGCGTCGTGCTGCCGCGCGTCGAAGAGCGCCGAGGCCGGCTGCATCACGTGCCCGTGGAGCGCACGTGACGCGGCTGCTCTTCATCGGCGACATCGTCGGCCGCCCGGGCCGCGAGTTGATCCGGCGCGGCCTCCCGGCCATCGTGGCCGACCGTCGGATCGACCTCGTCATCGCGAACACGGAGAATGCGGCGGCCGGATTCGGCATCACGCCGGACATCGCCGACGACCTCTTCGCCTACGGCATCCAGGTGATGACGGGCGGCAATCACACGTGGGACACGAAGGAGATTCTGCCCTACATCGCCAACCAGCCACGCCTGCTGCGCCCGGCCAACCTGCCGGCGGGCGCGCCGGGTCAGGGCCGCTACGTGACCCGCACCGCCTCGGGCGTGAGCGTGGGCGTGGTCAACGTCATGGGCCGCGTCTTCATGGTCCCCATCGACGACCCGTTCCGCGTCGCGCTCGCGGAAGTCGAGGCGTTGCGCGACGAGGCGCAGATCATCCTGGTGGACTTCCATGCCGAGGCGACGTCGGAGAAGGTCGCCATGGGCTGGCATCTGGACGGCCGCGTGGCCGCCGTCGTGGGCACGCACACGCACGTGCAGACGGCCGACGACCGGATCCTGCCCCGTGGCACCGCCTACATCACCGACGTCGGCATGACGGGACCGCACGACTCGGTCATCGGCGTCGAACGGTCGGCCGTGATCCAGCGCTTCCTGACCGGCCTGCCGCAGCGCTTCGAGACCGCGACGGAGAATCCGCGGATCAGCGGCGTCGTGATCGACGCCGACGAAGCGACGGGCCGGGCGACCGCGATCGAGCGGCTGAGCCTCTCGGCCCAGGACGTCGAACAACTCGTCGCCCAGCCCTCGGCCGCCCGCTGACGATGGACCACCTGCCGCTGCCCTTCGACGACGAGCCGGCGGCGCCCGACCGCGGCCCGTGGTCGGTCAGCGAACTCACCGCGCGGCTCAAGGCGCTCGTCGAGGGCACGTTCACGCGCGTGGTCGTCGAGGGGGAGATCTCGAACTGCCGGCAGTGGAGCTCGGGCCACGTCTACTTCACGCTGAAGGACGACTTCGCCCAGGTTCGCGCGGTGATGTTCCGCACGACCGCGCGGCAGCTGAAGTTCCGCCCCGAGGACGGCCTCCGCGTGATCGCCCGCGGACGACTCGGCGTGTACGAGGTCAAGGGCGAGTACCAGATCATCTGTGACGCGCTCGAGCCGCACGGGCTGGGCGCGCTGCAGGCCGCGTTCGAGCAGCTCAAGCGGACGCTCCAGGCCGAGGGGCTGTTCGACCAGGCGCGCAAGCGGCCGCTGCCGGTGCTGCCGCGCCGGATCGGCGTGGTGACCTCGGCCGACGGCGCCGCCGTGCGCGACATCCTCCGCATCCTCACGACCCGGCATCCGACCGCGCGGGTCGTGGTGCGGCCGGCGCGCGTGCAGGGCGACGGCGCGGCGCTGGATCTCGCGCGCGCGCTGCGGGCCATCGCGGCCGTGCCCGAGATCGACGTCGTGATCATCGGCCGCGGCGGCGGCTCGGCCGAGGACCTGTGGGCGTTCAACGACGAGCGGCTGGCGCGCGCGATTGCCGCGTGTCCGGTGCCGGTGATCTCGGCCGTCGGGCACGAGGTGGACTTCACCATCGCGGACTTCGTCGCCGACGTGCGCGCGGCCACGCCGTCGAATGCGGCCGAGCTGGTCGTCGAGCGCGCCGACACCTTCCGCGCGCGCATCGACACCGCGGCGGATCGGCTCCAGCGGGCGGCCGACCGGCAGATCGCCCGGCGCGCCGAGCGCGCCCGGCAGTGCGACCTGCGCCTCGCCCACTGGCCCACGCGCGTCGTCATGCGCGACCGCGACGTGGAAGAACTGCGCCTGCGGCTGGCGCACGCCGCGGCCCGCCGGCACGCCGGCCTGGCGCGACGGTTCGACGAGTGGCGTCGCCGCCTCGAGCAGCGCGACCTGCGGCGCGTGGCGGCCGAGATGCGCACGCGCCTGGTGCGCGCCGACGGCCGGCTGCGCGCCGGCGGCGAGGCCCGGCAGGCCGCCGCCACCGCGCGGGCCGGCCGCCTGGCCGCCCGGCTCGACGCGCTCAGCCCCCTGGCCGTCCTCGGCCGCGGCTACGCCGTGTGCTGGAATGCCGCCCGCACGGGTATCATTCGGACGGCCGCGGCGGTCCGGGCGGGCGATGCCGTCCGGGTGACGCTGGCCGACGGCGAGCTGGCATGCCGGGTGACCGGCACGGCCGAGACGCCGGCCGCGGCCGATGCCGCGCACGACTCATGACCGACGCGATCAAGGATTTCGAATCCGCCATCGGCGAGCTCGAGAAGATCGTCAAGCAGCTCGAGGACGGCGACCTGACGCTGGAGACCTCGCTCGCGCTCTTCGAGCGCGGCGTGGAGCTCTCGCGGTACTGCCACGACCAGCTCGGCGCCGCGCAGCGCCGCATCGAGCTCCTCACCGAGCGCGGGGAGCTCCGGGACGCGTCGGCGCTCGCCGACGCCGACGACCGGTCGCGATCGTGACGCAGCCGGCCACGCTCGGGGACTACTTCGACGAGCTCCGCACGCTCGTCGAGACCGGGCTGGAACACGCCGTTCACACGTCGGGCGCGCCCCCGGTGCTGGCCGACGGGCTCGCCTACGCGCTGCTCGGCGGCGGCAAGCGCCTGCGTCCCTGCCTGACGCTCGCCGTGGCCGACAGCGTGGCCGATCACCTGAATCTCGAAACCGAGGAGGCCCGCTGGCTCGCGCTGCCCTCGGCCTGCGCGGTCGAGATGGTGCATTCCTACTCGCTGGTCCACGACGACCTGCCGTCGATGGACGACGACGAGCTGCGACGGGGCCGGCCGACGACGCACATCGTCTTCGGCGAGGGCCTGGCCGTGCTGGCCGGTGACGGGCTGCTGACCGACGCGTTCGGGGTGATCGCCCGGTCGCCGTCGCCCGTGCTGCCGCTCGGCGCGCCCGAGGCTCCCCCAGAGCGCCGGCTCCACGCCATCGCCATGCTCGCCTCGGCGGCCGGCGCCGCCGGCATGGTCGGCGGGCAGGCGATCGACCTCGCGGCGGCGGGCCAGGTGACGGGCTACGTCGCCGGCGGCCTGGACTCGGCGGGCCTCATCGACATGCACGCGCGCAAGACGGGCGCGCTGATCCGCGCGGCGGCCACGCTCGGCGCGGTGGCCGTCGGCGCGCCGGACGGGCTGGTCGTCCAGATCGACGCCTACGCCCGGGAGCTCGGGCTCGCGTTCCAGATCGTCGACGACATCCTGGACGTCGAGGGATCGGCCGAGACGCTCGGCAAGACGGCGGGCAAGGACTCGGCCGCCGACAAGCCCACCTATCCGTCCATCTACGGGATCGAGGAATCGTCCCGGCTCGCGCGGGCGTGCGTCGACCGGGCGCGCGCCGCGCTCGAGAGCGCGGGCCTGACCGGCTGGCTCGAGGACATCGCGGAGTGGACGCTGGCGCGCCGGCACTGATCCCGGCACGGCTCTCCGTCGCGGGCGGCCGGGCGCCGGAACGCGCGTGAAGGTGCGGCTCGACCAGCTGCTCGTGCAGAAGGGTCTCGTCCAGTCGCGCGAACGCGCGCGGGCGCTGATCCTGGCCGGCGACGTGCTCGTCGGCGGCGCGCCGGAGACCAAGGCCGGCACCCGCGTGGACGAGGACGCGGACGTCACGCTCCGGCAGCCGGACCATCCGTGGGCGAGCCGCGGCGGCCTGAAGCTCGCGCACGCGCTCGCCGCGTTCGGCGTGGACGCCACCGGCCGGTCGGCGCTCGACGTGGGCGCGTCCACGGGCGGCTTCACCGACGTCCTGCTGCAGGCCGGGGCCCGGCACGTGGTCGCGGTCGACGTGGGCCGCGGCCAGCTCGACTGGCGCCTGCGCACCGACCCGCGCGTCACCGTGGTGGACGGCGTGAACGCGCGCTACCTCACGCCGGACGCCCTGCCATCCGGCCACCGGGTGTTCGACCTGGTGACGATCGACGTCTCGTTCATCTCGCTGCGCCACATCCTGCCGGTCGTGCGCGCCCTGGTGGCGCCCGACGGCCGGGCGATCGCACTCGTCAAGCCGCAGTTCGAGGCCGGGCGCGAGGACGTCGGGAAGGGCGGCATCGTCCGCGACCCGGCCGTGCACGCGCGCGTGCTCGACGAGGTGCGGCAACAGGCCGTTCGGGTAGGATGGGAGCCCGTGCGGGTCGAGCCATCGCCCATCGAAGGCGCCGGGGGGAATCGCGAGTTCCTGCTGCTGCTGCGCCCCGCGCCGGCCGCCCCGGAGGTCGCGTGACGATCCGTCGGGTCGGGCTGATCGCGCGACAGACGCAACCGGCGACGATCGCGGCCCTGCTCGAGGCGGCCGCGTGGCTCGAGACGCACGGCGCCGCCCCGGTGCTCGACGCCGAGGTCGCCGCCGAAGCCGGGATCGCCGACCGCTGGCCCACCCTCGAGACGAACGACCTGCCGGCCGCCGTGGACGCCCTCGTCGTCTTCGGCGGCGACGGATCGCTCCTCAGCGCGGCCAGCGTGGTCGCGCACGCCGGGTGCGACACGCCGCTGATGGGCGTCAACCTCGGCCGGCTCGGCTTCCTCACCGAGGTCAACCGATCCGACATGCTCGTCGGCCTCGCGGCGCTCGTCGAGGGCCGGACGCGCACCGAGACGCGCATGCTGCTCCATGGCCGCGTCGTGCGCGACGGCCGCGACGAGACCGCGCACCTCGCGCTCAACGACATCGTCGTCACGCGCGGCGCGCTCTCGCGGATGATCGAGATCGACGTCACCGTGGACGGGCAGCCGGTCTTTCACGTCAAGGCCGATGGCCTCATCGTCGCGACCGCGACCGGATCGACGGCCTACAACCTCTCGGCCGGCGGGCCCATCCTGCATCCGGCCGTGGATGCGATCGTGCTCACGCCGATCGCGCCGCACGCGCTCACCAACCGCCCGCTGGTGCTGCCGGCCACCGCGGAGCTCACGCTGCGCCCGGAGATCGACCCGCGGTCGGACATCGTGGTCACGTTCGACGGGCAGTACGGCGCGCCGCTCGCCGCGGGGGACGTGGTCGTCGTGACGCGCGCGTCGCGCCTGCTGCGGCTGGTCCGCACGTCGGACCGGACGCACTTCGACATGCTCCGCGAGAAGCTGCAGTGGGGGCGGTAGCGGGCCCCGGTCAGCGGCCCCGGCGGATCTGCCAGCGCCGGACGTTCGCGTTGTGCTCGGCGAGGGTCGACGCGAAGACGTGGCTGCCGTCGTTGCGCGAGACGAAGTAGAGGTACGGCACGTCGGCCGGCGCGAGCGCGGCCTCGAGCGAGGCCTTGCCGGGCGAGGCGATCGGGCCGGGAGGCAGCCCCGCGTACCGGTACGTGTTGTAGGGCGAGTCGATCTGCAGGTCCGCGCGGCGGATGTTGCCGTCCCACCGGCCCGCGAGCATCAGCGCGTAGATGACGGTCGGGTCGCACTGCATCGGCATCCCGATGCGCAGCCGGTTGCGGTAGACGGCCGCGACCAGCGCGCGCTCGTCGGCTCGCGCGGTCTCCTTCTCGATGAGCGAGGCGAGCGTGACCACGTCGCGGATGCTCAGGCCCTGCGCCTTCGCGGCGTCGCGCAGGCTCGCGTCGAAGGCCCGGTCGAAGCCGTCGACCATCGCCCGCACCGTGCCGTCGGCGCCCGCTCGGCGCGGGAGCGCGTAGGTGTCGGGGAAGAGGTAGCCCTCGAGCGACCGCGCCGTCGGGTCCCACGCGCGCGCCAGCGACGCGTCGCCCGCCGCCGACTCGAACGCCCCCCGCGTCCCGAGGCCGGTGCGCTCGAACACCACCGCCATCTCGCGGATCGTCAGGCCCTCGGGGAACGTCACCGGGTGCGCGTACACGTCGCCACGCGCGAGGCGATCGACCACGGTCCACGGCGTGGCCGGGCCGGCGAAGCGATACTCGCCCGCCTGCAGCCGCCGGTCCGCGCCGGCCAGCCGGGCCGCGATCCGGAACGTCACCGGGTCGGTCACGACGCCGGCCTCGGCGAGCTGGGCCGCGATGGCCCGGACGCCCGCGCCCGACGGCAGCTCGACGAACACCTCGGCACCCGCGTAACCCTGGTACGGCGCCGCGAGGCGCTGGCGCAGCCAGGCGCCGCCGGCGGCCGCGAGGACCAGCCCCGCGACCAGCACGATCAGGACGGCGCGCCTCACGCCGGATCCCCCGCGGGCTCGGGCGGCCGGCCGTCGAGAAAGTCCTGGAGGATGATGCCGGCGGCCATCGCGTCGATGTGTGCCTTCCGCGCGCGCCAGTCCGGCTCCGTGCGCGCGAGGCGCGACTCGGCCTCGCGGCTCGTGAGCCGCTCGTCCTGCAGGTGCACCGGCCGTCCGGTGCGGTCGGCCAGCGCGGCCGCGAACGCGCGCGCCGGCGCCGTCTGATCGGTGTCGTCGCCGTTCAGCCGGCGCGGCAGGCCGACGACGATGGCGCCGACCTCGGCCGCCTCCGGCGCCGCACCGGCGCCGGCGAGCAGGGCGGCCACGGCCTCGGCCGACGCGGCCGGTGAGGCCGCCGCCGCGATCGTCCGCCACGGCCGGGCGATCAGGCCGGTCGCGTCCGACAGGGCGAGCCCGAGGCGCCGCCCGCCGAAGTCCACCCCCAGAAACCGCATGAAGCTAGCCTAGCAAACTGGCGGCCCCCGACTGCCCGGTCCCGGCCAGCCTCGACGATGGGCCGCGGTATCACCGATAATGGAGGCGTCATGACATCCCGCACCCGCTGGCTGGTCTTCCTCGTGTCCACGCCGCTCGTCGCGCTGATCGCCGTGGGCGGGATCCTCGGCGCGTCGCCCGCCGCGCAGCAGGCGTTCCCGCACCTGCGGATCTTCCACGAGGTGGAATCGCTGGTCTACGGCGCGTACGTCGAGGAAGTGGATCCGGATCGCGTCATGGACGGCGCGATGCGGGGGCTGGCCGACAGCCTCGACTCGGCGAGCGCATATCTCACGCCGGCCGAGGTCTCGGCGATCGACGCGGGGACGAAGACGCCGCCGGCGCAGGTCGGCCTCGTCGTGACCCGTCAGTACTACCTGCGGGTCGTCGGCGTCCGCGACGACTCGCCCGCCGCCCGCGCGGGCATCCGGTCGGGCGACCTGATCCGCATGATCGACGGCCAGGCGTCGCGCGACATCTCGGCGCCGGCGGGCATGCGCATGCTGGCGGGCGCGCCGGGCACGACCGTGTCGCTGCTCGTGATCCGCGACAACGCCGCCGACCCGCACGAGATCACGCTGACGCGCGAGGTCCCGAAGACCGATCTGGCGGTGGGCCGCACGCTCGCCGGCGGCGAGGCCTACGTGCGCGTCCATTCGTTCGCGCCCGGCGCCACGGCGGCCATCCGGAAGGCCGTCGACGGCCTGAAGCCGAAGGGCGGCGTGATCCTCGACCTGCGGGACGTCGCCGACGGTCCGGCCAGCGAGGCGATTGCCGCCGCACGCCTGTTCGTCGGGACGGGCACGATTGCGACGCTCGCCGAACGCGGCGACGCGCGGACCGAGACGAAGGCGGCCGCCGGTGACGGCGCGCTCGCGATGCCGGTGGTCCTGCTCACCTCGAACGGCACGGCAAACGCGGCGGAGGTCTTCGCGGCCGCGCTCAAGGGCCACGACCGGGCCACGCTGGTGGGCCAGCCGACGGCCGGCCTGGCCGCCGAGCAGCACCTGGTGCGGCTTCCGGAAGGCCACGGCCTCTGGCTGACGTACGCCCGTTACCTGGCCGCCGACGGCACGCCGATCCACGAGAACGGCCTCGTGCCGGACGTCGCGGTGCCGGTGCCCTTCGTGGGCTTTGGCGAGGAGCCCCCGCCCGGGGACCCCGTGCTCGACAAGGGCGTCGAACAGGTCCGGCAGGGCAAGTCGGGCGCCGGGTCTGGCCGCCCGTAGCCCACCCCCGCGAGCCCTCGCCGGAACCGCTGGACGGCCCCCGAACGGCCCCGAACCTCTGCTATACTGGCACGTTCGTGCGGTACCCGGCCCGGCCGGGAGAGATCACAGGCATGTAGCTCAGCTGGTTAGAGCGCCTGCTTGACATGCAGGAGGTCGGCGGTTCGAGTCCGCCCGTGCCTACCATTTTCAAGCCAGACGGCAAGGGTCAGCGGAGGGGCGTCCCCCTTGCCGCTGCCCGTTTGCTTTCCGGCCCGTCAACACCTTGTCAGAGATCACGGTCACGCTTCCGGACGGATCCAGCCGCCAGGTGCCCCCGGGCACCACGGTGGCGGAGTTCGCCTCGACGGCCCTGCCGCCGAGCGTGACGAAGCGTGCCCTGGCGGCGACGGTCGACGGGCGGATGGTGGACCTCACCCATCCGCTCGAGGCCGACGCGTCGCTGCGCCTGGTGCTGCCGGACGGACCGGAGGCGCTGGCGCTCTATCGGCATTCCACGGCGCACCTGCTGGCGGCGGCGGTCACGAACCTCTTCCCGGGCGTCCAGTGCGGCATCGGCCCGGCCACCGACGAGGGGTTCTTCTACGACTTCGTCGTGCCGCGCCCGTTCGTGCCGGAGGACCTCGAGCGCATCGAGGCCAAGATGCGCGAGCTGGCGAAGGGCGACCTGCCCTACGAGCGACAGATGTGGCCGCGCGAGGAGGCCATCCGGTTCTTCTCGGACCGGGGCGAGCCGCTGAAGGTCCAGCTCATCGAGGAGAAGACGGCGGGCCAGCCAACGGTCTCCTGCTACACGATCAAGGACCGCGACACGTTCGTGGACTTCTGCGTGGGACCGCACGTGCCGTCGACCAGCCGCCTGAAGGCGTTCAAGCTGCTCTCGACGTCGAACGCCTACTGGAAGGGCGACGCGCACAACCAGCCGATGCAGCGCATCTACGGGACGGCCTTCTTCAAGGAGGACGACCTCAAGCAGTATCTGCACCGGCTCGAGGAAGCGAAGAAGCGGGACCACCGGCGCGTGGGCAGGGACCTGGGCCTGTTCACGTTCCACCCGTACGCGCCGGGCGCGGCGTTCTGGCTGGGCAGGGGCACGACGCTCTACAACCTGCTCGCGTCCTACATGCGCGAGGTGCTCTTCCCCGCCGGGTACGACGAGGTGAAAACGCCGCTCATCTTCAACAAGGCGCTCTGGGAGACGTCGGGACACTGGCAGCACTACCGCCAGAACATGTTCCTGGTCGAGTCCGAGCACGTCGAGATGGGCGTCAAGGCGATGAACTGTCCGGGACACATGCTGGTGTTCGCGAGCGAGGTCCGGAGCTACCGCGACCTGCCGCTGCGGCTGCACGAGCAGACGCCGCTGCACCGCAACGAGGCCTCGGGCGTGCTCTCCGGCCTGACGCGCGTCCGCCAGTTCTCGCAGGACGACGCGCACTGCTTCGTGATGGAGTCGCAGATCGGCGAGGAGGTGGAGCGCCTGCTCAACCTCGTGCGCCGGGTCTACGGGGACTTCGGCCTCGAGTATCGCGTGAAGCTCTCGACGCGCCCCGGGGAGTTCCTGGGCGAGAAGGCCACGTGGGATCACGCCGAGGCGGAGCTGCGCCGGGCGCTCGAGGCCTCGGGCCACGACTACGTCGTCGACGAGGGCGACGGCGCGTTCTACGGCCCGAAGATCGACTTCGACGTGACCGACGCCATCGGCCGCACGTGGCAGTGCGCGACGATCCAGCTCGACTACCAGATGCCGGCCCGCTTCGGGCTCACGTACATCGGCGCCGACAACGCGGAGCACCAGCCGGTGGTCATCCACCGGGCCATCTTCGGCAGCTTCGAGCGCTTCATCGCGCTGCTCATCGAGCACTACGCGGGGGCGTTTCCGCTCTGGCTGGCGCCGGTGCAGGTCGTGCTGCTGCCGATTGCCGACCGCCACCTGGCCTATGCCGGGGGCGTCCGGGACCGGCTGGCCGCCGCGGGCCTCCGCGTGGAGGTGGACGGCCGGGTCGAGAAGATTGGTTATAAGATTCGAGAGGCCCAGCTCCAGAAGGTCCCCTACATGCTCGTCATGGGTGACCGGGAGGTGGAGGACGGCACCGTGGCCGTCCGCAGCCGATCGGCGGGCGATCAAGGCAGCCGCCCGGCGGCCGACTTCCTGTCGGACGCCCTGGCGGAAGTCGCCAGCCGCGGCCGCACCGCCGCCGTTTGACGTTTCGAACTTCGAAGGTCGAAGTTCCGCCGAGGAGGTAGTTATCGCTTACGACCGCGGCCCACGACGCGACGACCGGGTCCGTACGAACGAACGGATCCGGGTTCGGGAGATCCGGGTGATCGACGAGACCGGGCAGCAGCTCGGGATCATGCCACCGCCGCAGGCGCTCGCGCTGGCGCGGGGCAAGGGACTCGACCTGGTGGAGATTTCGCCCACGGCCATACCGCCGGTCTGCCGGATCATGGACTTCGGCAAGTACCAGTACGAGCAGCAGAAGCGGGCCCGGGCGGCCAAGAAGCACCAGAAGGTGATCGAGGTCAAGGAGATCAAGTTCCGCCCGAAGGTCGACGAGCACGACTACCAGTTCAAGCGGAAGCACATCGAGCGCTTCCTCGGCGAGGGCGACAAGGTGAAGGCGACGATCTTCTTCCGCGGGCGCGAGAACGCGCACCCGGAAATCGGCCGGCGAATCCTCGAGCGCCTCGTGGACGACCTGGCGGAGATCGCCCAGGTGGAATCGGAGCCGCAGAAGGAAGGCAACCAGCTCCACACGATTCTGGCGCCGCGCAGCGGCGCGAGAAAGAGCTAGCGGGAAACCGCGGGAACCAGGACGAGACGACGATGCCCAAACTGAAGAGCCATCGGGGCGCGGCCAAGCGCTTCAAGAAGACCGGCACCGGCAAATTCCTCCGGGCCAAGGCGTTCAAGCGCCACATCCTGACGAGCAAGCCGACCGGCCGCAAGCGCGGCCTTCGCGGCACCGAGGTGGTCGCCCCGGCCGACGAGGCGCGCCTCAAGCGGATGCTGCCGTACGACTAGCCGCCGCCGAAGACGCGTGCGAACGGCCTGGTGACGCATGACCGCGCGCCGGGCCGCGCGCATCAGCGTTCGACGTTCAGAGTTCGACGTTCAAAGTTTCTCTATCGGAGTACCGAACGATGCCGCGTGTCAAAAGAGGAGCCAGCCGGCGCCAGAAGCGCAAGAAGCTGCTGAAGCAGGCCAAGGGCTTCTACGCCACCAAGAGCAAGCTGTACCAGGCCGCGCAGGAGGCCGTCGACAAGGCCGGCAACTACGCCTACGGCGGCCGTCGCCGCAAGAAGCGCGACTTCCGGCGGCTGTGGGTCGTCCGCATCAACGCCGGGGCCCGCGCCAACGGCCTCAGCTACGGCCAGTTCATCAACGGCCTCAAGGCGGCCGGCGTGGCGCTCGATCGGAAGAGCCTCGCCGACCTGGCCGCCAACCATCCCGCTGCCTTCGCCAGTCTCGCGAAGCAGGCACAGAAGGCGCAGCCGGCCTCCGCGGCGTGACCCCGCCGGCGTCCCCCGTCGAGGCCCTGCGCGCCGAGTTCGACGCGGCGCTCGGGGCCGCGCGGTCGTCGGCCGATCTGCGCGCCCTCCGCGATCAGTTCCTCGGCCGCCGGAGCGGCCGGCTCACCGCCCTCCTCAAGACCCTGGGCGGCGTCGAGCCCGAGGCCCGGCGCGCGATCGGCAGCCAGGCCAACACCCTCAAGCAGGACATCGAGACGGCGATCGCCGCCCGCGAGGCGGCGCTCGCCGCGACCGGGCCGGCGCCCGGCGCGATCGACGTCACGCTGCCGGGCCGCGTCCCGCCCCTCGGCCGCCGCCATCCGCTGACGCAGGTACGCGAGCGCATCGAGGACATCTTCCTCGGCATGGGCTACGAGGTCATCGACGGCCCGGAGCTCGAGGACGACTGGCACAACTTCGAGGCGCTCAACCTACCACCGGAGCACCCGGCGCGCGACATGCAGGACACGCTCTACCTCGCGTCGCCCGTCCCGGGCGCCGACGGCGGACGCCCGGCCACCCTGCTCCGCACGCACACGTCGGGCATGCAGATCCGGCACATGGAACGGACGGCGCCGCCGGTGCGCATCATCGCGCCCGGCCGCGTCTACCGCCGCGACAACTTCGACGCGACCCACACGCCGATGTTCACCCAGGTCGAGGGCCTCGTCGTCGACGAGGGCATCAGCCTCGGCGATCTCAAGGGCACGCTGAACGCGTTCGCCGAGCGGTTCTTCGACGCGAAGATCCGCACGCGCTTCCGGCCGAGCTTCTTCCCCTACACCGAGCCCTCGGCCGAGCTCGACGTCGAGTGCCAGGGTTGCGCCGGCGCGGGCTGCGCGCTCTGCAAGCAGACGGGGTGGATCGAGGTCCTCGGCTGCGGCATGGTCCACCCGGCGGTGTTCGAGGCGGTCGGCTACGACGCCGAGCGCTACACCGGGTTCGCCTTCGGCGTCGGGATCGAGCGGCTCGCGCTGCGCCTGTATGGCGTGCAGGACATCCGGATGTTCTACGAGAACGACCTGCGCTTCCTGGAGCAGCTCGCGCCATGAAGGTGCCCGTCTCGTGGCTGCGCGAGTTCGCCGACCTGCCCGACGACGCGGCGGAGGTGGGACGCCGGCTGGGCGCCTGCGGGTTCGCCGTGGACGGCCTGGAGGGCGACGTGCTGGACCTCGACGTCACGGCGAACCGGCCCGACGGCCTCAGCGTGTACGGCCTGGCCCGCGAGGCGGCGGCCGCGTTCGGCGTGCCACTGAAGCCGGCGCCGGGCACGACGGCGCTCGCGCGGAAGCCGGCCGGCCACGAGAAGCTGCCGGTGTCGATCGGCGACGCGGGCTGCGGCCGCTACGTGCTGGCCCTGGCCGACGTGCAGGTGGCGCCATCCCCCGTCTGGCTCGCCGATCGGCTGGCGGCCGCCGGCGTGCGCCCGATCAACAACGTGGTCGACGTCACCAACTACGTGATGCTCGAGACGGGCCAGCCGCTGCACGCCTTCGACGCCGCGCACCTCGGCGGCCCGGAAATCCGCGTCCGCCGCGCCCGCCCGGGCGAGACGCTCGAGACGCTCGACGGCCAGGCCCGCCAGCTCGAGGAGACGATGCTCGTCATCGCCGACCGTGAGCGGCCGGTGGCGCTCGCCGGGCTGATGGGCGGCGCGACGAGCGAGGTCTCGCGCGAGACGAGGCGCATCGCGCTCGAGAGCGCCTGGTTCCGGCCGACGGTCGTCCGCGCGGCCAGCAAGCGCCTGGGCCTGAAGACGGAGGCCTCGGCGCGCTTCGAACGCGGCGCCGACCTCGATGCCCCGGCGCGCGCGGCGGCGCGGGCGCTCGAACTGCTCGACGACATCGGCGCGGGCCGGGCGGCCGGTCCGCTCGTGGACGTCCAGCCGCTCGCGGTCGAGCGCCGCACGGTGACGCTGCGGACGGACCGCCTGGCGCGGCTGCTGGGCGACACGGTCCCCGCGGCCGACGTCGAGCGCATCCTGGGCGCGCTCGGGTTCCTGCCGCGCGCCGCCGCCGGCGGCTGGGATGTGACCGTGCCGTCCTGGCGGGTGGACGTGTCCCGCGAAGCCGACCTGATCGAGGAAGTCGGCCGCCACTGGGGCTTCGACCGGATTCCGGCGACGTTCCCCGCCCTGCGCGCGATGCCGCGGCCGTCGGCGCCGCCGGTCCTGCGGGCGCGCGTGCTCCGCCGGGTGCTGTGCGGCGCGGGGCTGCAGGAAGCGGTCACGTTCACCTTCATCGAGGACGCCGCCGCGGCGCCGTTCGCGGCCGAGGCGGATCGGGTCGCCATCCTCAACCCGATCTCGGAGAAGTTCGGCGTGCTGCGCCCGTCGCTGCTGCCGGGCCTGCTCGACTCGCTCGTCTACAGCCGGCACCGGGAATCGGCGGACGTCCGGCTGTTCGAGATCGGCACGGCCTTCGTGCGCGCGGGCGAGCAGGCGCGGGCCGGCTGGGTACTCACCGGGTCGCGGGGATCGCACTGGAGCGGCGAGGCCGGTCCGGTCACGTTCGCCGACGCGCGGGGCGTGGCCGAGCTGCTGGCCGCGACGTTCGGTGTCGCGCTCGCGGTCACGCCCGCCGACGACCTGCCCTGGTTCGCGCGGGGGCGCGCCGCGCGGCTCGCGATCGGCGGACGGCCGGCCGGCTGGATCGGCGAGTTGCCGTCCGCCTACGTCGAGGCGCGCGGGCTGGGGCCGTCCGACCGGGTGTTCGCCGGGGAGATCGACCTCGCGGTGCTCGCGCCCGACGGCGCACCCACGGCGCGCGCGATCGAGCCACTGCCCCGCTTCCCGTCGATCGTGCGCGACCTGTCGATCCTCGTCGACGAGCGCTTGCCTGCCGCCAGCGTTCGTGACACTATCCGCTCACATGCGCCCGCCACGCTCGTCGGCGTGCGCGAGTTCGATCGGTACCAGGGCAAGGGCGTGCCGGGCGGCCAGATCAGCCTGTCGGTCCGCCTCACGTTCCGGGCTCCCGATCGCACGCTCACCGACAGCGAGGTGCAGCAGGCCGTCGACGCGATCGTCGCGGCGCTCGCGCGCGACCACGGGGCCGTCCTTCGCGGCACGGCCGGGCCCGGCACAGCGGAGTAGCCGATGGCACGGACAGCACCGGTAGACGTACAGCCAATCGATCGCCTGGAAGAGAAGATCCGCCAGCTCGTCGGCGTGATCGACACGCTGCGCGCCGAGCGCGCGCGCGCCGTGGACGAGGTCACCCGCCTCGAGCGCGAGCTCGAGCAGGCCAGGGCGCGGCTCGACGAGGCCTCGAACGCCTCGACCGAGCTCGCCACGCTCCGCGAGGAGCGGGACCTGATCCGCAACCGCGTCGTGCAGATGATCGCCCAGATCGACAAGATCAACCTCTGACTCCCCCGCGGAGCACGCCCATGAGCCGCGTCGTCCACATCGAGATCCACGGCCAGCGCTACGCCATCCGGACGGATCTCGATCCGCAGTACGTCGGCGACCTCGCGTTGTACGTGGACGAGAAGATGACGGCGGTCTCGCGCGAGCTGCAGACCTCGGACCCGCTCCGCCTCGCGGTCATCGCGGCGCTCAACATCGCCGACGAGCTGCACCACGCGCGCGCGCAGGCCGACGCCAGCGAACACCACGTGCTGGCACGCGCGGCGGAACTCGAACGCCTCGTCGACGAGGTGCTCGACGGCGTCCGCCTGCGCGTCGCCAACGACGCCTGACGCCGTCGCATCCGTCGCCGCGCCGCGCCGGATTTCGCGCGACGATTCCCGGATTGCCGTCGGAACCGGAGCCGTTGTATCGTGAGGGTCCCTGCTTTGTCCGTGATGGCTCTGGAGCGTCGCTTGAGCCGATGTTTTTCGACAAAGCGAGTCGCGACGCCGCGCCGTGTGCACGCCTCCGTGGTGAGGAAGCCTGACGCGCGGTTTGTGGAGTGGCTCCACCTGCTTGAGCAGGTTCATGCGACCTCCCCACACGGCAAAGCGGGGGCTTCCCTGACACGTGCCTGACGCCCCTTCCCGCGACACCGTCGCGGACCTCGGCGAAGCCGCGCTCATCGCGCGCATCCGGGCGCGCGTGCCCGCGGATCCGCCGGGGATCCTCATCGGCATCGGCGACGACGCCGCGGTGCTGGCGCCCGATCGCGGCGCGTCGATCGTCGTCACGACCGACAGCCTCGTCGAGGACGTCCACTTCCGCCGCGGCTGGTCCTCGCCGGAGGACGTCGGCCACAAGGCGCTCGCCGTCAACCTCAGCGACCTGGCCGCGATGGGCGCCGCGCCCCGCGCGGCCCTGCTCAGCCTCGCCCTCCCGGCGGACTACCCTGTCGCCGACCTGGACGCGCTGCTCGACGGACTGCTCGGCCTGGCCGGCGCGACGGGCACCGCGCTCGTGGGCGGCAACATCACCCGCTCTCCCGGTCCGCTCGTCGTCGACGTCACCGCGATTGGCACCGTGCGCCCGCGCCGGGTGCTCACCCGGAGCGGCGGAAGGCCCGGCGACGAACTCTACGTGACGGGCTGGCTCGGCCAGGGAGCCGCCGCGCTGGCCTGGCTCGTGGCGAGCGTCCCCATCGACCCCCTTCGTGACTACGCGCCGCCACCGCCGCCCGAGCTGACCGGCGAGGTGCAGGCCTGCCTCGACCGGTACCGCCGGCCGACGCCACGCCTGAGGCTCGGCCGGATGGTGGCCGGCAACCGTGCCGCGACCGCGTGCATGGACCTCTCGGACGGGCTGGCCGACGCGGCCGCCCAGATTGCGGGCGCCAGCGGCACGGGCGTGCGCATCGAGGCCGCGGCGATTCCCGTCGCACCCGGGGCCCGGTCGCCGGAGCCTCCCGCCTGGCGGTTCGCGCTGGCGGGCGGCGACGACTACGAACTGCTCTTCGCGGTCGCGCCGCGCCGGCGGCGTGCCTTCCTGGCGGCCGTCAGGCACGCGGGTGACGTTCCCGTCACCCGCGTCGGCGTCCTCACGCGGAAACCCGGCAACAGGCTCATCGCGGACGGATCCGAGGCCGATTTGCCTCGCGGCTTCGCTCATTTCGCGTAACACGTTACGAATACGCTACTTAGCCTGAATTTCCACGATATTTCACGACTTTCGCTGGACTTTCGCTGAGACCTCACGGTACGCTGGTCGGGTCCCCTGCAGCCCAGACCCAGCATGCGCATCTCGCGTTCATTTCGCCGGAAGCTGCTCGCCACCGTGCTGGGCGCCTCGGCCTTCGTGCTGGTCTACGAGGCGACGGTCATCGACTCGAAGCAGGTCTCCCTGCCCGGTCAGGCCCTGCTCGACCCCGAACCCGGGGCCACGATGGACTTCGAGGCGACGGCCTACTGCAAGGGCCAGACGACGGCTTCGGGGGCCCGGGTCCGTGCGGGCATGGCGGCGGCCGACCCGAAGATCCTGCCGATTGGTTCGGTGATCCAGGTGGACGGGGTGGACGAGCGGTACAAGGGCATCTACAGCGTGCTCGACACCGGGCCCGAGATCCAGGGCCGCGAGATCGACATCTACATCTGGAGCTGCTACGAGGCGCTCGACTTCGGCCGGCGGAAGGTGAAGGTCACCGTCCTGCGGCTCGGCTGGGACCAGACGAACACGGCCCCGGCCATCAAGGCGCGGGGTCACTGACCGAAGCCGGATCCCTTGCCGGCGCCGGCTCTTCCCGGTGCCGCTGCAGCTCGTACAACCGGTAGTACAACCCACGCGCGGCGATGAGGGCCTGATGGCTCCCCCGCTCGCGCAGCCGGCCCTTGTGCAGGACCAGAATCGTGTCCATGTCCTGGATGGTCGAAAGCCGGTGGGCGATGGCGACGACCGACCGGCCGGACATCAGCACGTGGAGGGCATCCTCGATGAGCGCCTCGGTTGCCGTGTCGATGCTGGACGTGGCCTCGTCGAGCAGCAGCACGCGTGGCGCGAACGCCAGGGCGCGCGCGAAGGACAGCAGCTGCTTCTGCCCGACCGAGAGGGTGGCGCCGCGCTCGGCCACGGGCGCGTCGTAGCCCTCGGGCAGCGCGCGAATGAAGCCGTCGGCGTGCACCGCCTTCGCCGCCGAGCGGACCGCGTCGTCGTCGATGTCGTCGCGGCCGAGGCGGACGTTGCCGGCGATCGTGCCGGAGAACAGGTGGACGTCCTGCAGCACCAGGCCGAAGAGCGCCCGCAGTTCGCGCGGGTCGATCTCGCGGACGTCGATGCCGTCCACCAGGATGCGCCCCTTCCGGACGTCGTAGAACCGCAGCAGCAGGTTGAGAATCGTGGTCTTGCCGGATCCGGTGGCGCCGACGATGCCGATCCGCTGGCCGGGCTCGACGGTGAACGACACGTCCTCGAGCACGTCGTCGTCGTCCTCGTAGGCGAACCAGACCTGGTCGAACTCGATCCGGCCGCGCCAGCCCCCGGCCGGCCGGCGGGGTGAAGCGGGCGGCGGCACGCGCGGGGGCGTGTCGAGCAGCGTGAAGATCCGCTCGGAGGCCGCCATGGCGGCCTGCAGGATGTTGAACTTCTCGGAAAGGTCGCTGATCGGCTGGAAGAACCGGCGTGAGTACTGGAGGAACGCCACGAGCACGCCGAGACTGACGGTCCCGTCGAGGGCCCACAACCCGCCGAACCAGACGATGAGGCCGCCCGAGACGGCGGCGATGAGCTCGATCACCGGGTAGAAGATCGCGTAGTAGGTGATCGCCTGCAGGTTGACGTCGCGCAGGTCGCGGTTGATCCGGTCGAAGCGCCCGTGGACCCGCGCCTCCTGCCCGAAGAGCTGCACGGTCGAGATGCCGGTGAGGTGCTCCTGCAGAAAGGCGTTCACGCGCGCGACCAGCCCCCGGACCTGGCGGTACGACTGCCGGACGTTACGGCGGAACCACTGCGTCGTCCAGGCGATGGCCGGGAGCACGACGAACGCGACCAGCGCGAGCCGCCAGTTCATGACGAGCATCGCCGTCATGATGCCGGCGAGCGCGACGATGTCGCCCAGCACGGTGATGACGCCGGACGCGAACAGGTCGTTCAGCGCGTCCACGTCGGTCGTCACCCGCGTCATGAGCCGCCCGACCGGGTTGCGGTCGTAGAAGCGGAGGTCGAGCTGCTGGAGGTGCTCGTAGACCTGCATGCGCAGGCGGTGCATGATGCGCTGCCCGGTCATCTGCAGCACGGCGGTCTGCACGTAGGCGAGGCCGAAGCCGGCGATCAGCAGGGCCAGGAAGGTCAGCGCCACCCGGCCGAGGCCGGCGACGTCGCCCGTCGCGATGTCGCGATCGATCGCGATCTGGGCCAGCCAGGGCTGCGCCAGCTCGGCGATCGACGCGCCGAGGATCGCGGTCGCGGCGACGATGACCGCCGTCGTGTGCGGCCGCAGGTAGGTCAGCAGCCGCCGCATGAGGCGGGCGTCGTACGCCTTGCCGAGGACGTCGTCATCCATGGCGCGCGCGCCTCGCCTCAGCTCCGGGCAATCTCGTCCTCCAGCCGCTGCCGCTCGTGCATGTCCGCGTAGAGGCCGCCGCGCGCGACCAGGTCGTCGTGCCGGCCGCGTTCGACGACGCGTCCCTCGTCGAGGACGAGAATCCGATCGGCGTCTCGCACCGTGGACACGCGGTGCGACACGATGAGGCACGTGCGCGACCGGCGGACGTCGCGCAGGCCGCGGAGGATGGCGGCCTCGGTCGCGGTGTCGACGGCCGAAAGCGTGTCGTCGAGAATGAGCACGCGCGGATCGGTGGCCACCGCGCGCGCCAGTGCCACTCGCTGCTTCTGGCCGCCCGAGAGGGTGACGCCGCGCTCCCCGACCAGTGTGTCGTAGCCCTTGGGGAACTCCGCGACCTCGCCGTCGAGGTGCGCGATGGCCGCGGCCCGCCGCAGCCGCCCGCCCATCCCGTCGTCGACGTCCCCAGCGCCGATCGCCGGCCGCCGAGCGCCGGCGGGATCCCCCGTGCCGATCGCCGGCCGCCGAGCGCCGTCCGGCTCGCCCCCGCCGCAGCCGAACAACACGTTCGCGCCGACCGTGTCCGAGAAGAGGAACGGCTCCTGCGGGGCCATGCCGATCGCGGCGCGCAGGTCCGCGCGAGGGACGCGCGTGACGTCGGCGCCGTCGAGGAAGAGGGCGCCCCGCGGCGGCTCCTGGAGGCGCGCGAGCAGCGAGAGCAGTGTGCTCTTGCCCGACCCGGTCGGCCCGACGATGGCGAGCGTCTCGCCCGGCTGCACCTCGAACGAGACGTCACGGAGTGCATCGGCCTCCGCCTGCGGGTAGCGGAACGTCAGGCGGCGGCACTCCACGTGGCCGCGCACCTCGGCCGGCAGGCGCTCGTCGGCGGCACGGTCGTCAGGCGCCGGCGCGTCGAGCACCTCCAGCATCCGTTCCCAGGACGCGATGCCACGCTGCGCGATGTTCGTGACCCAGCCGAACGCGATGACCGGCCAGGCCAGCAGGACGAGATACCGACTGAACGCGACGAACTCGCCCAGCGTGAGCGTTCCGGCAATCACCGCCCGGCCGCCGAACCAGAGCACGAGCAGGCCGCTCAGGCCGAAGCAGAACGCGAGGCTGGGGTGGAACGCGGCCTGGAGCCGGATCAGGCCGCGATTGCGCTCCACGTACTCGTCGTTGGCGGCCCGGAAGCGCGCGACCTCGAAGTCCTCCTGGCGGAACGCCCGCACGACCCGGACGCCGGCCAGCGACTCCTGGACCACCGCGCTCATCGCCGCCAGCTGGGCCTGGATGCGCTCGAAGCGGTCGTGGATGGCCCGCCCGAAGTGCCGGGTCGCGAGCGTCACGAACGGCAGCGGCAGCAGGGCGATGAGCGTGAGCCGGAGGTCGATCCACGCCATGATGCCCACCGCCAGCACGAAGCCGACGACGGTGCTCGACGCATACATGACGGCCGGCCCCACCAGCATCCGGACCGCCGCCAAGTCGTTGGTGGCGCGGGACATGAGGTCGCCGGTGCGGTGCGACTGGAAATAGGGCTGGGGCAGCCGCTCGAGGTGCGCGAAAAAATCGTTCCGCAGGTCGTATTCGATCCGCCGGGACGCGCCGATAAGCCATTTGCGCGTCATGTACCTGAACCCGCCATCGAGCAGGGCGAGGCCGGGGAGGGCCGCCGCGAGCCAGGCCAGCCGCGTACGGTCCACGCCCTCCGTGAGGCCGTCGACGACGTACTTGAGCACCCACGGGGCCACCAGCGAGATGGCGGTGGCCGCGAGGATCGACGCCAGGCCAGCGAAGAAGGGGATCCGGACGCGAAGGACGTACGGCAGAAGGCGCCGCAGCGCCTGCAGCATGGAGGCAGTATAGCAATGCGCATCGCATCACAGCGGACCCGGCCGGCAGCGGCCGCTCTCGTCGCCGCGGCGTTCGCGGTCCTCGCCATGCCGGTTTCGGCCCGGGCGCAGCAGTTCGACCGGCCCGTGACGCCCGGCCTCGGCGAGAACTACCACGCCGAGATCGCGTTCACCTTCTGGAACCCCGCGCTCAACGGCATCGTCGCGTCCGAGCAGTTCGGCATCGCCGGGGACGACGTGAATTTCGTCAGCGACCTGGGCTTCGAGCAGAAGCGCTTCCGCGAGATGAAGATCGTCCTGCGCCCGGCGAAGAAGCACCGGTTCCGGCTCCAGTACACCCCGATCAGCTACACGGCGGACGCGCGCCTGTCGCGATCGATCGTGTTCAACGGCCAGAACTTCGACGTCTCGCTGCCGGTGTCGTCGCAGTTCGACTGGAAGGTCTGGCGGATCGGGTACGAGTACGACGCCTACTACACGCCGCGCGGCTTCATCGGGGTGCTGTTCGACGTGCGGCAGACGCGCCTCAACGCCCGCCTGGCGTCGCCGGTCGCCGAGGAATTCACCACGGCGTCCGCGCCCCTGCCCGCCATCGGCGTCGTCGGCCGGGTGTACCCGCTGCCCGAGCTGGCGATCAACTTCGAGGTCAGCGGCATGCGGCTGCCGGACATCGGCCAGGACTACACGAACTCCGCCGGCCTCACCATCCCGAAGTACGAAGCCAACTACTTCGACTGGGACATCAACGGCACGGTCAACCTGGGCGAGAACGTCGGCCTGCAGATGGGCTGGCGCCGGATCACGACGCTCCTGCGGATCGAGAGCGACAAGGGCGACGTGAAGTTCCAGGGACTGTACTTCGGCGCCGCGCTGCGCTACTGACCTACCGTCCCGCCGGGTCGCGCAGTTCGACCCGGACCCCGAGATACCGCCGGTCCTCCGACCCGCCGAGGTCGGAGGGCCGGAATCCGCCCGACGACCTCACCGACACGAGCACGCGCCCGTCCGGCGTTGCCGGCAGGGATACCTCGCGCGACGCCGAGGCGGCCATCGCCTCGTCGAGCACGACCGCGCCGTCCACCACGAGCCGCACGTCGTTCGGCACCGGCGCGTTGCCGAGCCGGAGACGTCCGCCCTGCCCCGCCGGCCCGACGACCAGGAAGGTCGCGTCGCGCCCGCCCCGCACCCAGAGGCCCTCCGGTTCCACGAACACGCCGTCGTCGAGCAGCAGCACCGTCGCGCGACCGAGCCGGGCGGCCGCGACGGCGAACCGCCCGCCGGGCATCGGCTCGAGCGCGACGGCCCGAAGTGCGACGTGCGCGTCCGGCGGCAACGGGGCGCCGTCCGGTGGCGCGATGACCAGTCGATCGGCGCCGGCCGGCAGATCGAGCGGCAGGACCTGCCGCGCGCCCGGACCGACGGCCCACTGCCCCACCGGTGCCGATCGGCCGAGCGAGGCCACGAGCGTCGTGCCCCGGCCGTCGCCCTTGACGATCTCGAGCTGATAGGCGCCAGCCGGCACGCCGGCCAGCGCGAGCCACGGCGGCGGCGCATCCGTGCGGCCCGGCGATTCCGGCCGCACCAGGGCCAGCGAGGCGGCGTGCGCCGGACGGCCGACACCGAGCGCAGCCAGACGCCAGACCGGGCCGCCATCGGCCGCGCGCCGCAGGACGTCGAGCTGCGACCGGGCCGGATCGAGCGCGGTCGCGCGAGGGACGCCCGGCGGGGGCGCGGACGCGCCGGCCAGCGTCCAGCCGACCTGCGCGGTCGCCATCACCGCCGCGGCGACCCACCATCCGCACGCCAGCCTCACGTGGTCGCCCGGCCAGCCGCCCCGGGCTGCCAGGCGCAGCAGGCCGGCCGCGAGCAGCAGCGGCACGGCCAGCCAGACGATCGAGGCCAGCACGAAGGGCCACTCGGTCGAAAGATCCGCCGGATCGAGACGCCAGAAGAAGCTCGGCCAGGCCCGGGCAAGGTCCACGACGGGGCCGAGCCAGTCGAGCCAGCGCGCCACCGCGTCACGCATGTTCCACGCGAGCGCGCCGCGGTCAACGCCCAGCACGACCGCGGTCGTCGCCAGCGAGACGAGAAGCAGCGTCACCGCCAGCCGCCGCCCGTTCGGGCCGATCCGTGCCCAGGCCACGCCGACCGGCAGCGCCACGAGCGGCAGCGCGGCCGCCGCGAACCGGGCCGGCGGCGCGGGCAGCCCGGCCCACCACATCCAGTAGATCGCCACGGCCGCGAGATAGGCCACCGTCACGCCGGCGCCGATCCAGGTTGCCGCGCCGGCGCCCCTGCGCGCCGGCGTCGAAGGGGTACGGGACGGAGACGCGTCCACGCCGCGCCACGGCCACAGGCCGACCGCCCAGCACGCGAGCACCGGAGAGTACGGCAGCAGGCCGTACTGCTGGTCGAAGACCAGCGCGGCAAGCCCGCCAGGCACGAAGCGCCACTGCGTGAGGCTCGTGTCGGTGCCGTACGGCGCGGCGGGACTCGGCGTGCCGTAGATGAGCTGGAAGTAGGCGAACCAGCCAATCGCCGCGAGGGCCGGCAACACGGCGAACGCCACGAGCCGGCGTACGCGTCCGGCACCGGATGCCCGCATCAGCCGGACGACGATCGCGAGGCCGAGTCCGCCGGCGATGACCGCGAAGCGCGTGTGCAGCCACGGGAGGACCGCCAGTGCGGCGGAGACGGCCACGACCGGCGCGACGCCGACGGGCGGGGCGTCCGCCGAGCCGAGCCGCACGATCAGCCAGAGCCCCCCGGCCGTCGCGAGCATGCCGAAGCCGTCGGGGAACAGCGTGACGCTCTGCAGGAGGAAGGTCGGCGTCAGCGCCACCGCCGCCCAGGCGAACCAGGCCGCGTCCGTTCGCCGGGTGGCCAGCCACGTGGCCTGCCAGAGCAGCATCGCCGCCAGCACGCCCGAGAGCAGCACCATCGCCTGGGCGCCCCGGTACCCGAAGACGGCGAACGCGGGCAGCACCAGCACGGACGTACCGGGCGCGTGAATGGAGTAGACCTCCCCGTCACGGCCGCGCTGGATGACGTCCGGGCGCAGCGTGCCCCCGAAGTAGGCGCGGTAGTCACCGCGATCGTGGTTGTTCTGGATGCGCAGATCCCCGTCCAGGAGCAGGCTCTGCGTGATGACGAGGTAGTGTGGCTCGTCGCCGCCGGGCAACCGGGGCGCGACGGACCAGGCCGTGGCCAGCGCCGCCAGCAGCGTCAGCACGCCGGCGAGCCGCACCGCCGCCCGAGGCTCCCGCGCGACGATGCGCGCCGTCGCGCGCGACACAGGCGAGGCCAACGCCAGGCAGGCGGCGATGCCGATGGGCAGCCAAGCGAGCGGCCCCGTCCACACGAGGCCGACGGCCGGCATCGGCAGGGGCCACCACGGCACCGTGGCCAGCAGCGCCGGCGTCGCGACCACGGGTCGCCGCCGCCATCCCGGCACGGCCGCCGCCCCCGCCGCGGCGACGACGAACACCCACCACGCCGCAGGCACCGCCAGCCGAACGGTGGCCGTGGTCTGATCGGCGACGGTCAGGTCCCCGGCGGCACACCACACGGCCAGGCCGACGACGAACGGACCGATGAACGAACGGAGGGCGGCCATTCAGGACACTGGCGGGATGCCTGAAGTAGAATCCCGCCCTTCGGAGGGCATTCTACCGGTGATGTCCGCCTGATCCTCCGGCGCCGACCCTGAACCCGTGCTGCCCCCCGATCCCCCGCCGACCGATTTCCGAAACGAGGGTGCTCTCCCCACGTCCCCACGTTCGCCCCACGTCCCCCAAAGCCCCGCTTTCCTCCATGCCCTCCATATCCTCCCGCCCCCCTGGTCCTCGAGGCCCCCCACGTCCTCCAGAGCTCTATGCCCGCGCTGGCCGTTCTGGTTCTGGCCGTCCTCGTGACCCCGCCGCTGGCCGGGCCTGGGCCGGCTGGGGCGTGCGGACAGTGGCGACGGGCGCTACAGCTCTGGAACGTCGCGTGGGTGGCACACGCGCTGTCGGGCGACCCGTGGAACCTGGGGACGCGAACATCTTCGACCCGGCGCCGCGCGCGCCTGCCTACTCCGAGGCGAACCCGTGGCCGGCGCCGTCGCCGTGCCGCTCTGGGTGGCGACTCGTAACCTCGTACCTCGCCGCGAACGTGCTGATCCTCCTCCGCCTTTGTGCTTTCGGCGACGTGCACGTTCGCCCTCGCGCGGCACCTCGGGATCGGCGCGGCCGGCGCGGCGCTGGCGGGACTCACCTTCGCGTTCTGCCCGTTCATCTACTCGCACCTGCCGCACATCCAGCCTCTGGATGTCGTTCGGCCTGCCGCTCACGCTTCGCGGTGCACCACTTCGTCGATCGGCCGGGCGTCGGCGCCGCGCGGCCGCGCTCGGCGCGGTGATGGCCCTCACCGGCCTCTCGTGCGGCTACTACGGCGTCTTCGCCGGCCTGATGGCCGGTTTCGGTGTCGCGTGGTTCGGCGCGGCCGGCCGCTGGCGCGACTGGCGATACTGGGGCCTTCGCTGGGCGCGCCGCGCTGGTGGCCGTCGCGCTGGTGGCGCCGGCCTACCTGCCTCATGGACATCCGCGCCGAGGGCTTCGGCCGGTCGCTCGACGACGCGCGGATCAACTCGGCCGACTGGCGCGCCTACTTCGCCTCGCCCATGGTCCTGCACGCGTGGCTGCTGCCGTGGCTCGGCAGCTGGAAGGAGGTCCTTTTCCCGGGCTTCCTCGCGCTCGGCCTGGGCGCGTTCGGCGCCCTGCCCGGCGGCCGCACCGGGCTGTCGCAGCGAATCGCCGGCTTCTACCTGGCGCTCGGCCTGCTGGCGCTCTGGGCCTCGTTCGGTCCGGACGCCGGGCTCTACGCCGCCCTCCACGAGGTGCTGCCGTTCTTCGCGATGCTGAGGGCGCCGTCGCGGCTGGGACTGGTGGTGACCCTGGTCCTCGCGGTGCTCGCCGGCGCGGGGCTCGAGCGCCTGCGGTCACGAGTGCCAACCGGCTGGTCGTCGATCGTCGTCGCGGCGGTGCTGGCCCTGTCGGTCGCCGGGTCGTTCGTGCGGACCTTCAACCTCGTCGACGCGCCGCGCGTGCCGGCCGTCTATCGCACCCTCGCCGGACTTCCACGCGCGCCCGTGGTCGAGTTCCCGTACTTCGCCGGCACCTTCGACCGCCAGCGGCACACCGAGTACATGCTGATGTCCACGGTGCACTGGCAGCCGCTCGTCAACGGCTACAGCGACCACTTCCCGCCGCGGGCCGTGGACGACATGCGGCGGCTGTCGACGTTCCCGTCGCTCGACGCGTTCGCCGCGCTGCGCGACCATCACGCCCGCTACGTGGTGGTGCACTGGGATCTGTACGACCCGGCGGACGCCGCGCGGCTGCGCGAGGCCTGGCCGGACCTCCGGCCGTACCTGCGCCTGATCGGCGAGGACGGCAGTGTGTCCCTGTACGAGCTGATTCGGACGCCCTGAGCCGGCGCCGGCCGGACGCCGCGGCGAGGCGTCCGCGCGCCACGGGCGACGACGTCACCCAGCCTGGCTGGCCGCCCTGAGGGTGCGCAGCCGCGCCTCGGCCGCCGCGAGGGTCTCTTCCTTCTTGCAGAAACAGAAGCGCACCTTCTGCCGGCCCGACGCGGGATCGCGGTAGAAGCTGCTGCCCGGCACGGACGCCACGCCGACCTCGGTCACCAGGTGCCGCGCGAACGCGACGTCGTCCGGGAAGCCGAAGGCGGAGATGTCCGTCATGATGTAGTACGCGCCGCGCGGCTGGTAGCACACGAACCCCGCCCCGGTCAGCACGCCCATCAGCCGATCGCGTTTCTCGCGGTAGCTCGCCGCCAGTTCGGCGTAGTACCCGCCGGGCGCCCGGATGGCCGCCGCGGCGGCGGCCTGGAGGGGCGCGGCCGCGCCGACCGTCAGGAAGTCGTGCACCTTCCGGATGGCGCCCGTGAGGTCGGGCGGCGCGATCGTCCAGCCGACGCGCCAGCCCGTCACGCTGAACGTCTTCGAGATGCTGTTGATCGTGACGGTGCGGTCCGCCATGCCGTCGAGCGTGGCCAGCGGCACGTGCGTCGCGCCGTCGTAGAGGATGTGCTCGTAGATCTCGTCGGTGATGGCGATGACGTCCCACCGCCGGCAGAGCGCCGCGATCGTCTCGAGCTCCGCCCGCGTGAACACCTTGCCCGTCGGGTTGTTCGGCGTGTTGATGACGATCGCCCGCGTGCGATCCGAGAACGCCGCGGCCAGCTCGTCCGGGTCGAACGTCCAGTCGCCGCCAGGCGCGGGTTCCCGCAGCGTGACGTAGCGCGGCGTCGCGCCCGAGAGGATCGCGTCGGGGCCGTAGTTCTCGTAGAACGGCTCGAAGACGATCACCTCGTCTCCGGGATCGACGATGGCGAGCATCGTCGCCATCATGGCCTCGGTGGACCCGCAGCAGACGGTGACGTGCCGCTCCGGATCGACCGCCAGGCCGTAGCGGGCGCCGACGTCGGCCGCAATCGCGTCGCGCAGGGGCTTGGCCCCCCACGTCACCGCGTACTGGTTGACGTCGGCGCGGATCGCGTCGCACGCCGCGTCCTTGAGCGCCGCGGGCGCCGGGAAGTCCGGGAAGCCCTGCGAGAGGTTCACGGCGCCATGCTGGTTCGCCAGGCGCGTCATCTCGCGGATCACCGACTCGGTGAACCGGGAGGCCTTGTCGGAGGATCGAGGTCGGGTCATGGGCGGCGGCCTGACGCCGTCTGGCGGGTCAGGTGGCCGTAGAGTAGCCGGTAGTCTTCCGCCGTGCCAAGAATCCGTTTCACGTAGTTCTGCGTCTCGGGAAACGGGATGTCGTCGATGAACTCGTCGCGGTCGATGCCCGGCCGCTCGGACAGCCACCGGCTCACGCGGTTCTCGCCCGCGTTGTAGGCCGCGAGCGCCGCGGCCGGGTCCCCGAACTGCCGGAGCAGGTCCGCGAAGTAGGTCGTGCCGATGCGGACGTTGACGGCCGGGTCGGTCAGCCGTGACGTGCGGAACGGCTGGATGCCCAGGCGCGAGGCATACCGACGGCCGGTGGACGGCAGGATCTGCATCAGGCCGTAGGCGTTGGCCGCGGAACGGACGTCGGCCTGGAACGTGGATTCCTGCGCGATCAGCGCGAGCAGCAGGTACGGATCGAGGTCGCGCTCGGCCGCGCGCTCGCGGATGATCGGCCAGTAGTCGACCGGGAAGATGATCCGCAGGATCTCCTCGGGCAGCGCCTCGCCGCCCGCGGCCATGAACTGCGGGTACGCCCGGCGCATGGCCGAGATGGCCGGGCGCAGCTGCCCCTGCCGGTTGAGCGCGTAGGCGATGGTGGCCTCGACGACGGGGGTGCCCTGGCCGGCCCGCTGGAGCGCTCGCAGCTCCGCCAGCGCGTCCCCCCAGAGTCCCTGGCCGAGCAGCGCGCGGATGAGGGGGGCGTTGTCGGGCAGCGGCGCGGCGGTGACGCTGGGCGGCAGCGTCAGGCTCGCCGGCGACACCGGGGACGCGCCGACCGGGCGCGAGGCCGCGGTCAGCCGCTCCAGCTCGAGCGCGGCCTGCCGGCCGTAGTAGGAATTGCGGTAGGCCTCGATCGTCCGGCGGTAGCCGGCCTCGGCCGCGGCCACCTCGCCGAGGTGTTCGTGCGAGCGCGCCGCCCAGTAGAACCAGGACGGTTTGTAGTCGGATCGCGTGTGCACGGCCGGCGCCGACTCGAACAGGCGGATCGTCTCCCGATAGTCGTCGTTCTTGTACGCCCACCACCCGGCTTTCCAGGCGGCGCGCGCCGCGTACGGGCCCTCGGGATCACGCCGATAGATCTCGGTGAAGACCTCGGCGGCCTTCCCGTCATCGTCCTGCAGGATGTAGTGGGTGCCGAGATCGTCGAGGACCCGAATCGCGAGCGGGTCGCCGGCGTGCGCGTCCACGAACCGCCGTGCCGCGGCGACGTAGCTGTCGTACCGGCGGAGCTTCGCGAGCGCCGACAGGTCGTAGTACTCGGCCTCGGCGCGGTCCGGCGCGTCGGCCTTCTTCAGGTACGCCGCCAGCGCGGTCCGGGCGGCCGTGTAGCGGCCGACCTGGAAGTCGGCCTCGGCCAGCCGCAGATCGATGCGCGCGCGGTCGTCGCCGCCCGCCGCCGGCCGGACCGCCTGAAACGCCTTGCGCGCGTCCGTGTAGCGGCGCGCGGCGAACAGCCGTTCGGCCCGCTGGAGCTCCTTCGCGAAGTCCTCGGGCGACCCGACGCGCATCGGGACGAGCCGGCCGATCTCGACGTCGGCGTCCCGGGCCTCGTCGGTCAGCGGGAAGTCGTAGTAGACGCGCTTGAAGGCGGCGAGCGCGAGGGCGCGGTCGTCGGTCTCGAGCGCGGCGCGGCCCAGCGCGAGCAGCGCCTCGGACGCGCGCTGCGGATTCAGGGCCAATACCGCCTGGAGCGTGCGCACGCGGTCCTGTGGCGCGCCCTGCTCGCGGGCCAGGTCGGCCTCGATCCAGCGCGCCGCCTCGAGCAGCGCGCCGGTCGGCCGGGTACGGAGGAGCTGCCCGACCGTGAACGCGGCATCGTCGAGGCGCTCCAGCGCGATCTGCGCCTGCGCGACGTGCAGGAGGGCGTAGCCGCCGGTCACCGGGTCGCGCGCGCCGGCGGCAAACGCGGCGAGCGCCGCTTCGGCATGCCCGGCGTCGAGGTCGGCCACCGCCTTCGCCATCGGCGAGTCGGCGCCCGGCGCGTCCGGCGCCGGGGCGATCCAGAGCGGCGGAGCCTCCGCCGACGCGGTCTGGGGATCCATGCCCTCCACGCGACCGGGATCGGCCGCGATCAGCAGGCACAGGCCCATCGCGATCGCGGTGCCGAAGGTCGTCGTCGGTCCGGACCGGGCTGGGCGCATGGATTTCAATTGTCGTACCTCAGGCGGACGTGGTCAACACCTCAACGGCCCGCCGGGTCGTCAGGTTCTCCAGTCGGGCGGCGGCATGGCGGACCAGCACCTCGACGTGCTCGGTCCAGACGGCCGGCCCCAGCGCGTCACCGGGTCGCTCGGGACCGTCCGCATAGACGACCGCCACGACCTGGCCGCCCACGACGAGCGGAATGACCTGGCCGACGCATCCGGGCGGCACGCGCATGAAGGCCGGCAGCGACGGATCGGGTCGGCTGCCGGCCGGCGGCACCAGGTTCACCTGGCGCATGCGGATGGACGCGGCGATCAGCGGCGAGGCCGCGATCGAGAAGTCCACCGGCCCCTGCCCCGCCGCGAAGCCGTAGTGCCCCCAGTTGCGCAGGGTCTCGTCATCGACCAGCAGGACCGCAACGCGCTGCGCCTCGGCCGCCGCCCCGCGCCCGAGGGCTTCCATGGTCGATCGCAGTGTGCCCGCGTCGTCGAGCCCGCGGACCGCGTCGGCGAGCCGGGCCATCAGGTCCTGGCGCGCCTGGTCTCCGCCCTTGGCGACCGCGCGGGCGATCTCCACCGCCGCCTTCTTGACGTCGGGCGCGCCGTGCACGTCGCGCCGCTCGACCACGCGCAGGAGTTCCATCGCCAGCGTCTCGAGGTGCGTCTCGACGTCCTGGCGGATGCGGCTCAACACGAGGTCGATCGTCTGGCGCAGCTGCTGCTCGTCTCGGGTCATCGGCGCGTCCTGGTCCGGGGCCACCGGGTACGTCCGCCCCGGTCCTGTGCGACAATGAGGCAGCGGTCTTCCCAGGGGGCGACTTGGCTTCGACGGGGGCAAGGGACCGCGGGATGCATGTCGAGCTCTCCACTTCGCTCGTTAATCCAGTGGAACACCAACGTAACTGCGAACACGCAGCTCGCGCTCGCGGCCTAACTAGGTCGTGACGTTCGTCCTGGCCAGCCTGCGGGCCGGGAACGAACGCCATTCAGCAGGCTCGGCTCCGACGCGCGTCCGGCGCGGCGGCGCGACACCATTCGGACTAGCGGCCGGCGCTTTCGCCGGACTTTGACGACGGCCGCGAAACAACAAGACCGGCTACACATGTAGAGTCCTGCGGCGACAGGCCTTTCGGACGCGGGTTCGACTCCCGCCGCCTCCACCAACCTTCGCTCTCAATTCGGGCGAAGGTTGCCCACCGTAGCCTTCGGCGAAGGTGGGCCCGCTCAGTGACGCGCGAGCTTCGGTTTGGCTGGCCCCGCAACCGTCCGCCAGCTTCGGGTGGCTGGCCCCAGACGCCGCGTTCTCCCCGGCCGGGTGCGAATCTCCTTTCCCCGGCGCGTACCGATCCCGGCCCGGAAACAGCGAATCTCGTACCGGCAGTTTTGTGATGGATTCCCCGTCGGTCCCCGGCCTGCCGCGGGCACGCCTGACGAAAGTGCAAGGCTGCTTACAGGATCAGCCGCCAGCGGTCGGACCACCGGAGGGCGGAGACGCGGGCACGAGCCGGACATCGAGGGCGCCGCCGGGACTGTGGAAGCGCAAGGGATCCGAAGGTCACCGCGAGTGGTCCGGCGTGGCGGGCACCAGCACGGGCTGCGTCCACGCCATCAGGCCGTTGCTCTCGATCACCCTCGCGCGGACGTAGCCTTCGGTGCCCGAGAAGGCGTAGGTGGCCTCGGGCTCGGTCGCCTCCCGCAGCACCTGGCCGCCGCGGCCGACGAACTGGATCCGGTATTTCGAGGAGCTCGTGGCGCGCACCTTGACGCGGATCGCGGACGGGGTGACCTGGTAGTCGTCGAGCGTCACCCCGGTCGAGGCATAGAAGTCGCCGCGCTCCAGCGCGTCGAGCAGCGCGCGGGCCTCGAGCCTTTCGGCGCGCACCATCACCCAGCCGCGCCCCGGCCCGGCCACGGCCGGGTTGCCTGGGTCCTTGAACGTGTGCGCGTCGTCGACGGCGATGCCGTAGAGCAACGTCCCGCTCGAGAGGATCTGGTCCCACGCCGCTTCCAGCCCGGGCACGCCTCCCCCGCCGAGGTTGTTCACCGTCGGATGGCCGTTGAAAATCTCGAAGAGCCTGTTGTTGCGCACCTGCCGCAGCTCGTCGGGCGTGACGGCCCAGCCGAAGTTCGGATGGTTGATGTGCGGGACGCCGTTCGCCTCGCGGATGGCGTTGACGTTGTTCTGCAGCACCTCGGTCACCGACCGCCCGTGTCGTGGCTCGACCCGCTCGGCGACGTCGAGGCCGTTCACGTGCAGCGGCTTGCCCTCGAACGCGTCGGTGACCTCCTCGCCGCGCACGACGAGAAACTTGCCGTCGGCGCCGTGCAGCGCGTTGAGGCCGTCGACGCTCGTGAGGAAGTTGTGGTCGGTCAGGACCAGGAAGTTGTAGCCATGCGACCGATACCAGCGCACGACCTCGTCCGGCGTGCTGTCACCGTCGCTGTTGAGCGTGTGGGTGTGCGTGTTGCCCTTCCACCACCGCGCGGCCGGCGCCTGCGGCGTCATCGCGGCGAGCACCAGGGAGGCGGCCGTGCAGCCGGCGGCGACGAGGGCGGGCACGAGGAGACGGCGGGATCCGCGGGCAGTGGCAGGCACGGGAATGATCTACCACAGGGCCGCGGCGTCTCCGTGACGCGTCGTCAGGGCGCGCCCGCGGGCCCGTTCACCCAGCCGGAAGCCGACACCTGGACGCCGTCCCTCCGGACGCCCACCCGGAGCGGCTCCTCCGGCCCCAGGCCCTGCGCCTGGCCCGGCAGTTCGTAGGTCACCACGTACTGCGACAGGACGGCCGTCATGAGCCGATCCACCGCGAGCCCGGCGTTGAGGCCGATCATCGTCACGCGACGTCCCCCGCTCATCTCGGTGACCTCGCGGAGCACGGCCTCCTCGTCGGACACGTCGTTGCGCGGCGTCGGCCAGAGCTCCAGCGCCCAGAGCTGGCTGCCGGTCTCGCGCAGGACGTCGGCGACGCGGCGCGGCGGCACCCCCGAGGCGATCCAGTCGTTGCTGACGGCGATGACCAGGCGACGAGCGTTCGACGCGCTTCGCAGCGTTCGCGCGGCGACCAGAATCGCCTCGACGAGGGGCGCGGTCGCCGTCGTCCCGTAGTACCGCTCGATCTGCTCGTCGATGGCCGCCGCGTCGGCGGTGGCGTTGAACAGGGGCGGCGCCGCCGCGCCCTCCTGGGACCCGGTCATCAGGCCGATGCGCGCGTCGGGATGCCGTTCGCGGAGCTGCGCGACGACGCGCCGCAGGGCGGCGCGGTAGGCCTGCAGGCTCTCAGGACCGCGGAGGTGGTCGGCGACGATGACGACCGCCGGTGCGTCGGTGGCGGGCCTTGCCGTCGCGACGCGACCCGGCAGCGGCCCCGCCTCCACGACGAAGTCGGCCGGGCCGAGCCCCGCGACCGGATGGCCCTCGCTGTCGGTCACCGCGACCAGCACCGAGTGGGGCTGCGCCACGCGGCCCGCGCGCACGGCCGCCGTCCCGGCCGCCATGACGGCGATCGCGGCCATCACGACGATGACGCGCCTCTCGCGCCCGTGGGCGCGCCCGTCCCGGGCCCGCGTCCTGCCGTTCATCGCTCCTCCCCTGCCAGGAAGCGCACCGCGCCAGACATCACGTAGAGGCCGACCTCGCGCGACGCGACGGCTTCGCCGGCGCCGGCACGGGCGCGCAGCCGGTAGGGCCCCGACGGCACGCCGATCAGCGACAGCCGCACGTCGAACGCGCCGATCCGCTCGCCGGGCGGCTGGACGGCTTCCACCAGCCGCACGACCTGGTCGCGCGCGTCCACGAGTTCGACCGCCGCCGGCATGGGCCCGTCCGCGTCGCGGCGCCAGACGGGCACGAACACGCGGAGCGTCTCGATCGACGGCAACGCGCGCTCCAGCAGCGGCGCGAAGGGCAGCGCCCCGGCCTCGAGGCTCACCGCGTCGGCCGTGAGGCGGTCCGGATCCTCGTAGCCCAGCACCAGCCCGCCGATGCCGACCGGCACCCTCGACGCGTCGGGCACGTCGACGTTCATGTAGACACTGCCGGCCCGGCCCACGGCGGCGCTGCGCGCCGACACGCGCAGCTGGTAGCGACCCGGGCGGAGGTCGATCGCGCTGATCACCTGGTAGGTGCGCGCGGCGCCGTCGGCGCCCGCGAGGTCCACGTGCCGGACGCGCGCGATCGACCGCGCCACCTTCGCCCGATCGAGATCCACCGCCATCACGAACAGGTCCACGTCGTCGGCCAGCGCGGGCGGGACGTCGTCGGGCATCGTGATCTCGAGCGACAGGGCGACCGGCACCTCACGGGCGCCGTTGGGCAGCGGCGTGGCCGCCAGTCGCAGCGGCAGGTCGGCGCGTGGCAGGACGCCCTCGGACAGCACCGCCATCGGGTTGGTGTTGCGCGGGACGGGCTGGCCGTCTCCGGCCTGGAATCCGCGGCGGTAGCGCAGCGTGAGATCCGGCCGGCTCGCGCGGACCGTCAGCCGCCGGAAGTCGTGGTCGTCCGGGTGTCCGGGATAGAAGCCGAGGACGTAGTAGTGGTCGAAGTCGGCGACGACTCGCGCGATGCCCCCCGAGAAGTCCGCGGTGTCGGTGATCGCGAAGCCGCCCGTGGCGTCCGCCACCTGCCGCATGGCGCGCTGCGAGCTGAGCACCGGGTCCCACGACCGCGTGTGCGGCCTGAGGATCAGGTCGCCGGCGTCGCCCGCCGGACGGACCGTCAGGTCGGGCGGCGGGAAGTTGCCGAGGCTGAAACCGACCGGCCCGCGCGGGTCGATGCCGTAGAACGCCACGTTCGCCTGGCGCAGGCTCTCGAGCATGCGAGAGAGGTCGCGCGCGCCTTCGACGCCGGTGTCGAGCGTCTCGAGATCGAGGCCGGACCCGCAGTACGGCGAGATGTAGATGACGGACTTGCGCCGCCGGTCGTCGGCCCGCAACGCCTGCGACAACTGCGTCAGCAGCGCCGTGGCACACTGCCCCGTCTCGTTCCTGACGACGCGCGCGACGCGGGGCGCGGCGGAGGTGCGCTCGGAGATGCGATCGATGGCGCGCAGCAGTTGCGCGTGGTCCATCGTCGCCTCCACGCGCGGCGCGCCGCTCGTGAAGAGCAGCGACATCGCCGCGCGATCGCCGACCCGCTCGACGACCTCGTGCCCGAGCGCCTCGAGCCGGTCGTACCGGTCGCCGGGCACCATGTCGTCGATGGCCAGCACGATCAGCCGGTCGGCGCCGGGCGCGCGGTTGTCGGCCACGTCACGCGGGAAGGCGGGCGGCAGCGCGGGCACGCCATCCGAGGGCTGACGGGTGAACTCCTCGAAGATCGCGACGTCCCGGGGTTCGCCGTCGTCGAGCAGGGCGAAGTCGCCCGCGGTGAGCCCGCGTACCGGCCGGCCGAGGGCGTCGACCGCGACGACCTCGACCTGGATCAGCTCGACGTCCGTCCGGAAGACCGGACGCTGCGGCGGAACGGGCCGCGTCTGCGTCTGGGTCCGCGAGGGCCGCTGGGCCTGGACTGGTGGCGTCGCAAGGAGCGTCGCTCCGGTCAGCGCGAAAAGGCCGATGAGCTGGCGGGCCGTACGGACGGTCCTCGGGCGCATGGATCACCCCAACCGGCGCGGCCTGGCATGGCCCGGCCAGTATCGCACTTTGGGGGGCGTGGGGGAAGTTTGGGGGCTGGGGAGTGTCAGGCCGTGGGGAACGCCCGGGGGCGTGGGGCCGTGGGGAACGCCCGGCGGGCGTGGGGACGTGGGGCGACGGGAGACGTTGGGAGGGCAGGTTATGGAACCTGCCGGGTCGCGGACCAGGGAAGCTGGACCCGTGAGACCTGGGGACTGGGCATTTGCTCGAGGAGCAACTCCCCGGCTCTCCCCCGGTCTCCCGTCCCCCACGTCCCCACGCCCGCCGGGCGTTCTCCGCGTCCTCCATGGCCCCCAACGCCCCTCGGGCGTTCCCCACGGTGGCCAGACGCTAGCGCGGGAACAGGCCCAGCGCCACCAGCAGCTCGAGCCTGGCGCGGCGGACGGCGTCCTCGGCCAGCGCCGCGGTGGACTCGGCGTCGCGGGCGGATCGCTGCGCGTCGATGACCTCGATGTTGGTCGTGGCCCCGACCTCGAACGCGCTGGTCGTGATGCGCAACACCTCGTCGGCCTGCTGGGCGGCGAGGCGGGACGCCTCGACCGCGCGTTGCAGGGCGTCGATCGACGCGCGTGCCGTCCGGACCTCGGACCGCGCCTGGATCTGGGTGAGCGTCAGCGAGAGCTCCGACTGCGTCAGGGACGCCTGGCGCAGCTGCTCCGAGGCGCGGCGCTGGCCGCCGTCGAAGACGGGCTGCGTCACGGCGAACGTCAGCCGCCACGTCCGCGACGGCTGGAACAGGCCGGACGGCGTGATGTACTGCGGGTCGAACGACGCGGTCCCCGTGGGCAGCCAGTCCTTCCAGCTGTCGCGGAGCACGCGTTGGGCGGCGCGGCGCACGCTTTCCTGGAACTGGACGTCGGGCCGTGCCGCCATCCACGTCGCCTCATCCGCGGTGGCCGGCACGTCGAAGACCGGCTCGGCGCCGGCGTCCACGGGGCCATTGGCGGCGAGGATCACGCCGAGGGCCTCCTGCGCCCGGATCAGGGCCAGCTGGGTCGCGGCAAGCCGCGCCTCGTCGGCGCTGACCGCCTGGGCCGCACGCAACTGGTTCAGGCGGCTGCCGGCCCCGCCCTCGAGCCGGCGCTGCGCGTAGTCGAGGTGCGCGCGGGCGTTCTCGATCGCGCGCTCGTTGACCTCGACCTGGCGCCGCGCGGTGATCACGGCCAGGTAGGTCTCCGCGGCGGCGATCGCGATCTGCTGCCGCGTCTCGGCCGAGGCCCGCTCGCTGACGTCGATCTGGTCGCGGGCCTGGTTCACGCCGGCCCAGCGCGTGGGCGCGAGCACCGCCATGGACGCGGAGGCCGTGAACGCGAACTGGTTCTGCGGCTGCGTGACGTTGCCGTCGAATCCACGCGCGCTGTCGAGCGTCACGTTGGTCACGCCGGCCGACACGCCGGGCATGGTCGCGGCACGGGCCTGGGCAAGCAGCGCGTCGGCCCGGGCGACCGCGGTGCGGGCCTGCGCGATCGTCGGGTTGTTGGCGAGGGCGTCCTGGATCGCCTGGTCGAACTCCACCCGCCGCGCCGGCGCCGGCGTCTGCGCCGCGGCCGGCGCCACGCCCAGCGCCAGCAGCAGGACGAGTCCCGCCGCGCCGATCGGCCGGGAGCCGGTCGTCTCACGGATCATCAGGTTCCCCCTACGCATGCGACCCCTCCGTCTGCTGGGCGAGGGCCTCGGCCCGCTCGCCGCGGTGGTGGCCGCGTCCCGGCGCGATCGTCCGGATCGCGACGTAGAGCACCGGGATGAAGATGACCGACAGGAACGTCGAGGCAATCATGCCGCCGACGACCGTGGTGCCGACCGACTTGCGTCCCGCCGACCCGGCCCCCGTCGCGATCGCCAGCGGCAGCACGCCCAGGATGAACGTCAGCGACGTCATCAGGATGGGCCGCAGCCGGATGCGCGCGGCCTCGACCGCCGCATCGACGATCGAGTGGCCGTGCTCGCGGAGCTGTTCGGCGAACTCGACGATCAGGATCGAGTTCTTCGCGGCCAGCCCGATCAGCATGACCAGGCCGACCTGGCAGAACACGTCGTTGGCGAACCCGCGCAGCCACTGCGCGCCGAGCGCCCCGAAGACGGCGAGCGGCACGCCGAGGAGGATGATGAACGGCAGCACCCAGCTCTCGTACTGCGCGGCCAGCACCAGGTAGACGAGGAAGATGCTGAGCGCGAAGATCCAGACGGCCTGGGACCCGGCGCTGATTTCCTCGAGCGACAGGCCGGCCCACGCGTGGTCGAAGCCCGGGGGCAGCGCGTCCGACGCGATCTGCTCCATCGTCTCGATCGCCTGGCCGGAGCTGTAGCCCGGCGCCGCCGACCCGGTGATCTCGGCCGAGCGATACAGGTTGAAGTGGCTGATGACGGCCGGCGCGGTCGTCTCGTGCATCCGGACGACGGTGTCGAGCGGCACCATCTGGCCCGTCGAGGACCGCGCGTAGTACTGCCGCAGGTCCCCGGGCTCGCCGCGGAACTGCTTGTCGGCCTGCACGTAGACGCGGTAGGCGCGGTTGTTGAAGTCGAAGTCGTTGACGTACTGCGACCCGAGCAGGATCGACAGCGTGTCGGTCACCGCGCCGAGCGGCAGCCCGAGGCTCCGGGCCCGGTCGCGGTCGATGTCCACGACGAGCTGGGGGTCGTCCGCGGTGAAGCTGCTGAACAGGCCCGTGACCCGTCCCGACTGCATGCCGCGCCCGATGATCTGCTGCGTGACCGAGGCCAGGTTCTCGATCGGGCCGTTCGATCCGTCGAGCACCTCGAACTGGAACCCGCCGAACGCCGACACGCCCTGGATCGACGGCGGCACGACCGGGATCACCAGGCCGCCGGTGATGCCGCCGAGCAGCATGCCCTGCAGCCGGCCCACCACCGCCTGGAGCGAGTGCTGGGGTCCCTGCCGGTCCTCGTAGCTCGCGAGCCGGGTGAACATCAGTCCCTGGTTCGGCGCCGAGCCGCTGAAGCTGAAGCCGGCGACGGAGAACGTCGCGACGACCTCGGGCTGCGCCAGGATGATCTGCTCGGCCTGCTTGGCAAGCGCCGTCGTGTACTCGAGCGACGCGCCCGACGGCGCCTGGATGATCGTGATGAAGTAGCCCTCGTCCTCGTCCGGGACGAACGACGACGGCACGGCGCGGTAGACGCTCCACGTGGCCCAGAGGCCGGCCGCGAAGACCAGGAGCATCACGAGCTCCCACCGCAGCACCTTCTTGACGCAGAACACGTAGAACCGGGTCCCGGCGTCGATCACGCCGTTGACCATCCGGAAGAACAGGCCGTGCGGGTGCTTCTCCTGGTCGAGGAGCAGCGCCGAGAGCGCCGGCGTGAACGTCACCGCGTTGAACACCGAGAGCACGACGGCGAAGGCAATCGTGATCGAGAACTGCTGATACATGCGGCCCGTCGTGCCCGGGAAGAACGCGACCGGCACGAAGACCGAGACCAGGACGATGCCGATGACGACGACCGCCGAGAAGACCTCGGCCATCGCGTCCACCGCGGCCGTCAGCGCGTTCTTGCCGTACTCGCGCATGTGGCGCTCGATGTTCTCGATCACGACGATCGCGTCGTCGACGACCGTGCCGGTCGCGAGCACGATGCCGAACAGCGTCAGCGTGTTGATCGAGAAGCCGAGCAGCTTCATGAACGCGAACGTGCCGATGAGCGACACCGGGATCGTCACCGCCGGGATCAGCGTGCTCCGCCAGTTCTGCAGGAACAGGAAGAGCACCAGCACGACGAGCACGATCGCCTCGCCGAGCGTCTTGAGCACCTCGATGATCGACTCGCGGACCACGCCGACGTTGTCGAACGCGATCTGCGCCTCGAGGCCCGGCGGGAACGACCCGCGCAGGCGGTCGAGCTCGGCCTGGACGCCGGCGAACGTGTCGAGCGCGTTGGCCGACGGCAGCAGCGTGATGCCGATGCCCGAGGCCGGCACCCCGGCGAACCGGAGCTGCGACGTGTAGTTCTCGGCGCCCAGCTCGACCCGGCCGATGTCCTTCACCCGGACGAGCGCGCCGTCACGGCCCGCCTTCACCACCACGTTCTCGAACTGGTCCGCTTCCTGCAGCCGGCCGACCGCCCGAACGCTCAGCTGATACTGCTGGTCCTCGCGCGACGGCGCGCTGCCGATGCTGCCCGCCGCCACCTGGACGTTCTGCTCGCGCAGTGCGCCGACGACGTCGCTCGCGGTCAGGCCGCGGCCCGCCAGCTTGTCCGGGTCGAGCCACAGCCGCATCGCGAACTTGCGCTCGCCGAAGATGATGATGTTGCCCACGCCCGGCACGCGCCGCAGCGCGTCGCGCACGTAGAGATCCAGGTAGTTGCTGATGAACAGCTCGTCGTACCGGTTGTCGGGCGAGTAGAACCCGATGCCGCCCAGGAAGCCGGTGGTGTTCTTCTGGACCGTGATCCCGTTCGTACGCACGTCGGCCGGCATGCGGCCCAGGGCCTGGTTGACGCGGTTCTGCACGTCCACCGCCGCCAGGTCCGGATCGCGCCCGACCTCGAAGACGACGTTGATGCTCGCGAAGCCCGAGCTCGTGCTCGACGAGGTCATGTAGAGCATGCCCTCGACGCCGTTGATGACCTGCTCGAGCGGCGTGGTCACCGCGCTCTCGACCGCCTGCGCATTGGCGCCCGTGTAGAACGCCTGGACGCCCACCGAGGGCGGCGTCAGCTCGGGGTACCGCGCGATCGGCAGCGTCGGGATCGCGATGATCCCGGCGAGCATGATCAGCAGCGAGCAGACGGTGGCCAGGATCGGCCGGGTGATGAAGAGGCGTGAGATCACGGACGGCCTCCCCGGCCCGAGCCCGCGCCGTCGCCGCGACCGGCGTCACCACCGCGACCGGTACCCGCGGCGCCACCCTCGCCCGGCGCCCCGCCGCGACCGGCGTCACCGCCGCCGCGGCCCGCGCCCGGCGGCGGCATGGTCTGCACCGGCGCGCCGTCGCCGATCTTCTGGATGCCCGACGTGATCAGCCGATCACCGGCGGTCACGCCGGAGATCACCGGGTAGACGTCGCCGATCGCCGACGCGAGCTGCACCGGGCGCTGCCGCGCGACCAGGCCGCCGTTGGCCGACTCGGCCACGTAGACGAACTGCCGGCCGCTGACCCGCACGACGCTCACGACCGGCACGGTCAGCGAGGGCTCCGTGCTCCAGACGATGCGCGCGCGGACGAACTGGTCCGACCGGAATTGCCCGCCACGCTGCGCCAGCGGCGCCTTGACCAGCACGGTCTGCGTCGAGTCATCGACCGAGGCGGCGACGTAGGTGATGCGCTCGGTGGCGATGACCGCGCCCGCTTCGCTGATGATGTTGATCGGCAGGCCGATCCGCAGCTCCGGCGCCTGCTGCACGGGGACGTTCACGTACACCTCGAGGCCCGCGTTGTCGTCGACCGTCGTGAGGTCCGTCGTCCGCGTCACGCGGTCGCCGACCCGAACCGGGACGTCGCCGACGACGCCCGCCACGGGCGAGACGACGCGGTAGTAGGCCAGTTCGGCCTGCTGCTGCCGGATCTGCTCCTCGACGGCCTTGAGCTGGGCCTCGGCGGCGGCCTGCTGGGCGACGGCCTGCTCGTATTCCTGCTGGCTCATCGCGCCGACGTCGAGCAGCGTCTTGGCGCGCTCGGCCTGCTGCCGCGCGAACGTCGCGTCGGCCTGCCGCGCCGCGCGCTGCGACTCGAGCGTCGCGACGGCCGCCTGCTGCGGCGTCGAGTCGATGTCGAAGAGCGGCGTGCCGGCCGTCACGCGGTCGCCCGACTTGACGAGGATGCCCCGCAGGTATCCCTCGACCTGCGGCTGGATCGTCGTCGAGCGGCGCGACTTGACGACCCCGACGAACTCGGTCGCCCGCTCGACCGGCGTCGGTTCGAGCGTCACCATTTCGACCGGGACGGCGAATCCGCCGCCTCCCGGTGGTCCTCCCGCGGCCCCCTCGGGCGCGCCGCCGCCACAGGCGGCCGTCAACGCCAGCACGAGACTCGCGCCGGCCAGCTGGCGCCACGTCCGCGCGCGGGCCAGAGTGGGATACAGGACAGGGTCCGGAAGCATCATGAGGGAGTCCAGGAAACTGAGAGGGGAACGACGGATCGGCGACGCCCGACGGGCGCGCGTCGCCACAAACGACAACCTATTACGATACCTGACGGTGGAAGTTTTGCCACCGGCCCGCCGCCCCCAGCCGGTTCCCTGCCACACTACAACGCCCCCCCTGGCGTGTCGATGACCAAACCGCCTGATTTCTTGCCCAATCGTCTAAAGACTCCCGGTGTCGTAAGACGACGGGGACACGATGGTGCGATAATCCTGGGCCATGGACGTGCTGACCGACGTGCTGCAGGCAATCCGCGTGCGCAGCGTGGTGAGCGGACGCCTGGAGTGCACCGCGCCCTGGGGGCTCGGGATTCCCGGCGGCCACCCCACGTTCTATCTCGTGACCCGCGGCACCTGCTGGCTGTCGCTCGACCAAGCCGGCGGCCCGGCGGCCTCCCCCCGGACGGTCCAGATCGACGGCGGCGACTTCGTCGTCCTGCCCCGCGGCCAGGGTCACGCCATCCTCGACAGCCCGGCCACGCCGGTCCGGCCCGTCGTCGAGGTCCTGACGTCCTGCCCGCGCAAGCAGAAGTGCCAGCCCGGAGGCATCTTCCGCTACGGCGGTGACGACGGCGCGACGACGACCCTCGTGTGGGGCTGCTTCGAGGTCGAGACCGGCGCCTACGATCCCCTGCTGCTCTCCCTGCCCCCGCTCATCCACGTCCGCGGCGACCAGGGCACGACCGTGCGCTGGCTCGAAGCCACCATGCAGTTCGTCGCGTCCGAGATGGCCTCGGGGCTGCCGGGGGCGGAGACGGTCGTCTCGCGCCTCGCCGACATCCTGTTCGTGCAGGCCATCCGCGCCCACCTCGCCGAGGCCGGGTCCGACGCGGGCGGCTGGCTGCGCGCGCTCATGGACCCGCAGGTCGGCGCGGCGCTCTCGCTCATCCACGAGACGCCCGAGGCACCGTGGACCGTCGAGTCGCTGGCCCAGCGCATCGGCCTGTCGCGATCGGCCTTCGCGGCGCGGTTCGCGGATCTCGTCGGCGAGCCGCCGCTCACCTACATCACCCGCTGGCGGATGGGCCAGGCCGCTCGCATGCTGCGCGCCGGCTCGGCGCCGATCGGCGAGATCGCGCAGCGCGTCGGCTACGAGGCGGAGGCCGCCTTCAACAAGGCCTTCAAGCGCTGGAACGGGGTGCCACCGGGCGTCTTCCGGCGCCGGCTCGTCCAGGCGGACGCGCGATAGGCCGCCTGCTATCCTCATTCGACATGCGCGGTCGCCTGCCCGTCACGCTGGCCCTGCTCCTCGCCCTGACCCTCCCGGCCATGCCTCCGGCGCTGGCGCGCGACGGGGTCCGCGCGCAGGATCCCGCCGACTCCACGGCCGAGGTCGATCCGCGCTCCCTCATGACCACGCCGGTGTGGCTGCTGCGGGACTCGCAGGCCCTCTCGCAGGGCACGGGCTTCCTCTTCGCGAGCACGACGCCCGACGACGAGATCGCGACCGTCTTCCTCGTGACCAACCGCCACGTGGTGACGGGCCAGCCGGTGCTCGGCGCGCCGACCGCGCGCGATCGGATCCGCATCATCCTGCACCGTGAACCTGAACGGCCCGAGGACGTGCAGGCCGTGGAGTTCGCGCTCTACGACGCGCAGGGCACGCCGCTCTGGATCGCGAGCGACCGGTACCCCGGCGCCGACGTCGTCCTGGTGCCGCTCCCCCGCGCCGCGTACGAGCACCTGCGGCTGTTCGTCTTCACCGAGGCGCACACGCGCGGCGACATCCGCATCCGGCCGACGTCGGGCGCGACGCTGCTCGGCTACCCCTACGGCTTCTACGACACGACGCACTTCCTGCCGGTGTGGAAGACGGGCCACATCGCGAGCGAGCCCGACGTGGACTTCGAGGGCCAGCCCGTCTTCCTCGTGGACGTCTCGGCGTTCCCGGGCATGTCCGGCGCGCCCGTGCTCGCGGTGGCCAACGGCATCTACGAGTCCACCGACGGCGTGATGCGATCGGGCCGGGTGCTGAAGCTGCTCGGCATCTTCTCGGCGACGCCGGTCGTGCGCGAGCAGCGCCCGGCACCGGCGGCCGCGTCGGCCAACGGCGGACCGGCACCCGCGCCGCAGACGGTGGAGACCTCGCTCCAGCTCGGCTACGTGTGGAAGGCCTCGGTCATCACCGATCTGGCCCGTCGCTACGAGGCCGGCCGCCGGCCATGACCGACCGGCAGGACGGCCCGGCCGACGTCGGCGGGCTCGTCGAGGACGTCTACGCGGAACTGCGGCGCCTGGCCGACGGCTACGTCCGCCGTGAGCGCGCGAACAGCGTGCAGGCGACCGAGCTGGTCCACGAGGCGTTCCTGCGGATGGCGCGCGGCCGCGCGCCGAAGGTGAACGACCGGCGGCACTTCGTCGCGCTCGCGGCCATCGCCATGCGCCGGCTGCTGGTCGAACGCGCCCGCGCGCGCACCGCGGCCAAGCGCGGCGGCGCACAGGTCCAGGTCACGCTCGACGAGTCACTCCTGCCAGCCTCCTCCACCTCACCCGACGTCCTGGCGATCGACCAGGCGCTCACCCGGCTCGCGGCCCTCGACGCCACGCAGGCGCGCATCGTCGAGCTGCGGTACTTCGGGGGATTGTCGGTCGAGGAGACGGCCGAGGCGCTCGACCTGTCGGCCGCGACGATCAAGCGCCACTGGACGATCGCGAAGGCCTGGCTGCTGCGCGAGCTGGAAGGATCCCCCCGGTGAGCGCGGTCGGCGGCGAGCGCCCGTGGGACCGCGTGAACGACCTCTTCCACCGCGCGCTCGACGTCCCGGCGACCGACCGCGCCGCGTTCCTCGCGCGGGCCTGCGGCACCGACACCGCGCTGCGCGCGGAAGTGGAGTCGCTGCTCGACGCCCACGCGCGCGCATCCGCGTCGTCGTTCATCGAACGACCCGTCGCGCACGTCGCCGACGCCAGCGGGCAGGAAGCGCTGCTCACCTCCGGCGACACGGTCGGGCCCTATCGCATCGAGCGGCTCCTGGGCCGCGGCGGCATGGGCGTCGTGTACCTCGCGACGGACACGCGCCTGGATCGACCGGTCGCGCTCAAGGCCGTCGCGCCCCGCTTCACCTCGGATCCGGTGCGCCGCGAGCGACTCCGGCGTGAAGCGCGGGCGGCCGCAGGCCTGAGCGATCCCGGCATCGCCACGGTGTTCGCGTTCGAGACGCTCGACGGGCAGAGCTACATCGCGTCCGAGTTCGTGCCCGGTCGCACGCTGCGCGAGGAACTCGACGAGGGGCCGCTGCCGCCCGACCGGGCCGTGCAGACCGCACTCGCCATCGCGCAGGCGCTGGCCGCCGCGCACGCCCGCGGCATCGTCCACCGCGACCTGAAGCCGGAGAACGTCGTCCGCACGCCCTCCGACACGGTGAAGCTCCTCGACTTCGGCCTCGCGGTGTCGGAGGACGATGCCGGCAGCGCGCGGCTGACGGCAGACGGGGCCCTGCTCGGCACGCCCGCCTACATGTCGCCCGAGCAGATCCGGGGCGAGGCCCTCGACGCGCGCGCGGATCAGTTCGCCTTCGGCGTCATCACCCAGGAAATGCTGACCGGTCGCCACCCGTTCGCCGGCGCCGGCCCGGCATCGACGATGGCACACATCCTGGAGTCGGACCCGCCCCGACTGGTCCCGCCGGTCGAGCTGGGCGTGGTGGACGGCGGCATCTACGACGCGATGGCGCCGGTCATCCGGACGTGCCTTGCGAAGCGCCCCGAAGAGCGCTACGCCTCGACGAACGCCATGATTGACGCGATCCTGCGCGGGATGAATCCGCCCCGGCGCCTGGTGCCGGGACAGTCGGACGCGGTCGATCCGCCGCTCGCCAGTCGCGGCGAGCACGCGATCCCCGCCCCGACACCGGACCACGGTCACGCGCGCTGGTGGTGGCAGTTCCATCAGGCGACGGCCAGCGGGGTCTATCTCGCGCTGATCGCGCCGCTGTGGGCGGCGCGGGAGCTGGTGCCGGGCGCGGCGAGCCTGGGCCTGCTCGTGCTCGGGCTGGCGGGCGCCGTGACGGCCTCCGCCCTTCGCCTGCACCGCTGGTTCGCCGCGCGCAGCTATCCGGCCGAGTGGCCGCGCGTCCGCCGCCGGTCCGCCGGACCCGTCCGCGCGGCGGACCTCGTCTTCCTCCTCGCGCTGTCCGGCGCCGGCGCGATGACGATCGGCGCCCGCACCGACCTCGGCGCGTTCCTGATCGCGGCGGCCGCGGGCGTACTCGTCTCCTTCCAGGTCATCGAGCCGTCCACCGAGCGCGCGGCGTGGGGGCGGCCACCCGGCGCATCTGGTCGCGGAACGTGACCAGCGTGCGATCCATCGACTCGCGCGCGGTCCGGCGGATCAGCGGTCCCGCGAGCGCGCGGACGAACGCGGGCACGTCGCGGCTCAGGCTCACCGATTCGCACTCGACGAACACGCCGCCCGGCACCTGCAGGTAGCGCCAGTACGCATTCCAGCGCCAGAGAAACCCGTGGTCCTCTCCCGGCGGCAGCACGCGCTCGGTCGCGGTGCCGGCGTCGGCGATCTCGTCGATCCGGACGGCCCGGCTCGACGTCGCGGCGCGATCCGGCGCAAGCCTCGCCATCCGCACCTCGTGCTCGGTGTCGTAGACGACGGTCACGAACTTGGTGCGCTGCACCCGCAGGTAGACGCGCAGCCCGTCCGGCGTGCGCGAGAGCACGCGCGCGCGCAGCACGTCCGGCTGCCCCTCGCCGGGCGGCGCGTCGGCGAGCCGCGCCAGGATGCCGTCGATCGTCGCGCCCGGCACGAACACCGCGCCGCGCCAGTGATGGACGAGGGCGGACGGCACGTCGAACGCCTCGCCGTCGGCGCCCGGCTCGCGCACCTCCTCCACCAGCACCTCGCCCGACCGGAGCGCCGCTCGCCGCGCCGTCCCGTCCGCGGACCGGTCGGTGTCGAGGAACGGGTCCGCGACGCGCTCCTCGCGGGCGACCCGCTGCTCGACCAGACCGACGTAGGCGGTCCAGGCGGACGCCCCGTCCGGTCCGAGCACCGGCCCCCCGGCCGCGGCGAGCCCCCCCACCATCACGACGGCCGCCATCGACGTTCTCGTCACGCGCATCCCTGCCTCCCTGCCGGGGAGATCCCGGCGAGTTCGTCCGGCTCGTCGATCACGCCCCTGGGGTAATGCGCGGGACGCCGCGGGAACGGCTCATCCACTCCGGAGATGCACACCTCGAGACCCGTCCCCTCCCCTGTTCGAGACCCGTCCCCCTGAGCCGCGTTTCCGGCGCCCTGCGCATTACCGGGCAGGAGGTTCTGCATGGCCACACCACTCACCGCCGGCGCCCGCTCCGCGGGCGCGCCCTATCGCGACGCGACGCGCGTGCTCACCAGCATCCTGGCGCCGATCGAGAGGCGCACGCTCATCTGGCTGGCCGGACGCATGCCGGCTCGCATCAAC
>JAWKHR010000028.1:0-81640 GCA_041394725.1 Vicinamibacterales bacterium | reverse complement strand
GAGCAACCCCTCGGTGCGCTCCTGCTGGACACGGGCGCGTGCGCTCTGCAGGTCCGCCCGGAATCGCCGATGCGCCTCTGCCGGCACATCCCGCGCGGGCATCTCATGGTCATGCGCATCGAACTGGACGCGCCCACGCGGCGTGACGATTACACAGCGCGTGGGCGACGGCGACGGATGCACCATGGCGCGCTGCGTCGGATCGGCGAGGAACGCCGCGGCGACCTCGCCACGGTAGTCACGTTCCGCTTCGCGCCGCTTGGCTCGCGACGCCGTGCGCTCGGACTGGTAGGCACGCTCCAATTCGTGGTTACGGGCGGCGTCCTTGAACAGTTGGTCGAGGGTGGGCGGCGCGTCGTACGCCGGTGGGTCGTCGATGCGGTGGACGCGCTGGCTCTCGTCCACCTCGAATCTTGGGCTCAACTTGAGGCGCGCCTCGCCTCGCGCGTTCACCGTCACCAGGTGCAGGCGATTCGCGGGCACGGAGACCTGAAGCCGCTGCACCGTACGCCCATCGCCGCCCTGAAGCAGGGACGCCTTCCGCCCAGTTTCCGACAGGTGGTAGACGGCGCTCACGGGCAGCGCACGACTGCCGTCCGTCATCGTGAGCGACGGCGATACCAGTTCCGGGCGACGGACGATGGTGGACGGTGCAGTCTCCATGGCGATGGTCCTCAGCGAGCTGACAGTCATCTGAAAAGCCGCCTGTCCGCCGACGCCGTGGAACGGCGGCGTGGACGCGGCGGCGGGGTCCCAGGTGACGGCCCGAGGGCTCGTCACCTGGGATGCCCGAGAGGTCGTCAGGCTTGAGCCTCAGCGGCGGTGTACGCCTCGAGGATCAGGTCCCGAATCGCCTCCTGAGTGCTCGCCTCTCCGTTGGAGGGGCGAAGCAACGCGAAGCTCCGGCGTTCTCCGTTGACCGAGTACTGCCGGGCGGGGAACGTGACGTTGCGCCCTCCGCTACGCCGTTCCCAGACGGCGAAGCCGACGAGCTTGAGTCCCTTGAACGGACCCGCGTCGGCCTCGAAGACCACCTCCGCGTCGGCGAGCTTCCCGGGGGGATTGCTCGTGGTATTGGGAAGGATCTTCACGGACACCACTGCTGTGCTGTGCTTGGACATGGTGCTCTCCTTGGACGCCGAGGATCGGGGACCGACGGCGTGGTTGCGTTCGCGCGGATCAGGTTGATGCCGCGGAACAGGGGCGGGACGTGCGACCCGTCAGGTGCGCACGTGGTGACGGAAAACCGTCTCAGACACTTCTATGAACGCCGGTTCGGGACGGGATCTTTCAGACGAGACAATCTGGGCGTGGGACGAGTGTGGGCTCGTCAGGCCCTGTGTTTCCCCGTGGACGGATCGACGAGTGCTACAGCGTCCGGCCTGCGTGGGGACGTCGATCGAGGGCCGCGAGGCTAACAGCTCGACATGAGCCAAAGTCGTCGCCAGCCTGAGAGCCTCGACGGCGCAGCGCGGTCGGACAGCAACGGGCGGAGCTACCGCTTGGCCCGCCAGCTCGCCTTTCAGCTTGCGCGGCGCCCGGTGGACAGTCGGAGCGGTGCGGCATTTTGGTCTTGACTCGATACCCGGGTACAGGTGCCACACACGCTGCCCTGGATCGCGGGGTAGCACCCCTCGGTGTCGGCGGACGGAATGGCAGCACTCGGTCAACCCCGACTCGTGCAGCGTCGCCCTGCAGCGGACCGATCGTCGATGCATCACCGCCGGGCCAGCTACGCGACGTCATCCTCGACGCCTACCGCGAGCACGAGGCGGCGTTCGAAGCCGCCTGCGCCTGATCGCTCGACGCTGGGGCGTCTCGCAGCCGCGGGGGTCCCGGCTTCCGTCGGCGACGCGCTTTGCACGATTCGCAGTGTGGCGCGAGCCCGTTACCCATCGCGGGGCGGCTGCGCCTCTGCGTCACCACTCGGTACGTCTTCACATGCCGAGTGCCGCGCGGTGGCCAGCCGTTGCTTGTCGGCGTCGTCAGGTTGCCAGGCGCGCGCGTGCAAACGGGCGCCCGAACCAAGGCAGGGGCGAGGGAAACACTCTGAGGCGGCTCGCCGTTGTGGAGCCACGGGCGCGATCGAGCCAGGACGCGCTCGTCAAGTCCCAAACCGTACGGCCAGCAGCCGAAGCGCGTTTGCGATCACGACCAGCGACACGCCCATGTCAGCGGCAATCGCCGCCCACAACGTGGCGTGACCCGTGAACGTCAGTCCGACGAACACGACCTTGACACCGATGGAGAGGACCACATTCTGACGGATGATGCCCAGAGTGCGTCTGGAGTGATGCACGAGCCAGGCGAGCCTCGACAGATCGTCCGCCATCAATGCCACGTCAGCGGCCTCAATCGCCGCATCGCTGCCGGCCGCGCCCATGGCGACTCCGATCGTCGCGCGCCCCATCGCCGGGGCGTCGTTGACGCCGTCGCCGATCATCGCCACTGTGCCGTAGCGCCGCACGAGCTCCTCGACAGCCGCCACCTTGTCAGCCGGCAGGAGTTCCGCCCGAACCTCCGAGATGCCCGATTGCTCGGCGATGCGTTCGGCCGTTGGCCGGTTGTCACCAGTCAGCATGACGACGTGCTCGACGCCCGCGCCTCGAAGGGCCGCGACGGCGCCCGCCGATTGGGCTCGCACGCGGTCGGCCAGCGTGACGAACCCACAGACGTGGTCGTCCGTGCCGACGACGACGACGGTGTGCCCGGCCCCAGCCATGGCCTCGAGCCGATCGTGGACAGCGGCCGTTTCCTGGCGCTGTTCCTCCAGAAACCTGTGCGAGCCCAGCCAGAACCGCTTGCCATTGACCGCCGCCGTCACACCGCGGCCGTTGACCGCCCGCACGTCCGACGCGGCCTGGGGCCGCAGCCCGGCAGCCTGCACGTGCGCCACGATGGCGCGGGCCAGCGGATGATCGCTGTGCGCCTCGATGGCGCCAAGCACGCCCAGCAGCTCTCCTTCGTCATGGCCGTTCAATGGCGTCACGCTCACGACTCGGGGCGCGCCTTCGGTCAGGGTGCCGGTCTTGTCGAGGGCCACCGCGCGCAGCCTCGCCGGAACCTCGATGAACGCACCTCCTTTGACCAGCACGCCCTGACGTGCCGCGGCCGCGAGACTGGCGACGATGCTCACCGGCGTGGAGATGACCAGCGCACAGGGACAACCGATCACGAGTAGTACGAGCGCGCGATAGAACCACTCGCCCCACCCGCCGGCGACCAGTGGCGGGACGAGGGCGACAAAGACCGCGAGCCCGAGGATCGCCGGTGTGTACACTCGCGCGAAGCGATCCACCCACTGCTCCGACGGGGCCCGCCGGCTCTGGGCTTCGCCAACCATGCGGATGATCTGCGCCAGCGTGGTGTCGCCGACGATTCGGGTCACCTCGATCTCGAGGGCGCCGTCCGTGTTGATGGTGCCGGCGAACACCTCGGCGCCGGGTGCCTTCTCGACCGGCAGGCTCTCGCCCGTGATGGGTGCCTGGTCGACGTGGCTGGTGCCCTCGCGAACGAACCCGTCCAGCGGGATCCGGTCTCCGGGCTTCACGAGTAGCCGGGTCCCGACGACCACCTGCTCCGCGGGTACCTCGACGTTCGAGCCGTCGTCCTGAAGGACACGAGCCGTGGGCGGAGCGATCGCCAGGAGCGCCTCCACCGCGCGCCTGGCCCGATTGACGCTCCACGATTCGAGCGCCAGCGACACCGCGAACAGAAACGTGACGACCGCCGCCTCGAACCATTCGCCGATCGCCGCGGCCCCGATGACCGCAATCGTCATCAGGAGGTTCATGTCGGGGCGCAGGCGCCGCGCCGCGTACCAGGCGCGCGGCAGGATGAACCAGCCCCCAGCCACGACGGCCGCGAGGTAGAGGGCCGCCACCGCGGGAGGCGTGCCCGGACCCGCGGCCAGTCCTTCCGACCCGAGCGCGGCCAGGACACCGCCCCGCGCGGCATGCAGGCTGAAGGCGCCGAGGGCCAGCATCCCGCTGGCCGCGGTGAGCGCCGTCCGGGAGATCCGCTGCCAGCCCGTGCGCGCGTCGCCGGCTGGCGCGTCCCGCCACCGTTCGGCCCGCATGCCGGTCCGCTCCACCGCGGCACGTACTGTGTCGGCGTCAACGGCCGGCGCGCCAGCCGCCACGGTCAGCTTCCCGCGGAGGATGTCGAAGGCGAGGCGGTCGGGCGAGCCCACGAGGGGCTGGAGCTCGCGGCGGAGAATGGCCACCTCGTCGGCGCAGTCCATCCCGAACACCCGGAACTCGAGTCGATTGGCCATCGCTCTCATTGTCAGCTGCGTTTCAACGCCATCCACGCGGCAATGAGGGAGGCCGCGGCTGCTGCCCCCAGCCACTGGCCAAGGCCCATCAGGACCAGCACCGGAATCGTCACCGTCAGGTAGCGATCGGGTGCCCAACATCGAAACGCGCGCCAGGCGCGAGGAGCGACCGGCCCAAGCCCACACAGCACGGCGGCGATCGACAGGACGGGAACGATCGTCGTCTGCGTATGAGAAGGAATGTCATCCACGTGGCCGCTGTGGACCAGACTCTGGATGAAGATCGCAAACGCAGTCAGACCGGCGCTCGCCACCGCCAGTGTGGGCGCCCAACCGCGATCGGGGCCGTCTGCTCGATCCACAAATCCACCTACAACGCGTCAGGTCCTCGCGCGCCGGAGCGCACCTTGATCGCTTCGGTGACCGGAAGCACGAAGATCTTCCCGTCGCCTGCCCGTCCCGTATGGGCGAGTCGTTGAATCGTCGACGTCACCGGATCGACGAGGGTCTCGGGCACGACCAGCTCGAGCTTGGTCACATCGACCTCGCCAAACTCCGCGGCCGGTGAGTCGTCACCCTCGGCTTGCCGCCTCCCGTAGCCCTTGACTACCGACACCGTCGCGCCGGGGACGCCCTGCATCGCGTGCAGGCCCCGCAGCACGTCTTCGAGGCGCTCGCGCCTGATGATGGCCTTGATCTCGTACATCACAGTTCCACCTCCGGGCGCTCTCGCGCGACACGCCGGTACAGCGCCGGCAGGACGAACAGGGTGAGGGCCGTCGACGTCACGAGGCCGCCAATCACGACCGTGGCCAACGGACGCTGGACCTCGGCGCCGGCCGTGGCCGACAGCGCCATGGGCACGAACCCCAGGCCGGCGACAAGGGGGGCCATGATCATGGCGCGCATCTTCTCCATCGACCCGCGCACGACCGCTTCGGCCAGACCGACGCCAGCCCGGCGCAGGTCCTCGATGTGCGAGAGCAGGACCAGGCCGTTCATGACCGCCACGCCGAACAGCGCGATGAAGCCCACGCCGGCGGAGATGCTGAACGGCATCCCGCGCGCGAGCAGCGCGAAGATGCCGCCGGTGGCGGCAATCGGGATATTGACGAGGATCAGCAGCGCGGGTCGCACGGCGTTGAAGGTCATGTAGACGAGCACGAAGATGAGGAACAACGCGACCGGCAGCACGATCGCCAGTCGTGCGCTGGCGCGCTGGAGATTCTCGAACTGGCCGCCGAACTCCACGTAGAATCCCGTCGGCAGCGTGATGCGTTCGTCGAGGGCACGCTGGACATCGGCCACGAAACTTCCGAGATCGCGGCCACGGACGTTCGCCTCCACCGAGATGCGCCGGTGGATGTTCTCCCGGCTGATCTGCGCCGGTCCCTCTTCGACAACCACGTCGGCGAGCTGCGAGAGCGGGATGAGGCGTCCCTGGGGATCGGCGACCTTGAGATTCTGGATGCGTGCCACGTCCGCGCGGCTCTCCGGCGTGAAGCGGACCTGTACGGCGAAGCGCCGCTGGCCTTCGAGGACCTCGCCGACCTGCGCTCCACCCATGGCCTGCACGACCTGCAGCACGTCGGCCGCGTTGATGCCGTAGCGGGCGATGGCATCCCGGCGGATCTTGACCCGAAGGAATGGCAGGCCTCCGGTCTGTTCGAGCTTGACATCGGCTGCGCCTGGTACGCTCGACACGACCTGAACAATCTCACCCCCAACGCGCCGCAGCTCCTCGAGGTCGTCTCCGTACAACGTGACCGCCAGATCGGACCGCACGCCGGCAATGAGCTCCTGCACGCGCAGCTCGATCGGCTGGGAGTAGCTGAAGACGTTGCCTGGCACTTCCTCATCCAGAGCGGCGTCGAACGCCGCGATCAGCTCGTCACGGGTCGATGCCGTCGTCCACCCGCTCCGGTCCTTGAGGATGACGTACACGTCGCTGGTCTCGACGCCCATCGGATCCGTCGGGATCTCCGCCTGGCCGGTCCGCGACACGACGGTGACGACCTCGGGGAACTGCCGGAGCGTCTTCTCGATGAGTGTCGTGCTCTTGACCGACTCGGACAACGCGACGCTCGGCAGGCGCCACGCCTGGAGCGCGACGGCCCCTTCGTCCAGCTTCGGGATGAACTCCGTGCCCATGAACGGCACGGCGACGAGCGACACCGCGAACACGGCCGCGGCCATGCCAGCCGTCAGCACCGGACGCCGGATCGAGGCCTCGAGAGCCGGCCGGTACCGGGCCGCCAGCCACCGCATCACGCGCGGTTCCCGCTCCTGCAGACGGCCTCGGAACAGAAGTGCCGCCAGCACAGGCATGAGCGTAAGCGCCAGAATCAGCGACCCGATCAGCGCGAGGACGACCGTCAGCGCCATCGGCCGGAACATCTTGCCCTCGACGCCTTCGAGCGTGAGGATGGGCAGGTAGACGACCGTGATGATCAGCACGGCGAAGAAGATCGGTCTCGCGACCTCGCGGCCCGCATCGCGGATGACTTCCTCCCGGGAGACGCCGGCCTGCCGCGCTTCGCCGAGCCGTCGAACGATGTTCTCGATCATGATGACCGAGCCGTCGACGATGAGGCCGAAGTCGATGGCGCCGAGGCTCATGAGGTTCCCGGAGATGCCCGCCTGCAGCATGCCGGTGAAGGCAAAGAGCATCGACAGCGGAATGGCGGAAGCGACGATGAGGCCGCCCCGCAGGTTCCCGAGGAGCAGCAGGAGCACGGCAATCACGAGCAGGCCGCCCTCGGCCAGATTCCGCTCCACGGTCGCAATCGTCCGCCGCACCAGGTCCGTGCGATCGTAGTACGTGTCGATCTCGACGCCCTCGGGCAGGCTGGCGGCAATCTCCTCGAGGCGCTCGCGCACGTCCGTCGCGACGACTCTGGAGTTGGCGCCCATCAGCATCATCACGACGCCGGTCACGATCTCGCCGCGGCCGTCCCTCGTCACGGCGCCCTGCCGGACCTGTGGCGCGAGTACCGCCCGGCCCAGGTTCTTGATGTAGATGGGCGCGCCGTCCGGCGCGGCCGCGACGACGATGTTCTCGAGATCGGCCAGAGTGCCGACGAGCCCCTCGCCGCGGATGACGTACTGCTCCTGAGCCCGCTCGATGTAGGCGCCGCCCGCATTGGCGTTGTTGCGCCGGATCGCCTCGAAGACCGCATCGAGCGAGAGCTTGTACGCCAGCAGCCGATCGGGATCGATCTGCACTTCGTATGTCTTGAGCTCGCCGCCGTAGGCATTGACCTCCACCACCCCTGGAACCGAGCGCAGCTTGAATGCGACGTCCCATTCGAGGATGCTGCGAAGCTCCATCAACGAGTAGCCCTCGCCCCGGACCTCAAACTGGTAGATCTCGCCGAGGCCCGTGCTGATCGGGCCCATCTCGGGCGCTTCGAAGCCTTCGGGGATGGCCGCTCGCGCTTCAGGCAGGCGCTCCATGACCAGCCGCCGCGCGAAGTAGAGGTCCATGCCCTCCTCGAAGTACACGTAGACCGAGGAGAGGCCGAATCGTGAGACTGACCGAATCTCGGTTAGGCCGGGCAGGCCGCTCATCGCGGTCTCGACGGGAAAGGTAATGAACCGCTCGACTTCTTCCGGTCCCAGGCCCGGCGCCTGCGTCAGGACGAGAACCTGATTAGGGGTCACGTCCGGCACCGCGTCGATCGGCAGGCGCAGCATCGCGGCCACGCCCACGCCGACCAGCGTCAGCGTCAGGATGATGACGACGAACTTGTTTCTGAGCGAGAGCTCGACCAGTCGATGCATGGTTGACCTCTCAGTGCTCGTCGCCGATGCGCTCTTGCAGCAGCGCGGTCTTCAGATGGAAGCTGCCGGCGCTGACGACCACGTCGCTCGCCTCGAGGCCGCTCAGGATCTCCTGCACGTCGCCGGCATTGACGCCCAGCGCGACATCGCGCCGGATGAAGCGCGTCGCCGACTGGCGGACGAAGACCACGGACCGGCCGTCGATCTGTTGCACGGCGTCCGTCGGCACGAACATCGTCTGGCGGCGTTCGGTCGTCGGAATTGCGACCGACGCGAACATCTCCAGCTTCAACGCGCCATCGGGGTTGGCGACGACGCAGCGAACCTTGGCGGTGCGGCTCTGTGGATCGATGGCATCGCCGATGTACGTCAGCCGTCCCCGGAATGTGCGCTCCGGGTACGCGCCGACACGCAGCGTCACGTCCGTGCCCGGGGCGATTCGCCCGAGGTCCTTTTCGTACACGTCGGCCAGGACCCAGACGGTCGCCAGGTCGGTGATCGTGAACAGTTCGCGATCCGGCTCGACGAGTTCGCCCGCCGCCACCTCGCGCATCGTCACGATGCCGGAGAATGGAGCCCGCAGGACGTTGTGCGACGCGACCCGGTGGCCGGCCTGATTCTCCTCTGGTGTCAGGCGTGACAGATCCTCGTCGGACAGGCCGAAACGATGGATTTGCTCCTCGACGCGCGCGACCTGTGCGGTCCGGCTGGCGACGGCGGCCTCGGCGTTACGGAACTCGGCCCGACGCACGTCCAGCGTCTGCTGCGCAATGGCCTCGATCTTGATCAGCTCTTCGGCGCGCTGCAGCTCCGTGCGCCGGACCTCGAGGTCGGTGCGCGCCTGTTCCAGCGCCGCGCGTTCGGCGAGGAACTCCGACACCAACTCGCCGAGGGCGATGTTGTCGTAGGTGACGAGCGGCTGGCCTCGTTGGACGCGGGATCCCAGCGCGACATGCACGTCCTCGATAAGGCCACGCGCAAGCGGGCGGATGTGGGCCACGCGCGAGCTGTCCGGCGTGACGACACCGGTGACGTCAAGCGTCACCGGTAGCTCGCCGACCGTCGGCTGAACGGTGGCAACCTGGGCGTTACGCTGTGCCGCCTCGGTCAGCTCGACGACGCCCGGGGCCAAGTCACTCGCGTGATTCTCCTCAGGCGTTGGGGCCCCGCCCTGGCGTACCGCCATGACCAGCACGGCGCCGAGCGCGACGCCCAGCATCAACGCGCCGGCAACCACAAGGGGACTGAATCGCCAGCGACCCTGTTTCTGCTCCTGGAACATCGGTTCACTCCTGATTCTGTGGAACGCGCCCCGGCACATTCGACCCGCCGACGGCTGCCTCGAGCGCGAACAGGCTGAGCCGCTCCTCAAAGAGCGCCCGGTTGTAGGTGCGTTGGACGTCGCGGAACGCCCGCTGCGCGTCCAGGAAGTCGATGAGATCGGCCGCGCCCAGCCGGTACGACGCCAGCACGATGTCGCGCGACTGCCGGGCGTTGGCGAGGTACTCGCCCTCGATGTAGGCCACACGCGCCCGGTTGATGGCGACCGCGTTGGCCGCGCGCTGCACGTCGAGCCGGACCTCGATTTCCGTCGCCTGCGCCAGGGCTTGAGCGCGCCGGCGCTCGGCTTCCGCGCGGGTGACGCCTCCCTGGTTGCGGTTGAAGAGCGGCAGGGGCACGGTGACGCCGAACACAACGGCATTCGTGCCCAGATCGCGCCGGTACCCTCCGCCGACGGTGACGTTGGGCGTGCGCAGTGCCCGCTGCAACCGCGTTTCGGTGTTGAGGCGTTCGACGTCGCCGCGCGCGGCCACCAGGTCCGCGCGATTCGTGAGCGCCTCGGTCTGCAGAGGCGCTGGGACTGCGGCCGGCAGGGCACTGGCCGCCGCGACGTCGAACCGCTGTCGCAGATCTTCAGGTGCGGCGAGCGGTTCGACGACGTCAAAGAGCTGGGCGAGATCGGTCGCGCCCATCAAGGCCAGCAGCGCGCTGCGGGCATTCTGGTACGCCAGTTCGTCGTTGAACGCATCGTCCACGAATCGCAGGCGTTCGACTTCGAGCCGGCGAAGCTCGGCGCCCGAGGTTTCGCCCTGCCGAACGCGGGCCCGGCTCAACTCGATCACGCGGGTGATTTCGTCGAGCGCGGCACGCGCGGCGTCCCGATTGGCCTTCGCCAGGACGGCCTCGAAGTACGCCCGCTGGACCTCGAGCCGCAGGCGGCGCTCGGCGTCGGCCACGGCGGCGCGCGCCACGACCACGCCGGCTTCGGCGGACTCCGTGCGCAACCGGCGCCGCCCGGCCAGTTCGATCTCCTGATCGAACCGGAGGGTGAACTCCTGGCCGTTCCAGAAGGCCGGCCGCGGTGCCTCGAACAGCGGATAGCCCTCGGACTCGACCGTAATGGCCGGGTTGGGCCTGAGCGCCGCGCCGAGCCTATCGGCTTGCGCCATCTCGACGATCTGGCGCTCGGCCGCCAACGTGGGATTGTTGGCGCGCGCGAGACGCCATGCCTCGTCGAGCGCCAGCTGGGCCGGAACGCCGGCCTGCTGGGCCTGCGCGGCTGACGCCACGGACGCCACCCACAGAACCGCAATCGGAAACACGTACGTTCTCATAGACCTCTCGACCGGCCGCAGGCGGAAGTTGCCTCCGGCAAACACGAACCCACTGAAGAATCTGCTCGGAACTAGGACGCGGGACTAGCTGCGGGACTGGGGCGGGTGGTCGAGCGGATCGGACGCGGATTGAATCGCCTGCACGGCGAGAGGAGCGGTGACGCGCAAGGTCGCGAGCGGTGCCGGGATGGGTGCGCGCAGGCCGGGGCGAACGCAGTGCGAGCAGCAGAAACAGTCGTCAACGTGGGCAGCACTGGCCGGTGCGGCCGGGGACGCTGGCGACGACCCAGCGCCGGCGATGCGGGCTGGCGCTTCATCGCCGGCCAGCACAACTGCGCCGCCCTCGTTGTCGAGCCGGCAAAGCCACGCGTTCGTCATGTCGATCGCCGTCCACACGAGCAGCACGACGACGACGGCTCGAACGAGACTGCTGGCGCGCCAAGCGCTCATACGCCAAAAGTATATCAGCGCACCGGACCCTGCGGGCCTCGACCCGATTGCAGACCCCTCGACGTGCACCGGAGACTCGCTGTTCCGTGCCCGCGGTCCTGCGGCTGGAGAACGGCTTTCCGTTTCATGTGAGACTCGTGAAGCAGGAGGCGTCGGCGTCACTCAGGCGCTGCCGGCGGCACTGCAGGCGCCCCGACGCCGGGGTGCCTCGCATCGCGCGGGGCGTCCCGGTTTCGTCGTGCGTGAAACCGGCGCGACTCCGCGGTTGCGCGGACCGTCGCCTACCCGCCGCGCTTGATCGGCACGCCGCAGGTCGCCATCGCCTTGCCGTAGTACGGATTCGCGGCCGTTTCCCCGCGCTGAGCCCACTGGGTCTTCTTCATCGTGCAGACGAACCCGACCACGCCAGGCAATTCGGCGTCGAGGAACTTCGTCACGAGCACCTCGGACAACTCTCCAAAGGCCGCGCGAACGTCTTCGAGGGATGTCGCCGCGGCCAGCTTCGTCGCTGGCGCCTTCGCCGCGTCGCCGCCGACCTCGACCGCGAGCGGCTGCAGCGCCGCGGCCGCCGTGGAAACGCCCTCCAAAGAGTCCTTGGCCAGCGCCTGCGCGATTCGATCGTACTGCGCGAACGCCCTGTCCACGGGCCGGTCCTGAGCCGCCAGCGTCGCGACCGTCACAACCGCCGCGAAGCCCAGAACGGCGGCAACCACGTTCTTCATGTCCATCGTCATCGTTCCCTCCATCGGTTCTCCGTCCTCACGCCGGCGGTCGTCGCCGGCCACGTGCCGTTGCAGACCTACACCGCCCGAGCGCCCCTTTCACCGCTCCGGATCCGCACGGCGTCCTCGACCGGCGCCACGAACACCACGCCGTCGCCTCGCTCGCCCGTCCTCGCGGCCTCTCGAATGATGCCGACGTACGCCTCTACGCTCTGGTCCTCGCAGACGAGCTCCAGTTTCATCATCGGCGCGAAGTGCTCCACCGGCACCTCGCGCAGCGTGTCCACGTACTCGGGTTCGATCTCGGCGCCCATGGGCACGGTCTTCACCACCGTGACCGATGTGGCACCTGCGGCACGAAGCGCGCGGACGACATCCCTGAGCCGCGATTCGCGGATGTACGCCTTCAGTTCCTTCACGGCACCCTCCCTTCGGCCACGGACGCGTTTGCATGGCCATGCCGGCGCCCGCGCCGGTTCACGATCATCATTCCGGCCAGCATCACGACGGCCACGGCCAGCAGAGCAAGCGCCGTCCAGTGGCCGTTCGTCAACCCCAGGGCCACGGCGGGCACATCGCCCCTGACGAAGAACAGCGAGAATCGTAGGAGGCTGAACGAGATCAGGTAGCTGACGAACAGCACGCCGTTGGGCAATCGCCCCCGCAGTCGAAGCAGGACACCGGCGATCGCGAGGTCGCCAAGGAGCTCGTATACCTGCACGGGATGCCTCGACACGCCATCAATGGGCGCATAGCCGGCCGGATTGGTGTATTCGACGCTCCAGGGCAGCGCCGTCGGCGTGCCGTAGTCCATGCCTGCCAGAAAGCACGGAATGCGGCCGATGGCGCCGGCAATGGGAATCGCGGGCGCGAACAGATCCGCCGCGCGCGCAAACGGCACGGCGTGCCGCCTCGCGTAGACGAAGGCGGCAAGGATGGCGCCGAACAAACCGCCGAAGAACGCCAGCCCACCCTCCCACACGGCGAGCATTCGCCAGGGTTGGAGCAGGTAACTCATCGGATCGTTCTGGGCGATGAAGTAGAGCCGCGCGCCCGCGAACGCGCCGGCCAGACTCCAGATCGCGAGGTTCTCGACGTGCTCCGCCGCCAAGCCCGACCGGGGCGTCCAGCGGCGCACTAGCCACAACGCCGCCATGAAGGCCATCGCCCAGCCCAAGCCGTACCAGTTGATGGGAATCGGACCCAGATGCACGACCGGATCCCAGTTGATCGTGATCACCCGCCCACCTCGATGACGTTCGCCATGCCCGCCTCCATGTGGTAGAGGTTGTGACAGTGATGGAACCACCGGCCGGGATTGTCGGCGACGAACTCGACGGCCATCCGGCCCATCATCCGCTCGACGAGCACGGTATCCTTCCGCGGCCGTCCGGGCAGGTCGAGCTCGAAGAAGTGGCCGTGCAGGTGCATCGGGTGCGCCATCATGCTCATGTTGAAGTACTCGAGTCGGACGCGTTCGCCGCGCTCGACGTCGATGCCGGCCGTGTCGGGGTAGCGCTCGCCGTTGATCGTCCAGTAGGGCGAGCCCATCATGCCGCCTGAAAGCGTCAGTTGAACCGTCCGGTCGATCCGCTTCGTCGCGGGAAGCCCGTCCTCCGGTCGCGCGACCAGGTCGTCATACGTCAGCGATCGCGGGCGGGCAGGGCCCTCGCGCAACAGCTCGCCAGCGGCGACGCCATCGTACAGGAGGGTGCGCAACGGGCGGGCCTCGGCCGCGCCCTCCGGCGCGCCCAGCAGGGCCCAGCGGCCAGGATTGTCTGCGACGAACTCCGCGTCGTACCGCTCGCCCATCCCGACTCTGAGGACATCCGCCTCGACGGCCTCCACTGGCCGTCCGTCCACGTGCGTGGCCGTGAGCCGGTGGCCCGCCAGCCGCAGCACGAACGTCGTCGAGGACGCCGCGTTGACGATCCGCAGCCTGACACGGTCGCCTCGCTTGACTCGGAGGGGTTCGGCCGCGCCGGCGGAGCGGCCGTTGATCGTGTAGGCGTCATAAAGCGGCTGCCGCAACGGCTCTGACTCGCCCGCGCGTGGCCGGCCCATGCCGCCGCCCATCATGCCGCCGCCCATACCGCGCCCGCCCATCATGCCGTCCATCATCCCGCCACCGGCACTCTCGTCGATTCGACCCGCGCGGGACGCCGCGGGCCCTCCACCGTCCATGGCGGCCCAGTCCTCGAGCATCAGGACGAATTCGCGATCGTGACCTGGCTCGCGCGCCGGTTCGATGACGAGCGGTCCGTGAAGACCCTGATCGAGCTGATAACCGACGTGCGAGTGATAGAAGTACGTGCCGGACGGCCAGGCCATGAACTCATACACGAACGGCTCGCCAGGCGCTGCCGGCTGCTGCGTGAGGCCGGGAACGCCGTCCATGCCGTTCGGCAGCGGAATCCCGTGCCAGTGGATGGTCGTCGGCTCGGGCAGCTGATTGTCGAGGGTCACGCGCAGAGTGTCGCCCTCGCGCACACGGATTTCCGGACCCGGACTCCGACCGTTGTACCCGAAGACCGTGAAAGGCGCTCCGGTGCCGAGGTCGACATCGACCGGTCCTGTCGTGAGCTGCACCGGGTGAACCCTGCCCGTGCCAGCCGGTCGGGCGGGTGCGCGTGCGTCGGTCGGCCCGCGCCTGCAGCCCGCCAGACCGGCACCGGCGGCGAGCGCGGTGGTGATCAGGAACTCCCGCCGTTCCATGAGTTAGCCTCCATGCCTCACGAAGACGCTCGTTGTGCCGTCCTTCTCGAAGGTCAGCACGTCATAGGCCTGCGGCTGCCGCCCGGGCACCTCCATGCCGGGCGATCCGATTGGCATGCCTGGCACGGCCAGGCCGGCGACGGCCGGCCGCTCTCGGAGCAGGCGTTGGATGTCCGACGCGGGCACATGACCCTCCACGATGTAGCCGCCCACCAGAGCCGTGTGGCACGACTGCACTCCGCCAGGGACGCCGTGGGAGGCATTGAACGCCGCAAGGTTCGGGGTCTCCGTCGTGCGCACCGTGAATCCGTGATCTTGCAGATGCTCGGCCCACTTCGTGCAGCATCCGCAGCCCGGGTCCTTGTACAGCTCGACGACCGGCAGAGCCCCCTGCGAGACGGCCAGTTGCGGGGCGACAGCGTCCGCCGGCACGTCGGCGGTCTCCCCACCGGAGCGAGTGGTGATGGTCACCACCGCGATGACGAGCGCGACGACTCCGACGCCGAGCCAGGCGGCGCTCCGCGAGGATCGGCGCGACGAGGTAGTGGTTCCGCGGCTTCTCTTGCGCATGTCATTCTCCTGCTCGATCAGGCTGATTGAAGGATTCGCCATCGGGCGTGACGGCGCGCGGCAGACGCCGCCCCCTCCAGACGGCGTACAACGCGGGATAGACGGTGAGCTGCAGCACGAAGGAACTGACGATGCCGCCCACCATCGGTGCCGCGATCCGCTTCATGACGTCGGCGCCTGTCCCTGTGGACCACATGAGCGGCATCAGGCCGAGCAGCAGCACCATCACGGTCATGAACTTGGGCCGCACGCGCTGCGCGGCGCCCTCGACGATGGCGCCCGTCAGATCGGCGAAGGACCGCAGGTGTCCTTGCCGCTCGAGCCGCGCCCGCGCGAGGTTGAGATAGAGCAGCATGACCACACCGGTCTCGGCGTCGATGCCGGCGAGGGCGATCAGGCCGACCCACACGGCCACGCTCAGGTTGTAGTCCAGGAACCACAGCAGCCAGACCGCGCCGATCAGCGAAAAGGGAATGGCCAGGAGGATGATGCTGACTTCGACGAGCGACCGCGTGTTCAGGTACAGCAGGAACACGATGATGAGGAGCGTCACGGGCAGGACGATCGTGAGCTTGGCTTTGGCGCGTTCGAAGTAGGTGAACTGGCCGGCCCACTCGATGCGCACGCCAGCCGGCAGGTCCACCTGGTCGGCCACGACCCGTCGTGCGCGTTCCACGTAGGCGGCGATCGCCTGGTCTCCTGGATCGACGAAGACGTAGCTGACGAGCTTCGCGTCCTCCGAACGAATGAGCGGCGGTCCGGTGGCGAACGAGATGGCCGCCACCTGGCCGAGTGGAACCTGCGCCCCGGTCGGCGTCGGCACGAGTACCGATCGGAGTTGGCTCGGCGCCTCCCGGAAGTCGCGAGCGTAGCGGACGGAGATGGGGTAGCGCTCGCGCCCTTCCACCGTCTCGGCAATCCGCATGCCGCCGATCGCGGTCATGACGACGTCGTTGATATCGCCGACAGTGAGGCCGTACCTTGCGGCGGCGCGGCGGTCTGGCTGAACGTCCAGGTAGAACCCGCCGGTGGGCCGATCGGCAAACGCCGATCGCGTCCCTGGAATCGCGCCTACGGCCTGCTCGATCGCCGTTGCCGCGCGCTCGAGCTGCGCCAGATCATCGCCGAACACTTTGATGCCAAGCGGCGCCCGGATGCCGGTCGCGAGCATCTCCGTGCGCGTCTGAATCGGCATCCACCAGATGTTCGGCATGCCCGGATAGCGCAGCTTCTGGTCCATCTCGGCGATCAGCGCGTCCCAGGTCAGACCCGGCCGCCACTCTTCCCGCGGCTTGAGCACCACAACCGTCTCGACCATCCCGATCGGCGCGGGATCGGTGGCCGTGCGGGCCCGGCCCATCTTGCCGAACACGCTCACGACTTCAGGGAAGCTCGCCAACTGCCGGTCCATCGACTGCAGCACCTGAATGGCCTCGCCTGACGACATGCCCGGCGGTGCCGTGGGCATGTAGAGGATGGCGCCCTCGTTGAGGGGCGGCATGAACTCGCTTTCCAGCTCGAGCGCGGGCAGAATCGTAGCCGCGAGCAGCGCGACGCTGGTCGCGATGACCGCCCAGCGCCACCGCACGACGAGCCGTACCACCGGGCTGTAGAGCCGCGTCAACCATCGGCTCAACGGGTTAGCCTGTTCGCCGCGAATCCTGCCGCGAATGACCAGCACCGAAAGCGCCGGAATCAGGGTGACCGAGAGCACGGCCGCGAACGCCATCGAGTAGGTCTTGGTAAAGGCGAGCGGCTTGAACAGCCGGCCCTCGACGCCTTCCAGAGTGAACACCGGGAGGAATGAAACGGTAATCACGAGCAGCGAAAAGAAGATGGCCGGTCCCACTTCCTTCATCGCGCCGATGACGATCGTTGGGCGCGACAGAGCCCCCGCGCCTGCTCCCGTCGCCGCGCCGGTGTGTTCCTCGAGCCGCTTGTGGACGTTCTCGATGATGATGATCGCCGCGTCGACCATCGCGCCGATCGCGACCGCGATGCCGCCGAGCGACATGATGTTGGCCGTGAGGCCCTGGTAGAACATCGGGACGAACGACATCAGCACGGCCAGCGGCAGCGTGATGATCACGACGAGCGCGCTGCGGGCGTGGAGGAGGAACAGGAAGATCACGACGGAGACGACGGAAATCTCCTCGAGCAGCGTGTCGGTCAGCGTGGCGATCGACGCCTGAATGAGCGGAGCCCGATCGTAGGCGGTCTGAATCTCGACGCCCTCGGGCAGGCTGCGCGCGACCTCGTCGAGCCGCGCCCGCACCCGCTCGATCACCTGCAGCGCGTTTTCGCCGTAGCGCATCACGACGATGCCGCCGACGGCCTCGCCGCGTCCGGCCAATTCGGCAAAGCCGCGTCGGGGGGCAGGCCCCAGCCGCACGGTCGCCAGGTCGCCCACTGTCACCGGCACGCCGCTCGGTCCGAGCGCAACGGGCACCGTCTCGAGGTCCCGGGTCGAGTCGACGTAGCCGCGCCCGCGGACCATGAACTCGTGTTCGGAGACCTCGACCGTCTGGCCACCGACCTCGCGATTGGAGTCGCGAATGGCCTGCACGACCTTGGAGATGGGAATGCCGTACCCGAGCAGTGCGTTCGGATCGAGCAGCACGTCGTACTGCTTGACGAACCCGCCGACCGAGGCGACCTCGGCGACGCCCGGCACGCCTTCGAGCGCGTAGCGGACGTTCCAGTCCTGCAGGCTCCGCAGTTCCTGCAGATCGTGCCGGCCGCTTTCATCGACCAGCGCGTACTCGAACACCCAGCCCACGCCGGTGGCGTCGGGCCCCAGCGTCGGCGTGACGCCCGCGGGGAGCTGCGCGATGACCTCGTTCATGTACTCCAGCACGCGCGACCGCGCCCAGTACATGTCCGTCCCGTCGTCGAAGATGACGTAGACGAAGGAGAGCCCGAACATCGACTGGCCGCGGACGAATCGGACCCGCGGCGCCGCGAGCAAGGCGGTGGAGATCGGGTACGTGATCTGGTCCTCGACGATATCGGGGCTCTGGCCCTGCCATTCCGTGAAGACGATCACCTGCACGTCGGACAGGTCCGGAATCGCGTCGAGGGGCGACCGGACCATCGCGTACCAGCCCCAGACGGCCAGCGCCGCGACGAAGACGAACGTCAGCCACGGATTCGCGGCCGACGACCCGATCACGCGGGCGACAAGCCCTTCCCCCCGAACGGCGTCGGGCGAACCCGTCATCGCCACTGCTCCATCGCGAGCTTGAGGCGGGCTTCGGCTGCGACGAGGAAGTTGCCGGACGTGACGATCACGTCGCCGGGCGCGAGGCCCGAGAGAATCTCGATGCGATCGCCGGTCACGAGTCCGGTCTTGACTTCATTGGGCCGAAGCCGTCCCTCGCCGAGATCGAGGAACACGAACGACCGCTGACCCGCGTACAGCACCGCCTGCTCGGGGACCGTCAGCCGCTCGCCGAGATTCCGCTGGATCGTGACCTCCGCGTACATGTCGGGCTTGATCGCCAGCTTGGGATTCGCGAGTGCGATGCGCACCCGGGCCGTTCGCGTGGCACCCTCAAGGTACGGATAGATGAACGAGACCCGTCCGGTATACGTCTGCCCCGGCGCATACGGCAGCGTCACCGTCGCCGTCTGCCCAACCGCGACCACCGGCAGGTCCGACTCGTAGACCTCGGCTTCCACCCAGACCTGATCGATGCCGGCAATGCGAAACAGCCGGTCGCCCGGCCGGACGGACGACCCGGCGACGACGTTCTTCTCGACCACGTAGCCCGACGCCGGTGCGAGAATCGGCAGGTACTCGATTGGCTTTCCGGTCTCCGCCACCTGATCGACCTGCGCCTGAGAGAGATCCCAGAGGCGCAGCCTCGTCCTCGCGGCTTCGACCAGGTAGTCCGCGCGCTGGGGCGCCGCGGTGGCCGCGGCGGTTCGCTGGCTGCTCACCGCCGTCAGGAATTCCTGCTGCGCCGCGTAGAGATTCGGGCTGTACAACGTGAAGAGCGTCTGGCCCTGGCGGACGTGCTGCCCGGGCTCGTTGACGTCCAGCCGGCCAATCCAGCCGCCGATCCGGAGCGTGACATCGCTCAGACGCGTTTCGTCGAACACGACCTTCCCGACCGCGCGAACCTGCGTAGAAAGGGCCTGGCGCGTCACGCGTTCGGTCCTGACGCCGATCTCCTGGCGACGGCTCGCGTCGATGCGAATCGTCGCGGTGGCCGCCTCCTGCCTCGTGACCGGCACCAGGTCCATGCCGCAGATCGGGCACGTACCTTCCGTCGCCGACTGGACCGACGGGTGCATTGAGCACGTGTAGTAGGCGACCTCATCGCCCTCACCGGCGCCATGCGCGGCCTGGGCGTGCGCCAGGGTCTCGGCTTCGCTCTCGGGCGCCGCGACCGCCCAGTCGCTGGCGTCGCCGCACGTCGGCATTGCCTGCCCCATGTAGGGATTGCCCTTCTCGCCCTCGCGCTGGAACCACTTCGGAAACGTCGTCGTCATCGGACACGCCCAGACGCCGAGGCCTTCGGACAGGCGCGGATCCACGCTGGCGAGGATCAGCAGCGTCCGGGTCAGTTCGCCGAACGCGGAACGCGCCCGTTCCAGGTCGGCCGCTGCGGCGATGGACTGGGCCGTGCGCTGGGCTTCGACCATTACCGCGGCTCTCGGGTCATCGCCGCGCGATGCGGCCACCGCGGCACCGAGCGCCTCGGCCGCGCGGGTGCCGGCCGGGGTCGCCGTGCCGAGATTGTCTGAGGCGAGGGCCGCGCGCGCTTCCTCATAGGCGGCGAAGGCCCGCGTCAAGCTCTCGTACGCGCCCGATTCGTACGGTCCGCCGGTCAGCGTTCTGGATTGCGCGCCTCCCGCGGGCGTGCCGGAGCTGTCCTCGAGCGTCAACCCCTTGGCTCCGACGGTCAGTCGATAGCTCGCGCTGCCTCGCCCCGCGGCTCCGGAAACTGCCACGTCGAGGCGCCAGCTCCCCGTCATCGGGAAGTCCAGCGTCGCGACGTAGGTACCCTCGTCCTCGGGCCTGACGCCCAGGTTCCCGCGCATCTCCGCCATTGAACCCATCGCCGGCATGAAGTAGCCGACCGAGACGTCGGCACCTGTGATGTGCGCGCCGCTGCCGTCTCGCACCGCGACGTGCAGGCTGCCGCCGTTCTGCTTGGGTGGGTCGGGATTGAGGTGCGCGGTCAGGGCATAGGGACCCGCCTGCGCTTCGACCGGCGTGCCGGCTGAGCCGGAGCAGGACGCAGCCACGGTCAGTGCGATGAGGGCGGCGCCCAGCGCGGCCGAACGGGACCGGCAGCGGCGGTGTGACGGCAATGTGATCTTCATGACGGTCTCCTTCACTGGGTGCCTCCGGAACCGGGGGCGCGCGACATGCTGCTGGTCGGCGTCATGCCTGATGGCGGACTGGGCGGCCAGGGATCGCCGGGCAGCGCGCCGATCGTCTGCTGCAACGTGGCAAAGCGGCGAAGCGCGGTAGCGTTGGCATCCGCGAAGCCCAGTTGGACGTCGCGCAAGCGGCGTTCGGCCTCGATGACGGCGAGAAAGTCGACCTGGCCTGTCTCGAACGCGGACCGCGCGGCCGCCGTCTGGTCGCGAGCGGCCGGCAGGAGGCGCGTCTCGTAGAGCGCCAGCACATGATGACTCTCCTGAAAGCGGTCGAGCGCCGTGCTCACCTCGGCCGCCACGCGGTCTTCGAGCGCCGCGAGGCGGCTTTGCTGCTCCGACACCGCGCTCGACGCGCGCGCGACGCCGGCGCGGATGCGATCGCGCCAGATCGGGACCGACACGCCGAGGGCCACCATCCAGCGGTGCGCCCCTTCACCCCACATCGAGTTGAACGACGTCATTGGCTGGAAACTCGGTCGTCCCTCGAGGTGCGCGAGGGTGACGCCCGTTTCCAGTGCCGAGACGCGGCTCCGGGCGGCCGCCAGCTCCGGACGCCGCGTGAGCGCCAGAGCGATCAGATCGTTCGCGGGCACCTCGGGCACGTTGGGGACCGGTACGGGTGCGATTGCCGGAGCCGGCACGGGCGCCCGGGGATCGCGGTGAAGCAAGGCATTGACGCGCGCCACGAGTGCCTGTCGATCCGCGGTAAGGACGACGTTCCGGTGTTCCACGTGCGCGATCTCGACTTCGGCCGAGAGCGGCGCCTGTTGGGGCGCGAGTCCAGCGGCATAGCGCGCCGTGGCCACTTCCTGAAACTCACGCAACAGGGTCAGGTGCTCGCGGTTGATGGCCAGCGCGCGCTCCACGAACGTGTAGTCATCGAATGCCTGCGAGGCCGCCAGGGCCAGCTCGCGACGCAGCGCCTCGAGGTCGCCCGTGCGTGCGTCGGCTATCGCGTCGGCCTGCTCGCCGCGACGTGCGAGCGTGCCCGGCCATGGGAGCGTCTGGGAAACCTGCGCGACCTGGCCGTACCGGACGTCCGAGACGAACGGCGATGCTGGCGCGACGCTGTAGCTCGCCGTGAGGTTCGGCAGTTCGCGAACCTCACGCGCGCGCGCCTGTTCGGCCTCGATAGCCCAGCGGGCGGCGGCCAGGTCCTGGTTGCGCTGGAGCACGGCGTCCACGAGGGCCTGACGATCGAGCGCCGCTGCCGTGAAGGCAAACGCCTGGTCCTGCGTGCGAATCGCCGGGCTCGTCGTCGCGGTCTGTGCGGCCACCGCGGCCGGCAAGCTCAGAGTCAGAAGACCGGCCATTACTCCACACGATCCCGTCCGAGATCTCATGCACTCTCCTCCAATGACGAACGATCCGCCCGACGCCACGGCGAGTGCCTGCGGCGCGACGAACCGGACATCGCCGGGTCGCACACTGAACGCAGGCGCCACCTCTTGCGCGCTCACACGCGCGGTCGTCCGCTACTAGGGTCAGGACGGAAGAATCAGATGGCCAGAGCGCAGCGTTGTCCGCGGCGCGGCGCTCAAGCGCAGGAAAGGCGAAGGATCAGATCAGGAGCGTGCAGAAGACGATGTGGATCGGAGCAGCGGCAACGAACACACGGGGGCGGTCAAACGTCCGCATGAGGCGCTCGCTCGCCGGCTGAAGATCTGGAGGAATAGCCGTGAATCCAGCGACCGCCACGAGCTTCACCGAGCTGGCCGACTGGAGGCGATCGGCAGGAGGCCGCTGCTGAGCGTCGCTGCCGACGCAGCAGTCCTCCGCGCCTACCGATTGGCATTCGTGGTCAGTGCCGACGCAACAGGCCATCTGAGCGGCGGTCATGTCCTGACCGACGAGGCAGCGGGCCCCGATGGACACGACAAACGCCACAGTCAACGCGGCGCCGACCCATGGCCGAACAGTGGACATCACCAAGAAATCTTCAACCGTGGCGGCTACTTTGTCAACCGCCTGGACCACCAAGGGCGAGCGATCAACTGTCGAGCCACAGCAGCAGAGGCCCGAGCACGTACGCCACCAACACACCGGCCACGTACGTCACCGCGGACGACCACAGCATGACCCGGGACATCCGATCGGCGACGCCGCACGCCCGCGAATCACCTTGAAGGCAGCCGGCGCCGCGTGTTCGAAGCCCTGGCGCAAACCCGTAGACGTAGGCCACGTTCAGTCCGATCAGCACGCCCGCGCCAGCGAACACCCACGCCTTGTTACGCGAGAGCGACACGAGCCATGGAGCCGCCGATAGTGCGGAGGCGACCGAGGCGCCCAGGCCGACCAGGACGAGCAAGGCCGGCAGTGCGCAGCAGATGAGCGTACCAAAGGACGTGAACAGCGACAGGAATCCGAGAGCGCGATGAAGGAGCGCCGCGCGCATCCCTTCATTCGCGAGAGATTGGCTTGACACTCGTCACCTGAATGATCGGCGAGGAGCGGTCGTCCTTCGCCACATGCACCACGCCGGTTGTCTGGACACGCGAGCCGGAGAAGGCCCGCAGTTGCCGCTGCAGGGCGGCGTCATGGGCGCCGAACGGAACGTCGAATACTTCGCCCGTTCCCGCGATCCTCAAGCGCAACTGGTTGCCTGACTGCATGAGCTCCGCCGCGGCTTCGACGCGCGCGTCCTGAGGCGTGAAACCGTTCCGCCGGACGCTCTCGCGGATCTGCGCCAAGGTGACGGCATTGTCCGCCGCGAGCCGAATCACGACGCGGCCCTCGTTGAGGCTCACGGTGGCGGACTCGACGCCCGCGATCTTCTCGATGGTCACGCGCACGGCGTGGGCGCAGACCGCTCAATCCATGCCAAAGATCGTGAGATCGATCTGCCGGTACTCGGCGCGAAGCGTCGTCGCCCCGGCCAGTACCACGGCTGCGACCGTTAACAATGCACGCCCTTGCATGATGTTCCTCCTCAGAAGAAGTAGCTGAGATTCACCGCATACCGGATCGCCTCGCGTCGCAGGGCTGCGCCCAGCTTCCGATAGACGGGAAACTGAACGCCGCCCTCAATCGCGTAGTTTCTCAAGATCCCGAGAGCGGTCGGGCCAACGAAGATCTGGTGTCCGGCCGTACCATCCTGCACCATGTCGGCGCGGCGAAGGTCCGAGGCCCGCTCGCCGGTGAGCTCGACGAACAGGCGCCAGTCCCAGTGCGGGTACTCCGTCCGGAGTGCCGGTGGACGATAACCCCACACGGCGCTGTACGAGACCACGTCAGCGCGCCGATCGCCGCTCCGCTCCGCGAAGCGCGTGTAACCCACGCCGGCCCAGACGTAGTGGCTGCGAGATGCCAAGCCCGTCGCCCCTGCCACGTAGAGTCCGGGAGCGCGCTTGAGACCGCCAACCACGCCCGCGGGCTGCTGTGGTCCCGGCACGATGATGCCGGCGTACGCGGTGCTCTCGACCCTCGTGCCCACAGCCGTGCCTCTGCGGTGGAACCGCCATGCGCCAATCGCCTCGAGATCACCGTTGGCCGGCATCATGGCCGTGCCCCGCGCGGCGGCGAAGGGGGCCGAGGCGAACACCAGCGGGGCGGATGCGGAGATCTGCAGATCTTCGGTGACGCCATAGGTGGCCATCACGCGCGTCATCAACCCCACGCGGCCTTCGCCCGACCTTCCCATGACACCAAAATCGAGCGCCCACGCGCCCGTCGCATTCGTGGGCGTGGTCATGCCGAAGACCGGCCCGTGACCCGACTCGCCTGTTGCCGCAGTCGGCGCGGACACCACGACGAGCGCGACGAGAGCCGCCGACAAGCTGGCGAGTGTCACAAAGGCATCCCGATGCCCGCAGCCCGAAGACCGGCTTCACTCGGCCCGCAGGCGCAGCAATCCGCGAGGCTACCGTCGACCACGACGGCGGGCACCGACCGTACGCCGAGCGCCGCAGCCCGCTTCGCCGCCCCGGGCTCTCTGACGTCGACGATCGTCACCTCGCACGAACCGCACGCCAGCCGGGTAACCAGACGGATCGTCTCGTCGCAGACGGGACACCCAGCGCTTAGGATTTCGACCCGACGTTTCAGCATGTCCAACCTTCCTGTATGGCTCTTCAACTTCCTCGATCAATCCTCGACCCTGTACCGCGGTCTGGAGTCAAGGCGTCCGACGGCGCCCGTCGACCGCCGAGCTGGGCGAAGCCGCCGCCGGGCCGGTGGACGTCATCGAATCCATCGCGTCGAGGATCGGGCACGCGCTGATGGGCGCCTCGCCCTCGCATTGCGCGAGCAGGGCAGCCAGGGCCGTGCGCATGGCGCGGAGCGCCACGATCCGATTGTCGATGTCCGCGACCTTGGCCTCCGTTCGGCGATACACCTGGGCGCACCGTGACTGCGGGCGGGCCCGAAGGGACAAGAGCTCCTTGATCTCATCCAACGTGAATCCGAGCTCCTGCGCGTGCTTGATGAACCGAACGCGCGTCACCGTGTCTGGGGAGAAGGCACGGTAGTTCGTCGCTGTTCGAGGCGGCGTCGGTAGGAGGCCACGCCGCTCGTAGTAGTGAATCGCGTGCAGACTGACGCCAGCCTGTTTCGCGACCTCACCGACCCTCAGCGAGCGCATCGAACCTCCAGAGGCCAGTCTAGACCCTTGAGTAAGGCTCAGGGTCAAGCGCGGGCCGCAGGCAGGCCGGCCGGCAGGAGAGTCGTCGGATCGTCCCGGAGCCGCGCCGACCCCGACGACCGGTCGTCGAACCCCTTCATCCGAGCCTCACACGGCGCAGCACGACAGCGTCCGCACGTCCTTCGTGAATGTCTGCGCCGCGAGCTTGATGCCTTCCGATAGCGTGAGATAGGGGTGGAACGCTGCGGCGAGGTCGTCCACGGTCAGGCCATGCCGAATCGCCATCGTCGGTTCTTGAATCATCTCGCCCGCCTCGGCTGCGATGACCTGTGCGCCGAGGAGGCGCGCCGTCGTACGGTCGGCGACCAGCTTGATGAACCCGCGGGTCTCGCGCGCCGCGAGCGCCCGCGGGACGTACGACAGCGGCAAGCGCGCCGCGATCACATCCAGGCCATCCCGCTGCGCGCCGTCCTCCGTGACGCCCACGCTGGCGACTTGTGGATCCGTGAACGTGACGCGGGGAAGGGCCGAGAGGTCGTAACGGCGCGCGTTGCCCCGAAGCGCGTTCTCCGCGGCGAGCGTCCCGCCGTAGGCCGCGACGTACACGAACATCGGGTCGCCGATGACGTCCCCGGCCGCGTACACCTCGGGCCGGGCAGTCTGCAAGTACTCGTTGACCAGGATCTCGCCCTTCTCGCCCAGCTCGATCCCGGCGCTTTCCAAACCGAAGTCCCGGGTGTTTGCACGCCGGCCGGTCGCGATGAGCAGGTGCTCGGCCTCGAACGTCTCCGTGCCGAGGTCGGTCGTGGCCTCGACCCGATAGGTGCCGTCGTTTCGCGTCACGCCGCCGACCGAGACGCCGGTTCGGACATCGAGCCCTTCCGCTTGGAGATAGCCGGTCAAGGCGGCGCCGACGTCGGCATCTTCGGCCGGCACCAAGGTGGACATCGCCTCGAGGACCGTCACGCGCGTGCCGAGGCGCGCATAGAGCTGCGCGATCTCCAGCCCGACGGCGCTGCCACCGATGACGATCATCGACGCGGGCAGCGTGGTGAGGCTCAACGCTTCCGTGCTGGTGAGGTACCCCGCTTCCGCCAGTCCGGGAATGGGGGGCGCCCACGCCGACGCGCCGGTCGTCACGATGACGCGCGGGGCGCTGACCATGCCGCCATCGACGGACACCGACAGGTCACCATTCAGCACTGCGCGGCCCTGGCGAAGGGTGATGCCTGGGTAGGCGGCCAAGACGTCCCAGTACTTCTGCTGACGGAGTTCAGCGACTAGTGCATCCTTTTGCGCGACGACGCGTGCCAGATCTGGTGTCTGGGCGCAGGTCTGCACACCCTCGAACGTGTGACGACCAGCTCGGTGGTGTGCCTCGGCCGCACGAATGAGCGTTTTCGACGGCACACAGCCGACGTTCACGCACGTGCCGCCGAGCGTGCCGCCCTCGACGAGCGTGACCTGCGCGCCCAGTTCGGCAGCCCGAATCGCTGCAGCGAACCCGGCCGATCCCCCGCCGAGGACCACGAGGTCCGCGTCGATGCGCGTCCGTTGTCCGTCTGTCATGGCCGGCCTATGACGCCGGCGAGGCCGGGTATCCAGCGTTGGTCGAGGCTGCGGCAATCTGTTCCGGCGTCGCGACGGCCGGATCGAAGGTCACCCTCGCCGTCTTGGACTCGAAGTCCACTTCGACCGCTGCGACGCCCCTGACGCTGGCCATCGCGGTCTTCACCGTGATGGGACAGGTCGCGCACGTCATCTGCTCGACGCGGAACACCTTCGTCTCCAGATTCGCCGCGACTGTTGGCGTCGCGGACTCCTGCGCCGGTGCCGATCGATCCGTCCACAAGGCCGCGACGGCGACCAGCGCCACGACCGTTCCGACCACGAACACGGGAATACGTTTCATGATGTTCACCTCACCAGAAGAGCGGAGCCCACAGATCGACGCTCGCCGAGAGCGCCACCAGGCCAGCGCCCGCCCAGAGCGCCGCCTTCGTGAACCGACGAGAGGCCGGCACGGCACACACGCTGCCTGCCTCGCACGCCCGCGCTGGCCGCCAGTAGGTGTGCCAGAACCCGATCCCCAGGAGCACCGTTGTGCAGATCAGCACGTACCACTTGTAGGGCGCGAGGGCCGTCAGCCGGCTCATCCACGCGCCGCCGACGCCGAGCGTCACGAGGGCAAGCGGCAGCACGCAGCACGAGGAGGCGACCAGGGCGCCGACGATCCCGCCGGCCGCCAGCAGGCGATCCGACGACCCGGGTTGCGACGACGTGTCCATGTACGTCAGGCTAAAGCCTGTAGGAACTACAGGTGCAAGGGGCGGTGGGCCGAAACTGCCGTACCGAGTCCGATTGGGGGGAGAAGGGCGATGAGGCGCGGAGAGCTGGCCCGCCGAACGGGCTGTCATCTCGAAACGATTCGCTACTACGAGCAGACGGGGCTCATGCCGGATCCGCCGCGATCGTCCAGCGGCCATCGGCGGTACGCCGAGGCGCACGAAGGCCGGCTGCGTTTCATCATGCGCGGTCGCGAACTGGGGTTCACGATCGAGGAGCTCAGAACGTTGCTGGGTCTCGTCGATCGCCGCCGCGTGACGTGCGGCGAGGTGCGAGCCGCGGCGCTCGCGCACCTCGACGAAGTCCGCCGCAAGATCGCCGACCTGCGCCGGATGGAGCGCACGCTCGCCCAGACGGCCGCCAAGTGCCGCGGCGGTACGGTGCCGGAGTGCCCGATCATCGACACACTCTCACGGTCGGCCTGACTGTCTTCATCTACCCCGCTGGGGCGTCGCGCGAGACGATCCGCAAGTGCACCTCCGACGTCAACTGCTGTCGTCTTGTGGAGCAACTTGATGAGTTCGTGTGGCTGACCGCACTTTGGCAACCAACTCGCGAACCGTCCATGGCGGCTGACATCGAGCGTTCCACCCGGTGAGCAGGTGCATCGCCTCGTCTTCCGTGAGTCCGAACCGATCGATTAGTCGGCAGCACACACAGAACGTCCTGACGTCACCTCGCTGTCCCTCAATTGCCGGCGGCGTGGCCGCCAAGTAGCGGCGCGCTCGCTCGATCATCGGCGTCCTGCCGCTTCGTGGAGCGCGGTGTGGCGCGAGAGGCTCGTACACTTTGGCCAGCGTCGGGACATCCGGAACGTCGTGGACGCCGTACGCCGACCGCGCTTCGCCGTAGCCGACCTCGACCAGATGCGCGGGGCTGTACTTGTGGTTGAAGAAGCCGGGCAACCGCGTGGACGACCTCGCCGGTGCCGTGCGACTTCAGGAGCACGGCGATCCAGTCGTCCGGCAGGAACGCCGTCCTGAGGAACCGAAGTGGCGCGTCCTGATCGACCCGCACGCGTTCCTCATCGCTTCGCAAGCACCAGCGTCCCCGAGAACGTGGCGAGCTGGCAGTCACTGCCGTTGAAGTCGGCCTCAATGCGGGTCGCCTGTGCAGTGCCGATGCTGGCGAACGTTCCGCGGCAGCCGCGCGGAGAGTTGTACTCGCCCTGCGTGCTGATCTGCGTGGGCGGTGTGTTCGCCGGTGTTAGCGCGCTGGACGCCGTCGTCTCCATGGTCAGCCAGGGATCCTGCGAGCGGATCGTCGCCGTGAACGTCCGCAGATCCGTCTGCGGGACGACGACGAACGTCCAGGTCATCGGTCCGGTGGTCGGCGGCGGCGCATCGGGGTCACCGGGATTGACCTGAATCGTGATCGTTCCGGTCCACGTGCCCGTCAGGAACGACGTCGGCGTCGGCGAGGACGGCGACGGTGACCGGCCGTCACAACCAGCCAGCAGCAGGAACAGCGCGATCGGTATCACCCGCCCGGGCGCGCTTGCCTTCATTGCAGACCTCCTTCCGTTCCTCACCGCCGACCGGCCACGCCTCCAGCTCGAACTGCTCGTTCTGGACGTCGTATCGCCGAAGACCAACGACTTCAGTGACCGCGCGCCGCCCATCCTGACGCGCGATGTGGACGACGAGATGTATCGCGAGCGCGATGGCCTCGCGTGTGCTGCGGTGCGGCAGGCCGACGTTTGCGGTGAGCACGCAGTGCGCGAGCCGCGTGAGGGCCTGCTCCGCGGAGTTCGCGTGAATGGTGCTGAGGCTCCCGAGATGGCCTGTGTTGAGCCCTTGCAGCAAGTCGAACGCCTCCGGACCACGCACCTCGCCGACGAGAATCCGATCGGGCCGGTGGCGAAGCGTGGCTCGCAGCAGGTCAGAGATCGTCACGGCCGGCAGCGGTGCTTCCTGGCCGAGCGGCGCCTGCGCGCGGCGCGCCTCGAACCGGACCAGGTTGGGTTTGTCGATGAGGATCTCCGACGTCTCCTCGATCAGCACGATCCGATCGCTCGCCGGGATCGTCGCGGCCAGCGCATTCAGCAGCGTCGTCTTGCCGGTGCCGGTTCCGCCGGAGATGAGAATGTTGCGTCGGTCAGCGACCGCACGCCGCAGCGCCTGCGCCAGCTCCGGCGTCAGCGTCCCAACCGACACGAGCTCGTCCAGCGAATATCGATGCGTGAACTTCCGCACGGTGAGCGTTGGTCCGTCCACGGAACACGGCGGAAACATCGCCGCGACGCGCGAGCCGTCCTCGAGCCTGGCGTCGAGCATCGGCTGGTGGTCGGAGATCTCGTCGCCGCAGGCCCGCGCGATGTTCTTGATGGCGACGGTGAGATTCCGGACCTCGAGCGTTCGATCGGGAACGGCTTCCACTGTTCCGGCACGCTCCACGAATATCCGGCGCCCCCCGCCGTTGACCATCACCTCCGTGACAGTCGGGTCCACCAGCAGGTCTTCGATGGGCCTGAGGAACGGCAGGATGCGGTCGAGACTGCTCACAGCGCGCCTCGCTCGAGATGGTCGAAGTAGCTCTGCCGCGCGTCCAAGTAGTACGGCTTCAGGTAGCAGAACTGCGGCGGGAGGGGATTGAGGCCATCATACGGCAGGACGACGGCCTGCGCGTTCTGGAGCTCGGTGAAGACGCGCGGCGGGAACACGTAGTCCGATTCGAAGCTGTAGCTCTTGCTGGCGCTCAGCGTCTGCTTCGGTGCCGCCGCGCGGCCGGTCAACCATGAGATGTGCGCACCCTGATCCGCCTCCGCGAGGGTGAACCGCGTCTTGAGGTGCTCGCTCTTCCCGCACAGCTCCGCGGCCATGCGCGCGGTGAACTCGTCGCTCGTCGCCAGGAACAGCTTCGTCCGGAAACACTGGACCAGTGTGCGCCAGCTCTCGTCGCCCCCAAGCGACGATCGCAGCGAGCTCAGGCTCTGGGTCGCCACGATCGGTATCAGTCGCGCCTGCCGCGACAGGGCGAACGCGCGCTCGTCGCCGGTGGGGTCCGTCTCGCCGACGGTGGCGAACGCGTGATACTCATCAGCCACGAACAGCAGGTCGCGCCACGAGCGCTCCGGGCGCTGCGCCATCTCGGGAATGCGCTGCAGAACCGCCCGCTGGAAATCGAGTTTGAGCATAACGCCCAAGCCACGCGCCAGCGCCGGGTTCAGCGCGACCGGGAAGTTGAGGCCCAGCACGTGACCGCTTTCGAGCAGATCCTCGAGCGGCGGCAGCGGGCGCGGCTCGCCCGGCCCCGGCTCCTTCGCGTAGGCCGAACGGTCCGGGCAGAAGGCGCGATGAACGTCGGGATTCTCGTCGAACAGCGACAGGAACACGACCGCGCCCTCGACGATCGATGAACGGACCTTCGGATCGATCCGCGCCCAGGCGTTGTAGTACCAACGCTCGATCGCTTCGAGGCGGTGCCGCCGGTCGGCGGCGATGGCGGCATCGCCCGTGCGTAACGTGAACGGTACGCCATGCTCCGCGAGGAAGGTCTCCAACTCCGCCTCGTACGGGTGCGCCATGTGCGCGCCGTCGAACCGCACCCAGAGGGTCCACGGCTTCTGTCGCAGGTGCAGCTCGTGCTCCTCTCTCCGCACGAGCAGCACGTCGCCAGGGTTCTTGAACTGTGCCTGTAACGAGCGAATGTTCTGGTCGATCAGCTTCTCGTCGATGATGTAGCGGTAGACCTCGGCCAGCGTGGTGTATCCCACGGTGATCCGTCTGAGCGCAATCACGAACTTCAGGAGATCGGTGTACGCCTGCTGCCAGAAGGGTTCCTTGGAGCGCCCGAACAGGTTGTTCACGAGCGTGGCCAGCGCGTAGGCGACGGCGTACGGATCGAGGTCGTTGTGCAGCGGGTTGTAGCAGACCCCGCTCTTGAGGCCGACTTCCACGTAATCCGCTTCACGTCCGGCACGCGCCAGGATGCCGCGAACCTGGCGGCAGAAGTCGCCCTTCACCTCCATCACGAGGCCGCCGATCTTCTGGTCGGGATCGCCGGCACGCCATCGCAGGAGCTGATCCACGTACGGATACATGCACGCGGATGTCTTGCCGGTGCCCACGGCGCCGACAATCATGATCCCGGTATAGAGCCCCCGCTGCGGGATCGTCAGCCATGTGGGCTCCGGCGCTCGACCGGGCTTCCTGGCGTCGTGCGTCTCGCCAAGGACGAGCACCGGTGCGGACTGGCGATTGGGCTCCGGGTACGCCGGCAGCGCGCGGTAGGCCGCTGACGGGCGCGTGCGGAAGACAACAATCGTCACGAACGACGCCAACAGCGAGGCCAGCAGGTACGGAGTCGTGAACCACAACGTCGCATAGCCGTAGGCCAGGACGTTGAACACGTGGGGCCTGCGCGCGGCGATGAGCGCGAGGAATGGTTCGTCGACCTGCACCGGGTAGGCGTGCAGGCCCCATATGCCCACAGCGGCTGCGACCGTCAGGGCCAGAACGGCACGACCGTGCAGAAGGGTTCGCAGCATGGTTGCCGCCGCGTCACTGAGCGTCCGCCGCTCCTGATGCGGCGGTTGGATGACTACCGAATGACGACACCGCTCTCGGCGGACGCCCGTTGACCCGTCGCCTGCGGCGATCGTTACCCGAGGCAGCCGGCGCACACGAGTCAGGGTTCGTGGCACGCCACTGCTGGAACTCCTTGTCCCTGGCGAGCAGGTTGTCGATGACCTGGTTGAGGACGTACTCGGTCGACTCGCCGATGAAGCGGGCGTAGGCGTACAGCGTTTCGTTCGTTTCGTGGTCGAGCCGTGTGCGGTGCCTGACCAGACGTTTGCCGCGCGAACGAGGCTTGATCAGAGCCATGGGAGGACACTCCTTTCCCGAAATGGGATGGACACTGACGATCGCCGCGGGCTTGCACGTCATGCGACACCGGAACGACCATTTGATGCGCGCGGCGGTGCGGCTGGAGGCCGGCACCATCGCGGGCACGAACATGCGGAACCGACTGGACACACAGTCGGGGCGTGAGCGACCCCCTCGTCAGAGGCCGGGGCCACCTCCGGGTGCCTGGCAGGGGGGTCGCTCACGCCCCGACTGCACCAGTGCGACCTCCACCACGGGCGGCGGAAGACGCCGCCCGGTGCGCGCGACGGCTGTCCCCGCATCATGCCCAACTCCTACACGCGCAACGGCTAACGGCGGGCGGGGCGTCACGTGGCTCCCCGCCGGTTTCCGTCGCGCCCGACGGCAGAGAGGCCGCCGAAGGGGGAAGAGAACCCCCTGGCCTCTCTTCCCGTGCCTCTTCCCCCTGACGGCCGCGTCATGCCGTAGCCAGCAGGGGAAAGAGATGACGGTATCGATGCGCGAGCACGGTGCATTCGAGCTGGCCAACGCCCCGCTCGATCGCGTCCGTGAGCGACGGCGACACCGTGGCGTCGACCACATCGTCATGTCCTTCGAGCCACACCCTGTAGAGCGCGCGGAACCGTGGTGCGCTGAACGCTCTCGCGGCTCGCTCGAACCGTGGATCCCTGGCATCTCGCCCCGCACGCCGCGCCTCGAAGTACCAGCGCAGCTCGTCACGGGTGGACGGCCTCAGCGGCATCGCCAGTTGCTCGCGGAAGGCCGCTGCGTAGATCTCCCGCGACTTGATCAGATGCACCGGGAACAGCAGCCGAAGCGTCCACGCGGGCAAGGCCCGGAAGAGCTCGGCGTGCCGGTCCAGGAACGCCCGGAACTCGATGGGCGACGGCCGTGTCACCAGATAGAGGAACACGTCGGTCTCGCCGGCTGCGACGCCGATCGGGAGCTTGTCGTGAAACCTCCGGACGGTCGTGCTCCCGTCGCCGACGAACGTGAGCGACGGCAGCGCGTCGGCCGCCACGCGGCGGACCTGCGTGAAGTACGCGACCTTCTCCTCCTCCGTCGCGAGCCACTGTCGGCGCCGGTCGGCCATGACGGCATCGAGCACCATCACGCGCTCGATCGCGCGGGCAAGGGGCATCGGCTTGCGATGACGGTTGTCTGGCTCCCCGATGGCGTCGTACAGGGGGCGGTGGTGCACGTGGTATAGCCGCGCCCGGTTGTGCCCGCAGTGCCTCACGGTTGCGAACTTGCGCGCGAGCAGCCCCCGGAAGAAGTCGTGCATCTTCTGGCCGTAGGCGATTCCAGCATGCGTGCAGTAGTGACGGCCCATGCAGACGCCGCTGTGCAGCATCAGCGTCACGAGGAACGCCGCCTGGCGCTCCGTGAAGCCGTGCGACTGCACGTTCTGCACACGCTCGGCGGCGGTCACTGGAGAAACTCCTCGGCAAGGTGTGGATCCGGAGATCGACGACCGCCGCTGTGCCCTCCGCGACTGCCGGCGCGGCGGCTCGACCGGCCACCGACCCGGCCGGCTGCTGACCGATACCGCGTGAAGCCGGCGCTTGCCTTGCTCGATGCGTGAAGACCGCGATAGTGCAGCGTTGTGACCTCGATGTCCTCGACCTCGCGGCGGCCGCCCGACCGCTCCAATTCGAGGCGGAGATCGGGAAACTGCACGTGCCCGTCACGCACGGACAGCTCGTGCTCGAGCGCCCACTCCCTGACCTCGCGCTCCGTTCGACGGACGCGACCATCGGCATCCGACCGACCGCGGTTCGGCTCCTGCAGGAAGCGCTGATATTCACGCTTCAAGTCGTGCTCGAGCACGACTCGCAGCAGCCGCGCATCGCGGTCCGCGTGGCGCGCCAGGGCACGCTCGAACGCGCGATAGACCTGGGCGTCGTGCTCGAGTTCGCGAGGCCGCAGGACGTCCGCATGGAACGCCTGTAAGTGCTCATGGCGAGGATGGCGGTGTGCCTCCAGCAACTCTCGTCCCTTGTCCGTGAGGGTGACGATCGTCGCGCGCTCGTGGCGGTCGAGCGGCGCCACGGTACGAATCAGGCCGTTCGTCCGCAGGCGTTCGATGTCCCCGTGCCAGACGTCTCCAGAGCGGCCACCGTCGTCGCGAATGTCGTCCACGGGCACGACCCGGAAGGCACCGATCGTCGCGAGTGCCCGGACCTCAGAGCCGCGGAGTTTGAACGTCTCGTCGCCGAGCGACACCGCCTCACGCGCCCGGCCGCGCGGGAGGTCCAGCCCCTCGGTGAACGCGTCTCTGGGATCGCGGCCCGAACGGCTCCTGGAGTCCGTTGAGGTGCCCCCTCCGCGACCGGGGCTCGGTCGACTGCGTGACTCACTCGATCGAGGGTCAACGTGGTCCCACATGGCATCTCCTCACCTTCGATTCAGGTACGGCCTCAGGTCCTCGTGGACGGTGTCGGCGGTGCCGAGCTGACGGTCCACATGCGTGAGCTTCCGACCTGCATCGCGGAGGAAGAGCCAGCGGGAGATGCCGTAGAACAGTGCGCAGAGGTTCAGGAACAGCAGCAGGGTTCCAGCGCCGAGGACCTCGGCATGACGCTGGAACAAGGTGGCCTTGTATGGGGCGAGGAACGTGAGCTCGCCCGCCAGCCATGCGGCCAGCAGAAAGACGACGAGCGCGGCCAGGAACGCGGCATTGGCGATCACTGCCGCGTCTCCTGGAATGCCTGGTCAACCCGAAAGTAGGCAATCTGGAGCCCGAGCGGATTCACTCGGACGAACTCGTTGGGCACGCGATCCCGGAGCGAGAAATCGATCTGCGCCACGTACGTCTCTCGCGTCCGCTCGTGCCGCGTACCAGGCGCATAGAAGACCTTCTGAAAGGCGACCGTGGCCTTGTAGGGCACCGTCGTCAACTCGCTCAGGCTGACGTTCTGGACGACGACGTCGATCTCGTCGGCCGAAGGGGTCGTGAGAAACGTCTCGAGCGCGCGGCTCTGGTCGTTCTGGGCGATCGTCGCATCGGCCAGCGCCGGCTCCATGAACAGCAGTGAGTCCGGATACTCGCGCTGCACGTTGGCCCGAATCCGACTGAAGTGCTTCACGACGAACTGCGTGAGGAAGTAGCGCAGCTCCGGCGGCTGCGGCGCGTACCGCGTGGCGTCGTACTGCACCGCCTCGGCGCGACCGACCTCGTCAATCCTGATGACCAGCGGCTTGACCTGCGCGTATCGCGTCGTCGTGTAGACGTTGAGCCCGACGAGACCAAGCGCCACCAGCGACACGAGGACGAGCGCGATCTTCAGGTAGGTGTTGAGCACCAGGGCCGAGCCGTACACCTCCACGAACTGCCGCTTGGCACTCTCTAGGGACTTCGGAGCGATGTCGCCGACGGTCGCTGGCATCGTGTGCTCCCCCTTACCCGCCGAAGTAGCCCTTCAAGAGGTGGTAGGCCGTCCACACGACGCCGCACACGAGGCCGATCAGCATCGCCACGCCGATCGCGATGAAGAGCAGCCGCGTCAGCTCCGGAGAAGCCGTTTCCTCGCGGTCGGTCTGGGCCGGGTCATCCCATTGACGAGCCATGTTTCCTTCCTATCGACGGCCGAGCGCGCGGCCGACGGCGATTCGTGGGGACAGGACGCTTCCGCCGGCACCACCCGTGAAGATATGGTTCGTCAGCATGGGGACGAGCAGCATGCCGATGACGAATGTCCCAACCACAGCAACGGCCTGGAGCGCGTACACCCCATATTCTGCCTGGGTGATCATCGGTGGCAAGGTCGTCACGTAGCGGAAGACGAACTGCTCGAAGATCATCAGGAAGGCGACCGCCACAACGGGGATGAACGAATACTGGATGAACGCCTTGAGCCAGCCCCAGAACAGCCAGTCGAGCTTCGGGACGATGAAGAACGGCACGAAGATCGGCCCCAGCAGGGCACAGACCGCGCTGGCAATCAGGCCAAAAGCGATCACGGCCAACGAAATGCCCTTGGCGAGCGCGACGAGCAGCAGGACGGTCCAATAGATGAGGTTCGCCAGAATCGACCACGCGTCCGGCTGCATGAAGTGGTCGGCGAGCTCGTCCAGGTGCCGGTAGATATTGTCGAAGGCGCGCGCTTCGAGGATGGACTGGAAGTGGTGTGCCTGGTCGGTGATCAGGTTGCTGAACGAGACGCCGATGCCAGGCAGCGGGGCCTCGTAGAACGTGATGAGGGCGTAGCCGAAGGAGACGAACAGGAGCAGCTTGGCGAAGTCGAACATCTGCTCGCCGAGGCCGTCGTGCGAGAACATCATCCGGATGCCCTGCCAGACGATGATGATCGTCGCGAACGCCATGAACATCTGAAACCCGAACCGGATGAACTCCGGCTCGTACGTCAGCAGCAGGTTCCCGATCGCCTGTTGAACGGTGGGGATCAGATTGAGCGACGGCTGGTTGGGCATCGTGCGTCTCCGCGGCTTGCGTCTTCTACGGCTGCCGCCAGCTCCTGAGGGCGTCACCCGATCCGACCACCATCGCTTCGTTTGCCGCGTCGCGCGCGCGCCATGTGACGAGGAGCATGTTCATGGCCGACGTGTCGGCATCACGGGCTCGCTTGTTCTCGATGAGCAGTTGCTCCACGACCCCGGTGAGAAGCCGTCCGCGGGCCTCTCGCTGCCGGGCGCCGATCAGCACGGCGCCGCTGATCTTGTCGAGCACCGCGGTAGCGCTCTGCTCCAAGGTTCCGTTCGTCACGTCCCGCTCCAGACCATCGATGGCCTGCAGTTCGCGGCGGCCGTTGAACCGCGTCAGGCCGCTCTGGTGAGTCGCGGCGATGATGGCGGCATCCGACGCGTCGATGGTCGCGAGCCTCGCCATCATCGCGCGGCGTGCCTGGCCCGGCAGTCGGCTCAATGCGGGACCGGCTGGAAGGACCGGATGGCTGATTCCCAGGTAGCCTGAGCCCGCCGCGTCGCCGTAGTTGAGCGCGGCGTGATACGGACGTGAGAAGTAGAAAACCTCCGGATTCTCCCAATCGTGCGTGCGCCAGCGCGGCGGTTCCGGCACGCGGTACTTCCGGAGGTCCGTGAACATGCTCAGGCGCTGCGCCATGCGGCGCAACTGGCTGTGCTGATCCTGCTGCAGCAGGTGCAGGTATTCCTGCAGGATGGCCGTCAGGCGGCTTCGGGCGGTGACCGCCACGTCGGTCACGCCGATCTGGGCGTGAGCGCCGGTTACCGCGGCGAGAACCAGGACGAGTGAAAGGCACAAGCGACGCATCGGGGTTCCTCCTTCCTCAAGGCTGGCGCCACGTTCTCAGCGCGTCGCCCGTACCGGCAACGAACGCGTCGTTCGCCGCACGGCCGTCACGCCAGGTGACGAGTTGCATGTTCATGGTGGCCGCCTCCGTGTCGCGTTGCCGCTTGCCCCGCGCCAGCAGTTGCTCCAGCGCGTGCGACAGCAACTGGTTGGTGGCCATGTCCTGACGGCGCGCGAGCAGTTCACCTCCGGCGATCTTGTCGAGGATCGCGGTCATCTCGTGGTACCGGAGCAGTCCGTTCAGCACATCTGACTCGAAGTCGCGGACGGCGCTCTGCAGCCGATCCTGATACCCGCGCAGCGCGCCGACCTGATGGCCCGCCATCATCGCGACGGAATCGCTGACCTCGATGGTGGCGTACTGGCGCTCGAACATCCGGCGCGCCGCTGCCGGCAGGCCGCGGGCTGGCGCGCCTGGGCGCTCGAGCGGGAGCGCGGATGCGAAGTACGCGGCGCCCGCCGGGTCCCCAGCGTTGAGCGCAGCCAGCCAGCTGCCGCCGTACGCCCATCGCCCGGCGTCATGGCGGACAACTCCGACAGGCGGGACGCGGTAGTGCCCCATCGCGCCCAGCCCCTGGGACATGCGGACGATCGTCCGGTACTGCGCTCGCAGCTCGTCCAGGTGTCGCTGAGCACGCTGAGCTATGAGGACGGCCTGGGTCAGGTGGGCGACGTCGATCACCGGGATCTGCGCATGGACGCGTGTCGTCATTGGCAGTGCAACGGCGAGGACAACGAGGACTGTGAGACGCCGAAACATGGACACCTCCCGTCAACGGATCGGACCAGGGGCACGCTGATACGCCGGCAGTTCGAGATCTCGTGTTAGGTAGACCTTCACCCGGTGCCCCTCGCGAATGGTCACCGTAGGCAGCCGGTTCAGGAACCTGTTCATCACCTGCATGCTGGCCTGTGCACTCGCGTCGGCGGCGCTGCCGGCGATGACAATCGTGCGATCGCCGTCGCCACGCGACAGCCCGGCCGTCCCGAACCATTGGGCGAGGCCGCTGATGAGTCCAACCGCGCCAGCCGCGCCAAAGGTCGACCAATAGTGGTGATTCACCTTGTCCCGCAGACCCGCGTCGCCAACCTGGTTCAGCCCCATGAACTGGTCGAGCCGATACGTGCGACCGTCGGGCTGGATCAGACGGTGCAGCGCCACGGCGAGGCGCGATTCCCCAAGCGCCACGACGGGTCGCGTCTCGCCGAGAATCCGGGCGCCAGCGGGAATCAGAATCTGGTGCCCGCTGTGCGAGTAGATCGGATTCGTCACGAGCAGGTTCACGGGAGCGGCCATGCTGCCATCGAGCCGATTCGTGAGCACCGCGTCGATCAGCGTCCCTTCGAGCAGGAGATGCAGCGCTCCTGACGCGCGGATTGGGCCGGTGACCTCCGGCGTGCGCCGCTGCGACGGGTCGCCCGTCTGCGCCGGCGATGACGACTCGACTGCGATCGGTGGCTGTGCGGCGATGGTCGTCCCGCCGGCTCGTGTCGCTGCGCGCATCACCGCGTCGGCGACCTCGTCAACGGACGGCATGCCTGGATCGACAGGACCGCTCGACGGTCTCGCGAGGCCCGCATCCGGACGCTCGTTCTCAGGCCGTCTGCTGACGGCGACGTTGCTGGCGAACAGGCTCTCGTACTCACGCCGACGCCTATCGGCTGCGATGGGATCCTCCGGGGCCTGGGCGGGCTCCTCGAAGTACATCGGCGGTGCCTGATTGGCCGCCTGCTCGGCGGCCTGCAGCTCGCGGAGCGCCTGGGCCTCCAACGCGCGCAGCCGGTCCTGGTAGTCGCGGACCCTGTCGGCGTTCGGTGCCTGCGGGACGACGGATGCCGTCGAGGCGCCTGTCGGCGGGTTCGGTTGCCCGACCAGCAGGATGACCAGGACGATCCCGACGGCCAGTCCGGCCATCAGCCACGTCTGCAGGTTCCGAGGCAGCACGCCGCGAGGGGCCACTCGCCTATCGGTGACCGATGCCGTTCCGGGTGCGTCTGGCTGGTCGGCCATCGCCTGTCACCGCTCCTGGAGCGAGAACGAGAACCGCTGATCCCCGAGCGCCAGGTAGCCACGTTCGAGGACCTTGGGCACGACGAACGTGCCGTCCTGCACCTGGAAGTTGACGACGGCGGGCTTGCCATCCTTCATCTCGTAGAGCGCGGGCAGCTCGCGTGCATCTGATTTCACGTAGGTGAACTGCCCGTCGTGCCACATCGCCCGGACGAAGAACGGACGCTCGTACTTGGCGGAGCCGTACGCAAAATCGAGCGTGGTGGGATACTCGCGCCGGAACTGCGCCGTGGTTTCCTCGGCCTGCCGTTCGGCCGAGCGGATCGCGGCCTCGGCTTCGGCGAGCCGCGCTTCCAACGCTTCGACCTGCGCGGCGCTGTAGTAGCGCGGCTTCCCGGTCGCCCCCGTCGCCTCGCCAGCGACGTAGACCTTCAAGTCGGGTGACGTGTTCGGCGCACCGCCTTCCTTCAGCAGGAACGAATAAATGGCTCCGCTGGCCGTCACCAGGTTCAGGTTGGTCTCGGCCCCCGCCTTCGCCGGCTTGACGTGGGCGATGTTCTGCGTGGCGCTGATCACCCAGAAGTCGCGGTCCCCGCAGATGATGTCGAGGATCTCTTCGCTGTCCGGCAGCACGATCATCGTCGTGTACCGGAGGCGTGTCTGGAGCTCGATGAGACTTCGCTCGGAGGCCGCCACCTCCCGAATGCCAGACGTCTGGCTGCTGGCGGGCACGGACAGGGAGAGCAGGATCAGCGCCGTCCACAGCGGCGCGCGCGCACGACGAGCCATTCGTACACCTCCGATCAGGCCGACTCTGCGAGGCGGGCGAGCCCCGCGTCGAAACCGCATTCCCGAAAGATGGCCGCCACGCGCTCGTTATCGACAGGAGTGTTGGTGTAGATCCAGTAGCTCTTCGGATCCACGTTCAGCGAGAGGACTTTCGCCAGCGACGGCCGCTTGAGCAGGAGCTGCTGCCGCGGCACAAGGCCCGTCAGCAGCTCCACTTCCATCGAGTTCAGGTGGAACAGATCCACGAACTGCTTCGTGTCGAGCGAGGGATTCGCGAGCAGCAGTTTCGTCGGGCAGCTCTCGACCACGGTGCGGAGCAGGTCCGCGGACGCGAAGTCGTCGGCTGCCTGGGTGGCCAGCATCATCATCGCGTTGCGCTTGCGCCAGGTCTTGAGCGCCTCCTGGACATAGGCGCGGAGCGTTGGATGCTGGATGAACCGCCACGCCTCGTCCATCACGCACAGCTTCAGCGTGGCCGCTTCTGCTGGCTCCATGATGCGGGCCGTGACACGGTGCAGCACGTAGAACAGCAGGGGTTCGAGCAGGACGGGATAGGCGCGCATCGCCTCGAAGTCGAACACCTGCAGGCGATTGACGGTCAACGTGTCCTCGACGTTGTCGAAGAGCGACGCGTAGCGTCCGCCATCGACCCACTTGTGGAGACGGGCGGACAACGCACGAGGCAGCAGGTTCGCGAGCGTGAAGAGCCGCCGCTGCGTGCGGTCGAGGACGTAGAGGTTCTCGATCGCCTCGTACACCTCACGGTCTTCGAGATCGCTCAGCCGATAGTTGTCGTTTCCCTCCAGCAGGACGCGCACGAACGCATGGAGGAAGTGCAGGTGCTCCGATGACGGCTCCAGCGCGAAGGGATTGATGGTCACGGAGTCGTGTCTCAGCCCCACTTCGAGGTACTGCCCGTGCAGCAGTGTCGCGAGCTTGCGGTAACTGTGGCCGAGATCGAGGATGACCGTCACCGGGTCATATTTCTGTGCGTGCGTGACGAGGAAGTTCAGGAGAAAGCTCTTGCCGCTGCCGGTCGCACCGAGGACGAGAGTGTGGCCGACGTCCTGCACGTGCGGGTTGAACGCGTACGGCGTGCCGGCAGGCGTTTCAAAGATCGCCAAGGCTTCTTTCTGAAGGTGTGGACTGATCGGCTCGCCGGGATCTGGAGCGAAGAGGAAGCTCAGGTCGGCGAGGTTCGTCTCGAGAAGGGCCACCCGACGGACGTTGAACGCGCTGTTGCCCGGAACCATGCCGAGCCAGGCGTTCAGCAGGTTGTAGCTCTCCTCGAAGAGGCTGCCGTCGTGCACGGCCAGCGTCTTCATCGCCTCAGCGGCCTGGTGCTCGAGCGCCCGCTGATCCATGCCGTGGAGGGCCAGCGTCAGGGAGGAGGCACCGAAGAAGTGGCCGTTGGCCTCCAACTCCGTCATCGCCTCGCCGAGCTGACGTACCACCGCACTGGCCGAGTCGTCGACCAGCATCTCTTCGGGCCGCGTCTCAGGGGTGACATAGTTCACGAGCGAGACGCGTTTGTTGAAGAAGTGCCGGCGTCGCGTCTGGATATCCCGCCGCATCCGGTCGCTAGCCGTGCGCTGCCATTCGAGGCAGGCGACGAACTCCCCTGGAACACACGTCAGGTCCGCCAGGACGTGCGCGAACGTCTGGCTGGGCGGCTCCTTCATTGTCAGGACCTTGACCGCCTGGCGTCCGACGGTGAGATGGTCCCGGTGGCACTCGATCGGCGAATCCGCGACGAAGTAGTCCAGGTGGACGTCGTGGGACAGTGTCGCCGCGTCGACCACGACGGGGTCGTAGTTCAGGAGTTGACGGAAGAACCGGAACGCCCGCACCTTCGGTAATCGGCGCAAACCGAAGTCGGCGAGCTGCACCTCGAACGCCTCAGCCTTGTGGTGGAGCGTGGCGATGGCGCGTTCCAGCTCCCCCTCGACGACCCTCAGACTCTCAGAGGGAGCCAGCCATGCCCGGAGCGCCTGCCGAGGCGAGCGCCGGAAGTCGCGCAGGGCGGTGCTGCGCCGAGATGGAAGCGGAGACTCGTACAGGAGCACGAGGAACAGCTCGAGTTGCGACAGCGTGTTGCGGCGACCGTTCAGATACGCCACGCGCCGCTGGATGGCGTCGTTGGCAACTGGCTGCGCGCATGCGGCGGCGGCGAAGGGAGGCGATGTCTGCTTGATCAGGTACTCGTAGAGCCGGCAGTGTTCGTCGAGCAGGCGCAGCGCGGCCTCGAAACGATGCGTCAGCGTCCGGCGTTCGGGATGCGGGAGGGCCCCGCAATCGATCCCGCGCACGCCGTACACGAGGCCGACGTGGCCGGCCTTCGTGAGGAACGTCTCGTCGTCGACGAATCCCCACGGCGCCAGCAGGCCGTTCAGCGCGCCGGCATCGCTGTAGTCGCGAAGCAGGCGTGGCACGCGCATCACGACAACACCTCGATGTCGATCCGATCGTGCTTGCCCGGGTCGTAGCGCCGCCGCATCCGCGACGACGCGAAAAGGATGCGGAGCATCTCGGGATCGCGGTGCGTCGCCCAGAGTCCGAAACCGTAGAGACCGGCGAAGACGATCAGGCCGGCGAGGAAGGAGTAGAACAGGTTGAACGTGGCAGCGCCGAGCAGGAGTGCGAGGAAGAACAAGCGGCGATCGATGCCGCAGACGGTCAGCGGCCGATGCAGCGCCTTGCACACGGGGCGGTAGGTGGGACCTTCAGCCATGACGCTCCTCTCAACGCGCCCGCCGATCTAGAACAGCCAGGTCAGGAACTGCGCGGCGAACAGCGCCAGGCCGCCGCCGAAGACGATGCCCGAGATCTGCCGCTTCGCCCCGCCCTCGCCGAACATGAAGAGCAGGCCGCCGATGACGATGGCGACCAGCGCGAGGGAGCGTGCGAGCGGGCCGGTGAACGTCCGCTCGAGGTTGCCTGCGGCCCGCTCCCAGGGCGACTGTGCGAAGAGGACGGTCGGAAACAGCAGCACAGCCGTAACGGCCAGGGCGAGCGCGTGCCGGACGCGCGTGGACACGGAACGGGCGGCCATCGACACACCTCCAGCGGGATGCGCTCGTGCAACGGAAACCGCAACGGAACGGTTGACAGCCAGGGGGTGCAGCGCGAAGATTGGGGTCTGATTCACGCCAGTCGCTGAGGCGTCAGGCCGCACGCATTGTCCCGACTTCGATCCGCGACGTCTTTCCGCACGACGTCTTCTGGTGGATCGAACGCTGTTTGAGACCAGAATCTTTCTAGGCTCGGCTCCCCAGCCTTCGTTCACGCTGGCGTTGTGTGTCACGTGTCTTGGGGGCGCATCCTCCCGCCGCCACCGAACGGGGATGTGATGGAGCACCTGCGGAACCTCGGGCTGCTCGACGGCGACGGCAAGCCGTTCGAGGCGCATGTCGAAGATGCGCTCAGTCGGCTCCTGCCTCGCCTGCGCCGGGAGTTCCCCGCGCTTCAGGACGAGGTTGTGCAGATCCAGATCCTCGAGGAGGCCGGCCGGCGCATCGCCCACCGCGAGGAGAATGGCGGCCCGATCGAGAAGATCAACGGCTACGCCTGGGTCGCGATTCGCAGCATCGCGATGTCCAGGCTGCGTCAGGGATCCGGGCAGTTGCTTCAGCGCACGCTTGGCTCGGATGCGAGCGGCGCCGCGCTTTCCCACGTTGCCGCGCGCGACGGGTCGGCCGAGCAGATCGAGCAGAGCGTCCTGCTTCGGGAGATCCTGGCCCCGCTCACGCGGGACGAGCAGCGCGTCTGCCTCTGGAAGTTCATGGGCTTTTCGAGCCGCGAGATCGCCCGGCGTCGTGGCACGACCGTGAATGCGGTCGACTTGCTCTTCTTCCACGCAAAGGAAAAGATTCGACGGTCCCTCGGCGTTCAGCACTCAGAGCCGAAACCGACTGCGCCGGCGGACGAACCTGGTGTTCGGCCCGCCGGGCCACAGACACTTGACCCCTTGAGCGAGCGACCCGATGGCGAAACCGAGTCCTGACCTGGAAGCGCTCGGATTCGGGCACGAGCTCGACGACGTGCTGCGCGGCGCCCACCCGAATCCGACGCGAGAGGGCTGTCCGCCGCGCGAGGTGCTCATCGCCCTGTCGCGTCGGCAGCGAGCTATCGATGATCCGACCTGGGACCATCTCCTCGAGTGCTCGCCCTGCTACGCCGAGGTGCGCCACATGCAGCGGGCCCATGTGATCGCGTCGCGATACGCAGCGCGGTGGCGCTGGTGGATGGCCGCCGCTGCGGCGGCGGCGGTCGTGGTGATCGCGGCTGGCGTCTGGTGGATCGTGGCCACGCGCGGGACGCCGCCGCTTGCGCCGTCACCATCGGCGCCGCGGCAAGTGACGTTGGACCTTCGGCCATACTCCGTCACGAGGAGCGTCGAGACGCCAGACTCGCCGCCGCCACTCGAACTACCGCGCAGCTCCGTGGAGCTCACGCTACTCCTGCCGGTCGGTTCGGAGCCTGGTCGGTACGATGTCCAGTTGCTCGACGCCAAACGGCGCTCAGTCGCATCGGCGCAGGGCGAGGCGGCGATTCGGGAGTTCGTGACGACGCTGCCGGTGAACGTCGACCTCGGGGACGTCGCGCCGGGCGACTATGAGCTCGCGGTGCGGCGAGAGGGGGACGGGTGGAGGATGTTTCCGACGGTCGTCCGGTAGCACGGCGTGCAGCCGGATCATGCGAGCGGAAGCCTGACCGTGAACATCGAGCCCGCGTCCGGCCGGCTCTCGACTTCGACCGTCCCACGGTGAACCTCGACGATGCGCTTCACGATCGCCAGACCGAGCCCGGTGCCGTCGGCGCGTTGCCCTGCCGAGTCTGTCCGGAAGAGCCGGTCGAAGAGCCGAGGTAGATCACGTTCCGAGATGCCGATACCCGTGTCGGTGACGCGTAGGATCGCCCAGGGCTCGGCGGACTCGAGCTGAATCGTGACGTGGCCACCGGCGGGCGTGTACTTCACGGCGTTGTCGCCGAGGTTGAGCACGACCTGCTTGAGCCGGGTCGTGTCACCGCGGACACTGATGCCGGGTGTCACATCGGAATGGACGGCGACCTCGCGCAGCTCGCCAAGGGCGGCCACGATCTCCGCGGCCTCAGCAACCACGTCCGAGAAGCTGACGACGCCAGCGTCCCTCACGGGAGCATCCGCCATAGCCAGCGATCGAAGGTCCGCCACGATCGCCCGAATATCCCGAACCTCGTCGTCGAGCCCATCCAGCCACGCGGGATCGGATGTTCGCTCAGGTTCCCGTCGCGCGACATCCACCGCGCCCTTGATCACCGTCAGCGGCGTCTGGATTTGATGCGACACGTCGCCGGCGAACTGGCGAAGCGTTTCGAAGGCCCGTTCGAGTCGATCGAGGAGGTGGTTCAACGCGGCGACCAGCGTGCTGAGATCCCGGTCGCGCGGATGCACCTGAACCCGGCGAGAGAGATGGGTCGCGTGGATCTCCTCCAGTGTTGCGGTCACGGCGCGGACGGGCGCGAGTGCACCCTTCACGACCATCCAGCCGACGCCCGCCGACACGAGCAGCACGATCGGGATAAGAGACATCGACGCAACGACCACGGTGTCAAGTGTCTCTCGCAGGTCGCCCAGCGGATCGCCGATCTGCAGAAAAAGGTCCGGTGGACCGAGTGGCACGCAGATGAACCGGACCTCGCCAGATCGCTCGAGGGATGCGGTGAAGAACTCTGGGACGTTCGCATTGTTGCGCGCCGCGTGGACGAGCGCTTCGTGGTGCCCGATGTTGGGCTCGTTCGAGTGCAGCACTGGCTCCTCGAACAGCAACTCCCCTCGGGCGTCTCGGATCATCACGAATCGTGGCGTCGTCGCCGACACAGCAATCGCGTCGAGCAGAACGGCTTCCGTGAGCGCGCGGCCGCGCAGCCGGCCGGCGAGCTCGCTGGCTTGCCGCCGGAGCGCGCTGTCATGGTGCTCGTAGAGGCTGCGTGAGACGGCGCCGTACATCAATGCCGCGAACACACCGAGCGTGACGGCCAGCGCCGTGAGATGCCAGAGAGTGAGCCGTCCTCGAAGCGTCCTAGTCAGCGGCTTGCGGCTCCCGAATGACATAGCCCACTCCTCGGACAGCATGGACGAGCCGCGGCTCATCCGGCAACTCGATCTTCTTGCGGAGATGATTGACGAAGACGTCGATGACGTTGGTCAGCCGCTCCCACCGGAATCCCCAGACCTGATCAGCGATCATCTGTCGCGTCAGGGCCTGCCCGGCGTGCCGCATGAGGTACTCGAGCAGGTCATATTCCTTGGCGGTCAATTCGACGCGGCGGTCCCCTCGTTTGACAACCCGCGTCACCGGATCGAGCGTGAGGTCGGCCACCGACAGCGGGACCAGGGCAGGCGCTCGATGGCGTCGAAGCAGGGCGCGCACCCTCGCGCCGAGTTCGGTGACGTCAAACGGCTTCGTCAGATAGTCGTCCGCTCCCGAGTCGAGGCCGCGGACGCGGTCGTCCACCAGGCTGCGGGCCGAGAGCATCAGGACCGGTGTCAGCATCCCCAGGGACCGCACCTGCCGGCAGACGCTGAAGCCGTCCATGTCCGGCAGCATGATGTCGAGAATCAGCAGGTCGTAGACGGTGGTACCGATTCGGTCGAGTGCGCTCTTCCCGTCTTCCGCGACGTCGACCGTGAACTGCGCCTGCGAGAGTTCGCTGCGAATGAATTCCGCGACCTTCGGTTCATCTTCAACAACCAGGATGCGCACGTGATCATTCCTCGTTCAGGCATGCGCCGCACAACGCCATCGCTTCACCGAGGCGGCAGATTCAGCGCGTTCGAAAGCCCGCCGTCCACGTATGAGAATCGACGCACTTTGGGCTCAGGCAATTAATTCTCGTTAATGAGCGCGCGACCGCGGCGAGAAGCGTCGGGCGCGTGTTATGAGTACCTGCAGCGGATGATGAACGTCTTCGCGAACGCTTGGATGCGCCAGGCCTTCGGTCTGGCGATTGCCTTCTCTCTTTCCTGCGCGCCCGCGGTCGCCGCGTTCTGCCCCGCGTTCTGCGAGGCGCGCGTGCATCAGGGATCCACGCCAGCGTGGTCCGCCTCGCCCCATGAAGGTCACGATTCGCATACCGTCGGTGCACAGCCTATTGTCCACGAGGCGCCCGCGGCGGCGTCGGTCGGCCAGCAGCACGGATCTTCGCACGCAGTTCATGCGACAAGCCAGACCCGGCCCCAGACGGATGTGATGCTGACGTGCTGCTGCGCGGCCGGCGAGCGCACGCTGCGACGGGCCGTGGCGGTCGCGCGTGTCGATGCTGGCACGCTGCCTGTCCCGCCCGCCACCGTCCCGGCGGAGGCGCCGCTCCACGCGGCGCGCCCGGACGCACGCGACGTCGCCGGCCATCCGTCGCCTGGCTCGCCATTCCTGCCCCGCCCGCGAGTCGTTCTTCGAGTCTGATCCAGCCTCCAACCCAATGGTGTCCCCCACGAGGGTCGCTCGATCACCGCGCGGCGTTCGTGGGGCCGAGGATCACCGCGCCAACGGCGCTGCAGGAGAGTTGGAACCGAGGAAGGGCAATGAGTTCGGAGAATCACGCGCTACGCTTTCGCCATCAAGTGCTCCCGTCGCGCCGGACGTTCGTGAAGGGTCTGGCCATGGGCGGCGCCGTCGCCGGACTTGGGCTGTGGAAGCCCGGTGCTTGGGCGGCGGCGGTCGAGCCGCAGCAGTCCGCGATGCTGTCGGGCACGGACTTCGATCTGCGCATCGGCGAGACGCCCATGAATTTCACCGGCTCGCCTCGGATGGCCGTGGCGGTCAACGGGACGATTCCCGCCCCGGTGCTCCGCTGGCGCGAGGGCGACACGGTGACCCTGCGCGTGGCGAATGCGCTCGCCGGCGAGGACACCTCGATCCACTGGCACGGCATCCTCCTGCCGGCCAACATGGACGGTGTGCCGGGACTGAGCTTCCACGGCATCCGCCCAGGCGAAACCTACGTGTACCGGTTTCATGTGCGACAGAGTGGAACCTACTGGTACCACAGCCATTCCGGCTTTCAGGAACAGCGCGGCGTCTACGGACCGCTCCTCATCGAACCGCGCGAGCCCGAGCCGTTCCAGTACGACCGCGAGCACGTCGTGATGCTGTCGGACTGGACGGACGAGAATCCCGATCGCGTCTTCGCGAAGCTGAAGAAGCAGTCCGACTACTACAACTTCCGCCAGCGCACGGTCGGCGACTTCTTCCGCGACGTTGGTGAGCGCGGGTTCGGCGCCACCATCGCGGAGCGGGCCGCCTGGGGCGAGATGCGCATGAGCCCGGCGGACCTGGCCGACGTCACCGGGTACACGTACACGTACCTGATGAACGGACACGCGCCGGCTGGCAACTGGACCGGCCTGTTCTCTCCGGGCGAGCGCGTGCGGCTGCGGTTCATCAACGGCGCGGCGATGACCTACTTCGATGTCCGTGTTCCGGGCCTGAAGATGACGGTCGTCGCGGCCGACGGCCAGTACGTTCACCCCGTGACCGTCGACGAATTCCGCCTCGCCGTCGCCGAGACCCTCGACGTTATCGTCGAGCCGTCCGGCCAGGACGCATTCACCATCTTCGCGCAGGCGATGGACCGCACGGGCTACGCGGCCGGTACGCTCGCTGTGCGTCAAGAGCTACAGGCCGAGGTCCCGGATCTGGACCCGCGCCCCCTCCTGACGATGGCGGATATGGGTCACGACATGAGCGCGATGGGCCCGGCGCCGGCCGATCCGCACGCCGGTCACGTGATGCCGGGACAGCCGCCACCTCCGCCCGATCCGCACGCAGGTCACGACATGTCCACGATGGGCGGCATGCAGACGCACCCCGCGAGCGAGAAGAGCAATCCACTCGTGGACATGCAGACGATGATGCCGACCTCGAAGCTCGACGACCCCGGCATCGGGCTGCGCGGGAACGGCCGACGCGTGCTCACCTATGCCGATCTCACGAACGTGTTCGAGGATCCTGACGGCCGCGACCCCGGGCGCACGGTGGAACTGCACCTCACGGGCCACATGGCACGGTTCGCCTGGTCGTTCGACGGGATCAAGTTCTCGGGTGCGGAACCCGTTCGCCTCACCTACGGGGAGCGGCTCCGCATCGTCCTTGTGAACGACACGATGATGACGCATCCGATCCACCTGCACGGCATGTGGAGCGATGTGGAAGACGATGCCGGGCGGTTCCACCTGCGCAAGCACACGGTCGACATGCCGCCCGGCAGCAAGCGCAGCTTCCGCGTGAGGGCCGACGCGCTTGGGCGGTGGGCCTTCCACTGCCATCTGCTCTTCCACATGGAAGCGGGCATGTTCCGCGAAGTCCGGGTGGAAGAATGATGGCGCAGTGCTCACGAACGCTCGCGATTGGCGCCCTGGCGCTGCTGTGGCCCGCGATCTCGAGCGGCCAGGCGTCGAATGCCGCGCCGCCTGCGCAGCATCAGCATCCCCAGCAGCCTACGCAGCTTCCGGCGGGCATCCCGCCGGTCACGGACGAGGATCGCAAGGCCGCGTTTCCCGACGTGGACGGCCACACGGTCCACGACAACGCGATCAACTACTTCGTCCTGTTCGACCAGCTCGAGTGGCAGGCGGACGGCAGCGAACGCGGCGCGAGCTGGGACACGCGCGGCTGGATCGGACGCGACCTCGACCGGTTCTGGTTCCGAACCGACGGCCATGCCGACGGCGGCCGCGTCGGCGATGCCTACGCGGACCTTCTCTATGGGCGCGCCATCGCCCGATGGTGGGACGTCGTCGCTGGTGTCCGGCAGGATGTCCGACCCGGTCCGGCCCGGACGTGGGCCGCGATCGGCATTCAGGGCCTGGCGCCTTACTGGTTCGAAGTCGAAGGCACGGCCTACGTCGGGACCGGCGGTCGGACGCATTTCCGCTTCGAGGGCGAGTACGAGCTGCTGCTCAGCAATCGCCTGATTCTCCAGCCCCTCGTTGAGATCGAGGTGTATGGCAAGTCCGATCCAGAGCGCGGCATTGGCACCGGCTTGAGCCAGGTCGACGCGGGTCTTCGGGTTCGCTACGAGCTCCGGCGTGAGTTGGCTCCCTATCTCGGCGTGACGTGGGATCGGAAGTTCTTCGGCACGGCCGACGCCGCGAGAGCCGCGGGCGAGAGGACCGGCGGCGCGAGGTTCGTCGTTGGCTTGCGGTTCTGGCAGTAGGGTCTCCCATGCGCAGCAGGAGAAAGTGGATTGTGGTGGTTGCGGTGGCGTTGCTCGTCCTGGCCGCCGCCGTCGCCACTCGCGGGATCGGCCTGAGCGCCCGTCGCTCGCCGTGGTCCGGCGAGGCTCGCCTGGCCGCGTTGGCGCGTACGTGGACGCTGCCCGCCGAGTATCGGTCGATGACCAACCCCGTCGAGTTGACGCCGGAAGTCCTGCGAGCGGGCATGGAGCACTGGGCGGACCACTGCGCCATGTGCCACGGCAACGACGGCAGCGGCCAGGTCGAGATCGGCCGTGGACTGTTTCCGCCCGCGCCCGACATGCGCGCCGCCGGGACACAGGAGCTGAGCGACGGCGCGCTGTTCTACGCGATCGAGGAGGGCGTCCCATTCACGGGAATGCCGGCGTGGTCAACCGGCACAGAAGACGGGCGGGGGGACTCGTGGGAGCTTGTGCACTTCATCCGCCATTTGCCCCGGCTGACACCGGACGAGATTCGCGAGATGGAAGCGCTGAATCCGAAGAGCCCTGCGGACCTCGAACGTGAACGGCAGATCCAGGAGTTTCTGAAGGGCGGCGGCAGCTAGCCCGCGCGGTGTTCAGAAGGAGGCTTATATGCAGAGGTACAGCGGCACACTCAGGTCGGTCGCGTTGGCCGCGGGATGTCTGGTCGTCGGAGCGGGCGGCGCGGCGGCGCAGGCGACCGCGGGACACGAGGCACATCACGCACAGGGTGGCCCGGAGCAGGAGATCGTCGCGTTGTTCACGGCATACGACGCCGCCTTCACTGCGAAGGACCTGAACAAGCTCGCGACGATGTATCACCCCGACGTGACGGTGTACGAAGGCGGCGGGATCAACCCCGGCTGGGCCGACTATCGCGACCGTCACCTGGGGCCCGAGCTCAAATCGTTCAATGGGCTTCAGTTCTCACACAACAACGTGAAGGTGCAGTTGCTCGGCGCGGAGGCCGCATACGTGACCGCGGACTACTCGCTCACCCGGACCGTTGACGACCGCCCGGTCACGTCGGGCGGACTGGCCACGTACGTCGTGATTCGCCAGGACGGCCGATGGATCATCCGGCACAGTCACACGTCCGCCCGGCGGCGCCCCGCTGGCGGAGACGGTATCTGACCTGCACAAGGAGATGACGACAATGAAGAGACGAACAGCGTTCACCAGCATCGTGGCGGCCACGCTCGCATTCGTGTTGGCGGGATCCGCCGCGGTGTGGGCCCATGACGTACTCTACCCAGGCACCGTCCTCGCGGTCGAGGCCGCGAAGCTCCACGTCAAGACCGTGGACCCGGAGACAAAGAAGGACGTCAACCTCTGGTTCACGATCACGGACAAGACGAGGGTCAAGCGAGGCGACACGGTCGTGACCTACGCCGCGGCGAAGATTGCGAAGGACGAACGCATCGTAGTCGTCGTGAACCACGAGGAAGGCGGGAGCGACACCGTGGCCACCGAGCTCAGGCTGGCCGCGAAGTAGCTCTTTCTCGGAGCGCAAGCTCCCCAAGGAGGACCGATGAGGAACAGTCTGGTCGTCACGAGTGGGCTCGTCTTGGCCGCCGTCGTGGGCCTGGCGGCGCACGTCACGATTGGCCCCGCGGAATCGAAGCTGGGCGCGAACGAGCGGTACGTCGTTCGCGTGCCGACCGAAGGACAGGTCGCCACCATCGGTGTCGATCTGGTAGCGCCCGAAGGCGTGACGATCTCGGGCGTGCTCGCGTCGAGCGGGTGGACCGCCGAGCTGCAGCGTGCCGGCGACCGCACGATCGGCATCCGATGGAAGGTCCAGATTCCGCCCAGGCAGTTCGGGGAGCTGGTGTTCACGGCGCGCAATCCGCGTGAGGGCACCGAGATCGCATGGCGCGTCGTCCAGCGGTTCGAGGATGGCACGTCGAGAGAATGGACGCCAAAGACGACGCTGGCAGCGGCCGGACAGTAGGCCGGCGGAAGGAGCAAACAGTGACATCGAGAACATCAAGGACGATCGCGTTCCTCAGGCCGGCGGCGCGCGCCGCGCTGGCTTTGGTCGTGACGCTCGCGATCGCTCCCGCCGTCTGGGCGCAGGAGCGGCCGGTCGATCGTGCGTTCGCTGCCTACGATCGGATCCACGCGGCACTCGTGCAGGACTCGTTGGAGGGCGTAGCGGCCGCCGCAGCGGCACTGCGCCCACTCGCTGCCGACCTCGCCGGTCGGGATGCCGGAATGGCGGCGGACGCGCTGGCCAAGGCCACGACACTTGACGAGGCCCGCGCCAGGCTCGCCCCGCTCAGCGACGCGCTGGTGCCGAAGTTCCTCGACGCCAACATTCCGGGGCTGAAGGGGTTCGTCTGCACGATGAAGAACGCGCGATGGGTCCAGCGTGGCGACGCCGTGGCGAATCCCTACCTGGGGAAAGCCATGCCGACCTGCGGCGTGCCGATCAAGAGCGGCGGCTGAACGGCGAGGGGATCTTTGCCGTTCGGGCTCGTCGCACGCGGGCCATGAGATGTACCCGATTCTTTTCCGAATCGGTGCTTTCGAGATCACGAGCTTCGGCGTCCTCGTCGCCGTCGCGGCCCTCGTCGGGCTCTGGCTCTTTCGCCCCGCGAACTCCGCCTGAGCGCGCTACCGGTCGAGGCGGGCGATGCCGCGCTTGTCGGTGTCGTCGGCGGCCTCGTCGGCGCGAAGTTCCTCTGGGTGCTGGAGCACCTGGGCGAGGAGCCGGCGGCATCTCTCCTGCTGAGTCGCGCGGGTATGAGCTGGTTCGGCGGCTTCGGCGGCGGAATCGGCGCCGCACTCTGGGTGATGAAGCGCCGCCGGTGGCCGATCCTTCCGCTCCTGGCGGCGGCGACACCGGCCCTGGCAGTGGGCCATGCCATTGGGCGGATCGGGTGCCTCCTCGTCGGCGACGACTACGGTGTGCCGAGCAGTCTCCCGTGGGCCGTGGCGTTTCCCGAGGGATCGCCGCCCACGTTTGAGCGCGTGCACCCAACGCAGCTCTACGAGGCCGCGGCGCTTATCCCGATTGCCTCCTTCCTGATGCGCTCGCGCCGTGAGCGCGCACCGGACGCCCGCGTGCTCGGCGTGTACTTCGTTCTGACCAATCCTGCGCTTCGCGATCGAGTTCATTCGCGTGAACGAGCGCGTGGCGCTGGGAATGACCGTGGCACAGTGGGCGACGCTGGGGATTGTCGCCGCAGGCCTCGCGTTGATCGTACGAGGCAGTGCGGCGCGTCCCGCCGCGGAGAACCGTGGATCGCCTCGCGATCGCATCGCGTAGGCGCGCGATCGGTCCGGTCGACGGTTTCGATCGCAGTGATCGGATTGATTAACTCTCGTTAATCAACGATCACATCAGCGGATGGCGACCGCGGATCTTTCGGCACGAGTGCTGAGAATGCCGCAGCACCGCGGCGATCGCGAGCAACGAACGCTGTGCGATCGTGGGGCGCGCCTCCCGCACACTCCTGGCACGGCGCGTGCTTTCAGACGGCGCGACCGATGCAGTTCGTGTCGAGGAACAGGATCGCCCTTGGCCATGGAGGATGCCACATGATGCAGCCGTCTTCACAAGTGTGGGCGATCGTGCTCGCCGGCGGATCGGGCAGCCGTCTCGCCGGAATCACGGCCGGTGTGCCAAAGCAGTTCTGCGGGTTCGGCGGGCGGACCCTGCTCGAGGACACGATCGACCGGATCGCGCCGATTGTCGATTCTGGCAGGACGAGCGTGGTCGTCGATCGCGCCCACGAGCCCTATCTGCGGGCGGTGAACTGGCCGGGTCCGGTGCGACTGCTCCACCAGCCGCGCAATCGCGGAACGGCCGCGGGTGTGCTGTTCGGCCTGCTTCCCGCTATCGGGTCGGGGTGCGATCCGATCGTCGTGTTGACGCCGTCCGACCACGGCGTGACCGACGAGGTTGCGTTCCAGGATTCGATTCGCGATGCCGTGGAGGCCGTCGCGTCCGGCGGATACGGTGTCGTGCTCTTCGGAGCGGAGCCCTCCGAACCCGACGGCGACTACGGATGGATCAGTCCCGCCGTGGCTCCGCGCGGCGACTCGGGCTTCGTGCCGGTTGACTCGTTCGTGGAAAAGCCGTCTCCGCAGACGGCGGCGAACCTGTTCGAGAAACGCGCCGTGTGGAACACGATGGTCATTGTCGCGCGGTTGTCCGTGCTCCTCGATCTGTACCGACGGCACTTGCCCCACCTGGTTCGGACGTTCGCAGGCGCACTCCAGGTCTCCGAGCCGGCGCGGACGGCGTTCCTCGAAAGGCACTATGAGAGCCTGACCGTCGCCGATTTCTGCCGCGATGTGCTGATGCAGGCCACCGGCCTGTGGGTGCGGATCTGGCCGGCCGCGGTCGGCTGGTCCGATCTCGGGACACCTGAGCGCCTGCGGCGCTGGATGGCGAGCGCGGGTGAGACGGATTGGATCACAGGCCGGAGCATCGAGTCCGAGGGGTCTTACGACAAGGCGACGATGATGCCGATGGAGGCAATGTCATGACGCGAACACATTCGACCCGACACGAAGGCAAGGCGGCGCCGCATCAGGAGAAGGCCGTCGAAAGCGAACCCTCTCACGACGCCGTCGCTCAACGCGCATATGAGCTCTTCTGTGAGCGTGGATGCGCGGACGGTCGGGACGTCGATGACTGGCTGCAGGCGGAGCAGGAGTTGCGGACTCAGCAGCAGTCGGATTAACGCGGATTAATCACCCGCCGACAACGCCGGCGCTATCCTGCCCGGGGCTGCTCCGATCATCATTCGCCGAGGTTGCTGGAACCCGCCGGGTCCGGCGGCTGCGGTGGTATTCGGCCGCGACGAGATCAGTGGAGAACCATCAATGTCAGACCAGATTCGCGTGGCAGTCAACGGCTATGGCGTCATCGGCAAGCGCGTCGCGGACGCGGTGCGGGCGCAGCCGGACATGCGCCTCGCCGGCGTGAGCGACGTCACCACGGACTACCGCATTCGGACCGCTGTCGTGCTCGGCTTGCCTGTCTACGCATCGGTGCCTGACAAGGTCGCCAACATGAAAGACGCGGGCATCCCGGTCGCCGGCGTCCTCGATGACTTGCTGAAGGCGGTCGACGTGGTCGTGGACTGCACGCCCAAGGGCATCGGCGCGAAGAACCTCGAGCGCTACCGGGCCGCGGGCGTGAAGACGATTCTCCAGGGCGGCGAGAAGCACGCGGTGACCGGGCACTCGTTCGTCGCCCAGGCCAACTACGCGTCGGCCATTGGCCGCGATGCGACGCGCGTGGTGTCGTGCAACACGACGAGCACTGTGCGCACACTGGGCGCGCTGAAGGATGCCGGCCTGCTCGGCCGCGCGCGGGGCGTGCTGATCCGGCGCGCCACGGACCCGTGGGAAGCCGACCACTCCGGCATCATGAACACGGTCGTACCGGAGGCCCACATCCCCAGCCACCAGGGGCCCGATGCGCAGACCGTACTGCCCGACCTCGACGTGATCACGGTGGCCGCCAAGGCGGCGCACACGCAGTGTCACCTGCACTACTGGATCGTCGATCTTGCGCGATCCGCCAGTCGCGACGAGGTGCTCGACGCATTTCGCTCGGCGCCGAGGATCGCGCTGGTGCGCATGGAGGATGGCGTGGTGGCGCTGAACAGCACCGTGGAACTGATGCGGGACCTCGGACGGCCGCGGGGCGATCTGTGGGAAGTGGCGCTCTGGGAAGACGTCCTGGCGGTTCACGGCCGCGAGGCGATCTACACCTATCAGGTCTTCAACGAGGCCATTGTCGTTCCGGAGACGATTGACGCCATCCGGGCCCTTGCCGGGACGGTCCGCGATGCCGCGACGTCGATTGCCATGACGGACGCGGTGCTCGGCATGCGCCGCGACTTCTTCGCGCCCGTGCCCGAACCGGCGGCCTCACGAGGGTGAGAGGCGGCGATGCTCCAGCTCGTTGACGTCGGCGCGCGCTCGGTTGAGGCCTACCGGGGCGTGGCCCCGGATGGAATCCTCGACGAGCTCGCGCGCGTCGCGTCGGATCTTCGCGGCGCACGCGTCCTCCACGTGAACGCCACGCCGTACGGTGGCGGCGTCTCCGAGCTGTTGCGGTCGGGCGTGCCGATCCTCAACGACCTCGGCCTCGTCGCGCACTGGAAGATCATTCGGGGCGACGAGCGGTTCTTTCAGGTCACCAAGAAGATCCACAACGGTCTTCAGGGCGCGGAAGGCGATCTGACCGAGCCCGATCGCGAAGCGTACCTGGGCACGTCCCGGCGGAACGCCGAGCTGCTCACCGAGCAGTACGACTTCGTCTTCCTGCACGATCCACAGCCAGCGGCGATCCTCTCGCTGCGTGAGAAGGGGGACGGCCGTTGGATCTGGCGGTGTCATATCGACACCGCGCAGCCGAACCCCGCTGTGTGGGCGTTCCTCCGGGACTTTCTCCAACCGTTCGATGCGGCGGTCTTCACGTTGGAGGAGTTCGCCCCGAGGGACCTGCCAATCAGCCGGGTGGAGATCATGCCGCCGGCCATCGACCCCTTGAGCCCCAAGAACATGCCGTTGACGGCCGACACGGCACGCAGCGTCCTCGCATGGATCGGCGTCGAGCTGGACCGGCCGCTGGTCAGCCAGGTCTCTCGCTTCGATCCCTGGAAGGATCCGCTCGGCGTGATCGCCGCGTACCGCCTCGCGCGCGAAGAGGTTCCCGATCTGCAGCTCGCCCTCGTGGGCTCGATGGCGCCCGACGACCCCGAGGGCTGGGACGTCTATCGGCAGGTGATGGACGCCACCGAGGCCGACAGGGGGATTCACGTCTTCACCAACCTGACCGGCGTCGGGAACGTGGAGGTCAATGCCTTTCAACGCGTCTCGCAAGTAGCCATCCAGAAGTCGATCCGGGAAGGGTTCGGTCTGGTTGTGTCCGAGGCGCTCTGGAAGGGCACTCCGGTCGTCGCGGGCAGGGCTGGCGGGATTCCGCTCCAGATGGCCGATGGCGTCGGAGGAGCGCTCGTGACGAGCGTCGAGGCGTGCGCCACGTCGCTTGTGGCGCTCCTCAAAGACCCGGAGCGCGCGCGAGAGTTGGGACGCACCGGGCGTGAGCGCGTCCGAGAGCACTTCCTGCTGCCGCGGCTGCTGCTCAACGAGTTGGAGCTCATGCAGGAACTGGCCAAAGGACGAGCCATCGTGGCGGCCGAGCGCCGTGATCCCGTGTGTGGCATGGCCGTCAGCGCCGACGAAGCCGCGCCCGAAGCCGCATACCAGGCGGTCACGTATCGGTTCTGCTCCGAGACCTGTCGAGGCCAGTTCCTGCGCCAACCTGCGCACTACATCGGCCATCGGCGGGAATGAAGATGTGGCCGGGCGACGGCGCGCATATGGGCTGGATGGGGCTGTGGTGGCTCCTTGGGATCGCGTTGCTCGTCCTGGTCGTGTGGGCGATCGCACGGGCCTCGGGCGGTCAGGGGGCAGTACGCGGCGAGGAGTCACCGGAGACCATTCTCAAGCGGCGCTACGCGCGCGGCGAGATTGATCGAGATGAGTACGAGCGCCGGCTGAGCGACATTCGGAAGTGACGATCTGGGTTTGCTCGAGCTGGCCGGCGTGCTCGCGAGGCAGAAGAAGCGGAGGAAGACGAGGCCGACGTGTTGTTCCCACTACGCGACACGAACCCAACGCGGCACCAGCCGGTGATGACATGGTCGCTCATCGCCGTGACATCGGCCGTGTTCGTGTACCAGGCGGCCGCGCACTCGGAGCATGCACAGCAGATCGCGTACCTGTTCGGGATCGTCCCGGCGCGCTATTCCCACCCGGCGTGGGCGTTGAGCGTCGGCTTTCCGGTGGACAGGTACTGGCCATTTGTCACGAGCATCTTCCTCCACGCCGGTCCGCTGCACCTGGTGAGCAACATGTGGATGCTCTGGATCTTCGGCGACAACGTCGAAGACCGGATGGGACCGTGGCGATTCCTGGGGTTCTATCTACTTTCCGGGGTGGCCGCCGGGCTGGTCCATTTCTGGACCAACGCGCACTCCGTCGTGCCGACTGTCGGCGCGTCGGGGGCGATCGCGGGCGTGCTCGGGGCGTACATGATCCTGTACCCCCACGCCCGGGTTGTGACGCTGCTGCTGCTCGTGTTCTGGCCGTTCTTCTTCGAGCTGCCGGCGCTCTTCTTCCTCTTCTACTGGTTCGGGATCCAACTGCTGAGCGGTACGGCGGCGCTGCTCGGTCCCGAGCAGACGGGCGGCGTCGCCTGGTGGGCGCATGTCGGCGGCTTCGTCGCTGGCGTGATCCTGCTGCGCTGGTTCATCACCGATCGTGGAGCGGTACCGGCGCGGGCGTTCGCGCGCGGGGAACGATGACGCGCGAGGCGGGTCTTCGAGGAGGTACGCGATGGAAGGGTTGGTGACGCTGCTTCTCTTCGCCGGGCTCTTCTACTTCATGATGCGCTTCGGGTGCGGCGCCCATGCGGTACATGGCCATGGCGGCGGGCATGGCGGCCACGGTGGCGGGGCTGCCGAACAAGGTCGGCATGGCCACGCCGAGAGCACGGCTCGCGCGATCGATCCCGTCTGCGGCATGGAGGTGGCGCGGGGCGAGGGCTACACGAAGATGCACGGCGGGCAGGAGTATCGCCTCTGCTCGCGTGCCTGCCTCGACAAGTTCGAAGCCAACCCGGACCAGTACGCACACGCCCATGGAGGTCACCAATGAGGCCCGGTCTGTCACTGTCAGCGTTCGGACACGCCACCAGCCTGTTCCTGGCGATCACGTTCACGCTCTGTGTCGCCTTCGACCTGGTCTTCCCGCGGATGGCCATGTACCAGAGCTGGCAGGCGCTCCTTCCGGGCTTCACCTGGATCAGTTGGCCGAGCTTCTTCCTCGGGCTCGTCGAGAGCTACGGCTACGGCTGGTACCTCGCCCTCATCTGGGTGCCTATCTACAACGTGATGAATGCGCGCGCGGCAGGGCGGAGCTCCAGGAAGGGATGACCCATGGAGGCGAAGCAGCGGTTCTCCATCGGCTACCTCATCGCAGTGGTTCTGGCGTTGGTCATGATCCAATCGCTGTTCTTCGGGCCGCACACCGAGAATCTCTCCTATAGCGACTTCAAGCAGCTTGTGGCCAAGGGGAAGGTCGCCGATCTCGTGCTCGACGAGCGCACGATCAACGGGACCCTCACGCCCGAGGGCCTCGAAGGGCTGCTGCCAGCCGAGAAGATCGCGGAACTGCAGCGGTACGGCGAGGGGCAGCATCGGTTCGTGACCGGGCGCGTGGACGACGCGGACCTGACCGGTGAGCTGATGGCGGCCAACGTGCGGTTCACAGGCCGGATCCAGAACCCATGGTCGTCGGTGCTGCTGGGTTGGCTGCTGCCGGTCCTGTTCTTTTTCGGGCTGTGGGCGCTCGTCATGCGCGGGATGCACGGCCAGCACGCGGGCATGATGGCGGTCGGCAAGAGCAAGGCGCGCGTCTACGTCGAGCGCAGCACCGGCGTGACGTTCGAGGACGTGGCGGGGATCGACGAAGCACGCGCCGAGCTGATGGAGATCGTCGACTTCCTCAAGAACCCTCAGCACTACCAGCGGCTGGGCGGCAAGATCCCGAAGGGCGTCCTGCTCGTCGGCGAGCCCGGGACCGGCAAGACGCTGCTCGCCAAGGCGGTGGCCGGAGAAGCGCACGTGCCGTTCTTCAGCCTGAGCGGATCGGACTTCGTCGAGATGTTCGTCGGAGTGGGGGCCGCGCGCGTGCGAGACCTGTTCGCGCAGGCCCAGGGGCACGCGCCCAGCATCATCTTCATCGACGAGCTGGACGCGCTCGGCAAGGCCCGCGGCGTCAGCCCGGTCATGGGCGGGCACGACGAGCGCGAGCAGACGCTCAACCAGTTGCTCGCGGAAATGGACGGGTTCGACACGCAGAAGGGCGTCATTCTCATGGCCGCCACTAATCGGCCGGAGATTCTCGATCCGGCGCTCCTGCGGCCAGGGCGGTTCGACCGCAAAGTGGTGATCGACCGGCCGGACCTCCACGGCCGCGACAAGATTCTTCGCGTCCATGCCCGGCACGTGACGCTCGCGCCAGACGTCGATCTGGGACGCGTCGCGGCTCGGACGCCGGGATTCGTCGGCGCCGATCTGGCCAATCTGGTGAACGAAGCGGCACTTGGCGCCGCGCGGGCCGGCAAGAGCGCGATCGATCTCGCCGACTTCGACGAGGCGATCGATCGGATCGTCGCCGGCCTCGAGCGCAGGTCGAAGGTCATCAACCCGCAGGAGAAGCGCATCGTGGCTCACCACGAAGCGGGACACGCCCTCGTGGCCGAGCTCCGGCCCCGCGCCGATCGGGTGACGAAGATCTCGATCATCCCCCGTGGTGTTGCCGCGCTCGGATACACGATGCAGCAGCCGACCGAGGACCGCTACCTGTTGACGCGCGCCGAATTGCTCGACCGTCTGGACGTGCTGCTGGGCGGACGGGTCGCGGAAGAGATTGTGTTTGGCGACATCTCGACAGGCGCGCAGGACGACCTCAGACGCGCCACGGATCTCGCGCGCCAGATGGTGACACGGTACGGCATGAGCGCGACGCTGGGACTGGCCACCATCGAAGGGCCGCGCATGCCGTTGTACCTTCCGATGCCGGGTAGCCAGGCGCCCGAGTGCAGCGAGGAGACGAGCCGCCTGATCGATCACGAGGTGCGGCAGCTGCTTGATGAGGCCCGTACGCGGGTCCATCACGACCTCGACACGCGGCGTACCACGCTCGACGCCCTGGGGGCGTTGCTCATCGAGCGGGAGGTCGTCGATCGCGAATCGCTCGATCAACTCATGGCCGCGGAGGGCGGCCGGACGACGGTCCCTGCCGGAACCAGCGAGTCTGTAGCGAGTTAGGTCTACACGGAGACGAACATGGCCCGAGCGTCCGAGACGACCACCCCCTCCGCGCCGCATCCTGCGGTGTCAGCCACCACAGGCGCGCGAGACGACGCGGATGGGCCGCGGCGGCTCGAGCTGCCGGTGGGAGGTCTGAACTGCGGCGCCTGCGCGGTGACCCTGGAGCTGGCGTTGCGCGCCGTGCCCGGCGTCCGGGCGGCGACCGTCAACCTGACCACAGCGCGTGCGTTCGTCGAGTACGACCCGCGACGGGTGAGCGCCGATGCGTTGTCAGATGCCATCAGGCGAGCCGGCTATCGAGTCGGGACGGCGCGGAAGCGCTGGAGCCTCCGCGGCATCACCTGCGCCTCGTCGGTGAGGTCGATCGAGAAGGCGCTCTCGGCGACGCCTGGCGTGCTCCACGCGGCCGTCAACGTCGGCACGGAAGAGGCGGCGGTCGACTACCTGCCCCAGGCGACCGACCTCGATCGTGTCAAAGCCGCCGCGGCGTCCGCCGGCTATCCCGTCGACGAGACGCCCGCGCCGGCCGGCGAGGATCCACTCGTGAAGGAGGCCACGGCCCGCGAGCGCGAGTACCGCCTGCTGATGCGGAAGTGGTGGTTCGGCGCGGCCGTCGGCGCCTTCACGATGATCATGAGTTATCCGTGGCTGTTCCCCGTGTTGGGAGACTGGTTCCCTCGGGGCAGTCCCCAGCTCTGGTACATCTGGGCAGGCATGGGCGTGGCCTCGTTGGCCGTCCTGCTCTATTCCGGCAATCAGTTCTTCATCGGCGCTTGGCAGGCGCTGCAGCACCGATCGGCCAACATGCACACGCTGATTGCCCTCGGCACAGGCGTCGCCTGGGTGTACTCGACGATCGCGCTGCTGTTTCCGCAGCTCTTTCCGGAAGCCGAGTTCACGGAGGTGTACTACGACGTCACCGTCGTGGTCACGGCGCTCGTCGTCCTCGGGCTGGCGATGGAGCTCAAGGCGAAGGGCCGGACCTCGGACGCCATTCGGAAGCTGATCGGGCTTCAGGCGAAGACTGCGCGCGTCCTCCGAAATGGGCGCGAGGTCGACATCCCCGTGGAGGAGGTGCTGGTCGCGGACGTGGTGGTCGTCCGGCCTGGCGAGAAGATCCCCGTCGACGGCGAAATCATCGACGGCAGCTCCGCCATCGACGAGTCGATGGTGACGGGCGAGTCGTTGCCGGTCGAAAAGAAGGCCGGCGATGAGGTCATCGGCGCGACGATGAACAAGACCGGCGCGTTCAAGTTCCGCGCGACGAAGGTCGGCAAGGACACGGCGCTCGCGAACATCATCCGCATGGTGCAGGACGCCCAGGGCTCGAAGGTGCCAGTCCAACGCATCGTGGACGTGGTGTCCGGCTATTTCACACCCGCGGTCGCCATCCTGGCGATCCTCGGCTTCATGATCTGGTACACCTTCGGGCCGCCGCCCGCCCTCGCGTACGCGACCATCGTCGCCGTGACCACGCTGATCATTGCCTGCCCGTGCGCGCTCGGCATGGCCACGCCCATGTCGCTGACGACGGGCGTCGGCCTGGGTGCCATGAACGGCATCCTCATCCGCGGCGGCGAGGCACTCCAGACCGCGCAGAAGCTCGAGACGATTGTCCTCGACAAGACGGGCACCATCACGCACGGCCAGCCGGCGCTGACCGACGTCGTCACCGCCGGCGGCGTCACGGAAGAGGATCTGCTGCGCCTGGCCGGAGGCGTCGAGCGATCATCGGAACATCCGCTGGCGGCGGCGATCGTGGAAGGTGCCGTCGCGCGCGGTCTGACGCTCTCCGACCCCGACGCGTTCAACGCGGTTCCCGGCCATGGCATCGAGGCACGAATCGACGGACGGACGCTGCTGCTCGGCAACGTGAAGCTCATGCGGGACCGCACCGTGGATCTCGACGGCTTGGAAGAGCATGCCGCGCGTCTGGCCGACGAGGGCAAGACGCCGATGTACGTCGCCATCGACGGGCGCCCGGCCGGTATCGTGGCCGTGGCCGACACCATCAAGCCTGACTCGGTCGAGGCCATCGCGACGCTGAAGCGGCTGGGCCTCGAAACCGTGATGATCACTGGTGACAACGAGCGCACCGCCAGGGCCATCGCCCGTCAGGTCGGCATCGAGCGCGTCCTCGCCGAGGTGCTGCCCCAGGACAAGGCGTTCAACGTCCAACGGCTGCAGCTCGAAGGCAAGAGCGTCGCCATGGTGGGCGACGGCATCAACGATGCGCCGGCGCTCGCGCAGGCCGACGTCGGCTTCGCGATTGGCACCGGGACCGACGTGGCGATCGCGGCCTCGGACATCACATTGATCAAGGGCAGCCTGCGCGGCGTCGTACTGGCGATCCAGATCAGCCGGGCGACGATGCGCAACGTGTACCAGAACCTCGTCGGGGCCTTCATCTACAACACGGCAGGGCTCCCGATTGCCCTCGGGCTGCTCTATCCGTTCGTCGGGATCCTGTTGTCGCCGCTGCTGGCGGCGATTGCCATGTCGTTCAGCTCCGTCACGGTCATCGCGAACGCCAATCGACTCAAGCGGTGGAAGCCGCAGGCAGTCGTCGCAGGAGGTCAGGATTCATGACTCCGGATCAGATTGCCGTCAATGTGGTCGGTCTCGGTCTCATCGCGTTCATCGCGTGGTTCTTCTGGATGAAGAAGACCGCCGGCGTGCGCGCGGGGCTCACAAGCGGTGGGTACCAGGAGCAAATGGTACTCGTCAAGGGCGGCTATACACCAGACGTGATCGTCGTCGAGCGGGGCAAGCCAGTCCGGCTGAACTTTGTCCGCCAGGAATCCGCGGCCTGCAGCGAGATGGTCCTGCTGCCGGCGTTCAACAAGAGCGCCAACCTGCCCGAGGGCCAGACTGTGCCGGTCGAGTTCCTGCCGTCGGAGCCGGGCGAATACGAGTTCGCCTGCCAGATGGGGATGTTCAGGGGAAAGGTCATCGTCGAGGGATGACGCACCAGGACCCCGTCTGCGGGATGCCGGTCGCCGAAGAGGCGGCCGTCGTGCTAGACCACGACACGGGACGGCTCCGGTTCTGCTCGGAGTTCTGCAGGCAGCAGTTCCTGAGGCATCCGCGGGCGTACGTTCCCGAGGTCGTGCGCGCCCCTCGACCCGCCGACTGGCCGAGCCGGCGCGTGGCCTATTTCTCGATGGAAGTGGCGCTCGAGAGCGACATGCCGACCTACTCAGGCGGCCTCGGCGTGCTCGCCGGCGATACGCTACGGTCCTGCGCGGATCTGGAGATCCCGGTTGTCGGAATCTCGTTGGTGCACCGGCGAGGCTACTTCCGACAGGAGATCCATGACGACTGGCAGGTGGAGCGCGACGCCGAATGGACACCGGAAGGCAGGCTCCAGGAACTGGAGCCGCGCGTCAAGGTGGAGATCGAAGCGCGAACCGTGCAGGTTCGAGCGTGGCGCTACGACGTGCCGGGATCCAGCGGCCATGACGTTCCCGTGTTGCTCCTGGACGCCGACCTCCCGGTCAACGCCGATGAGGACAGGCGCATCACCGATCGGCTGTACGGCGGCGATGCGCGCGATCGGCTGATGCAGGAAATCGTACTCGGCGTGGGCGGCGTCCGGCTGCTCCGCGCGCTTGGCTCCACGGAGATCGGAACCTATCATCTGAATGAAGGACACGCGGCGCTGGCCCCGCTCGAGCTCCTGCGGATCGCGGGCGCGAAAGACGGATGGGACTTTGGCCCTGTTCGTCGTCGCACGGTGTTCACGACCCACACGCCGGTCGCAGCCGGGCACGATCAGTTCGATCCGGCCCTCGTGTCACGCGTCCTCGGGGATTTCGCTGGTCGCGATGTGCTCGAAATGCTCGGTGGCAGCGATCGGCTGAACATGACGGCCCTCGCGCTCAACCTCAGCCACTACGTCAACGGCGTGGCGCTGCGGCACCGCGAGGTCTCGAGCGAGCTTTTCCCCCGCTACGAGATCCATCAGATCACGAACGGCGTCCACCCCCGTACGTGGACCAGCGCGCCGTTCAAGGCGGTCTTCGATCGACACATCCCCGGTTGGCGCGGCGATCCCATGATGCTGCACAACGCGCTGGCCCTGCCGGAGGATGAGGTGTGGCAGGCGCACGAACGCGCCAAGGCCGCCCTGGCCGAGGCCGTCGCGCGCCGAACGGGCCGGGAGCTTCGCCGCGACGCCCTGACGATCGGCTTTGCGCGGCGGGCCACGGCCTACAAGCGACCCGGCCTCGTATTCGGCGATCTCGCTACGCTCCGGCGGATCTCCCGAGAGCATCCGTTGCAGTTCGTCTTTGCCGGTAAGGCGCATCCGAGGGACGAGCCGGGCAAACACGGCATTCAGGCCATCCTGCGGGCGAGCCGGGAGCTTGCCGACGAGATCCCGGTGGTCTATCTGAGCGAGTACGACCTCGACCTCGCGCTCACGCTCGTCTCGGGCGTCGATGTGTGGCTGAACACGCCGCTTCGGCCGTTCGAGGCATCGGGCACCTCCGGCATGAAAGCCGCGCTGAACGGTGTGCCCAGCCTCAGCGTGCTCGACGGCTGGTGGCGCGAGGGATGCGTCGAGGACGTCACCGGGTGGGCGATCGGCGGAATGGAGGACGCCTCGGGCAAGGATGCCGATCGCGACGACTCCGCAGATCTGTACGACAAGCTGGAGCGCGTCATCGGCCCGATGTTCCACCGCGACCGGAGTGCGTGGATCCGCATCATGCGGCAGTGCATCGCGTTGAACGGATCGTTCTTCAGCTCCGATCGCATGGTGCGGCAGTACGCCTTGCACGCGTATTCGTTGGACCCACCCAGATGACGGCCGAGCGCGAATCGCGCATCCCCGTCCACGGAGACGTCGTCATCTCGCGGCGCTCCGCGTCAACGGTGTACGAGCTTGCTGTTGTCCCCGGGCCGCCGCAACTCGCCGAGGAGACCTACGCCTCGGCGGGTGCGCAGGTCTCGCCAGACGATGCGCCGCCAGGTTCCGAGGAGACGAAGTGACATGCCCGTCTGGGACATCCTCCTGTCGTCGATCCTCCGGCGCGTGATTCGCCAGGGATACTTGCGGCTCCGTCATGCCGACGGCCGCGTGGAGCGATTCGGGGGGGCCGGCGCGCGTCCGTCGGTAACCGTGCACCTGGACGACCGTGCCCTCTCCCGCGCGCTGGTGCTGCGCCCCAGCCTCGCGTTGGGCGAGGCCTACGCGGACGGGCGCCTGAACGTCGGCGGCGACGACATCCGCGGCCTGCTCGAGCTGCTGCTCGTGAACCTCTCGAAACCACGTGCCGGGCGCTCTCGCGCCCTGTGGAGGATGGGCCGTCGGCTGTCACAGTTCAACCCGCCACGGCTGGCGCGGCGGAACGTCTCGCATCACTACGACCTGTCGCCGCTGATGTACGAGCTGTTCCTCGATGCCGATCGCCAGTACTCCTGCGCGTATTTCGAGAATCCGCAATGGTCCCTCGATGAGGCGCAGGCGGCCAAGAAGAACATCATCGCCCGCAAGCTCCTGCTGAAGCCTGGACACCGCGTGCTGGATATCGGAAGCGGCTGGGGCGGATTGGCGCTTCACCTGGCGCAGTCCCACGGCGCGCACGTCACCGGCGTGACGCTCTCGCGCGAGCAGCATCGAACCTCGTCTCTTCGCGCGGCGACGTCCAAGCTGGGCAACAAGCCTCACTTCCGTCTGGAGGACTACCGGCACGTAACGGGAACCTTCGACCGCGTCGTCTCGGTCGGTATGTTCGAGCACGTCGGCGCGCCCCACTACGGCGAGTTCTTCCGGACCGTCCGGGAGCGTCTGACGGACGACGGCGTCGCCCTGATTCACACGATTGGGCGCGCGCACGGACCGGCCCCGACCGACCCCTGGATCGCCAAGTACATCTTTCCTGGCGCCGCGATTCCCGCATTGTCGGAGATCCTGCCGGCCGTCGAGCGCTCGGGATTGACCCTGACGGACGTCGATGTCTGGCGCCTGCACTACGCGCAGACGCTGAACGCGTGGCGGGAGCGATTCCAGGCCAACCGTGACCGGATCGAGGCTGTCTGCGGCGCGCGGTTTGGCCGCCTCTGGTGCTATTACCTCGCCGCCAGCGAGATGGCCTTCCGCCACGGCGGATTGGTGGTGTACCAACTGCAGCTCGCCCGACGCATCGACGCGGTGCCGCTGACGCGTGACTACCTGCTCGACCGCGTCTCCGCGCATGAACCGGCTCCCGTCGCCGAGGCGGGCTGACCATCACGCACGGCACAATCGCGAGGCGCATGATGCGCAGGCGCGGAAGTACGCCGCGATGGCCGCGCCAACCTCGAAGATGCGGGATGCTCGCTACACGACCCGTGTGACGCGAAAGATCAGCGGTTGCCCTCGAGCATCCGCTTGGTCCGCTGGAGCCCGGCGATCATCCCATCCCGCACCGCGCCGCGCACTCGCCGCCGCACGAAGAGGCCCGTGAAGCCACTGAGGCCGTCCGACCGGCTGCAGTTCACCATGACAAGCCAGAATCCCGGCCCGCGTGACGCGTCGGCCAGCAGCACCCGCAGTTCCAACCCGGTCCAGAAGTAGTGCGTCGCATACAGCATCTTCGAGGCCACGACCGTGTCACCCGGACCTTCGCGAATCGTCAGGTGGTTGATCCGGATCGTCGGTCTCAAACCGAAGTCCGCTTCCTGCCAGTACAGGAAGGACGTGGAATTCGGGAGCGTGACCTTCGGGAACTCCAGAAGGTAGCGACCGACGGCCGGCATGTAGGTCGTCAGTTCGGGCATGCGGTCCGTCATCGTGCGGAACTCCTCGGCCACGAACGTCGGCCGCTGGGCGTCCCGGTACACCGCGAGGCGCTCGTGGCCGCCTTCGAGGTAGCCGGTGACGTATTCCAGCGCGAGCCGACGCATCAATCCATTGGCGGTCTGCGCGGCGTCGCGGTCCCCCCAGTCCACCTCCGCTCGGAACCGCTGAATGGCCGGTGCGTCGAGCTTGACCACGCAGTCGCCGACCCGACACGTCCGAAGATCCTCGACATCTTCATCCGGCAGACGCAACAGCGCGAAGTCCTCCAGGCGCGGTGGGGCGCTGATCCGCTTCGTCCGCGTGAACGGGCCACCGCGCTCGAAGTTCTCGATGTCCTTCACGGCATCGACATATCGGCGAATCGGGGCGTCGATCCAGAGGGCGCCGAACACCATGACTTCCCGGCTCGCGTCGCCGTCGAGCAGCTTTGTCACGGGGAGGCCGCCGATGAGGCGCCCGCGCTCATCAGCAGTCAGCTTGACCGAGTCTGTCAGGTAGCGCTCCAGCCGAGGTGGGAACTCGGCGGCGTCGCCTGGCGGCGTCTCGCTGGTCGGGCTGGTAAGGACGCACGAGGCCAGCGCCGCGCCCAACAGTCTCGGGAACGCCATCCGCGGCTCCCGGATCGACCGACTAGCGTGGGCCGTGGCGCCGGCGCCGCTGGTTCCACGCCACCAGCGCCAGTACCGCCAACAGGACCACGCCGCTGAGGATGGTGACATCCTGGGCACTCATCTACGCCTCCTGCAGGTGTCCGCCACCGCGGCGGGGAATGAACATCGGCACGCGCCGCTGATACTCGCGGTAAGTGTCTCCGAACTGCGCGAGCATCTGGCGCTCTTCCTTGCGTGCGAGCATCGTATAGGCGGCCACAATGATCGGAAACGCCGCCACGGAGACGATCGTGGGCCAGTGCACCACGCCCTCGCCGAAGACGATCAGGAACAGACCACTGTACTGAGGATGGCGCATGCGCGCATACACGCCGTCCGTGACCAGGCGCTTCTCGCGTCGGGCCTGATGGACCCGCCGCCACCCGTCGGCCACAAGCGTGGCTCCAGCGAACACGAATGCGTAACCAATCAGCATCGCCACGATGTGGGCCATCGGCGTCCCGAACAGTTGCGCCCAGAGATTACCGCCTTCGGTCCAGGCGAGATCGAGTCCGAAGAAGCGAGCCAGGAAGTAGATAGTGAGCGGAAACCCGTACATCTCGGCGTAGAAGGCGATGATGAACGCCTGTAGGGCACCCGCGCGCGCCCACTCCTTCCAACTCGCGGGTGCCAGGTAACGGTACATCCCCCAGGAGACGACGACGATGACAATGGCCGCCAGCCCCCAGAATCCGACGTGCATCTCACACCTCCGTCGTGTCGTTCCGCCGATTCCGGAGAGGACCTCGCTCGCGGGCTCTCCGCCAAGAATGTCAGGGCCTATGGTGGCTCAGTCCGGCCGTCGGCGACTGACGCGCAACGATTAATTCCTGTTCATGGTTTGGATCCGGCCGCGTGCTGGCGTCGTTCTCGCCATAGGATGGCGTCCAGACGGTCGCTCGCGTTGGCCATGGACTTCATTGGGGACAGCTGCTTCTGGATCGTTTGCAGTGGGCGTGACGCCGGCATACCGTGAAGAACATGGAACGCGGGCGGCCATGCGTTCTGGCGCTCAATGCGGGCTCGTCGAGCATCAAGTTCGCGGTGTACGCCTCGGGGTCGTGGACGGCTCCCGTGCTCAGGGGCAAGCTGGACCAGAGAGGTTCCCTGGAAGGCGCGCTCTCTTGGATCACGGCAGCAGGGCAGCCAGGGCGAACAGACGTCCGCGTCACGCACGACAGCCTGGCATCTCACCTGATCGACTGGCTGGTGGGTCGTTCGGAACTGTCCGGCGTGGAGGGCGTCGGCCACCGCATCGTGCATGGCATGAGCCGCTCCGAACCGGCTCGCGTCACGCCCGAACTGCTTCAGGAACTGCGCGGGACGATCCCGTACGCGCCGGATCACCTGCCACTCGAAATTGCCCTGGTCGAGTCGGTGGAACGGCGTCACCCAGGAATGCCGCAGGTGACGGCCTTCGATACGGCCTTCCACCACGACCTGATACCAGCGGCCAGACTCCTGCCGATTCCACGCCGCTATGTCGGGAAAGGCGTTCGACGGTACGGCTTTCACGGTCTGTCCTACGCGTTCCTGCTCGAGGAGCTCCAGCGTCTGGATGGCAAGGAGGCCGCTCTCGGCCGCGTCATCCTCGCGCACCTCGGGAATGGAGCCAGCATGGCCGCAGTGCGCGGCGGCCGGGGCATCGACACGAGCATGGGCCTGACGCCTGCCGCCGGGCTGACGATGAGCACGCGCACGGGCGACCTGGATCCCGGGCTCGTGTCGTTCCTGGCACGAACCGAGCAGATGACGGTCGCGGAGTTCGATCGTCTGGTCAACCACGAATCAGGGCTCCTCGGCGTGTCGGAAACCAGCTCGGACATGCGGGAGCTGCTTGCGCGTGAAACCAGCGATGCGCGCGCGGCTGAGGCGGTGGCGCTCTTCTGCTATCAGGCGAAGAAGTGGGTGGGCGCGTTCGCGGCCGTGCTTGGGGGCCTGGACACACTCGTGTTTTCCGCGGGCATTGGCGAGCACAGCGCCCCGGTGCGCGCCCGCATCTCCGAGGGCCTCGGCTTCCTCGGCGTGGAGCTGGATGAAGCACGGAATGCCGTCCACGCGCCCATCATCTCGACAGACACGGCCCGCGTCCGCGTCCGTGTCATCCCCACCAACGAAGAGCTGATGATTGCCCGTTCGACGGCTCGTGCGCTCAACATGGACGCCACTGACCAGGAATCGTGACGATGCAGGCACACGCGACTCCCCTCACGCAGGAGATCCTTGAGAACATGGACGCGTACTGGCGGGCCGCCAACTACCTGTCCGTCGGGCAGATCTACCTGTACGACAACCCGCTCCTACGGGAGCCGCTCACCCGAAAGCACATCAAGCCCCGCCTGCTCGGGCACTGGGGCACGACTCCGGGGTTGAACTTTATCTACGTGCACCTGAATCGCGTTATCAAGGAGCACGACCTGAACGTGATCTACGTGGCGGGTCCCGGCCATGGCGGTCCCGCAGTCGTCGCGAACGCATGGCTGGAAGGGACGTACAGCGAGGTCTACCCCGACGTGTCCCGGGATGAAGAGGGCCTCAAGCGGCTCTTCACGCAGTTCTCGTTTCCGGGCGGCATTCCGAGTCATGCCGCGCCAGAGACGCCGGGGTCGATCCACGAGGGCGGCGAGTTGGGGTACTCGCTGGCCCACGCGTTCGGCGCGGCCTTCGACAATCCCGACCTGCTCGTCGCGTGCGTCGTCGGCGATGGCGAAGCCGAGACCGGGCCTCTGGCCACCAGCTGGCACTCGAACAAGTTCCTCAATCCGGTCCGCGACGGAGCGGTCCTGCCGATCCTGCACCTGAACGAATACAAGATCGCCGGTCCGACCGTGCTCGCGCGTATTCCGCCCGACGAGCTGCACGCGCTCTTCACGGGATACGGATACGTCCCGCACGTCGTCGAGGGCCACGATCCGTTCGACATGCACCAGCAGATGGCCGCCGCCCTCGATGCGGCCGTCGGGGACATCCGCGACATTCAGCGAGAAGCTCGCGCCAACGGCTTCGGCCAGCGGCGGCCGTGGCCCATGATCGTGCTCCGCTCGCCCAAAGGATGGACCGGCCCTCGGGTGATCGACGGCAAACGGGCGGAAGGCACGTTCCGCTCGCATCAAGTGCCGATGAGCGACATGGACCTGCCGGAGCACGTGCAGATCCTCGAGCGATGGCTGAGAAGCTACCGGCCGGAGGAGCTTTTCGATGCCAGCGGCCGCCTCGTGCCGAGTCTTGCGTCGCTCAGTCCCTTGGGCGAACGGCGCATGAGCGCCAATCCGCACGCGAACGGGGGCATGCTGCTGCGAGATCTGCTGCTGACGGATTTCCGCGATTACGGCGTCTCCGTCGCTCGGCCGGGCGTGGTCGAGGCCGAGGCTACGCGCGTGCAGGGCCAGTTCATCCGCGATGTGATCGCGCGGAATCCGCAGACGTTCCGCGTGTTCAGTCCCGACGAGACGAACTCGAATCGGTGGAATGCCGTCTTCGAAGCGACGGACCGATGCTCGACGGCGGCGATCCTGCCCAGCGACGTTCACGTCTCCCCGGATGGACGCGTGATGGAAGTGCTGAGCGAGCATCAGTGCGAGGGCTGGCTCGAAGGGTACCTGTTGACGGGCCGTCACGGGTTCTTCTCCTGCTACGAAGCGTTCATTCACATCGTGGATTCCATGTTCAACCAGCACGCGAAGTGGCTGGAAGCGTGCAATCGGATCGGATGGCGCCGGCCAATCGCCTCGCTCAACTACCTGCTGACGTCGCACGTCTGGCGCCAGGATCACAATGGCTTCAGCCATCAGGATCCCGGATTCATCGATGTCGTTGCGAACAAGAAGGCGGACGTCATCCGCGTCTATCTGCCTCCCGACGCGAACACTCTGCTCTCGGTCACCGACCACTGCCTGCGCAGCCGCAACTACGTCAACGTCATCGTCGCGGGCAAGCAGCCGTCGGTGCAGTGGCTCGACATGGACGCGGCCGTGAAGCACTGCACCGCAGGTCTTGGAATCTGGACGTGGGCGAGCACCGATGAGGGTGGTGAGCCTGACGTCGTCATGGCCTGCTGCGGGGACGTGCCCACGCTCGAAACACTCGCGGCCGTGTCGCTCTTGCGGGAGCACTTTCCGGCACTGAAGGTGCGCGTGATCAACGTCGTGGATCTGATGAAACTCCAGCCCAGCCGCGAGCATCCGCACGGCCTGACGGACCAGGAGTTCGACGCGCTGTTCACGACGGAGAAGCCGATCATCTTCGCGTTCCACGGTTATCCCCCGCTGATCCACCGGTTGACCTACCGGCGCACGAACCATCGGAACTTGCATGTCCGCGGCTACAAGGAGGAGGGCACCACGACCACGCCGTTCGACATGGTGGTGCTCAACGATCTCGACCGATATCACCTGGTGGCCGACGTGATCGATCGGCTGCCATCGCTAGGACCACGTGCCGCATACACGCAGCAGGCGATTCGCGACAAGCTGACCGAGCATCGGAAGCACATCGCCCGGTACGGCGAGGACTTGCCGGAGGTGCGCAACTGGCGCTGGACGGCAAGTCCGCCCTCACACCGGGACGAACCGCCGTCCTAGGTCGCGCCCGGAGATGGCCAGGGGGATCTCGCGCTCCAGAGCGGCGTGCTGGGCAGGGCGTCGCGACGGCGGAGAGCCAGCGCGCAATGGAGCCCGGCGCCAACACCATGACCAATTTGTCCTCGACCGCGATGGCGGCGGTCCTCAGCGAGAGTCGCAGCCTATCCGTGGCCCCTTTCGGTTGCCGATGGACGACCGGAGACGATTAATTCGCTTTCATGATCTGGGTTCGAGCGCACGCCACCCCCGTTCTGAACGTACGATGGCGGCCGGACGCCCTGCCGAGGGCAGAGGAGCCACGGAGCCTTGCCATGGACTTCATTCGGGACAACTGGTTTTGGATCGTGGTCTTCGTGTTCTTCATCCTGATGCACGCGGGTCACGGCGGGCATGGCGGCCACGGCGGATCGGGTCGCGCGCCTCGCCGCGGCGAGCCGGACCCCCGCGACGCGGGCGGCCATCACCACCACTGATTCAGGGAGGTGTGTGTGAGCAGACTCAACATCAAAGTGGTCACCTGGTCGCTTGGGATCTTCACCGAGTTCTCGTATCTGATCTGCGTCCTCTATGGCCTGATCGTGCCCGAGGCCATGCACATGACGCAGTTCCTCGAGATTGCGCTGCCAGGCTTCACGTGGCTGACCATATCGGGCTTCGCGATCGGTGCGGTGGAGAGTTTTCTTTATGGGGTCTATGCCGGCCTCGTGTTCACGCCGATCTACAACTTCGTGGACAACCGATGGGGATCGTGACCGCGCTCACAATCGCTGTGGGCATCTTCAACAGCTGCGGTGCCAGGGATTCCCACGTGCCTCGGTCTTGAACCGAGGACGGAGTCGCCACCATGTGCTTTTCAGCCTCGGCCAGTTTCATCGCCGGCACGTCTCTGTCTGCGATTGGTGTCGCCTCGCTCAAGAGCACCGAAGCACACACCGAGCGGCCCTTCGCGGCGATTCCGCTGCTGTTCGGTGCCCAGCAGCTCGCTGAAGGGGTGATCTGGCTGACCTTTCGTCATGACGCGCCGGTTCTCAAGGAGACGATGACGTACGTGTACTCGGGGTTCTCACACGTGCTGTGGCCCATCTACGTGCCAATCGCCATGGGCGTCCTGGAGGCCGTCCGCTGGCGCAGGAAAGCGTTCGGCGCGTTCGAGTTGGCAGGTCTGGCGGTTGGTCTGTACCTGCTCTATTCCATCGTGGCCCGCCCCGTGACGGCCGAAGTCGTCGGCGGTCACATCGTCTACGCATCCCCGCATTTCTATCTGATTCCCGTCATGGTGCTCTACCTGACGGCCACCTGCGTCAGCTGCCTCTTTTCCAGTCACGGATTCGTCAAACTGTTCGGGGTGCTGGCGTTTGTGTCCTTTATCGCGGCCTATCTCGTGCATATCACGGCCCTCGTCTCAATCTGGTGCTTTTTCGCGGCGATCTTGAGTCTGCTGATCTTCGTCCACCTCAGGTTCAGGCGCCTCGGCGGCTTTCCAACGCGACATGAGCAAGAAGAACAAGAAGCCGTCTGACGACGGACACCCGGGCACCAGCAGGCAGGAGTACAAGGACACACTCCACACCTTGCAGGTGGAGCTGGTGAAGCTGCAGCGGCACTTCATCGCGTGTGATGACAAGATCCTCGTCCTGCTCGAAGGACGTGACGCAGCCGGGAAGGACGGGGCGATCAAGCGCATCGTCCGGCACTTGAGCCCTCGCGAAACGCGGGTCGTGGCGCTCGGCGCGCCGTCCGATCGCGACAGAACCGCCTGGTACTTTCAGCGCTACGTGCCGCATCTGCCGACGGCTCGGGAATTCGTGCTCTTCAATCGCTCCTGGTACAACCGGGCGGGCGTCGAGCGGGTAATGGGCTTCTGCAGCGACGAGGAGTACGACGAATTCATGGAGACGGTCACGGGATTCGAGCACATGATCGCGAGGTCAGGCGTGAAGCTGCTCAAGTACTACCTGGACATCAGCCGAGCCGAGCAGACGAAGCGTCTCAGGGCGCGCCGGAAGGATCCGCTGAAGCAGTGGAAGGTGAGTCCGATCGACGAGGAGGCAATCGACCGATGGAAAGCCTACAGCCAGGCGCGCAACGCCATGTTCGCTCGATCCCACCACCCTGTCGCGCCGTGGACGATCGTCCGTGCGGACGACAAACGCCTCGCGCGGCTGAACCTGATCAAGGACCTGCTCGCGCGCCTGCACTACGGCCACAAGGACGAGGCGGCTCTCGCGGCGGATCCGGCAATCGTGTTCCAGTACGATCAGGCCTACCTCGAGAATGGGGCGATTGCTCCGTAACGCTCCGAGGCCTGAAGGCTGGCGCGGGCGGCGAGGCGCCGATCGAGAGCGCGTCTACGGGTCCAGGGGTGAAGCCGCTGGAGCAGACCAGGGAGTTGTGATGAGGACTGTGACCGTGGACGTTGGTGGCCTGCTGTCGCCGCTGAGCATCCGGGGCATAGAGAAGCGGCTCGCCAACCTGCCGGGCGTCGAGCGGGCGGAGGTCAACTTCGCGTCCGGCAGCGCCACCGTCGCGTTCGACGAGTCGCGGACCTCGCTCGACGCGATCAAGGACGCGGTGCGAGCCTGCGGGTATCACTGCACCGGCGAGCAGCTGCCCCGGCACGTGTGCGAGCCGGGCGATCCGCCCGCCGACGTGGTGGCGCCACCTGCCTCAGCGCACGCTGGCCACGACGCGGCGCACGCAGCCCCGAAAGACGAGATGGCTCACGAAATGGGCCATGGGCCCGGCATGGACATGCAGGCGATGGTGCGCGACATGCGCAATCGCTTCTGGATCTGCCTGGCGTTCACGGTTCCCATCTTCATCTACTCGCCGATGGGCGGCCTTTTCACGCCGCCTGCGCCGCCGTTCGGCCTGCCGCTCGACACATGGCTGTTCCTCCTCGCGACGGGCGCCGTCATCTATCCAAGCTGGCCCTTCTTCGTCGCCGCCTGGCGCGCGCTGAAGACGGGCGTCTTGAACATGGCCGTGCTGATCGTCCTGTCGGTCGGCGTGGGGTACGTCTTCAGCGTTGGCGCAACGTTCGTCTTCGGTGGCGCGCAGTTCTACGAGGCTGTGGCCGTTCTGCTGGTCTTTATCCTGATGGGACACTGGCTGGAGATGCGGGCGCGCGCGGGCGCGTCGGATGCCATCCGATCCCTGCTGGACCTGGCTCCACCCATGGCGACCGTCCTGCGCGACGGACAGGAGCTCGAGATTTCTACCGCGGAGGTGCTCGCGGGCGAGGTGGTCGTAATTCGTCCGGGCAACAAGATCCCGGTGGACGGCGAGGTCATCGAAGGGGACTCGCTCGTGGACGAGTCGATGCTGACAGGCGAATCGATGCCCGTTTCGAAGAAGCCGGGTGACGCCGTGATCGGCGCCACCATCAACAAGAGCGGCAGCTTCCGGTACCGCGCGACGAAGGTAGGCGCCGACACGGCGCTCGCGCAGATCGTCAAGCTCGTGCAGGAAGCGCAGAATTCGAAGGCTCCGGCTCAGCTCCTGGCCGATCAGGCCGCGCAGTGGCTGGTTGTCATCGCGATTGTCATCGGACTCGCCACGTTCGCCGTCTGGTTCTGGTGGATCGGTCAGACACTGCTCTTCGCGACCACGCTCACCATCACCGTGTTCGTGATCGCCTGTCCGGACGCGCTCGGGCTGGCGACGCCGATGGCGGTGATGGTCGGGACGGGTCTCGGCGCACAACGCGGTGTACTGTTCAAGAACGCCGCGGCCCTCGAGGAAGCGACGAAGCTCGATGTCGTGGTCTTCGACAAGACAGGCACCCTGACGATGGGACAGCCCGAGGTCGTGACCGTCGCCACGGCGGCGGGCGTGGACGAATCCGAGGTTCTGCGGCTGGCGGCGACGGTCGAGCAGGGCTCGGATCATCCGCTGGCGGAGGCGATAAAACGCCGCGCCGAGGGGGTGGCGCTGGCGCCCCTGACGGCCTTCGTCAACATCGAAGGGAAAGGCGCGCGGGCGGACGTGGAAGGACGCACCGTGCTGATTGGCAATCGGCGGCTCATGGAGGAGCAGGCCGTGGAGATGGGGGACCTTGCGGCCGAGGCCGAGCGGCTGCAGGGCGCCGGTCAGACCGTCGTACATGTCGCGACGGACGCTCGTCTGGTCGGCGTGATTGCGATTGCCGACGCGCCTCGTCCGTCCTCGGCGGCGATGGTCGCGGGCATGAAGAGGCGCGGCGTCGGCGTCGCCATGCTGACGGGTGACAACCGGGCCACGGCCGAACGTATCGCGCGCGACCTCGGCATCGAGGAGGTGATCGCGGATGTACTGCCCGGACAGAAGGCCGATCGGCTCAAGGAGCTGCAGCGGCAGGGACGCCGTGTGGGCATGGTCGGCGACGGCGTGAACGACGCGCCGGCGCTGACCCAGGCCGACGTCGGCATCGCCATTGGCGCAGGCACTGACGTGGCCATCGAGAGCGCGGACGTCGTGCTGATGCGGAGCGACCCGCACGACGTGCTGGTCGCCATCGAGCTCTCGCGCGCCACGCTGCGCAAGATGCGCCAGAACCTCTTCTGGGCGGTGGCCTACAACGTCGTGGCGTTCCCCGCCGCCGCTGGCGTGTTCTACCCGCTCGTGATCAGCCCGGAGGTCGCGGCCGTGGCGATGTCGGGCAGTTCCGTGCTGGTCGCGCTCAACGCCCTGCTCCTCAAGCGCACTCGTCTGGGACCGGTCTCGCCTTCGTGAGCCCGCCGGCCGAGACTGCGGCGCGCGTTCGGGTGATGCTGAAGCAGTGCTGCCGCATGTGCGGCCCGGGACGGGCGCACGCCTGCGAACGCGAGTCGGTGACACCCTTCCCGATCGTTGAGTCGCCAGGTGCGCTCGATCCCGCTGGGCCGCTCGATCCACGGGTTCAGGCCGAGCTCACGGAACTGTCCGGCGCTCCCCTGACACATGCCAATCGCGTGCGCCTCCTCCGAGACGGCGCGGACACGTACACGGCGATGCTGGAGCTCATCGAGTCGGCGCGGACGGAGATCCTCCTCGAGAACTACATCTTCCGGGCCGACGCGGTCGGCTACGGCTACAGTGAGGCCCTGACCGCTCGCGCGCGCGACGGCGTCGACGTCCGAATCCTCCACGATCCGTTTGGCGACCTGCTGAGCCTCCTCCCCCTCCACCTGCATTTCCGCCGGTCCGCTGCGCGCCTGAGCATGTACAACCCGCCGCGGCCAACGCGGCGCTATCTCCGCGCGTGGCGTGACCACCGGAAGCTCCTGGTGCAGGACCGCGCGCGGCTGGTGGCCGGAGGTCTCTGTGTCGCCGACGTGTGGGTCGGCAACTGCGTCCGGCAGTGCACCTGGCGCGATTCAGCGGTCCTGGTTGAGGGCGCCGCCGCCGAGCAGGCGGCCGACGCGTTCGACGAGGCATGGCGCGACGCCTTCGCGCTCACGTGGCGCCGGTGGAAAGGGCGTCAGGTCCCCGTCCAACCTGCTCACGGCGCCGGAGAAGTCCCGATTCGCGTGCTCGCGGATGACCCGGGCCGGCGTTGCACGGAGCAAGCCCTCGTCGTGGCACTGAACGCCGCCCAGTTCGAGGTGCTCGTGACGAACCAGTACTGCGTGCCCACGCCGCGCCTGACCGAGGCGTTCATCGCGGCCGCGCGCCGCGGAGTGCACGTCGAGATCATCGTGCCGCCGCTTGGGCGTCCCTGGTTCGTCGGCATGGCCACCGAGCATCGGCTGGGGCGGCTGCTCGAGGCCGGCGTCGTGGCCTGGCGGTGGACCGGAGCGATGATGCACGCCAAGACCGTCGTTGTGGATCGTCGCTGGTCGCTCATCGGGTCGACGAACCTGGATTGGCTCAGTCTGCGGCGGAACGCCGAACTGAACGTGGAAATCCACGGCGGCTACGTGGGCGAGCAAATGGCGGACATGTTCGCCACCGACCGGACATTCTGCGCGCCGTTTTCGCTCAGGCAGTGGCGCGAGAGGCCGCCAGCGCGGCGGGCCTTCACCTGGGCTTTGGCACACGTCGATCCGGTGATGTAAACGTCCCAGAGGTGTCAATGCACCACCACCTGGACCTCGCGGCGCAGCCGCCCGTTGCGGAGGGCACACCGTACCCCCTCGGGGTGACCTGGATCGAAGAGGAGCAGGCGTACAACTTCGCGCTCTACAGCCGGCACGCCGAGCGCGTTACCCTGCTGCTGTACGGCGAGCACGACTTCGTCACGCCGCTCCACCGCATCGAGCTCGACTACCGGAGGCACAAGTCCGGCCGGGTCTGGCATTGCCGTCTGGCCAAGACGGTCGTCGCCGACGCCCAGTACTACGCCTATCAGGTGGCCGGTCCGCCCGCCGCCAGCGCGCTCGACTGGCACCGGTTCGATCCGGACAAGATCCTTCTCGACCCGTACGCCACGTCAGTGTTCTTTCCCGCGACCTTCGATCGCGCCGCCGCGGCGGTAGCCGGAAGCAATGCCGGGAAGGCGCCCCTGGGATTCCTTTGCGCCTGCGAGTCGGCGTTCGACTGGACGGGCGACCGCCGGCCGCGCCACACGTTCGACTCGGTCATCTACGAGCTCCACGTCCGGCAGTTCACCGCGAATCCCAACTCGGGCGTGCGCGAGGCGCATCGCGGCACGTACCTGGGCGTCGCGGAGATGATCCCGTACCTCCAGGACCTTGGGATCACCGTGGTCGAGCTCATGCCGATACTGCAGAACGACCCCCAGGAGGGCAGCCACTGGGGCTACATGCCCCTCAACTTCTTCGCGCCCGACCAACGCTACGCGGCGTCGGGCCCCCTGTGCGGCCAGCACGACGAGTTTCGTCAGATGGTCCGGGCCTTCCACGCCGCCGGCATCGAGGTGATCACCGACGTGGTCTACAACCACACGGCGGAAGGCGACGCGTCCGGTCCTGTCTACTCGTTCAAGGGAATCGACAACAGCACGTACTACCTGATGTCTCGCGCCCAGCGGGGTCACTACGAGAACTTCTCGGGCACCGGCAACACGCTTCACTGCGCCAACCGCGCCGTCCGTCGCATGATTCTCGACAGCCTTCGCCACTGGGCCCGCGACATGGGCATCGACGGCTTTCGGTTCGATCTCGCGTCCGTCTTCACGCGGGCGATCGACGGCACGGTCGACCTCACCGATCCACTGCTCGTGGCCGACGTCACAGCGGACACCGACCTGGCCGGTCTGCGCCTCATCGCCGAGCCCTGGGACGCGGCGGGCGTGTATCAGCTCGGCCGGAGCTTCCCCGGCGTGACGTGGCTGCAGTGGAACGGCCGCTTTCGAGACGACGTGCGCCGCTTCGTGCGGGGCGACGCCGGCCTCGTGCCGTCGGTGATGTATCGGCTCTACGGCAGCGACGACCTCTTCCCGGACGATCGCGAGCATGCCTACCGGCCCGCGCAGAGCGTGAACTACGTGACCAGCCACGACGGCTTCACGTTGTACGACCTCGTGGCGTACAACGAACGGCGCAACTGGCCGAACGGTCACCAGAACACCGATGGTGCGTCTGACAACTTCAGTTGGAACTGCGGCTGGGAGGGCGACGAACGTGTGCCCGATGAGGTCGTCAGGCTTCGCAAGCGCCAGGCCAAGAACTTCTGCGCCCTGCTCTTCCTCTCGAACGGCACGCCGATGTTGCGGGCCGGCGATGAGTTCCTCCAGACGCAGCACGGCAACAGCAATCCGTACAACCAGGACAACGACTCGACATGGCTCGACTGGTCGCGTCTCCGCGAGCACGCGGACGTCCACCGGTTCTTCAAGCTGGCGATCGCGTTCCGAAAGGCGCATCCGACGCTGGGGCGGAGCCGCTTCTGGCGGGAAGACGTGCATTGGCACGGCGTGGGCGCCGAGCCCGACCTCTCGCACGAGTCACACAGCCTCGCGTTCCATCTGCGCGGCGCGGCGGAAGACGATCAGGATCTCTACGTGATGATCAACGCCTACTGGCAGTCGCTGGCGTTCACGATCCAGGCAGGACCGGCCGCGCGCTGGGCGCGCGTCATCGATACAAGCCTCGATCCTCCCGACGACTTCCACGAACCGGGCCATGAGGCGCCGATCTCATCCCTCCAGTACGTCCTCGGTCCCCGCTCGGTCGTCGTGCTGCTCCGTCGTGAGTGATGGAGTTCAGGCGAGCCGCGTTGGAGCGGCGATCACCCAGTGGCCGTCCTTCGGCGCACGCGCC
>JAWKHR010000027.1:0-88149 GCA_041394725.1 Vicinamibacterales bacterium | reverse complement strand
CTCAAGGCCGGGTTCACCGCGCCCAGCGTGGACGGCCAGTGCGAGGCCATCGTGCTGGCCCACGAGATGGCGCAGGTCGATCCGGACACGATCGGCTACGTCGAGGCGCACGGCACGGCGACACCGCTCGGCGATCCGATCGAGGTCGCCGCGCTGACGCGCGCCTTCCGTGCGCGCACCGCGCGCAAGGGCTTCTGCGTGCTGGGCGCGGTGAAGTCGAACATCGGCCACACCGACACGGTCGCGGGCGTCGCGGGCCTGATCAAGACGGTGCTCGCGCTCGAGCACCGGCAGATTCCGCCGACCCTGCACTTCGAGACGCCCAACCCGGCGCTCGGCCTGCCCGACAGCCCGTTCGTCGTGGACGCGTCGCTGCGCGACTGGCCGGTCGGGGGCGGTCCGCGCCGCGCGGGCGTGAGCTCCTTCGGGATCGGCGGGACCAACGCGCACGCGGTGCTCGAGGAAGCCCCGGCGGCCCCCGCCCGGCCGTCGTCGTCGCGGCTCCAGGTGCTGACGCTGTCGGCCCGGTCGGACGAGGCCCTGGAGCGGATGGGTGCGCGCCTCGCCGATCACCTGGAGGCGCATCCGCACCTGGACGTCGCCGACGTCGCGTACACGCTGCAGGACGGCCGCCGGCCGTTCACCCAGCGGCGCACGGTGATTGCGCGGACGACGACCGAGGCGGTGCGGGCGCTCCGCGACGCCGACCCGCGCCGCGTGCACGGCGGGCGCGCCACGGAGGCCGCGCCGGCCGTGGCGTTCATGTTCACGGGGCAGGGATCGCAGTATCCCGGCATGGGCGCCGGCCTCTACGAGACCGAGCCCGTGTTCCGCGCCGCGGTGGACGAGTGCGCGGCCGCGTTCGACGCCGCGACGCCGGGCGGGGGAGCCGAGGCCGCCGGACCCGGCCTGCGCGACGTGTTCCTGGCCGCGTCGGGGGACGAGGCGGCCGCGCGGCTCACCCGCACCGCGTGGGCGCAGCCCTGCCTGTTCGCCCTGGAGTACGCGCTCGCGCGGCTGTGGCTGTCGCGCGGCGTGACGCCCGACGCGATGATCGGCCACAGCCTGGGCGAGTACGTGGCCGCCGCGATCGCGGGCGTCTTCGCGCTGCCCGACGCGATGCGGCTCGTCGCCGTGCGCGGGCGGCTGATGGAGGCGATGGCGCCCGGGGCGATGACGGCCGTGCCGCTCGCCGAGGACGCGGTCGTCCCGCTGCTGCCGCCCGACGTCTCGCTCGCCGCCGTCAACGGCCCCGCGTTCGTCGTCGTCTCCGGCCCGACCCCGTCGGTCGAGGCGTTCGAGGCCGAGCTCACGCGGCGCGGCACCACGCCCCGCCGGCTCCACACGTCGCACGCGTTCCACTCCGCGATGATGGAGCCGATGCTCGACGACTTCCGCGCCGAACTGGCGCGGACGCCGCTCTCCCCGCCGGCCATCCGGTACGTGTCGAACGTGAGCGGGCAGTGGATCACCGACGCCGAGGCCACGTCGCCGGACTACTGGCTGCGGCACGTGCGATCCGCCGTGCGGTTCGCCGACGGCGTGCGGCTGCTGCTCGAGGACGCCGACCGGTTCCTGCTCGAGGTCGGTCCGGGCCGCGCACTCGCGTCGCTCGCGCGGCAACAGGCGGCGCCCGCCGCCGTGACCACCTCGATGCGCCATGCCGACGAGTCGGAGGCGGACGACGAGGTGCTGGCGCGCGCGACGGCGACGCTCTGGCGGCGCGGCGTCGCGGTGAACTGGCGCGCGACCCACGCGGGTGAACCGCGCGCGCGCGTGCCGCTGCCGACCTATCCGTTCGATCGGCAGCGCTACTGGCTCGAACCGCGGCCCGGCGGCGCGTTCGACGTCGCGACCGCGACCGACGCCGCCGGCCCCCTGCCGAAGCGCGCCGACCTCGCGGGCTGGTTCTACCAGCCGTCGTGGGCGCGCACGCCCGCGCCGGCACCGCGCGTGGCCGCCACGCCGCTCGTCTGCCTGGCCCTCGTGGACGAGGATCCGGTCGCGACGCGCGCGATCGCGGCGCTCGCCGGGCGCGGCTCGCGCGTCGTCACCGTGCGTCCGGGAGAAGCCTTCGCCGACGCCGGCGAGGACGGCTTCCGGGCGAGGCCGGGTGACGCGAACGACATGCAGGCGCTCGTCTCGCGCCTGGCCGACCGCGGACTCTCCCCGGACCGCGTCGTCGTGGCCTGGCCGCTGGAATCACGGGAGGGGGACGGGTCTCCGGAGCGCGAACTCGACCGCGGGTACCACGCCATCGCCGCGCTCATGCAGGCGCTGCAGGACCAGCTGGCCGGGCCGCGTCACATCGTCGTGCTGGCGCGCCACCTGCACGACGTGATCGACGACGACCATGTCCGGCCGATGACGGCGACGCTCTCCGGACCGTGCCGGGTCATCCCGCTCGAGTACCCCGGCGTCGGGTGCACGCTGGTCGATGTGGGGGCGACGCCGGCCGGGGACGCGGCGACGGGCGCGATCGCGGACGCGATCGCCTCGGAGATCGAGTCGCCCGGCGCGGACGTCATGGTCGCCTGGCGGCACGGCCGCCGCTGGGTGCAGCGCTTCGAACCCGCGCCCGTCGCGGGCGCGGAGGGCGGTGCGGCAATCGCGCCGGTGCTCGGCCTGCCGGCCGAGGGCGTGTGTCTGATCACGGGCGGGCTGGGCGGCGTCGGGCTCGTCTTCGCGCGGGAGCTGGCGACACGCGCGCGCGCGCGGCTCGTGCTGGTGGGCCGCACGGCGCTGCCGCCGCGCGACACCTGGGACGAGCCGGATGGGGAGCGGTCCGCGTCCGTGCAGGCCGCGATCGACGCGATTCGCGAACTGGAGGCGCTCGGCGCCGCGGTCATGACCGCGGCGGCCGACGCGGGCGACGCCACCGCCATGGCCGGCGTCGTGCGCGACGCGCGACGGCGGTTCGGGCGGATCGACGCGGTCATTCACGCCGCCGGAGTGCCGGGCGGCGGTGTCCTGCAGTTCTCGGACCGGGCGCGGGTCGAGGCCACGCTGCGGCCCAAGGTGGCGGGCACCGAGGCGCTCGCCGCCGCGCTGGCCGACGCGCCGCCGGACTGGATGCTGCTGTGCTCGTCGCTCAACGCGATCTTCGCGCCCGTGGGCGGCGCGGACTACTGTGCCGCGAACGCGTTCCTCGACGCGTGGGCGCAGGCCCGCGACGGTCGCGACGGCATGCGCGTCGTCTCGGTCGGATGGGACACGTGGCAGCAGTCGGGCATGGCGGTGAAGCTCGAGGTGCCCGCGCAGTACGAGGAAGCCAAGCGCCTCAACCTGCTGCACGGGATGACCGACGCGGAAGGCGCCGAGGTGTTCCGGCGCGTCCTGGCCCGGCCGGCGCCACACGTGCTCGTGCTGACGCAGGGGTACGAGGAAATCGTCGGGCGCGCCCGGGCGGCGGCCAGGGTGGCCGCGGCGGCGGCTGGTGCGGCCGCAGCGGCCCCGCGTCCGGCCGCGCCGGCGTCGGCCCACGCGCGCCCCGAGCTGTCTGTCGCTTATGTCGCACCAACGACCGACCTGGAACGGCAGATAGTCGGGATCTGGGAGCAGTTACTCGGGATCGACGGTGTCGGGATTCATGATAGTTTCTTCGAACTCGGTGGACATTCCCTCCTGGCGACGCAGCTGATCTCGAGGCTGCGGGAGGCCTGTGGTGTGCAGCTGCCGCTTCGTACTATCTTTGACGCCAGCACCGTGTCCGAACTGGCGCGTCACGTGAGCGGCCTGCAGTGGGCGGCCGGAGCGGGGGCGTCCGCGGCCGGCGAGGCGGATCGGGAGGAGATCGAGTTTTGAGCCTGGTCGATCTCCTCGCGCGGCTGCGCGCGCTGGACGTCCGCGTCTGGCTCGACGGCGGCCGGCTGCGCGTGAGCGCGCCGCCGGGCGTGCTCACGTCCGCGCTGCAGCAGGAGATCGCCGCCGCCAAGCCCGAGCTGATCGCCCTCCTCAACACCACCGAGGCCGGCGGGGACGGGGCCGTGCCGCGGCTCGACCGCGCGTCGCCGCTGCCGCTGTCCTACACGCAGGAACGGATGTGGGTGCTGCACGAGCTGGAGCCCGACAGCCGCGCGTATCACGTCATCCAGGCCGACCGGCTGCGCGGCCCGTTCGACGCCGGGGCGCTCGGCCGCGCCTGGGCGCGCCTGCTGGAGCGCCAGGAGGTGCTGCGCACGCGCATCCTCGCGCCCGAGGGCGTGCCGCACGTGGTGGTGGACGACGCGGCGCTGCCCGCGGCGTTCCGGATCGAGGATCTCACCGGCCGCGACGCCGCGGCGGCCGACGCCGCGCTCGACGCCCTGCTGCGCGACGAGACGCGGCGGCCGTTCGACCTCGCGGCCGGCCCGCTCGCCGCCCTCGTGCTGGTCCGGATGGCGGCCGAGGACCACGTCCTGATCTACCGGCTGCATCATCTCGTCACGGACCACTGGTCACTGGGCGTGCTCCGGCAGGAGCTGTCCGCCCTCTACGGCAGTGAGGTCACGGGCCAGCCGGCCGACCTGGCGGACCTGCCGGTGCAGTACGTGGACTTCGCCGCCTGGCAGCGCGCGCAGCTCGAGGGCGAGCGCTGGAAGACCCTGCTCGCCTTCTGGCGCGCGCGGCTCGATCACCTCGAGCCGCTGGTGCTGCCCGCCGTGGCCGGCCGCGACGAGCGCGGCGCGGGCGACCGCGACCAGCCCGGCGGCGGGAGCGTGACCGTGCCCCTGCCGGACCGCCTGCTGGACCGGCTGACGGCCGTGGCGGGCCGGATGAACGCGACGCTGTTCATGGTGCTCGTCGCCGCCTTCCTCGTGCTGCTCCATCGATACACCGGGCGCTCGGACCTCGCGATCGGCACTCCCGTCTCGGGCCGCACGCGCGGCGACGTGGAGGCGCTGGCCGGCGCGTTCATCAACACCCTGGTCCTGCGCGCCACGGTCCGGCACGACGATCGGTTCACCGACCTGCTCGACCGGGTCAGGCAGGTCACGCTCGACGCCTTCGCGCACCAGGACGCACCGTTCGAGCGGCTCGTCGCCGCGCTCGTCCCGGCCCGCGACGGCACCGCCACGCCGCTCGTGCAGGTGATGTTCAACCTGCTCAACGCCCAGCCGGCCGGCGCCGGCTTTCCCCACGTCACGGCCGAGGCGCTGCCCGTGGACCGGGCGGACGCGACGCTCGACATCTCGCTCCTCGTCGATCTCGGCGCGCGCACCGCGACGATCGAATATCGCGACCGGGTGACCACGGCCGAGGGCGCCGGACTGGCGCTCGAGCACTACCGGCGCCTGCTCGAGGGCATCGCCGACGATCCGGCGCGGCCCGTCGCGCGGCTGCCGCTCCTCGGCGCGTGGGAGCGGGGCCTGCTGGACGACCTCAACCAGACCGAGGCGCCGATCGACCCGGACGTCGGGGTCGAAGCCCTGGTCGCGCGCCAGGTGGCCCGGACGCCGGAGGCGATCGCGGTGCGCGCGGGGGACCGCGCGCTGAGCTATGCCGAACTCGACCGCCGCGCCGGCGCGCTGGCCGCCATCCTGCGTCGCCGCGGCGTCGGCCCCGGGACGCTGGTCGGGGTGTGCCTGCAGCGGAGCGAGGCCGTGCCGGTCGCGCTGCTCGCCGTGCTCCGGGCCGGCGGCGCGTACCTCCCGCTCGACCCGGACTTCCCGCGGTCGCGCCTCGCGCTGATGGTCGAGGATGCGCGGCTCGGCCTCGCGCTGGTCGATCCGTCCGGCGCCGACGTGCTCGGCGGCTGCCCGGGACTCCGCCTCCTCGACCTCGCCGGCGATCCCCTGGGCGACGACGCGGGCGCCGGCGACGACCTTGTCAATCGCGCCGCCGCCGGGACCGGCATCCGGCTCGGCGAGGACGCCGAGGCTCCATGCGGTGAGGATCTGGCCTACGTGCTCTACACGTCGGGATCGACCGGCCGCCCGAAGGGCGTGCAGATTCCGCGACGCGCGCTCGCCAACCTGATCCAGGCGACCGCCGCCAGGCCCGGCCTCGGGCCGGGTGACACGCTGCTGGCGGTCACGACGCTCTCCTTCGACATCGCGGCGCTCGAGATCTGGCTGCCGCTCAGCGTCGGGGGCACGGTGGCGATCGCCACCCGACAGGAGGCGAGCGACGGCCACGCGCTGCTCGGCCTGCTTTCGTCCCACGGGGTCACCGCGATGCAGGCGACGCCGGCGACCTGGCGCCTGCTCATCGACGCGGGCTGGACCGGCCAGCCGCCGATCAAGGTCCTGTGCGGCGGCGAGGCGATGCCCGCGGACCTGGCCGCCGCGCTCACCGCGCGATCGCCCGAGGTCTGGAACCTGTACGGGCCGACCGAGACGACCATCTGGTCCACCGCCGAGCGCATCGAGCCCGGCCGATCGGTGGGCATCGGGCGGCCGCTCGCCAACACGCAGGTCTACGTCCTGGACGCGGGGCGCCAGCAGGTGCCGCCGGGCGTCACCGGCGAGCTGCACATCGGCGGCCTCGGCGTCGCGCGCGGCTACGTGGGCCGGCCCGAGCTCACGGCCGCCGCGTTCGTGCCGGACTGGTTCTCCGGCCGGTCCGACGCGCGGCTGTACCGCACGGGCGACCTCGGCCGCGTCATGCCCGACGGCCGGCTCGAGTTCCAGGGCCGCGCCGACGGCCAGATCAAGCTGCGCGGCTTCCGCATCGAGCCGGCCGAGATCGAGGCCGCGCTGATGGACCATCCCGCGGTGGGGCAGGCCGCCGTGGCGGTCCGCGATCGGGCCGGGGAGCCGGTGCTCGTCGCCTGGCTCACGGGCCGCCACGGCGAGCCGCCGCCCGCCGACGCGCTTCGCGCGTACCTCGCCGACCGGCTGCCGGCCTACATGGTGCCGGCCGCCTACGCGCCGATCGACGCGCTGCCGCTCACGCCGAACGGCAAGCTCGACCGCCGCGCGCTGCCGGCGGCGCTGCCCGACGCCGCGCGCACGCGCCCGTCGGACCACGCGATCACGGGGACGGCCAGACGCCTCGCCGCGCTCTGGACCGACATCCTCAAGGTCGACCAGGTCGGGGCCGGCGACGACTTCTTCGCCCTGGGAGGCCACTCCCTGCTCGCGATGCGCCTGGTCGCGCTGGTCGAGAAGACCTTCGACGTCCGGATGCCGCCGGGCGTGCTGTTCGAGCACCCGGAACTCGGTGAGTTGGCGGACTGGATCGACGGCCACACCGATGGGGCCGCGGCGCCGGTGCACCAGCCGGTGCTCGTCCAGATCGAGGCGGGCGGCGACGGGCTGCCGTTCTTCTGGGTGCACGGGGTGGGCGGCGAGGTCTTCACCTACATGCAGCTCTCGCGGCACCTGGGCCGGTCGCGGCCGGTCTACGGGTTTACCGCCGACTGGACCGTGATCGCCGGCGACGAGCCCCTGACGCTCGAGATGATGGCGCAGCGCTACATCCAGGAGCTCCGCGAGGTGCAGCCGCGCGGGCCGTACAACCTCGGCGGGTTCTGCTCGGCGTCGATGCTCGCGCTCGAGATGGCCTGTCAGCTCGAGGCCACGGGCGAGCGCGTCGGGATCGTCGCGCTCGACTATCAGCTGGCGCCCGACCAGGTCTCGCCGACCGGCCTGCGTGCCGCGGCCGCGTTCCTGCGAAACCTGCCGCGGTGGTACTTCGAGGACGCGGTGCCGAGCGGCCGGCGCGAGCTCCTGGGACGCGTCCGCAGCGGACTCAGCCGCATCTATGGCCGGCTGGTCTCGCAGGCGCGCCGGGCGTCCACGCCGCCACGCCCGGTGGACGTGCGCGACCAGCTCGGGATGTGGCGCTTTCCGGCGTACCAGGTGCCGATGCTCGAGGCCCACCATCGGGCGATCAGCACCTACCAGCCGCGGCCGTTCCGCGGGCGGATCGCGCTGTTCCTGCCGAGCGCGGCCCCGCTGCTCGGGCCGTGGCCGCGGCCGAGCAGCTTCGGCTGGGACAAGCTCGCCCAGGGCGGCCTGCACGTCCACGTCGTCAAGGGCTCGCACTCGACGATGCTGGTCGAGCCGTTCGCCACGGAACTGGCCGGCATCATCGCCGAGCACCTGCGCGAGACCGAGGTCGCCGACGCACCCGCCGCGGCCCGGGCCAGCGGCGGCGCGGCCTGACACCGCGGTCCGCCGCGCGGCCCGTCCCCGGGTATCATCTGAACGACCCCTCCGCAGCCATTCACCAGGACACCAGGCACTTTGCGACCAGACGAAGGACTGACCGTGCGACTTTCCGCCTCCGTTCCAACGCTCTCCCTTGCCGCCGCGCTCGTCGCGCTGGCGGCCGCCGGCTGCGGCGGGCCCGCCACGCCGGCGTTCGGCCCCGACGTGTGGGCCGTCGTCGACGGCCGCCCGATCCGCCAGGCCGACGTCGAGCTGGCCTACCGCGCGGCGGTGCAGCCGTCGCAGGAGCCGCCGCCGGCCGAGGAACTGCTGGCCACGCAGCTCACCCTGCTCGACGAGCTGATCACGCAGGACATCCTCGGCGAGCGGGCGCGCACGAGCGGCCTGCAGGTCACCGACGCCGAGGTCGATCAGGCATTCGCCGAGCGGAAGGGCGACATGACCGACGCGGCGATGTCGCTCCAGCTCGCGCAGCGCAACCTCACGATCGACGACGTCAAGTCGGTGCTGCGGCGGGAGCTGCTGGTCCAGAAGGTGCTCGACCGTGACGTCACCGAGAAGGCGGCGGTGACCGACGAGGAAATCACCGCGTTCTTCGAGCAGAACCGCGCGCGATTCAACCTGAGCGAGGCGCAGTACCGCATCGCCCAGATCGTCGTGACCCCGCAGCGTGACGCGCAGATCGCCAACCGCCTGAACGACGATGCGACCACGCCTGACGAGGCGCGGCGGAAGGCCGAGATGGTCTTCGAGCGGCTGCGCGGCGGCGCGGACTTCCAGCAGCTCGCGGCCGATTACTCCGAGGACCCGCAGTCGGCGCCGTCCGGCGGCGACCTCGGCTTCATCCCGGAGTCGTCGCTGAAGCAGGCGCCCGCCGCGCTGCGCGACCTCGTCCTGAAGATGGAGCCGGGCAACGTCAACACCGTCGTGATCAACGGCGCCTACACGATCGTGCTGCTCGTCGCGCACGAGCCCGCCGGGCAGCGCGACCTGACGATGCCGGGGGTGAAGGACACGATTCGCGACGGGCTGCGGGAGCGGCGCGACCGCCTGCTCCGCACGGCCTATCTCGCCGAGGCGCGCAGCGGGGCGACGGTGGACAACCGGATCGCGCGGTCGGTCATCGGCAGCCAGGGCAAGCCGCCGGCGGGGATCATCGTCAACAAGTAGGACCGGCGGGCGGCAGCTTCGGGGGCTTCTTCGGGCTCAGGCCAGCGCGGCCAGGTGATCGTCGACCGACCGCGGCGCGACGCCGAAACGGTCCGCCGCGGCCTTCCAGCCCGGAAAGGCGCCCGGCACGGTCGCCGCGTGGTAGCCGAGCGTCATCAGCCGCGCCTGGACCTCGCTGAACGGCCGGACGAGCGGCGGCAGCCATCGCAGGGCCGCGACCGGCACGTGCCGCCGTTTGGCCTTGATGCCGAGCCGCCGCTCGATCAGGGTGACCAGGTCGTTCATCGAGAGATCCGACGGGCCCCCGACCTCGACCGCCTCGTTGACGACGTCGTCGCGGTCCAGGATGCGGACGGCGAACGCGGCGACGTCGGCGATGGCGATGTAGTTGGTCACGTTGGTGCCCGGACCGAAGATCCGCGCGGTGCCCGCGCGCCGCATGTCGGCCAGCAGCATGCCGTCGATCCAGGTTTCCATGAACGCGGTCGGTCGCAGCATGACGTGCGGCACGCCACTCCGCCGGATCGCGTCCTCGACGTACCACTTGAGCCGGAAGATGTCTACGGGGGAGAACTGGTCCACGCCGCGGAACGAGGTGTAGACCAGGCGCCGGACGCCGGTGTTCCGCGCGGCGGCGCACAGGTTCTGGTACGCGCTGACGTCGATCTTCGTCGGGCTGCGGTCGCCCGACCCCAGGTTGTTGTTCGCGGTGGCCACAATCTGGCTGGCGCCGCGGCAGGCGTCGGTCAGGCCGGCGAGGTTGCGGAGGTCCACCGCGGCGACCTCGGCGCCGGCGTCGCGGAGGGGCGCGAGCCTCGACGCGTCGCGCGCGAGGGCCCGCACCGGCTTCCCGGCGGCCAGCAGCGCGCGCGCGATCGTGCCCCCCAGCTGGCCCGTCGCACCCACCACGAGGATCGGCGAGTCGGTCACCCGAAAAAGACTCCCACCTGAAAAAGACTCCCGGTGTCGTTTCCTGGCAGGACTATTGCACAGTGAACGCGACGCTTGCGCGCGTCGTGCCCCACTCGACGTGGAGCGTCCCGCCGGCCGGCGTGTCCTCGATCGACAACGTCAGTTGCTCGACCGGGCCGGATGTCTTGCCCACGGTCATCGGCACGCGACCCAGGTCGTCTGCCTCGCCGGGGTAGGGAATGCCCCACTGGCCCGTCTTCCGACTCACGATCAGCTGCCAGCCGCTCGCCCCGGGGACCGTGTAGAGCGTGTGGGTGCCGGCGGGCACCGTGAGCGAGCCGAACTTCAGGGGCTTGTCGCTGACGAGCGTCGTCGCCTCGTCGGCGCCGACGCGCCAGGGCTGACCGGCCGGCATCAACGTGGCTTCGGGGCGGCCCTTGAGGTACGGGCGGCCGTATTCGATCGAAATCGTGGCCCCATCGACGGCCCAGGTGGTCCGGACGTGCGGACTTCCGCCGCGACCGGCGTGAATCTGGACGGTCTGCTGCGTGGCCGTCGGCGCGGGGGACGTCAGCTCGCGGGCGGACACGGGCGCGATGGTCATCAGGCCGGCGGCGGCCATGGTGATCAGGCGAAGGGCTCTCGTGGACATCTGGTGCGATCCTCCGGGTCCAGCCTACCCCAGGACGACCGCGCCGTGGGGCCGCCGAGCGATCAGCGCGCCAGTCCCTGCCAGACCACGACCGCGAGAGTGAGCGCGACGCCATCTTCGATCAGCGCGGCGGGCCAGTCCCGTCCGAACGCCCTGGCGAGCCGGAGACGGAGGGCGTGCGCGCCGACGGTGCTGACCAGGGCGCCGATCGCCCCGGCCGCGATGGCGGGCGCGAGCCTCCCGGATGCGGCGCCGATCAGCCCGCCCGAGACGCCGCCGGAGACCAGCCTGGCCACGAACGGCCCGAAGTCGGTGCGATGCGGCGTCTTCGGGTGCAGGTCCACGGCGAACTCGCCGAGCGCCAGCACCGTCAGGCCCCACGCCCACGGCCCGGGCGTGATCGCCCAGGCGACCGTGGTCGGCGCGAGCATGGTCCGCATGCCGGCGATGACGCCGGCGGTCAGGGGCAGGAGCAGGACCATGGCTGGACCCGGCCCGCGCGCCTCAGCGGACGGACGCGGGCAGGAACACCTCGCGGACGTGTGCCTCGAGCGCGCGGAACTGCTGCTCGACTTCGGAAGACGAGATCCGCGCGGAGAGGCGAACCTCGACTTCCGGACCCTCCCCGATCGCGTCGCTCTCGAGGAGGACGACCTTCAGGTCCGGGACGCCGAAGGCGTCGCCGTGCCACGACTGCGTGGTCGTCTGGCGCGTCGTCTCGCCGGCCGGGCCGCGGCTCGTCTGCGAGCTGAGGCCGGTGGCGGCCCACCCGTCGCCGAACTCCGACCGCAGCCGCCCGGCGCCCGCGCGCGCGTCGGCCAGGCGCGCGGCGTCGCCGACGTCCACGCCGTGCGAGTAGGCGCGGGTGCCCGGCTCGTCACACGCGGCGAGCGTCACCGCAAGGCCCAGCACCACCAGCGCCGCGACCGCGTCCGCGACCACGCGGCCGAGCCGTCCGCCGCCGCCCGCCACGAACCCGTGCGACCATGCCATGTTCGATCCCTCCTGCCTCGACGACGACAGGTCTCGACGATACATCAGGAGGCCTCGACGATGCAGCAGGGCCCGCCCGGCGGGCGAAGTAAGATCGCCGGATGTCGTCCGAGTCCTACGAGCGGGCCAAATCGATCCTGGCGGGAGCTCTCGCGAAGCCGCCGGGCGAACGCGCCGCCTACCTCGATGACGCCTGCGCCGGCGACGACGCCCTGCGTGGGGAGGTGGAGTCGCTGCTGGCCCACGACGTGGACACGCCGAGCCTGCTCGAGACGGGCGGGCTCGGCGGCGCCGCGTGGTCGGACGTGCTGCAGGCCATCGCCCCGGAGCGGCCCGAACCCACCGGCCGGCGCATCGGGCCCTACGAGCTGGTCGCGATCCTCGGCGAGGGCGGCATGGGCACGGTGTATGCCCGGCAGACCTGCGAGCCCATCGCCGCGACGTCGCGCTGAAACTGATCAAACGCGGCCTGGACGTCGCGCATCGTGGCCCGCTTCGAGGCCGAGCGCCAGACGCTGGCGCGGCTCGATCATCCGGCATCGCCCGCATCCTCGATGCGGGCGCCGACGGCGAGGGCCGGCCATGCTTCGTGATGGAGCTCGTCCGCGGCGTGCCGGTCACCGACTACGCGGACGCGCGCCGCCTGTCAGGTCCGCGACCGGCTGGCGCTGTTCCTCCAGGTCTGCCAGGCCATCCAGCACGCGCATCAAGGGCGTGCTCCACCGACCTGAAGCCGTCGAACATCCTCGTCACCGAGACGACGGCGTCGCCCTGCCGAAGGTGATCGACTTCGGCGTGGCGAAGCGATCGAGGAGACGGCCGGCGGCGGTCATGCTCACCGAGGCCGGCCAGCTCGTCGGCACGCCGGCTCGCCAGGCCCCGAGCAGGCGGGCGCGCGGCCGGGCGGCGCCGACACGCGGAGCGACGTGTACTCGCTGGGCGTCGTGCTCTACGAGCTGCTCACCGGCCACCGCCCGCTGCGCCTGCGCGGCCTGCGCCTGGCCGAGATCCAGCGCCTCATCGGCACCGAGGAGCCGGCGCGGCCGAGCAGCATGGTCACGACGCTCTCGGGCCAGCAGATCGACGTCGCGGGCCCGGACTCGAAGGCGATCGGCGCCGCGCGCCAGACCTCGCCGTCGCGCCTGGGCCGGATGCTCGCCGGCGATCTCGACAACATCGTCCTGATGTGCCTGCGCAAGGAGCCCGAGCGCCGCTACCCCGGCGTCGAACAGCTCGCCGACGACCTGCGGCGCCACCTGGAGGGCCGGCCGGTGTCGGCGCAGAGCGACACCTGGACGTATCGCGCCGGCAAGTTCGCGCGCCGGCACCGCGTGGCCGTCGGCACCGCGGTCGCCGCGCTCGTCGCGCTGGTCGCCTTCGCGGGCGTCATGACCTGGGAGCGCAACAAGGCGCGCCAGGCCGAGGCCCGCGCGCAGGCCGAGGCGGAGACCGCGCGGCAGGTGTCGGACTTCCTCGTCGGCCTCTTCCAGCAGTCGGATCCGTTCTACGCGCAGGGCGAGACGCTCTCGGCGCGGGACCTGCTCGACCACGGCGCCGACCGGATCACCCGCGACCTCGCCGACCAGCCCGAGGTGCAGGCGGCGCTGATGGCCACGATGAGCCAGGCCTACACCGGACTGCGGGTGTCGGATCGCGCGATCTCGCTCGCGGAGCAGTCGCTCTCGCTCGCGCGGCAGCTCCACGGGCCGCGCGATCCCACCGTCGCCACCGCGCTCGTCGCGCTCGCCGCGGGGCACGCGTCGCGCAGCGAGCCCGACCAGGCGATGCCCCTCTACCGCGAGGCGCTCGAGATGCGGCGGGACCTGCTGCCGCCCGACGACCCCGCGATCGTCGAGGTCAGCTCGATGCTCGCGCTCAACCTGCAGACGCTGGCCCAGTTCGACGAGGCCGAGACGCTCTATCGCGACGTCCTCGCCATGGTGCGACGGACCCACCCGCCGGATGCGCCGATGATCACGGCCGCGATGAACAACCTCGCCGGCGTCCTCCACGGCCAGGGCAAGCTGGACGAGGCCCGGCCGCTGCTCGAGGACGCTCTCGCGCGCGCGCGGAAGGGACCCGATCCCGTGCTCACCGCCGACATCCTCGCCGAGCTGGCCGTGCTGCTGAAGAACTCGAACCATCCCGACGAGGCGGAGCCGATGTACAAGGAGGCCATCGAGATCCGCGAGCAGACCTTCGGCCCCGATCACCCGATGACGGGTCAGAGCTACAACAACTACGGCGTCTTCCTCCGCGGCACCGGCCGCGAGTCCGACGCGCTGCCGTACCTCGAGCGCGCGCTGGCGATCAACAAGGCGCACTTCGGCGAGAACCACATCGACGTCGGGATCGCCTACGGCAACCTCGCCGCGACCTACCGCGCGCTGGGCCGGCTCGACGACGCGGAGGCGGCGTACCGGTCGGCGATGGCGTCGATCGCCGGGTCGGTGGGGCGCGACTACTGGGTGTACGGCCAGACCCAGTACAACTACGGCCAGCTCCTGCGCCGGCGCGGCCGGATGGCGGCCGCCGAGCCGCTGCTGGTCGCCGGCTACGAAAGCGTCCGCGACGGCCTCGGCAAGGACAGCCGTCGGGCCCAGGTGATCGCGCAGGGGCTGGTGGACTTCTACGACGAGTGGAAGCGCCCGGCGAAGGCGGCCGAGTACCGCGCGCTGCTCACCACCGGCGGGGACGGCAGCGGTGGCTGATCCCGGCGAGGACGAGGTCGGGCCGGGCCAGGCCGGCGAGCCGGGCGACGCGACGCGCCTGCTGATGGCGCTGCGCGAGGAATCCGCCGGCGGCCGCGCCCGCGCGACCGAGCGGCTCACCGAGCTGCTCTATCCGGAGCTGCGGCGGATCGCGTCGCGCCTGATGCGGCGCGAGCGCGAGGGCCACACGCTCCAGCCCACCGCCATCGTCCACGAGGCGTTCCTCCGTCTCGTCAACCAGCAGACGATCGAGTGGGAGGACCGCGCGCACTTCCTCGGCATCGCGGCGCGCGTCATGCGGCGCATCCTCGTGGAGCACGCCCGCCGGCACGGCGCCGCCAAGCGCGGCGGCGGCGTGAACCGGGTGACGCTCGACGAGGCGCTCGTCCCGAGCGACGACGCGACGCTCGGGCTGGTCGCGCTCGACGAGGTGCTGACGCGCTTCGCCGCCGTCGACCCGCGCGGCGCCCGCGTCGCCGAGCTGCGGATCTTCGGCGGCCTCACCGTGCGCGAGACCGCCCTGGAGCTGGGCGTGTCCCCGCGCACGGTGAACACCGACTGGACGATGGCGCGCCTCTGGCTCGCCCGCGAGCTGTCGGCGTAGCGCGCCCGATCCCGCTACTGCTGCGAGGCCGACACCGAGTAGTTCAGCCGGATCCCGCAGGACGAATTCCCGAGCGACAACGTGTTCGGGCCGAGCGACGAGAACGTGCTGCCCGTGAACGAGTGCGTGCGCGAGGTGGACCGGTCGTCCATGTTGTCGTCGTGGACCTTCCGCGTCGAGGGCGGGATGATCACGATCTGGTTGTCCCACTCGGTGGCGTTGAACTGCACGCGGACGAACTGTCCGCTCTCGCCGGGCAGCGTGAACGTGGTCGAGTCGTTGAGCGTGGCCGACGCGCCCTCGCCGAGCTGGAAGTCGTAGAGGTTGTCCGGGTTGCCGGGGTACTCGCGCGTCTGGGAGAGCGTGCGCTGCACGCCGCCCGGCGCTATCGCCAGCACGCGGATGGCGAACTCGCCGACGGTCAGGCCCTGCGTGAAGTCGTCGCAGGTGCCGAGCACCGTGATCGACTGCGCCGTCACGCTCACCCGGTAGGTCGCCGTCTTCACCTGCAGCGTGCCGCGACCCGTCTGCGACTGGTACGCCGCCGTGATGTCCGTCGTGCCCGGCTTGAGGGTGGTCACGAGACCCGTCCCCGACACCGTGGCGATCGTCGTGTCCGCCGAACGCCACGTGGCCTGGCCGGTCACGTCCTGTGTCTGGCCGTTGGACATGCTGGCCGTGGCCTTGAGCTGCGAGGTCGAGCCTTCGGTGACCGAGAGCGTGCCGCTCACGGTGACCGAGGTGACCGAGGCCGTGTTGCCGCCGCCGTTCGATCCCGACGGGCCCGTCGGGGACTTGCTGCACGCCGTGGCGAACGCTGCGATCGCGATGGCGACGATGCCGTGCCTGACGATTCTGTAAGTCATTGCCGTGTGCCTCCAGGGTGGCCGCGCGCCCATCCGCGAGGTGGGAGCGGCCGTCACCCTGAAAGTGCGCAAACGGGGCGCCGAACGCGCAACGGGGCCGGGGGAGGCCCGGACGTCCGCCGGGGCCGGGCCCGATTCGCGTGTCGGGGGACGCCTCAGGCGAGGCGTGTGCGGCGAACCTCGACGAGGGCCGCGACGAGCACCAGGGTCGCCACGGTGACGACCGACCAGCTCATGACCCGGGCGTACAGCGTGCGGCCCAGCAGGTCGAAGATCGTGAAGCCCACGACGACGAGCGCCGGCGCGATCAGGGCACGCCAGACGCGCCCCATGCGGCCGTACGCGTTGACGATCGTCAGCACGGCGGCCGTCGCGACGAGCAGCACGTAGTCCCAGCCCTGGGGCGAGAGGAGCGCCACGCCCAGCATGAGCAGGCCGAACTCGAGGTACGCCGGCTGCCGCGTGCGCGCGCGCCACCACAGCACGAGGGCGACGGCCGCGCCGAAGGCGAGGCTCGAGGCCGCGGTCAGGCCCCGCGCCGCGTCGCCGGCTCCGAGCCGGCGGGTCCACATCGCGGCGAGCGAGATGTTCTCCGGGAAGCCGAGGTTGGACGCGGTCGTGTCGGTCACCGTCCGCAGCCACGCCGCGTGCAGCGCGAGGTTCCCGCTCCAGCCGTAGGCGGCGGCGGGCACGAGCAGACCCGCGGCCAGCACCCCGGCGGCGGCGGCCAGCGCCGGCCAGCCGAAGGCGATCGGGAGCCAGGGCAGCAGGATCAGCGCATACGGCTTGACGAAGACGGCCAGGCCGACGAGCGCGCCCGCCGCACCGGCGTGCCCACGCCCGCCCGCGACGACCGCGGTGATGAGCAGCGCCCCGAGCAGGATGTTCGATTGTCCGAGCACCAGTTCGTGGATGTAGAAGCGCCCGAGGATCAGCACGACCAGCCACGCGAGCGCACGCGTGCCGAGCTGCCTGTCGGGGAGCGTCGAGACCGAGAGCCGCACGAACAGCACCAGGGCGAGCACCGAGAGCCCGTACCACGCCGCACGCGCCACCGGGGCCGGGAGGATCGCGAATGGCGCGAGCAGCAGGGCGGACGCCGGCAGGTACTTGAACTGCCAGTGCCCGTCGGCCGGCCGGTAGAGCGGCTGGGCGTCGATCGCCCGGCCGGCGGCCGTGCGGTAGACGGTGAAGTCCACCAGGTCACGCTCCGCGCGGCCGAACCACAGTGCCGTGGCCAGCGCGGCGATGACGACGGGCCAGGCGAAGCGGCGGAGGGCCGGGCGGATGGCTGCCATGCCTCGTCCGGGTCAGACGCCCGCGGACGGCGGACGGTCCGCTGGGGTCGCGCGTTGGCTCCGACCCAGGCCGAACCAGGCGGTGCCGACCAGGCCGATGGTGCCGCCCAGGAGGAACGTCGTCTCCGGGCCGAACTGCGTCCAGAGCCAGGCCGCGACGAGCGGCGCCGGGAAGAACGCGAACGACCGCAGGCCCCAGTAGAGCCCGATGGCCCGCGCGCGGACGTCGGGCTCGAAGCCCGTCGAGATCAGCGCCTTGCGCGCCGGCTCGCCCAGTTCACGCAGGCCGTTGAGGACGTAGGTCAGCACGAAGCCGCCGATCACCGGGAGCCCCGCGGCCGCGAACGCGCGCGGCAGCAGCACCAGCGCGATGGGGAAGATCGAGAAGAGCAGGAAGGTCGTGCCGATGAACGGCCGCGGCGACGGCGACCGATCCACCCACTTCGCGATCGGGACGTACGTCAGGAGCGCCGTCGTCGCCATGAGGGCGAGCAGCCAGCCGGCCGTTTCCGTCGCCCGTGCATCCGACCAGCCCCAGGTCGTCGTGAGCTGGGTGACGACGTAGAGCACGGCGAAGTCGCGCGCGAACCAGTCGCCCCACCGGATGAAGATCTCCGCCGTGAGCAGCCGCTTCAGGTCCGGCGGCATCGTCCGGAGGATCGTGCGGAAGGGCACGTGCCGCGGTTCGGGCTTCGGCCGCAGACGCCGCGTCAGCAGCAGCTGCAGCACCACCGACAGCCCGACGAAGGCGATCGCCAGCACCAGGTTGAACCAGTAGCCGATGGCGGCGAAGACGATGCCGCCGATCGCGGGGCCGATGATCTTCGGCAGGCGCTTCTGGATGCTCTGCATCGCGAACGCGATCGTCCGGCGGTGCTTCGGGACCTCGCTGCCCACGACGTCGAACGTCGCGGGCACCGACAGCGGTTCCCAGTTGGTCATCAGGAGCGCGCCCGCCGCGATGACCCACGGCGCGTCGGATGCGAGCATCAGCGCGAAGCCGGCCGCCATGGGGACGGCGGAGACGGCCAGCGCGACGCGCGGGCCGAGCCGGTGCGCGACCGATCCGCCCAGCAGGTACCCGAACCCCTCGAGCAGGTTCTTCGCCGACGAGACGAGTCCGACGTAGACGACGGCCTGGAGCACCGCGCCGGCGGCGGTGGCCGCGGTGGCCTTGTCCTTGAGGTACAGCGCGAGGAAGTTGCTCCAGAGTTCCTCGCTGAGGCCGAGGCAGCCGATGACGGCGAGGACGGCGAGCGTCGCGCGGTTCAGGCCCAGCCAGTCGGCGGCGCCACGCCAGCGATCGGGCGGGGGCGACGCGGATTCTGGCGCCGGGGCGTCACGCATCGCGGAACGGATCGATCCTAGCATCCGGCGCGGCCGGTGGCCGGTGGTCGGCGGCGGGTGGTCGGCGGCCGGTGGTCCGGCGGCCCGGTGGCCCGGTTGCGTGGTGGCCGGTGGTCCGGTGGCGCCCGGGATCACGCGTGCTAACGTGCCGGCCCCCATCGGTCGATGAGCGGACAGGCGGCCGGACGCGGGCGATCCGGGTCCGGAGATCGAGGTGCAAAGGCATGAAGCTGAAAGCAGTCCTGATCGCGGTCGTCGTCGTGGGCGTGGGCCTGGCCGGGGGCGTTGCGCTGTGGGCCCGGAGCGCGCTCGCCGGTGACGCCGTGCGCGACGCGCTGGCGCGCCAGCTGTCCGACGCGCTCGGCGAGCCCGTGCGGATCGGCACGGCCAGTGCCTCGGTCTTCCCGCGGGTGACGATGACGCTGTCCGACGTCGCGATCGGCGAGCCCGCGCGCGTCACGGTCGGCCGCCTGCGCGTCGGCACGGCTCTCGGCGCCCTGCTCTCGCGCCGCATCGAGCACGCCGACCTGGTGCTCGAGGGCGCGCGCCTCGAGCTGCCGCTGCCCGTCGCCGCCGGCGCGCCGGGCGCGGCCGGACCAGGAGCGTCCCCGACCTCGCCGGGGGCGGCCCCGGCCTCCGCGGGAACGGCGGCCGCGGCGGCGCCGGTGGTCGAGCTGGTGTCGGTGGACGAGATCCGGCTCGCCGACGTCGCGATCGTCAGCGGCGGTCGCACGCTCTCGGGCGACGCCGACCTGGTCTGGGACGGCGGGGCGCTCGCGATCCGTCGCGCCGAGCTGGGCGCCGGTGACGCGGTCGTGACGGTCGCCGGCCGCATCGCGAACCTCGCGTCGCCCACCGGCCAGCTCGAGATCGTCGCCGACGACCTCGACGTGCTCGGCCTCGTCGCGTTCTTCTCCGACTTCTCCGGGGGCGCGGGCCTCGCGGCCGACGACCCGTCCCTGCCCGCGCCGGCGCGGCCGACGACCGGCGCCGCCGGGGCGGCATCGGCGGCGAGGCCCGGCATCGATCTCGCGATGGCCATCGAGGCCGGGCGCGCGCGTTTCGGTGACCTCGTGATCGAGAAGCTCTCCGGTCGGGCGCGCGTCACGCCCGCGGGCCTGCGGCTGGACCCGGTGCGGTTCGGTGCCTTCGGCGGCACGACGGAAGGCAGGGTCGCCTTCACGCTGGGCGAGACGCCGACATTCCATCTGACCGCGGACCTCACCGGCGTGGACGTGGCCGCCGCGATGGCGTTTGCCGGGAGCCCCGACACGGTGTCCGGCCGCGCGTCCGGACGGCTGGACGTCGGCGGCCGCGGGATGTCGGCGGACGAGGCCGTGCGCACCGCGCGCGGCACCGTGCGGCTCGACGTCGTGGACGGCGCGGTGAAGGGGCTGGGCCTCGTGCGCACGGTCGTGCTCGCCGGCTCGATGCGCGCCGACTCGCAGGCGCAGGTCGCCACCGCCGCGTCCGACGGGTCGTTCTCGCGCCTCGGCCTCACCGCGGAGCTGGCCGACGGCGTCGCCCGGACGTCGGACCTGCTCTTCGAGTCGCCCGACGTCTCGATGGGCGCGACGGGGACGATCGACCTGCCGACGACGCGCGCCGATCTCACGGCACTGGTCCAGCTCTCGGCGGACCTCTCGAAGTCGGCCGGCCGGGACCTGGTGCGCTACACGCAGCAGGACGGCCGCGTCACGCTGCCGGCCACGGTCACCGGCCCGGTGGACTCGCTCTCCGTCCGCGTGGACATGGCCGACGCGGCCCGCCGCGCGATGACGAACCGCGCGACCGAGGAGGCGAAGAAAGCCCTGGCCAGGGGCCTCGCACGGATCATCAAAAAGAAGTAGGCCTCCGAACCCTGGGCCCCTGGAGCCCCTGAGTCCCTCTCAGGTCTCTCTACATCTTCGTCCTCGCCTCCCACAGATCGGGGAACGCGCGCCGGCCGAGCGTCGTCGAGAGGTAGGCCGCGCCGGTCGATCCGCCCGAGCCCGTGCGGCCGCCGATCGTGCGCTCCACCATGCGCACGTGGCGGTATCGCCACTCGAGGATGCCCTCGTCGAGGTCGAGCAGCCGTTCGCAGAGTTCGGAGTTCTGCGGGTCGTTCCGGTAGACGTCGATGAGGAGCGCCTGCATCTCCGGTGACGGCGTGACCGGCGCGGTGACGTCGCGCTCGAGGGCCGTGCGCGGGACCGCGTAGCCCGCGCGGTGGAGCGAGTGCAGGAACGCGTCCCAGAGCGTCGGCGCCGACAGCCGGCGCTCGATCGCGGCCCGCGCGCGCGACCCGGGCGGGAACCGCTCCGCGAGTCCCGGTGACTTGACGCCCATCACGCATTCGAGCTGCCGGAACTGGTCGGACTGGAATCCGCTCGCCGCCTCGAGCCGATCCCGGAACGACAGGAACTCGAGCGGCGTCATCGTCTCGAGGATGTCCACCTGCGCGACGAGGACCTTGAGGATGGTCAGGATCCGCTTCAGGGTGTGCTGCGCCCGGTGTCCATCGCCCGCATCGAGCAGGGCCATCGCCCGATCGGCCTCGTGCAGCACCTCCTTGAACCACAGTTCGTAGACTTGGTGGATGACGATGAAGAGCAGCTCGTCGTGCTCCGGGCCCGCGGACCGGGGCTGCTGGAGGGCGAGCAGGTCTTCGAGGTGCAGGTAGCTCCCGTAGGTGACGGCGCTGTCGTGTGACATGGGGTCAGGTCTTGATTCTAAGCATCGCGGCTCGGGTGATGACGAATCTGTCATGGCAATTCTGTCATCGAGCCCTGCCTGAGGCTTAATCCCAAGACCTGACCCCGTATACTGGAGGTGCCACGCCTCCTGTGCGGGCGTCCCGGGCGGGGCGCCTCGAAAAGGAGACGACCTGTGTCACCCACCGCCATTACCCGTCTTGCGCTCATCGGCTGCCTGGCCGTCGCGCCCCTGCGGGCCAGCCAGATCCAGCCTCCGGCCTACACCCACGTCGGGGAACTGCCCGACCGGGTGGATGGCCAGCCGTTCCGGACGTTCATCTTCGACCGCACCGCGCACCGGCTCTACCTCGGATCCGATCGCGGCCTGTTCTTCTCGGACCTGGGCGACGCCGACCTGCACGTCACGGGGCCGCTCGTCCGCAAGGACATCACGCGGATCGACGTCGCGCCGGATCTCGGCCGCGTGTTCTACACCACGGCCGAGGAGGTCGGCTACGTCGACGTCGCCGGCAACGGCGCGCCCGTCGTGCTCGCGCGCGACCTGCTGCCGCTCGACATGGTGTACGAGTCGACGCGGCAGGAGGTCTACGTCGCGACGCGCGCGCCCGTCGTGCGCGTGTTCGACGCGAAGTCGGGCGAGGAGGGCTCCGCGATCCGGATCCCCGGCTGGTGGGCCCTCGAACTGGAGGCGATCCCGGGCCGCGTGTTCATGAGCCTCGGCGGGCAGGACGGCCTCTACGCGATCGACGCCGCGACCCACGTGGCCGCGGCGTTTCCCGTGAAGGGCCGCGTGATCACCCCCGCGACGATCGAGGCCGATCCCGACGGCCGCTACCTCTTCCTCGCGTTCTACCGTGAGATCGTCGCCATCGACGTCGCCTCGGCGGCCGTCGTCGGGCACATGGTCACCCCGACCGTGCCCCGGATCGCATACGATCCGGGCACCGACGTGCTCATTGCCACCTGGGACGACGACCCGCCGCCGACGCGCGTGGTCGCGCTGGCCGTCGAGGGTGGGGAACTCAGGGAGCTCGGCCGCTACCGGAACCCGGCCATCGGCCGCACCGGCGTCGAGCCCACGAGCTTCGGCTTCATCCAGGCCGGGGTTCGCAAGCTCCTGGTGTGGCGCGCGCCCGGCGCGTCGAGTGGGTCGCACGGCACGGCCCGGCGCTGACGGAGGACTCGAGGATCGATGCGACGCACCACGATCGGACTGATCGCCCTCGTCATCGTGGTGCCGATGCTGGTCGCGGCCCAGCGCGGCGGGTTCGGCGCCCGCCAGCTCGGCCGCGACCAGTATCCCAACCTGCCGTATGACGGCCAGTTCACGCTGGTCCGCATCCGCTACGACTCCTATCGCAGCTGGCGCGCGGACTACCCGACGATGGAGCGCAACCTGGCGACGATGCTGGAGGCGCTCACCTCGATTCGCGTGCACCGCGACGGGAGCCAGGTCTTCTCGCTGGACGACCCGGAGCTGCTGAAGTACCCCGTGGCGTACCTCACCGAGCCGGGCTACTGGCACCCGAGCGACGCCGAGGTGCTCGGCCTGCGGCAGTACCTCGCCAAGGGCGGCTTCCTGATCGTGGACGACTTCCACTTCGCCAACGAGTGGGCCGTCTTCGAGAACGCGATGCGGCGCGTGCTGCCCGACGCGCGCATCGATCGGCTGGACGTCACGCACCCGGTCTTCAACGCGTTCTTCGAGATCACGCCGCTGCGCGTGCCGTATCCGGCCGGGTACGGCGAGATGGGCCTGCATGGCGAGTTCTACGGCATCCACGAGGACAACGACCTTGACGAAGCGCCTGTCGGTCGTGATCAACTACAACATGGACATCAGGCACGACGACGGTGGCGCTGACCAACGAAGCCTACAAGTTCGGGATCAACTACATCATCTACGGCCTGACGTACCGAGGCGGGTCGCGTGGCGGCGGCCGCGAGGTCGCGCGGCCGCGGCGGCGTGCGGGACGACGGCTGTCTTCCACGATGCCGCCGGCGCGGAACTCGCGTGAGCAGGACACGTCCGGCGGCGGTGACCTGACGGAGTACGCCGATCGGGCCGGCTCGATGACCGTCACGGACGGCTCTCGCCCGTTGACGGCCGGGCCCTCGAGGCAGGCCGGCGGCTCCGGGCGGAGGTCGGCCGGGCAGCGCATCCGCTGATCCTTCAGGTCGTGGCCGCCGGCGCCGGTCACGACGTACACCGGTCCGTCGGCGACGCGGACCGGCGTTCCGTCGGGCGACGGCGCCAGCGTCGCGCGACCCGGGAGGCGCCCGCGGACGCCGGCGGCGAACGCGTCGAGCGCCGAGGGATCGGGCGTGAACCTGGCGGGACCGAACCACTGGAAGTTGTGCACGTGCCCGGCGAGGACGAGCGCCACGCCGTGGCGCTCGAACACGGGCGCGAGCGCGCGCGTCCACTGCTGCTCCCGGTGGGTGTCCGAGAAGTGGAACGGCGGATGGTGCAGCGCGACCACGCGCCACCGGCTGCCGCGCGCGGCGGCGAGGTCGCGATCGAGCCACGCGCGCAACGCCGGCGCCGCCCAGTCCACGTCGCGGTTCGAGTCGAGAACGGTGACGTGCACGTCGCCCCAGGTGAACGAGAAGTTGGCGCGGGCGAGCGCCGCGGGGAGATCGGCCGCGACGACGCGCGCGCCGGACGCGGGCCGCTCCGGCGCGCGGTCGCGCGCGATCGGCACGGCGCCCATGAACCCGGGCGGATGGCGCCAGAAGTCGAGGTACGCGTAGTCGGGCGCGCACCGGTCGAAGATCCAGAAGCCCTTGTCGCCGACGTCGTGGTTGCCCGCCGCGCCCACGAACGGAACCGTGCGCATCAGCGGCACGCCGCCGGATCGGCCGGTCGTCCCGCCATCCGGGTCGTCGCCGTTGAACACCGGAAAGAACGACCGGTCGTATTCGGCGCGCAGGCCGCAGTCGTACACCAGGTCCCCGGTGAGGAGCGTGAACGCCAGCGGCTGGCGCGCGTGTTCGGCGAGCAGCCGCGAGGCGACCGCGCGCTGGTCGGGACCGCCGTCGCCGGTGTCGCCGATCACCGCGAACCGGATCGGCGCGCCGGGCCGCGACGGCGCGAGGCCCGTCGCCTCGACGATCGTCGTGCCCTGGTCGCGCAGCCGGTACCGGAACGCCCCGCCGTCGCGGCCGACGTCGAGCGTCGCGGTGTAGACGACCCGATCGGGCAGGTCGAGCCGGGCGGGGAGGGGGACGGGTCTCCACGCGGCGTCCCGCGCGACGGGCGCGGCGGCCGCGGCGTTTCCGGCCGCGGCATCCGCGGGAGCGACCCCGCCCGCGCCCGCGGTCCCGGCCGGGCCTCCGTGGCCGTCGTCGCGCCGCCATTCGACCGTCGCCGGTGCGGTACCGGTCGCCTGGTGCCAGACGACTGCCAGCGAGGCACGGTCGAAGGTGTCACCGAGTTGCAGGTACGGCGCGGTGACGAGCGGCGCGGCCGGCGCGGTCGCGGCCACGGGCCCGGCGCCCGGCATCGTCGCGAGCGCGACCGCGGCGATCGATCCGGCGAGGGCGAACGGCGCGAGGCGCATCACCCGGTGATCTTAGCCGGGCCTGCCATCCCGATCGGCGCTCCGTCGAGCCGCTCTGCGGCCGCGGCCAGAATATGAATCTACATATTGACATGTGTGTATGGTCTGTCTACACTGGCCAGGCTCGCTCACGCGGGCGCTTATCACGAGTGGTCGAGGGAACAGGCCCGACGACGCCACAGCAACCAGGCGGCAACCGCCCAGGTGCTAATTCCTGCCCGACACCGGGGTAGATAACGCGAGGCCGTTCGCGGCGCGAACGGCGGAATCACTCGCCCCCACGGTTGGTCGTGTCCGAGGTCGGCGGCGCGCGGGCGCCGTCGCAGCGCGGTGCCGTCTCGTCCGGACTCGTGTCCGCGACCGGCACCGGTGGAGGGACGTGTGTCGAAGGTCGAGGAGTCAGGGCTGGCGGGCGTGCCGGTGGGCACGCGAGGGGGCGCCCGGGAAGGCGCGAGGCGGGGCGGGCCGATCCGTCGGGTGCGGGTCGGGTTGCTCGGCGCGGGGCGGGTCGGATCGGCGGTCGCCGTCCAGGCACGCCGGCGCGCCGGCGACCTCGAGGCCGTCGGCCTGGCGGTCGATGTCGTCGCCGCGCTCGTGCGCGATCGCGCGCGGCCACGCGGCGTCGATCTGCCGGTCGACGCGCTCGTGGAGGACGCGGATGCGGTGTTTGCCGCCGCGCCGGACGTCCTCGTCGAGGTGCTCGGCGGCGAGGAGCCGGCCCGCACGATCGTCGCCAGCGCGATCGCGCGGGGCATCCCGGTCGTGACCGCGAACAAGACGCTGGTCGCGCGGCACGGCGCGGCGCTCTCGGCCGCGGCCGCGCGCGCGAGGACGGCGCTGCACTGGGAGGCCTCGGTCATCGCCGGTGTGCCGTTCATCGGCGCGTTGCGGCGGCGGCCCCTGCTGGCGCGCGCGCGCCGGATCGCCGGCATCCTCAATGGCACGTCGCACTTCGTCCTGGGCGAGATGGCTCGCGGCGCCACGATCGAGGCGGCGCTCGCGCGCGCGGTGGAGCGCGGGTACGCGGAGCCCGACGCCTCCGGCGACCTCTCGGGCCGCGACGCGGCGGAGAAGCTCGCGATCCTGCTGCGCCTGGCGGGTCAGCCGGCCGGTGGACCGGAGGACCTGCCGGTCCTCGGGCTCGAGCCGATCGCGCCGCGCGACCTGACGGCGGCGGCGCGTCTCGGCGGCGTGATCAAGCCGGTTGCGGTCGCCGGCGGCCTTCGTGCGGTCTCGCAGGCGCCTTCCGGCTTCGAGGCCATCGGCCGGGCCGACGACGCGGCGGGTGACGACGGGGCGGGGCGCCGCGCGGGTGACGACGCGGCTGCGGCGCCGCCGGACGACACGGGGGCGGGGACGGCCTGGGTGGGGCCGGCGTTCGTGGTCGCCGGGCATCCGTTTGCGCGGCTCGACGGCGTGCGGAACGCGCTCGCGCTCACCGGGGTGGACGGAGAGGTCGTCAGCTTCAGCGGGCCCGGGGCGGGGCCCGAGGTCACCGCCGCCACCATCCTTGATGACGTGGCCGAGGTCGTTCGGTCACCCGTATCCGGGTGGGGCGGCCGGCCGGAGTCGATCGACCCGTCGCCCGTGCCGGGGGCGCGCCGGCCGCCGCGCGGCCGGTGGTTCGTGCACGTCGAGGGGGCCGGCCGCGCGCTGGACGTGCTCGCGTTCCTGGCCGCGCGCGGGATTCCATCGACGCGCTTCGAGCCGACGCCGGCTGGTGGCGCCACGCTGACCTGGCCCGTCGGCTGGGACGAAATCCGGGAGGGCTCGGCGGCGCTTCGCCTGGCGGGCGCGCGCGTGGTGGCACTGCCGGTGATCGAGGAGGCGTGGGCGTGAGCGCCGCCGTTGGCGTCCGCCCTGCTGCTGATCTCACCGTCGTCAAGATTGGTGGATCCGTGCTCACCGGCGAGGCCGCGTACGTGCGGGCGGCCGAATGGCTGGCGTGCCTCGCGGCGGAGACCGGGGGTGGCGTCGTCGTGGTGGTGTCGGCCGAGTCCGGCATGACGGACTCGCTGCTCGACCTGGCCACGCGCTGCGCGGGCGGCGCGCCGGACGCGTCGGCGCTGGACCTGCTGTGGTCGACCGGCGAGCGGCGGTCCGTGGCGCTGCTCACGCTCGCGCTGCGGCGTCGCGGTGTCATGGCGGTCGGCCTGGCCGAGCATGAGGTGGGGCTGACGCTCGATCGTGACGGCGCGCGTCCGGCGGTGCTTCGGGTGAATCCGCTGGCGATCCGCGCGTCGGCCGCCGCCGCGCCGGTGGTCGTCGTGCCGGGGTTTCTGGCGACGGCTGGTGGCCGGGTCGTCACGCTCGGGCGAGGCGGGTCGGACTGGACGGCGGTGCAGCTGGCTGCGGGTCTCGGCGCGCGGCGGTGCCTGCTGATCAAGGACGTGGACGGGTACTTCAGCGAGGACCCGAGGCACTCGCGCGCGGCCCGCCTCATCGAGAGCCTGTCGCACGACGAGGCGATCGGACTGGCCGAGGCCGGGTGCCAGCTGGTGCAGACGGAGGCACTGCGCGCCGCGCGGGCCGCCGAGCTGTCCCTCATCGTGCGCAGTTTCGACCACACGGGAACTCTGGTTTCCACTCCGGAAACGACACCGGGAGTCTTTTTACGAATTTCGTAAAAAGACTCCCGGTGTCGTTTTCCGGTGTGGACTTTGCTCGAGGACATCATGGAATTCGCGACCAGGACCATTCACGCCGGGCAGCCGGCAGAACCGCAGACCGGGGCGGTCGTTTCGCCCATCTTCCAGACGACGACGTACCAGCAGGTCGGCCCGGGGGACCACCGGGGCTTCGACTATTCGCGCACCTCGAACCCCACGCGCCAACGGCTCGAGGCCGTGCTGGCCGAACTCGAGGGCGTGGCGCACGCCGCGGTCTTCGGGTCCGGCCTGGCCGCGGAGCAGGCCATCCTGCAGGCGTACCTCCAGCCGGGCCGCGAGATCGTCGTCCCGAACGACGTCTACGGCGGCACCTACCGGCTGCTGCACCGCGTCTTCGCCCCCTTCGGCTGCATCGTCACGCCCGTCGACTTCGGCGACCTGGACGCGGTCGCGCGGGTGGTCTCCGATCGCACCGCGCTCGTGTGGCTCGAGTCGCCGACCAATCCGCGCCTGCTCGTCTACGACATCGCGGCGGTCAGCCGGATCGCCCACGCCCGCGGCGCGCTCGTCGTCGTCGACAACACCTTCGCGACGCCCTACGTCCAGCGGCCGTTCGATCTCGGCGCCGACCTCGTCCTGCACAGCGTCACGAAGTACCTCGCCGGCCATTCGGACCTCATCCAGGGCGCGGTGCTGGCGCGCGACGCGGCGGTCTTCGAGCCGGTGAAGTTCCTGCAGAACGCCCTCGGCGGCATCCCCGGACCGTTCGACTGCTGGCTCACGCTGCGCGGGCTCAAGACGCTCGAGCTGCGCATGGAGCGTCACCTCGCCAACGCGGCCGCCGTGGCCGAGATGCTCGTCTCGCACCCGCGCGTGCGGCGCGTCTACTACCCCGGTCTGCCGCTGCACCCCGGCCACGAGGTCGCGCGCCGGCAGATGACCGGCTTCGGCGGGATGGTCTCGTTCGAGCTGGACGGTACGCCCGAGGAGGCGGCGGCCTTCGTCTCGTCGCGGCGCTACTTCGCCCTCGGCGAGAGCCTGGGCGGCGTCCGCGCGCTCGTCTGCCTCCCGTGCCGCATGACGCACGCGTCGATCCCGGCCGAGACCCGCGCGACGCTCGGGCTGTCCGAGACGCTCATCCGCCTCTCGCCCGGGTGCGAGAACGCGCGCGACCTGGTCGCGGATCTCCTCGAAGGCCTGAACGACCTCGATCGGCCGGCCGGGTCCGGGACCGCGCCGGCCGGATCGACCGCCGGGGACCCGCGCGAGAAACCGGCCCGAATCGGTCCGGCATCGCGATGATCCGGTGGAGGCGACCCGGGGTACCAACGGGCCCGGACCGGGGTAGGATTCCCGGTCATGACACATCCCTTCGGCCGTCGCGCCTCGGACCGGCAGAACATCATGTCCCTGCAGGCGCACATCCTGCAGGAGGAGACGAAGTACCCCGGCTCGACGGGCGACTTCACCTGGATCCTCTCGGCGATCTCGCTGGCCGCCAAGGCCATCGGGTCGAAGGTGCGTCGCGCCCGCATCGAGGACGTCCTCGGCGACGAGGGGGGATCGAACGTGCACGGCGAGTCGCAGCAGAAGCTCGACGTCATCGCCAACGCGATCCTGATGACCTGCCTCGGCACGCGCCCGAGCGTCGCGGTCGTCGCCTCCGAGGAGGACGACCAGCCGACGCTCCTCCGGCGCGGCTCCGAGGGCGGACGCTATTGCGTGATCTTCGATCCGCTCGACGGGTCGTCCAACCTCGACGTCTCGGTCGGCGTCGGGACGATCTTCTCGATTCTCCGCAACGACCCGTCGATCCACGACGCCGTCGAGACGCTCTGCCAGCCCGGGTCGCAGCAGGTCGCCGCGGGCTACGTGCTCTACGGCTCGTCCACGATCTTCGTGCTCACGACCGGCAACGGCGTGGACATGTTCGTCCTGGATCCGGCGATCGGCACGTTCGTCCTGGTCAAGAACAAGATCCGCATCCCGAAGGCGGGGAAGATCTACTCGATCAACGAGGCCAACCGGCACGGCTTCCCGGACGCGATCAACCGCTACCTGGACTGGGCCCACACGGCCGGCTATTCGAGCCGCTACATCGGGTCGATGGTCGCCGATGTCCACCGCACGCTGCTCAAGGGCGGCATCTTCATGTACCCGCCGACGAAGAAGAACCCCGTCGGCAAGCTCCGGCTGATGTACGAGGGCAACCCGATCGCGATGCTGATGGAGCAGGCCGGCGGCAAGGCCGTCTCGGCCACCGACGATGGCGTCGTCCGGATGCTGGACATCCAGCCGAAGAGCATCCACCAGCGGACGAGCGTGCTGCTGGGGTCGCCGGACGAGGTGGATGCGGTGCTGCGGTTCTTCGCGGAGGCGAAGGTCTGAGGCGGCGGCGGCGTCGCCCGCCGATGCCTTCGGCGCGGACGGCGTCGGCGGACGGGCGCGGCGCCTGCCGCGCTACATCACGGCCGTCACGAACGCCAGGCCGAGCAGGCTGGCGCCGAACAGCATGAGCAGCCGGCCGTGGGACGGCTCGAACCAGTCGGCGAGCGGGAACAGCGCCGCGCGCACCCGCTTCGGCTCGCGCGACGCCGCGAGGCCGAGCAGGATCCACCAGACCCCGAGGCCCGTCATCGCCGGCACCGTTCGCGGTCGGCCCATGATGAGCAGCGGCGTCGCGACGGCGACGCCCACGATGAGCGCCGCGACGACGGCAATCGGGACGAGAATGACCTTGCGCTGATCGGCGCCGAGCGGCACGGTCGATCGCGTCAGCAGGCTGCGCGCCGTCAGGTAGGCGAGGGCGAGCAGCACCAGCCCGACCGATCGCATCAGGAACAGCGACACCACCGTCAGCACCACGAGCAGCACCGGCAGGCCCCAGTCGCCGGCGAGTCCCGCCTGCATCTGCCGCAGCAGGCGGCGCGCCCGGATGCCCAACGGCTCACGGTCGGTCCCGGCCTGGCCATCGTCCCACTGCGTCGGACTGCCGAGCGTCTCGAGGACCTGCTCGAGGGCGCCGAGCGTGACCGGGCCGCTCGCCGCGCCGAGCTCGGCGTCCACGTGCGCCTGGATGTCCTGCACGACGTCGTCGGGGTCGACCGTCGGGTTGCCGGCCACCGCGCGGCGGACGCGGCCCTTGTACGACTCGAATCGCTGCTCGGCTTCGGGGGTCCAGTTCATCGGGCACCTGCGTGGCGAAGCGTCTCGACACTTTGGACGAGCCGGTCCCAGTCGGCGTTCATGGCGCGCAGCTGCTCGCGCCCCGCCGCGGTCATCTCGTAGTACTTGCGGGCGGGGCCGTCGGGCGATTCCTCGAGCGTGGTCCGGAGAAACCCCTCGGACCTGAGGCGACTGAGGATGGGATAGATCGTCCCCTCGCCGATCACCAGGCCGTCGTGCTCCCGGAGGCGGCGGACGATGTCGTAGCCATACAGCCGGTCGCCGTTGAGGACGTTGAGCACGGCCAGCTCGAGCGCGCCCTTTCTCAACTGGGTCGTCCAGCTCATGCCGGCACTATAGCGTATTGCATGGTAGATGGCAATGCGTACGAGTGACGCGCGATAAGCTGTGCGGCCTGGAGGGCACGATGCGGCAGATGTTCCGGCTGGGCGTGGCGACCACCGCGGCGCTCGCGCTCCTCTCCACGTCCATTCCCGCCAGGGCGCCCGAGGCCCCTGGGACCCCGGGCCCCTGGGACCCTCAGGCCCCCCAACAATCTTCCATGCGACCGACGACGCTTGCGGGCCGATCCACCGTCTACGCGCCGCGCGGCGCGGTTGCCACCAGCCAGCCCCTCGCCAGCGCCGCGGGCCTCGCGGCGCTCGAGCGCGGCGGCAACGCGATCGACGCCGCCGTCACCGCCGCCGCGGTCCTGGCGGTGGCCGAACCGCAGATGACCGGCATGGGCGGCGACCTGTTCGCGATGGTCTGGTCCGGAAAGGACCACACGCTGCAGGGGCTCAACGCGTCGGGGCGGAGCGGGTCGCTCATGACGCGCGAAGCGCTGGAGGCGCGCGGCCGGACGCGGATGCGTCGCGGGCCCGAAGCCATCACCGTGCCCGGCGCGCTCTCGGGCTGGGCGGCGCTGCTCGATCGCTACGGCACGATCTCGCTCGCCGAGGCGCTCGCGCCCGCCATCCGCCTCGCGCAGGAGGGCTTCCCGGTGACGCCGATCATCGCGGATGACTGGGCCGGCGAGGTCGATCTGCTGAAGCGCGACGACGCCGCGCGCGCGACGTTCCTGGTCGACGGCGAACGCGCGCCCAGGGCGGGCGAGTGGTTCCGCAATCCGGATCTCGCCGCCACGCTCCGCGCGGTCGCGGCCAACGGCCCCGGCTACCTCTACGGCGGCGACCTCGGACGCCGGATCGCCGCCCACGTGCAGGCGAAGGAGGGATTCCTCACCGCCGAGGATTTCGCGAACCACCAGGTCGAATGGGTCCAGCCGATCTCGGTGCCCTACAAGGGCTACCGCCTGTGGGAGCTGCCGCCGAACAGCCAGGGCGTGGCCGCCCTCGAGATGCTGCGCATCCTCGAGCCGTACGACCTCGAGGCGATGGGCCACAACTCGGTGGCGTACCTGCATCACCTCATCGAGGCGAAGAAGCTGGCCTACGCGGACCTCGATCAGTACGTCGGCGATCCGGAATTCCTGACGGTCACGCCCGACCAGCTGCTGTCGGACCCGTTCATCGCCGCCCGTCGCGCGAAGCTCGACCCGGCGCGCGCGGCCACCCGCGTCGATCCGGGCGACGCGGCGACGGCGAGCGACACGATCTACCTCACCACCGCGGACGATCAGGGCAACATGGTGTCGTTCATCAACAGCCTCTACGACTACTTCGGCAGCGGCGTCGTCGTGCCCGGCACTGGCCTGATGCTGCACGACCGCGGCATGGGCTTCACGCTCGAGGAGGGGGTCGCGAACACGGTGGCGCCCCGCAAGCGGCCGTTCCACACCATCATCCCGGCCTTCGTGACGAAGACCACGCACCCGTCCGGCGTGCTCCGCGACGCGGCCGGCGAGGAGCCGTACATCTCGTTCGGCGTGATGGGCGGGGCGATGCAGCCGCAGGGGCACGTGCAGGTGCTGCTCAACCTCCTGCTCTTCGGCATGGATCCCCAGGCCGCCGTGGACGCGCCCCGCTTCCGGCATCTCTCGGGCACGCGCGTCGCGCTCGAGTCGCCGATCCCCGAGTCCGTCCGCGCCGGCCTCCGCGCGATGGGCCACGAGATCGCCAGCGAACGCGGCGTCGCCTTCGGCGGCGCGCAGCTCATCATGAAGCTCGACCGCGGCTTCGCCGCCGCGTCCGATCCGCGCAAGGACGGCATGGCGGTCGGACGGTAGGTACGCTTCGCGCGAGTAACTTCGAAGTTCGAACTTCGAACCTGGAACCTCGGTGGCCGGCTGCGCCGGCAACCTCTTTTGGACGCTGGGACGCTGGGACGCTGGGACGCTGGGACCCTGGGACCCTCAGGACCCTCAGGACCCTCAGGGTCCTCAGGCGAATACCAGCCCGAAGCGCTCGCAGAGCCGCGGCACGCTGTCGAAGTCGAACTCGATGCCGTAGGCCTCGGCCAGGCTCTGGATCGCGGCGGGGTCGGCGCCCCCGGCCGCCGAGAGCATCGGCGAGAGCTTCCGGAAGTAGCCGTCGAAGCCGCCCGGGACCAGGAGCTCGATGAAACGCAGCTCCGTGTCGCCTGCGTTCCAGAACGTGTGCCACTGGTTGCGCGGCTTGACGACGTAGGCGCCGGCGTCGGCGGTGACGACCTGGTCGCCGAGCAGTGCGCCGAGCCGGCCTTCCAGGACTATCGACAATTCGTCTTCGCGCGAGTGCCGGTGCAGCGGCGCCGCGAGCGCGCGCGGCGGCAGCGTGTGCTCGACGATCGCGACGCGGCCCTCGGTGACCGACGACGGGACCTTGTGCACGGTGCCGAGCCGCGACAGCGGCAGATCCGGCCCCTCTCCGGGGCCGACGATGAAGGGGTCGAGGGTGAGTGGTGTCATGGGTGCTTTCCTTGTGTGCTGAGGGGGCCCTACTGGATTCTCGCCGCCGTCAGCGTCACGTCCGCGTGCGCCCAGGCCTTCTCGAACCGCACCTTGACCTCGGCGGCTTCGCGCGTCTTCCCCTGCGCCTCGAGCGCCTGCATGAGACCGAAGAGGGACCAGCCGGTTTCCGGGTTCTTCCGCAGGTCCTCCCAGAACACCGCCTCGGCTTCGTCCGGGCGGCCCGCTTCGAGCAGCACGGCGCCGAGCGTCTGTCGGACGGGCGCGTGCCAGTCGGCGGGTTCCTGATAGACGAGGCCGTCCTCGAAGCGCACGCCGCGCTCGAGGTGCCGCGTCGCCGTGTCCCAGTCCCCGCGACGCGCGGCGATCTCGCCCGCCACGACCTCCGGCGCAATCCGCAGCTGCGCCAGCCCCGAGTTCACCGAGAACGTCGTCTGGCCCTCGAGCGACGGATCGGTCAGCACCTGACGCAGCGCCGCCAGCTCGCGCTCGGCGTCCGCGAGACGATCCTTCGCGACGAAGGCCATCGCGCGCGCGTAATGGCGGATGCCGCGCGTGAACGGCGTGTCGAGGCGCGCGCCCGGGTCCGCGAGGATCGCGTCCCACTGCCCGAATCGCACCATCGCGAAGTACGGCACCACGACGAAGCCCTGGAGGATGGGCAGCGAGTCGAGCGCCTCTTCGGGAATGCTGTTGGCGACCTTGCGCGCCGAGTCGAGCGCGAGCTGCGACCGGCCGCTCGCCGTCGCGCCCATCCAGATGAAGTGCAGGTTGTGCGGGTAGTAACCCAGCGGATAGAGCCCCTGCGCGCGGCACTGCGCGATGTAGTCCTCGTCGGCCTTCGCGGCGCGGATGTTCGCCGCGATCACGTCGTCGTACCGGCCGACGCGCTGGTAGATGTGCGCCGGCATGTGGACGATGTGCCCGGCGCCCGGCATCAGGCCGACCAGCCTGTCCGCCTCCGCCTCGGCCTTCTCGGGCGTGTCGGTCGGCTCCCAGAGGTGAATCCAGAGGTGGAGCGCGCCCGGGTGCCGGTCGTCGTGCGCCAGGATCCGTTCGAGCGAGGCGATGGCCTCCTTCGTCTCGGCGTAGGGCAGGCCGTCGCGCGTCCAGTAGTTCCACGGGCGCAGGTTCATCAGCGACTCGGCGAAGATCGCGCGGATGTCATCGTCGTCCGGGAAGGCCCGGACGACGTCGCGCATCGCGTTGGCGAAGGCGAGGTTGGCCGCGTCGCGATCCTCGGGCCGGCCCGTGTAGCGCGTCGCCATCGCCTCGATCAGCGCGCGCTCGCGCGGCGAGGCGTGGGCCTCGTGCGCCCGCGCCTGCTGGACGAGCGCCAGCGCCTTCGGCTCGGCGTCCGGCTCCATCGTCGCGTTGATGTTCGGGCCGAGGACGAAGGCGTGGCCCCAGTAGGCCATCGCGAGGGTCGGGTCCAGGCGCGCGGCCTCGGCGAAGGCGCGCGCCGCCTCGGCGTGGTTGAACGCCCAGGCGAGGTTGAGGCCCTGGTTCATGAAGGCCTGCGCGCGATCGTTCGTCGTGGACACCGAAAAGGTGTGCGACCCCAGGTTCTGCAGGCGCGGCGCGATCGGCTGGCCGGGCGCGGGCGCCTGGTCGAAGCCCTTCGGCGTCTCGTAGTGCTTGTGCTGCGGCGCGGGCGGTGCGGCGCCCTGCGCCTGGCCGCGCAGCGTGGGCGGCGCGGCGACGGCGGCGACGGCGACGAGCGCGAGCGTGAACGTCAGCGTGCGGGACATGCGACTTTCCTCCATGCGGGCGGACGCGCTCATCGCAGATCGACGAGCGTGACGAGTGCGGCGCCCCACGGGCAGTAGCGCCCGACCGTGTCCACGTAGTCGGCCACGTGTGACTCGACGTAGCGCGGCGACCCGTCGCACAGCTCGATGGCCGTCTCGGCCAACTCGATGTCGCGGTCGTCCAGGTGCCACGAGTAGGGGGCGTTGTGCCCGCCGGCGCCCGGCCCGCGCAGGATCCGGCCGTTCGGGATCGAGGCCCGGCTCGTGCCCTGGCGCAGCGCGAGCAGCTGGTCGATTGCCGTCGGGTCGGTGACGAACACGCGGAACCGCACCTGGTCCACGGCAAAAGTCGCGAGCACCCCGCCCGACAGGCCGAACGTGGGCGAGGTCGGCGACGAGCCGCAGGCCGGGCCGGCGACGAGCGCCAGGCACGCCAGGACGAGGGCGACGAGCGGACGGGGAACGGGGCGCGTCATGTGACTGGATGAAGATACGCAGGAACGCGCCCGCAAGTCCTGCCTGGCGCGTCAGGTTCCGGTAAGCTTTCGGTAAAGCCCCATGACGGACACCCCGCTGACCTTCGGACCGTTCCGTCTCGATCCGGCCAGCGGGCGCCTCCTCCGCGGCGAGACACCCGTCCCCCTCTCGCCGAAGGCCTTCAGCCTGCTGCACTTCCTGGCGCGCCACGGCGGCCGGCTGATCGGGAAGACCGAGCTGCTCGAGGCCATCTGGCCGGGCGTGTTCGTCAGCGATGCCGTCCTCAAGGTGACGATCCGGGACGTCCGGAAGGCGCTCGGCGACAACCCGCACGCGCCCGAGTACATCGAGACCGCCCACCGGCGCGGCTACCGGTTCATCGCGCACGTGGAGACGCCGGCGTCCCGCCGCCACGCACCCCCGCGCGTCCAGTACGCGCGCAGCGGCAGCGTGAGCCTCGCGTTCCAGGTCATCGGGTCGGGCGCGATCGACGTGGTCTTCGTGATGGGCTGGGTCTCGCACCTGGAGAGCTTCTGGGAGGAACCGTCGTTCGCGCGATTCCTCACGCGCCTCGGGGCCATGGCGCGCGTCATCCTGTTCGACAAGCGGGGCACGGGGCTGTCGGATCCGGTGCCGGTCAGCGAGCTCCCGACGCTCGACGAGCGCCTCGACGACGTGCGCGCGGTGATGGACGCGGCCGGGTCGGAGCGCGCGATCCTGCTCGGCGTGTCCGAGGGCGGCCCGCTCTGCACCATGTTCGCGGCGACCTATCCCGAGAAGACGGCCGGCCTCGTGATGATCGGCAGCTACGCGCGGCGGCTCGCCGACGTCGACTATCCGTGGGGCCGCACGCCCGCCGAGCGCGACGCCTTCTGCCGGGAGATCCTCGACGAGTGGGGCGGCCCGGTGGGCCTCGAGGACCGCGCGCCGTCGAGGGCCGGCGACCCCGCGTTCCGCGAGTGGTGGGCCTCCTACCTGCGTCGCGGCGCCAGCCCGGGCGCCGCGGTCGCGCTGACGCGCATGAACGCGGAGATCGACGTGCGCGACGTCCTGCCGACGATCCAGGTGCCGACGCTCGTGCTGCACCGGTCGGGCGATCGCTGCCTGCGCGTGGAGGAAGGCCGGTACCTGGCGTCGCGGATTCCGTCGGCGACGTTCGTGGAACTGCCGGGCGACGACCACCTGCCGTTCGTGGGGGACCAGGACGCGATGCTGGGCGAGATCGAGCGGTTCCTCGCGCGGGCGCCGCGGCCGGCCCCGGCGGAGCGGGTGCTGGCGACGGTGCTGACGGTGCGATGGGATGCCGGGGCGGATGACGAGCGCGCGCGGACCATCGTCGATCGGGAGGTGCGCGCCCATCGCGGGCGCGGGCTCGATCCGGGCGCGGGCCGCGTCTCGGCGTCGTTCGACGGTCCGGGCCGCGCGGTGCGGTGCGGCCGGGCGGGGTGCGCGACGCTGGCCGCGGCGGGCGTCCGCGCGCGAGCCGGCGTGCACATCGGCGAGTGCGATCCGGCGGCGACCGCGCCGCCGCTCGCGGCGACCGCCGCGGAGATCGCCGCCACCGCCGGGCCGGGCGAGGTCGTCGTCTCGCGGACGGTCGTCGACCTCGTGGCCGGTTCCGGGCTGGCGTTCACCGAGCGCGGCACGATCCCGCTGGCCGGGGCCAGGCGCGACCTGCCGCTGCTCGCCGTGGCCGGTGACTGGCAGCCGGCGACCGGCGGCGAGCGACCGGCGCGATCCTAGGCGTCTAGAGGACCGGCGACCACTGCCAGCAGCCGCCGAGGCCCGCCGACTGCAGCACGTCGATCACGCCGATGAGGCCGGACTTCGGATCCACGTACCCGCCGAAGTCGAGCTTGTCACCGTTCGTGCCCGTGATCTTCACGCCCGGCACGAGCTTCTGGATCTCCGGCAGCGCGTCCTGCAGGCCCTGCGGCGTGTTCGGGTGGTACTGGAGGATGCGGCCGACCTGGTACTTGAGGGTCGCGTGGCTCGCGTCGGCGAGCTTCGACGGGTCGAAGCCCGACATCGCGCCCACCGGCATCTTGTCCGACGTCGTGTCCGCGACCGCGACCGCGTTGGGCAGCGTCGGCGACGACGTCGTGTCGAGCAGCGACCGCATCAGGTCGTTGAACTCCGACTTCGAGACCTGCCCGTCGCTGTTGCGATCGAGTCGCTCGGCGAGCATCTGGGCCAGGTCCTGGACCGAGATGCCCGTGGTGATTCCATTCACAGCCATGTGGCGTCCTTTCAGGAACGTCCCGGAGACGTCCGGCCTGAAGACAGCAAGGCCCATGCCCGTCGGGCCCGCGCAGGACCGGAACCGGTGCCCGTTTGTCCTGCCCTGCGCCCCGGATTCCCCGGCCCTGTGCCGGATCGGCGCAGCCCTGCGCGACCTCCGCGCGATCCGGTTGTTGTTTTCGGCTTGCCCGGAAGCCTTTTTGGGCCGGAGTCATGCACCTCCCATCTGGCGCTTCAGGCGAGGACCCCCTGGAATCGACCTGCGGGATGGGACCCTGACCGGGCCCCTGGGACCTCGGCTTGGCGGTCGATCCTACAGGACGATCCTTCTCAGCCCGTGGCTCGCATTCGTTCTTCGACCATTCGATGGCCGGTCCGCTCGACGCTCGCGCTTGCACTTTGAAGATGGCACTGCGCGCGCCATGCGCTGGCTAGATCAAACGCGGGGGCTCTGCGCGGCAGTGACTGGCCCTGCACGGCCGCCCCGTCCATGATGCGGACATTTGTACTACTGCGTCACCTGCCGCGCTGGCCATCGCCGACCGCGCGGAGCAGCCGTTCCCCTTCCGCTACGGATGAACGCCGAATGTTCCCCTCGGATGTGCATGGCACCTGACTGCGACTGGCACATGTCGAACGCCGCGGGCGCCTGGGACGTGTAGTCGGTCTAGTGGCATGCGCTCGGGGCGTGGCCACCGCCCTTGCCGTGAGGCGGCTGTCGGCCGACGCGCGAACCTGGCTCGACGGCTCGGCTGTTCCGTCGCGGCTAGATCGAAGGGACCTGGGCGCCTCGGCGTCGCTCTCGCGGCCCCTGCGCCCCGCCCTATCGACGTCGTCGACGTTTTGCGGTCGCATGGGCGCAGGCTGGTGACACGTCCGGACTTCGACGAGACCATGCCTGCGGTGGCCGGCTTCGCCTCTTGCATTCGACGCGGCGAGACCCGCCACCCGTCGAGTCTGACTTGGTCATGCACGAGACGTGACCACAGGCGCAGACTGTCCGCGTGGTGCAGACCGCGGACTGATGGCGCCGCCGGACTTTTCGATCCGGGTCGCGACACGTCTGGTTCTGGTCCTCGACCCGTCTGGACGCGACGCTCGCCGTCCTGTCGGCCCTTCCTGCACACCAGGTCGCGCCGCGGGCAGCGACGCCCGGCGGTGTCCCGGCGCGCCGTAGCGTTTCTCGACTCGCCACGCTCGGCCGCTGCCTCGCCTGCAACCCCCCTCAGTGCCACGACTCGCTGACGATGAACGGCGGCGGGGTGCCGCGGTTCATCACCGGTTCGGATACACCGGCCGATCGGGGGACCTGATCTCGCACGAGGGCTGGATCCTGACGAGCCACAGGACGCCCCTCCGCAGCCGCTGGGGTGGCTGGTTCGTGACGGGGCGTCCGGGCGGGGAGGCGCATCTCGGCAACCTGATCGCGAAGGACGCCGCCTCGCTCGATCACCTCGACGAGATTCGCGTCGGCACGCTCGCGTCGCTGGACGGCGTGCTCGACACCTCACCGTATCCCGTCGCCACGAGCGACATCGTCGCGCTGCTGGTGCTGGAGCATCAGGTGACGGTGCAGAACGCGCTGACGCGCGCGGGCTGGGATGCGCGCATGGCGCTGGATCGGGCGGCCGGCGGGGACGCGACGGCGGCCGCGCCGGATCGGATCGCCGAGATGGCCGAGCCGCTCGTCGAGGCCCTGCTGCTGGTCGGGGAGGCGCCGCTGCCGAACCGGATCGCGGGCACGTCGGGCTTCGCCGAGGGATTCACCGCGACGCGGGCCCCGCGACGCGCGGGGCCGGTCGCTCCGCGACCTCGACTTGGAGCGCCGGCTGTTCCGCTACCCGCTGAGCTACCTGATCTACTCGCCGGCCTTCGACGCGCTGCCGGATGTGCTGCGTCGCCAGGTGTACCGGCGCCTGGTCTCGATCCTTCGAGACGGCGATCCGGATCCGCGCTTCGCGCGCCTGTCGGCCGAGGACCGCACCGCGATCCTCGCCATCCTCACCGAGACGAAACCCGAGTTCGCGGCCAGCCTGTCGCCCCCGGCGCCGTGACGCGGGCAAAGCCTGCATTCCGGGTCAACCATGCAGGCCATGCAGGTTGGTACTGCGGCTGCCGGGACTCGGGCGGCTGGACGGCGGGCGAGCCCGCCGACCGGCCTGAAAGGCCGGTCGGGAAAGACGCAGAGGCGCGTGCGGGGGGACGAGGGGCGGGCCCCCCGCCCCTCTCGCCCCCCCACGCGCCTCGTCTTTCCCGTCCAGCCGCCCTCACGGTCAACTGCATGCCCTGCATGGCCTGCATGGTGAACCCGGGATCGCCAGCCGCCACCGCCGTGCTCAGCGCGTCAGCGAGAACTGCTGGTTCGTCGCCCACGCGCACGCGCCGGTGGAGGGCAGCGTGCCGAGCGTGAATGAAATCACCGACGCGCTGGACGACCCCGAGATCGTCGTGCTGGCGCTGCAGTTGAGCCCGCCGAGCGCCGTCTGGCTGATCGTGATGGTGCCGGTCAGCGCGCCCGTCGTCGTGAACGAGAGCTGACCACCGGCGCCGCCCGCGGCCGCCCACGAGCCGGTGGCGGCACTGCCGTTCTGCGTGAGCGTGGCCGAGACCGTGTCGGTCACGGTCGTGCCGGCGGTGACGTACTGCCAGCTGCCGGACCAGGTGCCCGCCACGTTCGCGCCGCTCGGGCTGGGCGTCGTCGGGCTGTTGCCGCCGCAGGTGGCGGCGGCCACGGCGAGGGCGAGAACGAGAGCGCGGGCATGAGCGCGAATGGTGAGGCGTGAGCGTCGCATGATGCGCCTCACCTGAACCGCGTGGAGATCGCCCAGATGCCGCGACCGTACGTGGCGGCGAGCAGCTGGCGGGCGCTCGCGTTGTAGGCGAGCCGGTTGACGACGACCGGCGGCAGCCCGCCGCCGAAGGGCGTCCACACGACGTCGGCGTCCGTGATGGTCGCGCGGAACACGCCGATGTCCGTGCCCGCGTAGAGCACGCGCGGCGTGCCGGTGACGGCCGAGTCCGGGTCGATGAGGAGCGTGTTGACCGGCACGTCCGGCAGGGTGCCGGTGACGTCGCGCCACGTCGCGCCCGTGTCGGTCGTGCGGAAGACGTGGCCGCGGCCGGAGCCCGCCTGGTCGAAGCCCGAGTAGGCGACGAACGCCGTGCCCGCCGCGAGGGGGTCCACGACGATGTCGTTCACCGCGCGGACGGGCAGGGGACCGGCGTCGGGGCCGGCGACGCTCTGCCAGGTCGTGCCACGGTCGCGCGTGACGCGGACGTCGCCGTTCAGGGCGCCGGCGTAGACCGTCTGCGAGGCGGTGGGCGCGACGACCGCGGCGGTGAAGTAGCGCGCGGGCGCGCACGTGCGGCCCGCCACGGGATCGATCCAGCAGCGTTCGTCGTTCGCGATCGAGGACGAGGCCGCGGTCCACGCGTCGCCGCGCGAGTCCGTGCGGAAGAGCTTCTCGGCGGTCAGCCAGATCGTGGCGGGGCTCGACGGGTCGAGCGCCATGCGCGGGATGAACGGCCCGCCGACGGTCCGGTCGAGGCCGGCGACGCGATTCAGGCAGCCGGCCGGTTCGCACCGGTAGAACTGGAACACGTTGGCGCCGTCGATGAAGTACCACTCCACCTCGGCGTAGAGCGTGGTGGTCCCGGGCCTGGGATCGAAGACGGTGTCGCCGCCGTCGCCGCCCGTGATGAGCGACCACCCGAGCGCGCCCTGGAACACCACCGTCCCGTTGTCCTGCGTGCCGCCCGCGAGCAGCAGCGGGTTCGACGGGTGCGCGGCCACCGAGTAGAACTCGGTGATCGGCAGCGCGCGATGCAGGGGCGTGAAGGCGAGCGACGGCGCGAGCTTGAAGATCCCGCCGTCGTTGCCGACGAGGAGCGTGCCGGCGGCGTCGAACGCGAAGGTGATGTTGTCGGCGTGCGTGCCGCCCAGGGTCACCCAGGTGGCACCCGCGTCGGTGGTGCGGTAGTTGGTGCTGCTGCCGACGTACATGGTGTCCGGCGCGCCCGGCGCGATCGCGAGCGCCAGCGGCCAGGTGAGCGCCGAGGCCGGGGGCGACGTCTCCGCCCAGGTCGCGCCCGCGTCGGCCGACCGGTAGACGCGCGGCCGGCCGAGGATCTCGTCGCGGAAGGCCAGCGCCACCACGTCCGGCGCCGACGGCGCGATCGCGAGGCGCACGCGCGGCACGTAGACCGCGCCCGGATCGGCGTAACGCGTGTTCCCGAGCGCGTACTCGGCGAGGCTGCCGATGGGCTGGCGCGTCCAGTGCGCGCCACCGTCGATCGTGCGGTAGAGCAGGACGTCGCTCCGCATCCGGTCGCAGGCGTCCGTCGTGCAGCGCGGCTGGGCGACCGCGACGTAGAGGTGGTCCGGCCGGACCGGGTCGAGCGCGACGTCGCGGATGAACTCGGCTTCCGGGTGCACGTTCGCGGCGTCGGCCCCGGCGAAATCCAGGTCGTCGGCGAGCGCCAGGACCGGGCGGAACGTGCGGCCGCTGTCGTCGGAACGCAGGAGGTGGCTCACGCCGGCGTAGTAGATCGTGCTCGTCGCGGCCGACCCGGCGTGCGCCGGCTCCACGATGATGCGGCCCGACGACGGCGGGATGCAGGCCTTGTACACGTTGACCGAGCAGAGCGACGGCGAGAGCGTCTGGCCCGCGGCGGTCGTGATGGACTCGACCGACCACGTCGCGCCCGCGTCGGTCGAGCGCAGCCACCGCGTGCCGTAGGTCCGCTGGATCGTGCTCGCGTAGAGCAGCCGGGGATCGACCGGGTCGATCGCGAGCGACTGGATCGCCGGGACCGGCAGGTCCGGCGTGAGCGCGGTCCAGGTGGCGCCGGCGTCCGTCGTGCGCCAGAGGCCCCCGCTGTCGGCGCCGAGGTAGAGCGTGTTCGGATCGGTCGGATGCGTGACGAGCGTCGTCACGCGCCCGGCGTATGGATGACCCGACGTCACGATGGGGCGCGGGCCGATCGACACCCACGTCTCGCCCGGCAGGTTGAGGCGCGGGCGGATGCCGTCGCGCGGCTGCCGCGCGCGCATCGCCCGGTCGAGCGTGCCGGCGTCGGGCACGCGGCCCGTCGGGTACGCGCGCTGGAGCCGGAACCAGCTGTCGGCGTCATAGGCGTCGGCCACGGCCGCCGGCGCGCCGCGGACGCCGGACGTGGACGTTCGGGAGCGGACGGTCGCGTCCCCGGGGGCACCGGTGGTGCAGCCCGCCGCGACGGCGATGGCGGACGCGAGCCCGATCGCGAGCCCGGTGGCGACGGGACGGGGCGGACGGACGGACATGGAGACGATCTCCGTCGATTTCGACGAGGTGATCGCTGGCGGTCCCAGTCTACCGCGTGACGGGTGAATCGCCATCGCTGCGCTTGAGCCCATGTATGCTTACGAACAGCGCATCCGATTTCCACCCTCGGGTCCGTGGAGGACATGTCATGAGAAAGCCTGCTCTCTGGCTGGCGCTCGCGCCGGTCGTCTTTGCCACCTCGGTGATCGCGCTGGAGCGCGGCGCCAATCCCGGTGTCGTGTTCGAGATGGAGGTCAAGGACCTCACGCGGGCGAACGCACCGGTCGAGACCTCCACGATTGCCGTGGAGGGCCCGAACATCAAGGTGTCGCTCGCGACCGCCGACGGCGCGCAGGAGATCATCTTCCACGGCGACACGGACGAGATGGTGATGGTCAATCACCAGTCGAAGACCTACACCGTCATGGACCCCGCCACGCTCGAGCAGCTGGCCGGCCAGATGGGCGCGGCGATGGCCAAGATGCAGGAGGCCCTCAAGAACGTGCCCGAGAGCCAGCGCGCGATGATGGAGAAGATGATGAAGGAGCGCATGGGCGCGATGGGCGGCGGCGCTCCGGCCGAGCCCGTCACCATGCGCAACACGGGCGAGCGCGGAACCCAGGCCGGCTACGCGGCCGTCAAGTGGGAGGCGATGCGCGGCAGCCGCCGGCTGCGCGAACTGTGGGTCGCCGGCTGGAGCAGCATCGACGGCGCCGCCGAGGCGCGGCCGGCGTTCCAGAAGATGGCCGAGTTCGGCAAGAAGCTGATGGACACGATGGCCCAGAGCGGCCTGCCGATGGGCAACGCCATGGACGAGGGCATGTTCGACATGAACGCGCTCAACGGCTTCCCGGTGCTGACGCGCGAGCTCGACGAGCAGGGGAAGGCGACGCGGGAGACGCGGCTGAAGAGTGCCCGCCAGCAGGCGATGGCCGCCACCGATTTCCAGCCGCCCAAGGACTATCGCCGCCAGACGCTCGGGCCCGGACGGGAGTAGACTGCCGGGCATGCGCCGATCCCTGCTGGGCTGTCTCGCCGCGCTGCTCCTCCTCCCGTCGTCCGCCTGGGCGACGTGGTCGGTCGTCGCCGTGGACCTCGGCACGGGCCGGGTCGTGATCGCGTCGGCGACCTGCGTCAACCGGGACGACCAGTTCCTCAAGGGCGTCCAGGCGGTCGTCGTGCCCGGCAAGGGCGTGGCGGCCTGCCAGGCGAGCGTGGACGGCACGCACGCCAACCAGATGCTGGTGTTCCGCGAACTCCAGAAGGGCACGCCGCCCGATCAGATCATGGCGATGCTGAGCCAGGATCCCGCGTTCCAGTCGCGGCAGTTCGGGATCGTGGACCTGCAGGGCCGCACGGCCGGGCACTCGGGGCTCACGAACGGCTACGTGTCGCAGGACATCCAGGGCCGGGTTCCGGGCACGGACATCTACTACTCGATCCAGGGCAACATCCTCCGACCCGGCGAGGTCGTGCCGCACGCCGTGCAGGCGTTTCTCAACACGACGGGCGCGTTGACCGACCGGGTGATGGCGGCGATGGAAGCCGCGGACGGATCGGGCGGCGACAGCCGGTGCGAATGCCCGCCGTGGCCCGCCAACGGCCTCAAGCCGGCAATCCCGTGCGACGGCAAGACCGCGCACGTCGCCTACATCCTCATGGCCGAGCCGACGGACACGAACGGCGAGTCGCACAACGACGGCCAGTACGCGATGTACATCACCGTCTCGCAGCCCGGTGACAACACCGGCCCGGGCGCCATCAAGGCGGGCGAGAACCTCAACCCGGTGAAGACGCTCCGCCTCCGCTACGACGAGTGGCGCCGCGCGCAGCCCCGCGACTACAAATGACCGCGAAAAAGACACCGGGAGTCTTTTTCGGCCACAGGATATGGTGGGTGGCCGGGGTGATGGTCTTGGGGCTTGGGGTGTCGCTCGTGGCGGCGGGCGTTGGCCAGCGGGGTCGAGGGGGCGGGCGAGGGGCGATTCAAGTGATGACGCTCGAGACGCCATGGCCCGACGGCGGGGTGATCCCCGAGCGGTTCACCCAGGCGGGACCCGAGACGTCGCCGGCGCTCCGCTGGACCGGCGCGCCCGACGGCGTCGTCACGTTCGCCGTCCTGATGCACGATCTGGATGCGCCCACGGCCGGCGGCAGCGACGACGTCCTGCACTGGCTGGTCTGGAACATCCCGGCCGCGGCGACCGGGCTGGCCGAAGGGCAGCCCCAGGGGCCGGAGCTGCCGGACGGATCGCGGCAGATCAGCGCCACGGGCCCGTACTACCGGGGACCCGCGGCACCGGCATCCGGGCCGGAGCACCACTACCTGATTGAAGTGTTTGCGCTCGACGCGCGCGTCGAGGTGCCCGCGGTCGGGGCTTCACCCGCGGCGACCCGCTCCTCGGTCGAGGCCGCGATGGCCGGCCACGTTCGCGCGAAGGCGACCGCCGTCGGCCGGTATCGCCGGATGAACTAGGTCAGACCGGGAGTCGTTCCTTCGAGTCCGAAGGAACGACTCCCGATGTCGTGCCGGACGAGCCTCTACCAGCGCGGCTCGCGCCGGCGGCCGCCGCCGCCACCACCGCCGCCGTAGCCGCCGCGACCACCCCCGCCCCCGCCGCCGAAGCCGCCACCCCCGCGGCCTCCGCCGCCGAAGCCGCCGCCGCCCGGCGTCTGCGGCCGGGCCTCGTTGACCGTCAGACGCCGGCCGTCGAGCTCCGACTCGTGAAATCGGTCGATGGCCGCCTGGGCGGCTTCCTCGCTCGCCATCTCGACGAACGCGAAGCCGCGCGACTGGCCGGTGGCCCGGTCGCGCATCAGCCGGACGGATTCGACTTCTCCGACTTCTCCGAACAGCGCCTGGATGGCGTCTTCTTCCGTGTTGAAGGACAGGTTGCCGACGTAGAGTCTGCGATTCATGGTTCCTCACGCATGCCGATGTCCGCACGGGCGCTGCCGGGCGCGATTCGCGACCCGACAGGACGCGTCAGCCGGTGGACCATCCACGAACTGCTGCAGGGGCAAGAGGAGAACGAGGACCCTCGGTCGACTCTGTGACGATGTCAGCGGCGGGCTGAGCGGACACTTGATGATAGCGCGTTTCGGGGGGGCGGACGCGTCCGCCCTCGGCAGGCCCAGGGCGGATGGACTAAAATAGTCAGGATCGCAGGACCCCTGAACGCCGGGCCAGTCCAGCGGAGGTTTGATGCAGAAGTCCCGTCCGACGCAGAACAAGCGCGCGCGCGAGCGCGCACGGCAGGAAAAACAGAAGGAAAAGGCCGCGCGGCGGCAGGAAGCCAAGGCCCGCAAGGCCATGGGCGGACCCGCCGTGCCCGACGGGGTCGACCCGGACATCGCCGGCATCGTGCCGGGACCGCAGGCCTCTCCCTGGGGCGACGAGTTCGACGACCTGTCGGACGCCGACGCCGACGACGAATCCACCGACGACGATCAGTGACGGCCTGACCCGGCCCCGGCCCGCCGGGACCGGCTCCGCCGCCTGGCGCCCGCCGGGGGCGCCGTCACGAACAACCCGTCCCGCGCCGCCTGGCTGATGGCCGCCACCGCCGGGTGCGTCAGCCGTCGTTCGCCCGAAATCGCATAGAACCGCTCCACGATGGCGTCCGTCCGGCCGAGGACGCGCGCGTCGTGCTGCCGGCGCACCGCCCCCTCCAGCACGGTCGGAGCACAGAACACGCCGAGGCCGTCCTGGCCGAACACCCCGAGCAGCGCGCTGTCGTCGAACTCGGCCACGATGGCCGGGCGCAGTCGCTGCTCGGCGAGCCACTGGTCGAGCGACCGGCGCAGGGCGCTGGAGCCGGTCGGCACGAGGAACGGCGCGCCGTCCAGGCAGCCGGGGAACCCGCGCCGGAGCCGCGGCGCGAGGGCCCGGCCGGCGAAGAAGGTGACCCCGCACTCGCCGAGCAGATGGTTGAAGGCGCGGATCGCGCTGCCCGGCGGCACCGGCGCGTCGGCCAGCACGACGTCCAGCTCGTGCAGCGCGAGCGCCGCCAGCACGCGATCGTGGCGATCCTCGCGGCAGCTCACCACCACGTCCTGTCCCAGCCGGAACGCCGGCTGGAGCAACTCCCGCACCACCAGCTTCGGCATGACGTCGGTGACCCCGACCGCGAGCCGGAGGGGCCGGCCGGTCGGCCGGTGCCGGACGACGTCCATGAGCTCGCGTCCGACCGCGAAGATCTCGTCGGCGTAGCCGAAGACGGTGCGTCCGGTCTCGGTGAGTTCCAGGCGGCGCCGGCTGCGGTCGAACAGCGGTTCGCCGAGCGAGGCCTCGAGCTGTCGCAGCTGCGCGCTGATGGTCGGGTGCGCCAGGCGCAGCACGCGGCTGGCCGGCACGAGCCCGCCCTCGCGCACGACGGTCCAGAAGTAGTAGAGGTGGTGGTAGTTGAGCCAGTCCATCGCCGGTTCCTCAGTGTCGGTATTTTCGACATGTCATGTCGAAACTTTCTGAATTTACAACATATCCGTGACGCGCCACACTGCGATCGTGACCTCGGGAGGAGCCCATGACGATTCGCGTGCGATTCACGTCGCTGGACCATTCGGATGCGGTGCTGGAACACGTGCGGCGGCGCGCCACGTCGGCATTCGGCCGGCTGGGCGCCCGGGTCGGGCCGCTCGTCGTCTCGCTGGGCGACGTGAACGGCCCGCGCGGCGGCCGGGACAAGCGGTGCACGGTGCGCGTCCGCCTGCCGGGACGCGGCAGCATCGTCGTGCGGGAGACCGCGCACGATCTCTACGCCGCGGTGGATCGCGGACTCAGGCGCGCCGCCTTCGCCGTCACGCGCTGGGCCGACCGTGGCCCGCGCGGCGGTCGCTGGACTCCGGCGCCGCTGCGGTCCGCCTGACGCCCGGCGCTCGCGTGCCCCCGTCGGGCACCAGCGGCCGGACGCGCGATGGAGGCGTCCGGCGATGACCGCCCTCCTGCTGCTCGCCGGCGGCGTCCTGCTGATCTCGGTGGGCGCCGACCGGCTCGTCGCCGGCGCGGCCAGCGGCGCGGCCCGCCTCGGCATCGCGCCGCTGGTCGTCGGCCTGACCGTCGTCGCCTTCGGGACCAGCGCGCCGGAGGTCGTGCTGACCGTGCTCGCCGTCGGCCGCGGCCAGGGCGACGTGGCGGTGGGCAACCTGATCGGCAGCAACATCTTCAACGTGCTCTTCATCCTCGGTGCGGCGGCGCTCGTCACGCCGCTCGGCGTCGCGCGCCAGCTCATCCGCGTCGAGGTGCCGCTGCTCATCGCGGCGTCGGTGGCCGTCGTCGGGCTCGCCCGGGACGGATGGATCGGCCGGGCCGATGGCCTCATCCTGCTGGTCGCGTTCGTGGTCTATCTCGTCGCCATGCTGCGCCAGGCGCGCGGCGTCAACGGGGTGACGAGGGACGACGCCGCCGGCGATCCTGGAGTGCCGGCGCCGGTCCCGGCGCCGGCCCCGGCGCCGCCGGCGGGCGGCGCCCCTGGCGCGACACGTGGCGGCGCGCTCGCGGACCTGCTGCGCGTGGCCGCCGGATTCGTGCTGCTCGTGGCCGGCGCCCAGGCGCTCATCGCCGGCGCCGTCGGCGTCGCGCGACTGGCCGGCGCCAGCGAACTGGTGATAGGCCTCACGGTGCTCGCGGCGGGGACCTCCCTGCCGGAGGTCGCGACGTCGCTCGCGGCGGCCCGACGGCGCGAGAGCGACATCGCGGTCGGTAACGCCATCGGCAGTTCGATCTTCAACCTGCTGTTCGTGCTCGGCCTGGGCGCGGTGCTGGCGCCCGAGGCGATCGCCGTGCCCCCGGCGGCGCAGCGCTTCGACCTGCTGGTGATGACGGCGACCGCGGTCGCGTGCCTGCCCATCTTCCTGACCGGCCACCGCATCGACCGCTGGGAGGGCGTCGTCTTCCTCGGCTACTATGCCGGTTACGTGAGCTATCTCGGCCTCGACGCGAGCGGGCACGAGGCGGCCGGCGCGCTGCGGACCGCGCTCTCGTGGTTCGTGGCACCCCTGGCGCTCGTCACCGCCGGCGTCGTGCTCGGCCGGTGGCGCGCCGCCAGGCGTCGGCCGGTCCGGCGGCCCGGCACGCGTCGGGCGTCGATCCGGCCGCGGACCTCATGACCCCGGTTCGGCTCCGATGAAGAAGGTCGCCCTGTTCTCCGTGCTGCTCGTCGTCGGCCTTGCGGCGTCCCAGCTGGTGCCGCTGCTCGGCGCGGCGCGACCGGCCGTCGAGGTCGTGGTGCGCCTGGCGACGATGTTCTGCCTGGCGTTCATCATGATCCACGTCGGCTACGAGTTCGACCTCGACCGGAGCCGGCTGCGCAGCTACGCGGTCGACTACGGGGTGGCCGCGACGGCCGCGGCGTTTCCCTGGATCTTCTGCGCGGTGTACTTCGTCGGCGCGATGGGGCAGCCCTCGGACTGGACGAGTTTTCCGGCGTGGCGCGACGCGCTGCTTGCCAGCCGGTTCGCCGCGCCGACCTCGGCCGGCATCCTCTTCTCGATGCTCGCCGCCGCCGGCCTGTCGGCGACCTGGTACTTCCGCAAGACGCGCGTGCTCGCGATCTTCGACGACCTCGACACGATCCTCCTGATGATCCCGCTGAAGATGCTGATCGTCGGCCTGCGCTGGCAGCTCGCGGTGATCGTCCTCGTGATGATCGTGCTGCTGTGGCTGGCCTGGCGCTACCTGCATCGGCTCCGCCTGCCCGTCTCGTGGCCGTGGGTCATGACCTACGCCGCGGCGATCGTGGTCGTCTCGGAGGCCATCTACGTGGCGAGCACCGTCGTCGACGACGTCGTGCCGATCCACATCGAGGTGCTGCTGCCCGCCTTCGTGCTCGGGTGCATGCTGGCGCGCCCGGCCGGCGCGGATCCGCACGCCGACGATGCCCGCGAGGGCCATCAGGAGGGACCGGAGTCGCCCGAGGAACAGCGGGTTTCGACCGTCGTGTCCGCCGCGTTCATGGTGCTGGTCGGCCTGTCGATGCCCCCCGTGCTCGAGGGGCCCGCCGGCACCACGTGGTCCGTCCTCGCCCTGCACGTGGCGGCGGTGACCGTGCTGGCCAACCTGGGCAAGATGTTCCCGCTCTTCTGCTACCGGCGCGAGGCGCACTGGCGCGAGCGGCTCGCGATCTGCGTCGGCATGTGGCCGCGGGGTGAAGTCGGAGCGGGCGTGCTGGTCGTCTCGCTCGGCTACGGCATCGGCGGGACGATGGTCACGGTCGCGGCGCTGTCGCTCGCGGTCAACCTCCTGCTGACCGGCGTGTTCATCTTCGCGGTGAAGCGGCTGCTGGCGGGCGTACCCGCGCAGCGGACCGCCGCCGTGGCGTGACGGGCGCCCGCCTGGCCGCGGCCAGCGGCTGAGGGACAGGGACGGGCGACGCCGGCGCAACGTGCCACGCGCGGCCGGGCTGCGGTATCGTGCGGAATCCGCGTCACCCCGGCGACGCGCGCCGATCCCGATGACGAAGCGCCGCATCCAGTGGCTGACCGCGTCCGCGTTCTGGACGCTCATCACCGTCCTGTACGACGTGCAGATCTGGCTGCTCGCCTCGCAGCCCGGCGAGCAGATCCGGCTCCGCGCCGCGATCGCGTGGCAGAGCGTCTTCTACCTGGCGTGGATTCCGTTCACGGTGCTGCTCTGGCGGCTCACGCCGCGATGGGATCCGGGTCGCATCGGGTGGACGCGCTTCCTCGGCCTGCACCTGGCCGGGGCGCTGGTCGTGTCGATCCTGCACGCCATCCTCGTCGCGCTCGTCGCCCCGCTGCTGGCGGGGCCGCAGCCGGGCGCGCCGGAGGCGCTGTGGGACATGCTGGTCGGCCAGCTCCGCGGCCGGATCTACCTGCAGGTCATCGTCTACGCCGGCATCGTCGCGCTGGGGCAGGCGACCGCGCTTCACGCGCGCTGGCGCGACCGCGACGCCCAGGCCGCCGCACTCGAGGCGCAGCTCACGGCGGCGCGACTCGACGCGCTGCGCGCGCAGCTCCAGCCGCACTTCCTGTTCAACAGCCTGCACGCCGTCGCGTCGCTCGTCCGTGACGGGCGCAACGCCGATGCGGTGCGCCTGATCTCCGGTCTCAGCGACCTGCTGCGGCGCGTGCTGGACACGGGGGACGCCGACGTGGCGCTCTCCGAGGAGCTGGAGCTCGTGCGGCGCTACGTCGACATCCAGCAGGTGCGATTCGGCGACCGGCTCGCCGTGACGATCGACGTCGAGCCCGGGCTCGACGAGCGGCTGGTGCCGGCGCTCGTCGTGCAGCCGCTCGTCGAGAACGCCCTGCGCCACGGGATCGCGCCGCGCCCCGGGCCGGGGCGAATCGGGTTGCGCGTGTTCCGGGGCGCCGGCGGCCTCGTGATCGAGGTGGAGGACGACGGCGTCGGCCTGCCGGAGGGCTGGCGGGTGGGCGACGGGGCCGGAACCGGGCTGCGCAATCTGATCGCGCGCCTCGAGGCGCGTCACGGCGGGAGCGCCCGCCTCGCGGCCGGGCCCGGCGCGTCGGGCGGCACGATCGTGCGGGTCGTGCTGCCCGCGGACGCGGGCCGCCGGTCATCCGATCCGGCGGCCGCGAAGCCCGGAGGTCTCGAGGTGGAGTCATCGTGACGCGCTGGCGCGCGCTGATCGTCGATGACGAGCCGCTGGCGCGGCGGAGCCTGCGCCTGCTGCTCGAGGCGAACCCGGAGATCGAGGTGGCCGGCGAGTGCGGCGACGGCGAGGCGGCGGTGCGCGCCGTGCTCGACCAGCGGCCCGACCTGCTCCTGCTCGACGTCGAGATGCCGGGCCTCGACGGCTTCGGCGTGCTGCAGGCGCTCGGCGCGGAGACCGCGCCGCTGGTCGTGTTCGTGACGGCGTTCGACCAGTACGCGATTCGCGCGTTCGAGGCCCACGCGTTCGACTACCTCCTCAAGCCGTTCTCCGACGAGCGCTGCGCCACCGTGCTGGCCCGCGCCTGCGATCGGCTGCGCGAGCGCGAGTCGGCCGTGTTCGCCGAGCGCCTCGGCGCGCTGCTCGATCGTCACGAACGCACGGTCCGGCAGCTGGTCGTGCGCGACGGCGGCCGCACGCTCGTGATCCCGTGGGCCGACATCGACTGGATCGGCGCCGAGGACTACTGCGTCCGGATCCACGCCGGCGGCGCGCGGCCGCTGATCCGCCGGTCACTGCAGGCCGTCGCGTCGGCGCTCGACCCGGCGGTGTTCGTTCGCGTGCACCGGTCGACGGTCGTCAACGTCTCGCGGATTCGCGAACTGCGGCCGCTCCCGTCGGGCGACGCGGAAATCACCCTCGTGGACGGCACGAAGCTGCGCGCGAGCCGGAGCTATCGGGCCGATCTGGAATCGAGGCTCGGAGCCTGATCCGGCCGAGGTCCGGCGTTTGATCGGCCGAATCGCACGGGTGACTGCAGCCGGCCCGCGTTTCGCGGCATGACCGCGCCGCGGCGGCGCGCGGCAACGTCCAATGCGGGCAGGGAGGTCCCGTGTTTCGACGCTGCCTGAACCTGTTCCACCGTATTGCACCCCTTCCGCGGTCCGTCGCGCGGTCCGTTCCTCGATCTGTTCCGCGGCCCGTTCCCGGTCGGCCGCGCCTGGTTCGCACCCGGCGGAACGCGGCCGGCAGCCTGGCGGCCACGATGATGCTGGCCGTCATCGCCGGTGCCGCCACCCCGACCGGCCCCGTCAGCGTGAGCGCGCAGGCACGGCCTCCGGCCTCCGACCTGCTCGACGCCGCCATCGAGGCGCAGGGCGGACGCGCCCGCCTCGAGTCCGTGCAGTCTGTCCGGCTCGACCTGATGGGACACGCCTTCGCGCTGGAGCAGTCCGAGCGGCCCGAGGGCCCCTGGCTGACGATCTATCGGCAGCGCGTGGAGACGCGCGACCACGCGCAGGGACGTCGCCGCGTCGAGACGCAGCAGCGATTCTGGTCGTCGCCGCGCTGGAGCGCCACCGTGTCGAGCGTCGTCGCCGGCGGCGTGTCCGCCTCGACGAACGGCCAGCGCTGGGCGCCGGGTCGGGCGTCGGACGTCGACGATGCGCGACGCGCGCTCGCGCTCGCGCCGGAAAAGCTGCTGCTCACGGCCAGGGCCGCGACGGACGTGAAGACGCTGGCCGGCGCGAGCCTGCACGGCGTGCCGCAGGACGTGATCGGGTTCTCGGCCGAGGGCCTGCGATGCCGTCTGTATCTCGATGGCTACACCCATCTGCCGACGATGCTCGAGTACGTGCGCGACGACGCGTTCGGCATCTGGGGGGACGTCACCGAACGGCGATGGTTCGGGTACTGGACGCTCGAGGCCGGCGGCCTGCTGTTCCCCCGGCAGACGTCGGTGGAATGGAACGGGGTGCCGTACACCGACGACACGGCCCACGCGGTGACCGTGGACGCTCCCGTGGACGACGCGTCGTTCGTGATTCCGGACGAGGTCGCCGACGCGTTCGAGGCGGCGCGCGGGCGCCCGTCGGGGATGGCGTCGCTGACGCTCGACGAGTCGAGGGCGATCGAGATCGCGCCGTGGCTCGTCCAGATGCCCGGCGGGTTCAACGTCGCGCTGGTGCGCCAGCCCGACGGCATCGTGGTGATCGAGGGCACGACCTCATCGGCGTACTCGGCGTCGGTCATCGCGGCGGCCACGAAGCGGTTCCCGGGTCTGCCGATCAAGGCGGTGGTGACGACGTCGGACGCGTGGCCGCACATCGGCGGCGTGCGGGAGTACGTCGCGCGGGGCGTGCCGGTGCACGCTCTGGACCTGAACGTCGCCATCCTCTCGCGCCTCGTCGAGGCGCCGCACGCCCAGTCGCCCGACACGCTCGAGACCGCGCCCCGCAAGCCGGAGTTCCGTCCGGTGAGCCGGCCGACGACGCTTGGCAGCGGGGAGACGCGGATGGAACTGATTCCCGTGCGTGGCGAGATGGGGGAGCGGATGATGTTGATCTGGTTCCCCGGGCTGGACGTGCTCTACTCGAGCGACCTGATCCAGCACAGCGGCCCCGGTCCGGACGCGCCGTTCTTCATGCCCGAGATGCTGATGGAGGTGGCGACGGCCGTGCACCGCGAGCAGCTGACACCTTCCAGGGTCTTCGGCATGCACCTCACCCCCACGCCCTGGACCGCCATCACCGCCGCCATCGACGCCGCCCGCCGCAAGAACGACACCGAAGAACGACACCGGGAGTCTTTTATTCACCGCGGAACGACCAGGACGAAAATTCCTTAGAAAAAGACCTGACGCCTATGCAGGAGGTGTATAGACGTCCCGGATCCGGACAAAGACTCCCGGTGTCGTTTCCGCTCAGTCCTTGTCGGCGGCGGGCAGATGGGGAAGGGCCGCGCCGGTCGCCGGGGCCAGGAGGCCCGTGCGGGTGTAGACGCGCAACTTGTCGCGCGTGTCGGTGATGTCGAGGTTCCGCATCGTCAGTTGACCGATGCGGTCCTGCGGCGTGAACGCGGACTCGCCCTTCTCCATCGTCAGGCGCTCAGGCTTGTAGGTCAGGTTCGGGCTCGACGTGTCGAGAATCGAGTAGTCGTTGCCCCGCCGCAGCTCCACCGTGACCTCGCCCGTAATCGGCCGCGCGACCCATCGCTGGGCCGTCTCGCGCAGCATCATCGCCTGCGGGTCGAACCACCGGCCCTGATAGAGCAGCCGCCCCAGCCGGCGCCCGCTCTCGCGATACTGCTCGATCGTGTCCTCGTTGTGGATGCCCGTCACCAGCCGTTCGTAGGCGATGTGCAGCAGCGCCATCCCGGGCGCCTCGTAGATCCCCCGGCTCTTCGCCTCGATGATGCGGTTCTCGATCTGGTCGCTGACGCCGAGTCCATGCCGTCCGCCGATCGCGTTGGCCTCGAGCAGCAGCGCCACGTCATCCCGGCTGGTCATGCCGTTCAAGGCGACCGGATGCCCCTCCTCGAACCGCACCGTGACGGTCTCCGGCTTCACGGCGACGTCGGCTCGCCACGACGCGACGCCCATGATCGGCTCGACGATCGTGATGCCGGTGTCGAGCCGCTCGAGGTCCTTGGCCTCGTGCGTGGCCCCCAGCAGGTTCGAGTCCGTCGAGTACGCCTTCTCGACGCTCATCTTGTACGCGAAGCCGGCCTGCTGCATGTACTCCGACATCTCGCGCCGGCCGCCCAGCTCGTCGATGAACGCCTGGTCCAGCCACGGCTTGTAGATGCGCAGGTTCGGATTGGCGAGCAGCCCGTAGCGGTAGAACCGCTCGATGTCGTTGCCCTTGAACGTGCTCCCGTCGCCCCAGACGTGCACGTCGTCGTCCTTCATCGCGACGACGAGCAACGTGCCCGTCACCGCCCGCCCCAGCGGCGTCGTGTTGAAGTACGGCACGCCGGCGGTCGTGATGTGGAACGCCCCGCACTGCAGCGCCGCGATGCCCTCGGCCACGAGCTGCGCGCGGCAGTCCACCAGCCGCGCGTGCTCCGCGCCATACTGCATCGCCCGCCGCGGGATGTCCTCGTAGTCCGGCTCGTCCGGCTGGCCGAGATTCGCCGTGTAGGCGTAGGGGATGGCGCCCTTCCGGCGCATCCAGTGGATGGCGGCGCTCGTGTCCAGGCCGCCCGAAAACGCGATGCCGACCTTTTCGCCGACAGGCAGACGCTCGAGGATGATGTGGGCCACAGGGAGTCTCGGCAGGCAGTCTCGAAAGACGTCAATGATATCCGGTGACGGCCGAATCCTCCTCCGAATCCTTCTCCCGAATCCTGGCTCTATCGTTGCAGGACGCCGAATCGGCGGACGTCACCGGGAGTCGCCGGACAGGCGCCAGGGAGACGCCGGCGCCCGGGGACGCCGGACGGGCGTCAGGGAGGTCGAGATGTGGGAACGTCTGCTGCCGGCCAATGAGCACGTCGTGGATCGGATCATCCGGGTGCTGCTCGGCATCGCGCTGCTGTCGCTCGTGTTCACGGGGCCGCAGACGGCCTGGGGCTACGTCGGCATCGTGCCCCTCCTGACCGGGCTCGTCGGCAGCTGTCCGCTCTACACGCTGCTCGGCGTCAGCACCTGCCCGATGAAGCCGCGGTCGCACCACGGCTAGCCCGCCCGGCGGACCGGGCACCAGGTGCGGCGCGGCGCGGCGGGCCCTGGCGCCTTCCTGGCTGGCCCCCGGACACGTCCCGTCAGGCGAGCCGGCGACGGGCGCCGCGGAAGAGCGCGCGCAATGCACGCCAGGCCACCCGGATGACGACGACGATCATCACGACGAACACCAGCACGATGAACGCGGCGATCAACGGATGCGTCGTCGCGAACCACGTCAGGCCGATCGCCACGGCGTCCTCGGCCAGGCTGAGTCCCGTGTTCGACAGGGGCTCGGGTGAGGGCGTGACCGCCGCCCGTGCCGCCATCTTGCCGGCGTGCGCGAGGAACGCCAGCCCCGCCCCGGCGAGCGCCGCCATCAGCTGCTGCTCCGGAGACAGCGGCGTCGCCGCGGCCCAGGCCAGCAGCGCGCCGGCCGGCACCCGCACGAACGTGTGCAGCGCGTTCCAGACCAGATCGAACGCCGGCACCTTGTCGGCGAAGAACTCCACCGTGAAGAGCGCCAGGCACGCACCGATGACCCACCAGCTCGCCAGCGGTTCGAGTGCCGGCGGCAGCGCGATCGCGCCGAACCGTTCCAGCAGGCCGAGCGTGGCGCCCGTCGCGTAGGTGTTCAGCCCGGCCGCGAAGCTGGTCGCGATGAGCAACGCCGCGATCTGCTCCGGCGTGAACGAATCGAGTGCCATGGGGTGTCCCGCGCCCGATCCTAGCAGGCACCGGGCTCAGCCGGCGTCCTGGCGCCGGACCGCCGGGCACCGGGTGCGCCAGCACGTCGCGCCCGGTGCCCGCCTCCCCGAATCCGGGACCTACCGCTCCCTCAGGATCACGTTCAGCGACAGCGTCCGCCCGCGCTGAATCAGGACGTCCTGCGAGTAGGTCTGCATCCCCGCCTTCGAGACCTCGAGGGTGTGGCGGCCCTCCGGCAGTTGGATGAGCAGACGGTCCTGTCCCGGCGTGGAGGCCCAGGCCTCACCGTCGATTCGGATCTCGGCGTCCGTCGGCTGCACGCGGAGCGCGAGCGTGCCGACCTGCGCGACCGCGGGGCGCGGCTCCACCGGCGCCCCGGCTCCACCGGTGGTGCCGGCGGTCCCGGGGCGGCCCGGGCGGCATCGCCCGCGGCGGCCGCCGGTCACCCGGCCGGCGCGGCCCGGGCCTGCGGCGGCGCGGCGGACTCGTGCGGCGCCGGTGGCGGCGTCGCCACCTCGCCCGCCGCGAGCGGCGCGAGGTCGATCTTGATGCGCCGGTCCTCGCCGGGGCCGAGGTAGATCGACTCGGTGACGGTCTGGAAGCCCGGCAGGTAGAGCGTCAGGTCGTGACCGCCCGGCTCCAGGTTCAGGCGCTGGAAGATCCCGTCGTACTGATCGACCACGCCGGCCGAGTAACCGTCGACGAACACCTGCGCGTCGCGCGGCTTCGCGTCGATCCGGAGCGACGCGCGACGGTCGATGGGAAGCACCCTGTAGCCGTACGGCCCGTACGGTCCCCACTGGCCGTACCAGTACGGATCATAGAAGCCGAAGCCCGGATACCACCCGTAGCCGACGTAGACCACGCTGCGCGCCGGCGCGGGGCGGACGGTACGACCGCGTGGCCCGCGTCGCTGCGCGTCGGCCGTCGCCGGCCAGACGAGCGCCGCGGCAAAGAGCACGGCGGTCACGATGATGAGATGACGAGAACGGGAAGACACGGCAACCTCCAAATCAGGCTGGCACCTGGAGTTTCTGCAAGCCGGGTGCCAGCCGCGGCTTCCTCCGACGCGACGAAACCTCGTCCCGCCCCCGTTCGACGTCTTCTCCGCCGTCACGTCACGCTGTCTCCGGCGGGAGACACCTGATTAGAATGCGCGCATGACCTCCGCCGGCCCGCGCGCGCCCGTCCGGCGCCCGATCGGCCCAGGGACGGTGACCGCCGCGCGAAGCCGTCCGCCGCGGCCGCTGTCACTGCCGCTGCCGGCGCCGCTGCCGCTGCCGCTGCCGCCGCCGCGCGCGGCCGCGGCGCGGCTGGCGCGGCACACTCGGCATGGTCGGCCTGCTCGGCACACTCGCCCTGCTCGGCGCCGCCTGCCGCCCGTCGTCCGTCGCCTACGACGCGAGCCGGGCCCGCGCGCATGTCGAGACGCTGGCCGGCGCCATCGGGCCGCGGCCCGCCGGATCGCCGGCCGCCCGCCGCGCGCGAGACTACGTCGAGGCCCAGCTTCGTGAGCTCGGCCTCGAGGTCCGCCGGCAGGAGATCGAGACCGTTGATCCCCGGCTCGGCCTCACCGCGCACGTCGTCAACCTGATCGCCTGGCGTGACGGTGATCGTCCCGATGCGATCGCGTTGACGACGCACTACGACTCGCAGCCCGAGGCGCCTGGTGCGCTCGACGACGCCCTCGGGGTGGCGGTGTGCCTGGAGGCGGCCCGCGCGCTGGTGGCGGCGCCCATGCGCCACGCGCTGTTCGTGATCGTCACCGACGCGGAGGAGGTCGGCCTGATGGGCGCGCGCGCGGCCATCCAGGACGAGGCCGTCCGCACGCGGGTGAAGGCGTTCCTGAACTTCGACGGCACGGGCGCCGCGGGACGCGGCATCCTCTTCGAGGCCGGCCCCGGCCGGGGGACGCCGCTCGACGCGTGGGCGCGCGGCGCGGCCGATCCCGACGGCGCGTCGTTCGCCGTGGAAATCTACCGCCGGCTGCCGAACGACACGGACTTCACGGTGTTCCGCACGACCGGCGCCTATGGCCTCAACTTCGCGCCGATCGTCGACTCGTACGCCTACCACACGGATCGGGACGTCGCCGGGCGCGTGCGCGACGCGACGCTGCGGCAGGAGACGGTCAACGCCATCACCACGGTCCGCGCGATGGACGCCACCGACCTCGACACGACCGCCGACACGCCGACGTTCTTCACCCTGGCCCGGCGCGGCGTCGTCTACGGCTCGGGTGTTGCGCGCGACGTCGCGGTCGTCGCGGTCGTCCTCGGCGCGATCGCCTGGCTGCTGCTCGGCGCCGCCGGCTGGCGCGCGCGCGGCCCGATCGGCCTCGTCGTCACCGCCGTGTGGGCGCTGCTCGCGGCCGCGGCGGTCGCCGGCGCCATGGCCGGCGCGGCGTGGGCCCTGCGCGCCGGGCGCGCCGAGCTGTACCCGTGGTACGCGTCGCCGCTGGTCTTCCTGGTGTTGCTGGTCGCCGCCGGATGGGCCGGTGGACGACTCGTCCGGCGCGTCGGCGAGGCGGTGCCGCCGCGGCTGCGACCGTGGACCGGACCCGAGGCGTCGTGGTGGGCGATCCTGCCGGCCTGGATCGCGCTCGCCGGCGCGCTCGCGTGGTACGCACCGGCGGCGTCGTACCTGGTGACCTGGCCGCTCGTCGTGGCCTCGATCGTCCTCGCCGCGGCGTGGCGGCGCGGCGGTGGCTGGCGCCTGGCGTCCGTCGCGGCCGCGCTGGCGGCGGCGGCGTTCTGGCTCGGCGACACGCTCCGCCTGTTCGGATTCCTGACCGAGCTCCTCGGGTGGATGCCGGTGGTCGCGCCGGCCTGGATTCACCCCGCGCTCCTGGCCGTGGCCTGGGTCATGGTCCTGGCGCCGGTCGCGGCGGCCACCGCGCGCCGCGCTCCCGGGTCGCGCGGCTTCGGCAACACGGTCGTGGCCGTCTGCCTCGTCGCCGCCGGCGTCCTCGCCTGGCGCGCGCCCGCGTACACCGCGGATCGTCCGCATCGGCAGGCGGTGCGCTACGTCCAGGACGATCGGCTGGGTCGCGCGTGGTGGGAAGTGGGCGGCAACGAGCCGGCGTTCGATCGTGGCGTGGACGAGACGCTGCCGTCCACGCCCGTCCCGGCGTCGCTCGTGGCCGACGCCTCGCCGGTCGAGGCCTCCGTCCCGCTCGGCGTGCTCGCGAAACCCTTCCGGTTCCGCGCGCCGGCGCCCGCGCCGCTCGCGCCGCCACCCGCCGACGTCCGCGTGATCGTGGTGCCGGGCCCGGGCGGCCGGCTCGACGTCTCGGTGACGGTCACGCCGCGCGCGCTCGTCTCCCTGCAGATCCTGCTGCCTCCCGGCGTCGCGCCGTCGCGGTCGTCGCTCGCGGGACGCGTGTCCCGCGGTCGATGGACGGCGACCTACGCGACGGTGCCGGAGGGCGGGTTGACGGTGGGCCTGACGTTCGACGGCCTCGACGCCGCGGCGCTCGCCGAGGCGGCCGTGGTGCTGACCACGGCGACCGTGCCGGGTGCGTCGGCGCCCGCCGAGCCGCCGCCGTGGCTCTCGCGCGAGCGATCCGCCTGGACGACCCGCGCGGTCTTCGTCGAGCCGCTCGCCGGCCGCTGACGCGACGCCGGAACTTTTCCGGGGCCCCGGACATCACCGGGGCATGAGCGACGACACCCCGTCCCGGTCCGCCTGGTGGCACCGGCCCGTCACGTGGCTCCGGGATCCCCGCCACTACCAGATCGCGGTGCTCTCGACGCTGCTGACCTACGGCATCCTGCGGCTCGAGTTCGACGTCCGGCCGGGGCGGGTGGCGCTGCTCGTCGCCACGGCGCTGCTCGTGCAGGCGGCGTGCGTGCGGCTCTGGCGCGTGCCGCGCTTCGACGCACGCAGTCCGCTCATCTCGGCACTCTCGCTCAGCCTCCTGCTCCGCACGAACGACCCGTCGATCGCCATGGCGGGGGCGGCGCTCGCGATTGCCGGCAAGTTCCTGGTCCGCGTCCGCGGCAAGCACCTGTTCAACCCGACGAACTTCGCGCTCGCGGTGCTCCTGGCGTTCACGGGCGACGCGTGGGTGTCTCCCGGGCAGTGGGGCAGCGTGGCGTTCACGGCGGCGCTGATGGCGTGCCTCGGCGGGCTCGTCGTCAACCGCGCGGCGCGGAGCGACGTCACCTGGGCCTTCATCGCGGCCTACACCACGCTCGTCACCGGCCGCGCGGTCTGGCTCGGCGACCCGTTCGCGATCCCGCTGCACCACCTGCAGAGCGGCGCGCTGCTGGTGTTCACGTTCTTCATGATCTCCGACCCGCGCACCACGCCCGACTCGCGGGCGGGCCGGGTGATCTTCGCCACGCTCGTCGCGCTCGTCGCGTGGTGGATTCAGTTCGGCCTGTTCCGGACGAACGGGCCCATCTGGGCGCTCGCCGGCCTCTCACTGGCGACCCCGCTGCTCGACCGCATCTTCCCCGGCACGGCCTACACCTGGTCGCGTCCCACGTCGGGACGCGGCCGCATTCCAGGAGTCCCCGTCCATGAAACGACTGTTGACCTCGGCGTTCATCGCGGCGGCGCTGGCGTGGTCCACGCCGTCGCTCCTCGCGTTCTGCGGGTTCTACGTCGCGAAGGCTGACGCGCAGCTCTTCAACCAGGCGTCGGAGGTCGTCCTCGTGCGCGACGGCGACCGGACGGCCATCACGATGGCCAGCGACTACCGCGGTGAGCCCGACGAGTTCGCGATGGTCGTGCCGGTGCCGACCGTCATCACCCGCGACCAGATCCGCGTCGTCGACCGCGGCGTCATCGCGCACCTCGACGCGTTCTCGGCGCCGCGGCTGGTCGAGTACTTCGACGCGGACCCGTGCCGCGTGCGCGAGGAGCTGGCGCGGCCGGCCGCGAGCGCCGCGGGCCGCGGCGGCGGCGTGGCGCGCGACATGCGCCAGGCGAAGAGCCTGGGCGTGACGATCGAGGCGCAGTACACGGTCGGCGAGTACGACATCCTGATCCTCTCCGCCAGCGACAGCCAGGGCCTCGAGCGCTGGCTGCGCCTGAACGAGTACCGGATCCCGCGCGGCGCCTCGGCGGTCCTGCGCAGCTACATCCGGCAGGACATGAAGTTCTTCGTCGCGAAGGTCAACCTCGAGGCGCAGGCCCGGCTCGGCTACGCGATGCTGCGGCCGATCCAGGTCACGTTCACGTCGCCGAAGTTCATGCTGCCGATCCGGCTCGGCACGGTCAACGCGAGCGGGCCGCAGGACCTGCTCGTCTACGCGCTCACGCGCCGCGGCCGCGTGGAGACGACCAACTACCGCACGGTGAAGCTGCCGAGTGGCCAGGAGATCCCCGTCTACGTGCGCGACCGCTTCGCCGACTTCTACCGGTCGATGTTCGCCGAGCAGGTCCGCCGCCAGGGGATGACGACGGTCTTCACCGAGTACGCGTGGGACATGGGCTGGTGCGATCCGTGCGCGGCCGATCCGCTGACGCCAGACGAGCTGCGGCAGCTCGGCGTCTGGTGGCTCGACGAGGGCGCGGGCCGCGGCCGCCAGGCCCCGTTCCTCACGCGCCTGCACGTCCGGTACGACGGCACGCACTTCCCGGAGGACCTGGTGTTCCAGACCACCGCCGACACGTCCAATTTCCAGGGCCGCTACGTCCTGCGGCACGCCTGGACGGGTGACGCGACGTGCGCGGCCGCGGACCGCTATCGCGCCTCGCTCCGGGATCGCCACGAGCAGGAAGCCCGCCAGCTCGCCGTCCTCACCGGGTGGAACATCAACGACATCCGGCGGGACATGCGGGGGCTCGGCGAGGGGAGCCGGTGACCGCCCGGTGCGGCCCGCGCCCGCCCCTTGACAACCGCGGGCCGCACCGATCACTATCCCTAAGAAGCTTATGGGAACGAGGAACGCGGCCCCCGGGGGCGAGCTGCTGCCGGGCACGCTCGACATGCTCATCCTGAAGACCGTCAGCCGGGGCCCGATGCACGGCTACGCGGTCGCGCAGTTCATCCAGCGGAGTTCCGACGACGTGCTGCGGGTGGAGGAGGGCGCGCTGTACCCGGCCCTCCACCGGCTGGAGGTGCGCGGCTGGCTGCGCGCGTCGTGGGGGACCTCGGAGAACAACCGGCGCGCGCGGTTCTACCGCCTGAGCGCGCTCGGCCGTCGCGAACTCGACCGCGAGGCCGCGTACTGGGATCGCGTGGCCTCGGCGGTCACGCGGATCATGCAGACGACCTGACCGCCGATGAAGCTGGTGCACGACCTCATCGCCTTCTGGCATCGCGCGGCGGCGTTCGTGCGGCGCCGGCGGATCGCGCGCGACATCGACGAGGAGCTCGCGTTCCACCTGTCGATGCGCCAGCACGAGCACGAGGCCGGTGGCCTGCCCGCCGACGAGGCGGCCCGCCGGGCCCGCGTGCGCTTCGGCAACCCCGTCACCCTCGCCGAGGAGACCCGCGACATGTGGACCTTTCCGTCGTTCGACCAGCTGCGCCAGGACGCGCGGTTCGCGTTGCGCAGCCTGCGCAAGACCCCGGCCTTCACGCTCGTCGCCGTCGCCGTGCTCGCCCTCGGCATCGGCGCGAACACCGCGGTCTACAGCCTCGTGGACGCGATGTTCGTCCGCGGCCTGCCCTACCCGCGGGCGGACCGGCTGGTGCTGCTCATCGGCAACGTCCAGCGGCAGGAGGTCGAGCGCCGCGGCGGCTCGTACCCCGACTACCTCGACTGGAAGGCGCAGGCGACGACCGTCGACGCGATGGCCGCCTTCGACAGCACCACGATCACCGTCGCGGGCGGCACGGAGGATCCGGACCGACTGGTCGCCGAGCCGGTGTCGGCGGGCTACTTCGAGATCCTCGGCGTCCGGCCCGCGCTCGGCCGCACCTTCCGGGCCGACGAGGACGAGGTGGCGGGGCGCAACCCGGTCGTGATCCTCGGCCACGGGCTCTGGTCGCGCCGCTTCGGCGCCGACCCCGGCATCATCGGACGCAGCCTCCAGGTCGGTGGCCGCGCGGTGGACGTCGTCGGCGTCATGCCGGCGGGCTTCACCGGCCTCACCGATCAGGCCGATCTGTGGGTGCCCTTCGTCAACGCGAGCGCGGCGATCGATCGCCGCGGGACGCGATGGTTCAACGCGATCGGGCGGCTGCGCGACGGCGTGACGGTGGCGCAGGCGCAGGCGGAGTTCGACGGCATCGCCGCCGGACTCGAGCGCCAGTATCCCGACACGAACGAGAAGCGCGGCGTCGAGGTGGCGTCGCTCCGGACCGAGACGTTCGGCGCGATCCAGCCGGCGGTGGTCGCGTTGATGGCCGCGGTCGGCTTCGTGCTGCTGATCGCCTGCGCCAACGTCGCGAACCTGCTCATCAGCCGATCGGAGTCGCGGCAGCGCGAGATGGCCGTGCGCACGGCGCTCGGCGCGGGGCGCGCACGGCTCTTCCGGCAGCTCGTGACCGAGAGCGCGGTGCTGGCGCTGCTCGGCGCCGCGGCCGGGCTCGGCGTCGCGCAGCTCGCGCTGCGGCTGCTGGTGGCGCTGCCCGACGGTGCCGTGCCGACGTTCGTGCAGCCCACGCTCGACCTGCGCGTCCTGGCGTTCACGATGGCCGTGGCGCTCGGCTGCGGCCTGGTGCTGGGACTGGCGCCGTCGTTCCACGCGCGGGCGACGGCGGTGAGCGGCATCCTCAAGGACTCGGTGCGGGGGTCGAGCGGCGGACGCGCGCAGCGGCTGCGGGCCGGCCTCGTGGTGACCGAGGTCGCGCTGGCGGTGGTCCTGCTCATCGGCGCGGGCCTCATGATCCGGACCGTGCAGAACCTCACGGCGATCGATCCGGGCTACGACGCGACCAACGTCCTCACGTTCAACGTCGCCGTGCCCCGGCTCGAGACGCCGCCTCCGGCGGCGTCGGCGTCGCCGGGTGCGCCGCCCGCCGCGCCGGCGTACGCCGTGTCGGCCACCGCGCTCCTGGACCGCCTGCGTGCGGTGCCGGGCGTGGTGGCCGTGAGCCTGTCCACCGATCTCCCGCTGCAGGGCGCGTCGGCCGTGTTCTACTCGGCCGAGGGCGACACGACGAGCGACGCCGAGACGCGGCCCCGCGCCTACATCCACCGGATCACGCCCGACTTCTTCGACGTCCTGGGCGTGCCGATCGTGGCCGGCCGCACCTTCGAGCCGGCCGACCTGACCGGGCCGATTCCCGTCGTCGTCAGTGAGGGCGTCCCGCGCCGGTTCTGGCCCGGGCAGGATCCGATTGGCCGCCACCTCCAGATCGGCAGCACGGCTCTGACCATCATCGGCGTCGTGCCCGATCTGAAGTACCGGGGGCTGCCCGACAACCCGACGGCCGACCCGGACCTCTACGTCCCGTACGCGGAGCGCGGCGTGCAGTCGATCGCCCTGCGCACCGCGGTGTCGCCGCTGTCGATCGTGCCGTCCGTGCGGGGCGCCCTGCGCGAGGCGAACCCCGACATCGTCGTCTTCGGGGTCTCGGCGCTGGAGGATCTGGTGCTCGCGCAGACCGCGCAGTCGCGGTTCACGACGTGGCTGATGGGCGTCTTCGCCGGCGTGGCGGTCCTGCTCGCGGTGATCGGCATCTACGGCGTGCTCTCGTACATCGTCTCGCAGCGCGCGCGGGAGTTCGGGATCCGGATGGCGCTCGGCGCCGGACGGCGCGAGATTCTCGCCGTCGTCGGGCGGTTCGGCGCGAAGCTCGTGGGGCTGGGGCTGGTGCTGGGCGGCGTGGCGTCGATCGGTCTCGGCCGGCTGCTCGAGCAGCTGCTCTTCGGGGTCTCGACGGCGTCAGCGTCCGGGGCGGGTGCCGTGGCGATCGCCCTGCTCGCCGTCGTGGCCATGGCGGCGTGCCTGATCCCGGCCTGGCGCGCGACGCGCGTCGATCCGATGGTCGCCCTCCGCAACGACTGACGCGGAGGCGGGAGGCCGTGCCGTTCGAGCTGGCGGCGCGAGTCGGGGGCGCGGCGCCGGATAGCCGCGCCGATCAGCGGCGCACGGCGCCCGGGCGCCCGTCCTCGACGACGAACGAGGCGGGCGTCGTCAGCGGCGCGCCGGGCTTCGAGACGAACGGCACGACCCGGTAGTACGCGTCGAGCGACGCGCGGCCGACGTCGCACCGCACGTAGCCGCGCTGGCCGTTGTGCCAGCGGACGAACGGGTTCTCGGCCATCAGCGTCGCCGCGCGGCGCGCGTTGTCCGAGCCGTCGCCGCCCGAGGTGATCGACGTGCCCACGAACTCGGTGGCGACGGCGGGCGAGGCCGGGTCCTTGAAGTCCACCTTGAGGTCGTTCACCCAGTTGCTGTGGATGTCGCCGGTCAGCACGACGGGATTCGCCGGCTTGCGCGTGCCGAGGAAATCGAGCAGGCGCGTGCGCGCGACGTCGTAGCCGGACCACTGGTCCATCGAGTAGCGCTCGGCGTCGCCGGGCGTCAGGTCGACCTTGGCCATCATCACCTGCTGCGGCAGCACGTGCCACCGCGCGCGCGACTGGTCCAGCGCGTCGAAGAGCCAGCGCTCCTGGTCGGCGCCGAGCAATGTCGCCGCCGGATCCGACACGCCCTCGCACGGCGCCTTCGAGCCGTCGCCGCACGGCTGGTCGGTGCGGTACTGGCGGGTGTCGAGCACGAAGAACGCGGCCAGGTCGCCCCAGCGGAACTGGCGGTAGAGCTGGAGCGCGGGGCCGCGCGGCATCGCCGTCCGGCGGAGCGGCTGGTGCTCGTAGTAGGCCTGGTAGGCGATGGCGCGACGGATGAGGAACTCGTCGCGCTGGTCGTCGTGCTCGGAGACGTCGTTCGCGTAGTTGTTGTCCACCTCGTGGTCGTCCCACGTCACGAACCACGGGAAGGCGGCGTGCGCGGCCTGCAGGTCGGCGTCGGTCTTGTACTGCGCGTAGCGGGTCCGGTAGTCCTCGAGGAGGAGGATCTCCGCGCCCGCGTGCCTGCGCACCTGGTCGTCGCGACCCGCGCCCTCGTAGATGTAGTCGCCCAGGTGGAACACGAGATCCACGTCCTCCCCGGCCATGTGGTGATACGCGGTGTAGTACCCCGTCTCGTAGTGCTGGCACGACGCGAACGCGAACCGGCACGCGTCGGGCGTCGCGCCGGGACGTGGCAGCGTCCGCGTGCGGCCGACCGGGCTGACCTCGCTGCCGCTCTCGAACTGGTACCAGTACCACCGATCGGGATCCAGGCCGTCCACCTCGACGTGCACCGCGTGCGCCGACTCCGGCCGCGCGGTGATCGAGCCCGTCTGGACGACGTCGGCGAGGCGTTCGTCGCGCGCGATGCGCCAGGTCACGGGGACCGGCGCGGGCGGCATGCCGCCGCCGTTCAGCGGATCCGGCGCGAGGCGGGTCCAGAGCACGACGCCGTCCGGCGTCGGGTCCCCCGACGCGATGCCGAGGGCGAACGGCGTGCCCTGGAACCGGAGCGCCCACCGCGGCACCGCCGCGTAGGTCCGCACCTGGCGGACGCCGAAGAACGCGAGGCTGCCCGCGAGCAGCGAGCGGCGGCTCAGGTGGCGGCGGAGCAGGCTGTCGAGCGGACGTTCCGGATGCATGGCGACACTATAGGGGGTCAGGTCTTGGATCGCAGCCTGTGTGCCCGAACGGTTACAAATGTGTCGGCGGGCTGCGATCCAAGACCTGACCCCCGCCTAGTGCGGGTATCTCGCGTAGTGCTGGCGGAGCAGGTCCTTGCCGTAGTCGTTCCCGTTCGGTGTGCGCACGACCGCGTGGACGTGGATCCGGCCCGGCACCCGCGGGCCGGGCAGCGCCACCGGCGTCTGGTGGTCGAACTCGACGAGAATGACCGGGCTCTGAATCCGGTAGTAGAAGACGGCGTCCGCGCCGTGTTCCCCGATCCACGCGAACCACGTGTCGTCCAGGTGGCGCCGCACCTCGTCCATCTTCACCCGCGCGTGGCCGTCGTCCATCTGGCCGACGAACTGGGCGACCACGCCGAGCAGCGCGTCGCGTTGAGCGGGCGTCAGATCCCGAGCCGGCAGCCCCGCGTAGTCGAGCACGAGGTTGTCGCGGAAGGCCTGCGCCAGCGCATTGTTGCCGGTCTTCGCGGTCGCGAGCGTCGCGCGGATCTGCTGGTCGGACGACAGGGACTGCATGAAGGCGAGGCCCAGGTTCTGCTCGTCCTGCAGCACCGCCGTGCCGGCCAGCGGGCCTTCCGAGACGGTCACGGGCTCGGACCCCATGAAGGTGGGCGTCATCACGACCTGGTCGCCCAGCACGAAGTAGTTGAGGATGAGGTGGTGGCCGTCGAGCTGCCACCCCCAGGGCTCGGTGGCCGACGGCGTGCCCATGACGGTGACGAAGTACAGGTCGTCGCCGTAGTCCTGCGTATTGCCCAGTCGTTCCGCGAGATAGCCGTTCAGCCGCATCACGTCGCGTGACTGCGTGAAGCCCTTCGCGCTGAGCGACGCGCGCATCAGTCCGTAGCCGAGATCGCGCTGCGCGGCGGTCATCTCGCGGAAGCTCACGCCCTGGCGCGCGTAGCGGTGCACGTTGTTCCACAGGCGCCACTCGAGGTCGTCCGCCGCGAACGTCGAGCGGTCGCGCTGCTCGCCGGTCAGCCCGGCCAGGAAGCGCTCGGCCGCCAGCCGCACGGGCTCGGTCGTCACGCCGGTCGCGGCCACCCGGAACAGGCCCGGCACCGGCGTGCCGTTCGTCGTGAGACCGACGAAGGGGTCGGCGGCCGGATCCTGTCCCCCGGGACCGCCGCGTCCCCCGCGGCCGCGCTGGGCCAGGAGGTCCGCCGGACTCCAGGCGAACGAGGCGAGCGCCAGCACAACGACGGTCAACGAAACGCTGAACGCGAGGCGATGCCGTGCGCGTCTCGACATGTCCGGCTCCTGGGGGCGTCACGTCGCCCGGGTTGTGCGCGTGCCGAGCACGATGCCACGAACGCCGCGGCCGGGCAAGCCGGCGCATCGTCCGCGCTACAATCCGCTCATGGCGGCGTCGGGGTTCGACCGCGCATTCTTCGCGTTCCTCCGGGACCTGAAGGCCCACAACGATCGCGAGTGGTTCGCGGCGAACAAGGCGCGATACCTGCGCGACGTCGAGGCGCCGGCGCGCCAGTTCATCGCCGACTTCGCGCCGCGCCTGAAGGCGATCAGCCCCCGCTTCGTCGCCGATCCGCGGCGCGTCGGCGGCTCGCTCTACCGGATCCACCGCGACACGCGGTTCTCGGCCGACAAGTCCCCGTTCAAGACGCACGTCGCGATGCGCTTCTCCCACGACGCGCGCGGTGAGGCCAGCGTGCCGGGCTTCTACCTGCACCTCGAGCCGGGGGAGAGCCTGGGCGGGGGCGGCATCTACCACCCGGCGCCGCCGTCGCTGCGCCGCATCCGCGACTGGCTGGCGACGAATCCCCGGGACTGGCGTGAGGTCCAGCGCGCGGAGATCGAGGTCGAGGGCGAACGCCTGCGGCGCGTGCCGCGGGGATTTCCGTCCGATCATCCCCTGGCCGACGACCTGCGCCGGAAGGACTTCTATGCCCTGACGACGTTCACCGCCGCCGAGGTGGCGGCGCCGGACTTCCTCGACCGCTACGCGGCGACCTGCGAGTCGGTGGCGCCGCTGGTCCGGTTCCTGACCGGCGCCCTGGGTCTGCGCTGGTAGGTCCCCGGGCCGGGGTGACCTGCGGCCGGTTCGGCCGGGCCCGGCCAGGCCGGCAGGGGTGGGAACTTTCCCGGCCCGGCCGACATTACCTGTCAGGAGCCCGCCGCGGCCCGGCGCCGCGGCCCAGGAGACGTGCAGAGCGACCAGGAGCTGATGCTCGCGTACCGCGCCGGCGACCGCGCGGCCTTCGATGAGCTGTTCGCGCGCTACCGGGACCCGGTCTGGCGGTTCTTCCGCCGCCGGGTCGCCGATACCGCGCGCGCCGAGGAGCTCGCCCAGGAGACGTTCCTGGCCCTGATCCAGTCGGCGCCGCGCTACGAGCCGCGCGCGGCCTTCCGGAGCTACGTGTTCGGCGTCGCTTACAACGTGCTGCTCGCCGCCAGACGCCGGCGCCGGCGCGGCATCGAGGAGCCGATCGCGGAGCTGGATCCGCCGGGCGCCTCGTCCGATCCGGCGTCGGTGCTCTGGATCCGTCAGGCCATGGCCGCGCTCGATCCGGGCGAGCGCGAGGTGCTGATGCTGCGCGAATACGAGGCGCTCAGCTACGACGAAATCGCGTCGCTCACCGGCGTGCCGGTGGGCACGGTGCGGTCCAGGTTGTTCCGCGCGCGCGAGGCGCTGCGCGCGAAGCTGGCCGGCCGCGAGGCGCAGGAGGTTCCGCGATGACGAACTCGCATCCGATCGCCCGCGACGAGATCATGGCGTGGCTCGACGGCGAGCTGGAGCCGGCCCGCGCGGCCGTCGTGCGCACGCACGTCGATGCCTGTGACTCGTGCCGGGGCGTGGCCGAGGAACTGCGGCTGACGTCGATCGCCCTGGCCGAGTGGGAACCCGACGGACCGCCGGCGTCGTTCGACGCCCGGATCCGGCGTGCCGCCGACGAGGCGCTCGGCGGAGCCGCGCGCCGGTCGTGGTGGCCCGGCTTCGGCGGGTTCTCCGGGTGGTCGCTGGCTGTCGCGTCGGCCGCGGCCGTGCTCCTGGTCTCGGTGACCGGCGTGGCCGTGTGGCGCGCGATGTCGCCACCGGCCGTGCCCGAGATGACCCTGGCCGCCGATCGGCAGAGCGCCGCTGACCGGCTCGACGCGCCGGGCCCGGCGGCGGGTGCGGCCGCGTCCGCCCGTCCGGCCGCGCCCGAGCCGAAGGTGGAAGTGCCAGTGCAGCAGGCCAAGGCCGCCTCGCCGCCGCCCGCGTCACAGCCGGTCGCGACGCCGCCACCCGCGTCACCGGCAGTGGCGATGCCGCCGCCCGTCGCGCCGCCAGCCACCACGCCGCCGGCGGGCAACGCCGCCGCGTCGGACGTGACCGTCACGGCCGCGGCGCCGGTCGCCGACCTCAAGCGCACCACGATTGCGCCACCGCCGCCTCCGGCGCAGGTGGCCGCCACGCCGCCGCCGGCCGCGGCGGGCGGGGCGGCCGGGGCGGCTGCGACGACCGCGGCGGGGCCGCCCGTCGCGAACGCCGCGCCGCCGGCATCGATCGGCGCCGCGGCGGGCCTCGCGGCGTCCGCCGAACGGTCAGCCGTGCGCGAGGAAGCAGCCGCGCCGCCGGTGGCCGTCACCGCCACGCTCGTCCTCGAGGCCGCGAGCCCCGCGGACCTGCGGGCTCGCGTGGAGGCGATGGCCGGCGACGCCGGGGGACGGGTCTCGGAACTGTCGGTGGCGCGGGATCCGGACGGCCGGCCGCGCCTCGGCGCCACGCTGCGCGTGCCGCGCGGAGCGCTCGACGCGACGCTCCAGCGGCTCCGCGCGCTGGGTGCCGTGCGCGAGGACACCCGGGCGACCGAGGATCTCTCGGCCGAGCAGGCGACGCTCGCGGCGCGCGCGCGTGACCTCGAGGAGCAGGACACGCGGCTGCAGGCGCTGCGCGACCGGCCGAACCGGGCCGGTCGGGGCGGGGGCCGGGGCGGCAGCGCGGCGACCGACCCGGTGGCGCTGGAGCGACAGCTCGGCCTCGTCCGCAGCGAACGGACCGACGTCGAAGCCGCCAGCCGAGCCCTCGCCGACCGCGCCGCCTACGCGACGATCACGCTGAGAATCGTCGGACCGTAAGGGGCCCACGGGTCCCGGACACCGGGGACCCCGGGACCCTCGAGTCCCTCATGCCGTCACCACCACCGCCGAGCATCGTCGCTTCCCGATGCGGTGGTAGCTGTGTGGCTGCGTCGCGTCGAAATAGAGGGAGTCGCCCGCGTCGAGGGTCTCCTCCCGATCGTCGAACGCGACGCCCAGCCGGCCCTCGATCACGTAGATGAGCTCGACGCCCGCGTGTTCGTGCGGGCGCCGGTCCCGTTCGTCGGCGTCCTCGAACTCCACGAGGTAGCTGTTCATCGGCCGGTTCTCGGCCGGGAAGTCCAGCGACTCGAAGTGATACGCGACCTGGCGCGCGCCGGGGCGCTCGGGGAACCGCTTCCGATCCGCCTTCCGGACCACCGCGCGCACGGGCTCCGTCCCCGCCGTGAAGAAATAGTCCAGGCCCACGCTGAACACCAGCGCGATGCGCAGCAGCGTCGGCAGCGTCGGGAACAGCCGGCCACGCTCGATCTTCGAGAGCATCGCCGCCGACAGGCCCGTGTGATGGCCCAGCTCGACGAGGCCGATCTTCTTCCGCAGCCGCAGCGCCCGCAGCTTCGGACCGATCTGGTAGCGCTCCAGCCCTTCGGCGAGCGTGGCGGACAGCATCGACGCACTCCTCTTTCCTGCCGGTCAAAACCGCGCGGTCAGATTTTCCTGCAGTGAACTCGTCTTTGCAAACGAGGCAACTTTATCTGAACGAAAACGTCTGTAACTTACAATTAAACCCGCCGACGCGCAAGCGCGCGGGGCGGGCGTGGCACACGGACTCCGGAAACACAGGCATCACGACACGGCAACAGAGAAACGCAGAGACACGAGACAAAGGAGAACACGCATGACCCGCATCACCCGCTGGATGGCCGCGCCGCTCGCCGCGGCGCTCATGGTGGCGACCGGCGCCACGACGACGACCGCGCAGCAGCCCAAGGACATCGTGGACACGGCCGTCGCGGCCGGTTCCTTCAAGACCCTGGTCGCCGCGGTCCAGGCCGCCGGCCTCGTCGACACCCTCAAGGGCCCGGGCCCGTTCACCGTCTTCGCGCCGACCGACGAGGCGTTCGCGAAGCTGCCCGCCGGCACCGTCGAGGACCTGCTCAAGCCCGAGAACAAGCAGAAGCTCGTCGCGATCCTGACCTACCACGTCGTGCCCGGCTCGGTCATGGCGGCCGACGTCGTCAAGCTCGACCAGGCGAAGACGGTCAACGGCCAGATGGTCTCGATCAGCACGATGGGCACCGGCGTCATGGTGGACAACGCCCACGTCGTGAAGACCGACATCAAGGCGTCGAACGGCGTGATTCACGTCATCGACAGCGTGATCCTGCCGAAGTAGCTCCTCCCTCGAACGCGGCGCGCCGGGCAGCGATCCGACGGATCGCGCCCGGCGCGTGGCCGGTTCCGGCCGTCCATGTCCGGGCCCGGCCACGACGGCGCCTCCGCTCCACGGCGGGCGAAAGCGTCCGCCTCGGGGCGCGCCGTTTGCGCTAGACTCGTCCCAGAGGAGGCGCCCCGATGGGTCCCGAACACGCCGCCACGCACCACGACGAACGTGAGCTCGCCGAGTTCATCCGCGACGGCGCCAGGCGTCGTCCCGAACAGGCGTTCGGCGACTACTATCGCGGCCACACCGCGTCCTGCGCCCTCGGCGCCGCCTACGAGGCGATGTACCGCCTGCCCGACGACGCGGACGGCAAGCGCCCGACGCGCGACCTCGACTGGTTCTTCGACTGTCTCGACACCGTGCGGCCGTGTCCCGGGGACGGCTGCAAGAAGCGCATCTACCTCGCGGCGCTGCTCGTCCACCTCAACGACGACCACCGCTGGAGCCGCGAACGCATCGCGGAGTGGCTCGCCACGTCGATGCCGAAGCGTCCCAGGAGCTCATGAAGCCGTTCGCCCCGCTCGCCGAACTCGAAACCCTCCCGATCTGGACCGGCATCCTCGCGCGCTGCGTCGAGGGCCGCACCATGACCTTCTCGGTCGTCGAGCTCGAGCCGAACGCGAAGGCGCTGATGCACCAGCACGCCAACGAGCAGATCGGCATCGTCCTGCGCGGCACGCTGCGCTTCACCGTCGGGCCCGAGACGCGCGACCTCGTCCCGGGCGACACCTATGTGATCCCCGGAGACGTGCCGCATGAAGCCGTCGCCGGACCGGACGGCGCCGTCGTCATCGACGTCTTCTCCCCGATCCGATCCGACTGGCACCGGGTCGAGCCCGGCCCGCCGAAGCCGCCCGTCTGGCCGTAGGCCCCGCCGCGCCGCGGTCGGAACCTCGCCGCACCCGCCGACGTCCCGTACACTGAGCGGCGCAGGTGGGCACCCCGACGATTCTCTCGCTGACGATTGGCCTCGCGGTCCTCGCGATCGCCTTCGGCCTGGTCGAGCGACTGCGGCCCGCGCTGCCGGACCAGCACCGCTCGCGGCGCGACACCGGCGTGGACGTGGCCTACTGGTTCTTCACGCCGCTCGTGACGAAGGCGGTCACGCGCGTGGCGGTGGGGGTGGCGTTCGCCCTGCTGGCCTGGTGGCAGGGACTCTCGCTCGCCGACCTGCGCGACGCGCTGACGTCACGCCGGACCTGGGTGAGCGGCTGGCCGCTCGCGGTGCAGGTTCCCGTCATCCTGCTGTCCGCCGACCTGCTGGCATACTGGTCGCACCGTGTCTTCCACGGCCGCCTGCTGTGGCCGTTCCACGCGGTGCACCATTCCTCGACGACGGTGGACTGGCTCTCGTCGGTGCGTCTCCACCCGGTGAACGACGCGGTCACACGCGTCGTGCAGGTCCTGCCGCTCTACTGGATGGGCTTCGACGGACGCGCGCTGGCCGCCTTCGTGCCGCTCCTCACGCTCTACGCGCTCTGGCTGCACGCGAACGTGGGCTGGTCCTACGGCCCGTTCCGCTACGTGCTCGCCAGCCCGGTCTTCCACCGCTGGCACCACACCTCGGAAACCGAAGGTCTCGACAAGAACTTCGCCGGCCTCTTTCCGTTCATCGACCTGGCGTTCGGCACCTTCTACATGCCGCGCGGCCGGCAGCCCCGGCGCTTCGGCGTCGCGGGCGATCCGGTGCCCGACAGCCTCGTGGCCCAGCTCGTGCATCCCTTCCGGGCGCTCGGCCGGGGATCTCGCGGTCCCGCCTAGGGCGCGGTAGAATCGGGATCTCCGGTCCAGTCGGAGGTTCGACATGCCGCGACTTCAGTGGCGCCTCGGTTTCGCGAGTCTGCTCTCGCTGGTCCTCGCCGCCGGCGTCTCGGGCCAGCAGGCCGCCGACGTCCGCTCCGCGGACACCGGCGTGGCGTCGCCCGCGCCGCCCGACGGCCCGGGCATCGAGGCCCTGACCGGGCTCTGGGACTACAACGCCACCGAAAGCCTCAACGTCGCCACCGGCCGTCCCGAGCAGGATCCGGCGGCGGCCCGTCGCTCCACGCCCGGTGCGATGCCTGGACAACCGGCGCCCGGCCGCGGCCGCGGACCGTCGCCTGGCGCCGTTCCCTCGGGCGGCTATGGCGGGAGTGGCTCCGGCGGGAACGGGCCAGGCGGGGCCGGCTTCGGTGGAGGCTTCGGCGCCGACGATCCGGCGCGCGAGCAGGCCATTCGCTACCGGCAGATGCTCGCCTCGGAGAACCGGGCGCTCCTCCGCGACCTGATGGAGGTGCCGGAAACGCTCGACATCCAGTCGAGCGACGCGTCGGTCACCCTCACCGACGACCTCGATCGCAGCCTCACGTTCCCGACCGACCGGACGAAGCGCAAGTACCACCTGAGCGCGTCCGACTTCGAGGCCAGCGCGTGGTGGGATGGCCGGCAGTTGATCAAGGATATCGAGGGCGCTCGCGGTTTCCGCATGAGCGAGACGTACTACCTCAGCCAGGACGGACGACGGCTGTTCGTCATCGTCCGGCTTGGACAGGGCAAGCCCGACGAGCCGGTGGTGGGCGCGAACCGCGTGTACGACCGGATCGAGCGATCCACCGGGCCCGGCAGGACCCGCTGACGGAGGAGAGAGAACGATGAGACGCATGCAATGGACCGGAGCCTCGGCGGTGGCCGCCGTGGTCGCGGTCGGCCTGATGGCACCGCCCGTGGTCGCGCAGACTCCGGCGCCGCAGAACCTGATGCCGATGAGCGGCGCGTGGAAGCTCAACGTCGAGGCCAGTACCAATCCCAACGGCCCGCCCGAGCACCGCGCCGAGCGCGCGCCGCGCGGGGGCGGCGGCGTCGGCGGCAGCGACGCGGGCGACATCGCCGGCGGCCGCGTCATGAGCGCCGAGGGCGGTGGTCTGGGGCCCGAGGAGATGGCGCGCCTCAACGCCGCGAAGAAGTTCTACTTCCAGGCGCCTCCGATCATGGGCATCCAGGCGACGAAGGACGAGATCCGGATGATCTACGATCCGACCAACGGCCCGAGATTCCTGCACAAGACCGACAACAAGCAGGCGGACATCGCCACGCCCGCCGGCCCCGCGAGGATGAAGGTCAAGTGGGACAAGGAGAAGCTCCGCCGCGAGATCGAGACGCCCGAGACGCTGCACGTCGTCGAGGAATACGTTCTCAGCCCCGACGGCAAACAGCTGACCGTGACCGTCAAGGCGGATTCCCGGATGGTCCGCAACGTCCAGGACGGCGACATCAAGCGCGTGTACGACCGGACGCAGTGACCCCGGTCCGCGCGTGATCTCCCGCTACCTCGTCATCGCCCTGGCCATGGTGGCCGCCGTGATCAAGGCCGGCCAGGGCGCCGTCGTCGAGGCCGTTGGCCTGTCCGGCCTCGCGGCCGGGCTGACCGCGCTCAGGCTCTCCGCCACGCGGCCGGTGCTCAAGCCGGTCGCGTGGTTTTCGTTTCTGGTCACGGCAGGCGCCATCACCGTCGTCGTCATCCGGCAGCTCTCCTGAGCCAGGCCGCGCGCCGCGACCTGCCAGGCCGGCCGGTGGCGGCGAGGCGGGCACGGCTGTTTTCGGGTTTCCGGTGTCAAAAAAGGCCGTGCGGCGTCTCTGGCTGGTCGGGCTGGTTCTGGCGGTGGGGTGTGCGTCCGCCCCCATCCGGAAGGACGATCTCGCGGCCCTCGCGGCGGCCGACGCGCAGGTGCTGCAGGGCTGCTACGACTGCCTGCTGCGGGCCCGGGAGACCTACGCCCGCGTCGGCGTCGGCCAGGCGCGACCGCTCGTGGTTCAGCGCCTGTTCGAGACCGAACTCCTCCTCGCCACTCGTGAAAAGGAACTCGCCCTGGACTGGGCCGGCACACTCGATCGCGCCAGGACCCTGGCGCCGGAGTTGCCGCCTCCCGTCGGCGCCGATCGCCTGATCGCCCTGGTCGATGCCCTGCCCATCGAGGGCCCCGGCACACCGGGCGACGCCGCGAGCGCCTTCCGCCGCGCGCACGCGACCTACGCCTCCGACGCGGTCGGCACGCGCGCCTGGCTCGAGACCGTGCCGCTGACGCCCGCCGTGCACATGACGCTGCGCGTCGCGCTCGACTGCGCGTACCCGCCACGCGCGGACCGCGGAGCGGGCGCGCCACCGGCGCGGATGGTGTTCGAGCCGCCGCCCGTCCCGGAGGGCGCGCCGCCGCTCGTCGAGTACCAGGTGGCGATGTGCCGGACCACCCGGACGATCCTCGAGCACGTGCGCGAACGGGTGCCCGCCTTCGTGGAGGCGCAGCTCGGCATCAGCCGGACGATGCTGGCCACCGCGCAGAACGACGGGGCGCCCGGGCTGCGCGAGAGGCTCGACGAGCTCTACGCGCGGTTCCCGGACTCGCCCGCGGTGACCTACCTCGCGGGCAGCTACCACCAGCTCGTCGGCGACTGCCGCGAGGCCCTGCGCTTCTACGACGCGACGATCGCCATCGTGCCGCGTCACGAGAACGCGATGCTGGGCCGGACGATCTGCCTCACGTACCTCTCGCGGAACGACGAGGCGATTGCCACGGCCACGCGCATGGTCGAGCAGCGGCTCGCGCGGCTGGATCAGGCGCACTACTGGCTCGCCTGGAACCACCGCGTGCTGAAGGACCTGCCGCGTGCGCGAACCGAGATCGAGCGGGCGAAGTCGATGGCGCTGACCGGCGAGATCTTCACGCTCGCCGGGATGATCGAGCACGACCAGGACGACCTCGTCCCCGCCGAGCGCGACCTCAAGGGCGCGCGAGACGGGGCCTATGGCACCCGCAACTGCGTGGCGGCCTGGTACCTGGGGCTCGTCAAGATGAAGGCCGAACAGTGGGCCGAGTCCTCGACCTGGTTCGAGCAGGCGATGGACTGCTACGCGCAGAACGTCGCGGAGTCGCGGGCCGGTCTCGAGGGCATCCAGCGCCGCGAGAACATGGAGCCCGAGTTCAAGGCCCGTCAGATCGCGAATTTCGAGGCCACCCTCGCGGAAGACCAGAGCCAGTACTACGCCGCCGCCTTCAACGCCGCCAACCAGGGCGCGCGCGGCGGCCGGATCGATCGCGCCCGGGAGCTCATCGAGATCGCGGCACGCGACCCCGCCCTGGCCGACCTCGTCCGCCAGCTCCGCGAGATCCTCAAGGTCAAGGCCGCCTGACCGGGGTGTCCGCCGTGGCACAATAGGCGCCATGGCTGTGTACGCACGGTTCGATACCAACCTGGGCACGTTCACCGCGGAGCTGTACGAGGCGAAGACCCCGAAGACGGTGGCCAACTTCGTCGGCCTCGCCGACGGCACCAAGGAATGGACCCACCCGAAGACGGGCGAGAAGCACAAGAAGCCCTACTTCGACGGGATCGTCTTCCACCGCGTGATCGATGGCTTCGTCATCCAGGGGGGCGACCCGCTGGGGGAGGGCTACGGCGGCCCCGGCTACCAGTTCGAGGACGAGTTCCACCCGGACCTGCGGCACGATCGAACGGGCATCCTCTCGATGGCGAACGCCGGTCCCAATACCAACGGGAGCCAGTTCTTCGTCACGCTCGGGCCGACACCCCACCTCGACCGGCGTCACTCCGTCTTCGGCGCCGTCGTCGAGGGCCTCGACGTCGTCGAGAAGATCGGCAAGGTGAAGACCGACCGCAACGATCGGCCGGTCACGCCGGTCGTGATGAACAAGGTCACGATCGAGCGCCGCTAGGCGTCGTCACCCGCTCACCGCCTGTCGCGTGAGGCCCGCCGCGCGCGGGGGCCGCGTGAGGCCCGCCGTGAGGTGGCCGCCGCCGGGTCGCGCCCTCAGGCGCCGCGCAGCGTGGTGACGGGATCGACCGCTGCGGCCCGGCGCGCGGGCAGCCACGCCGCGATCACGGCGACCGCGAGGACCAGCGCGGCGACGCCCGCGTAGACTCGCGCGTCGGTGGCCGACATGCCGTAGAGCTGCGCGGCGATGGCGGCCGACAGCGCGCGCGCGCCCGCGAGTCCCAGCACCACCCCGGCCGCGACGCCGACCAGCATCCGTCCGATGACCAGGCCGAGCACGGCCCGCGGCCGCGCACCGAGTGCCAGGCGGATCCCGATCTCCCGCGTGCGCTGGCCCACCTGGTGCGCGAGGACGCCGTAGATCCCGACGGCCGACAGCACGAGCGCAATCGCCGCGAACCCGGCGAAGAGCGCCATCACGAACCGGCGCGACGCGCTCGCGCTCGCGACGATGTCGCCCATCGTGCGCAGGTTGGCGAGCGCGAGGCCGGGGTCCTCGTCGCGCAGCAGCCGGCGGAGCGCTCCGGCCAGGTCCGCGGGATCCCCGGTGGTCCGGACGACGATCCGGCTCGCCGCCGGCCAGCCGTTCGACACGGGCAGGTAGGCCTGGCGCGACGTGCCGGACTCGAGCGAGCTGCTGCGCACGTCACCTGCCAGGCCGACGACCTCCGCCAGCGGGCCGTCCGCCACGCCGATGTGCACGCGGCGGCCGACCGGGTTGGCCACGTCCGGCCAGAGGTCGTGCGCCAGCGACTCGCTCAGAATCACGACCGGCGCCGGTTCGGACGACGTGAACGCCCGGCCTTCGATGATCGGGATGCGCAGCGCGTCGAAGCAGCCCTCCGAGACGCCGAGCGGGAGCGCGGCCTGCCGGCTCGCGTCCGTGGCGCCCTCGGGCACCCACGTCATCCAGTTGCCGTTGTTGTCGAGCGGCACGCCGCTCGTCGCGCAGGCGCGCTCGACACCCGGCAGCGCTTCGGCGCGCTCGACGAGCTGCCGGTAGAAGCCGACGCGACTCGGCGTGGACGCGTATCGATCCGTGTAGGGCAGCCGGATGTCGGCGATGAGGCCGCGGTCCAGCTCGAAGCCCAGGTCCACGCGCAGCACCCGCGCGAGGCTCGCCGCCGTGAGCGTGGCCGCGACGAGCAGCAGCACCGCCATCGCCACCTGCAGGCTCACCGAAAGCGTGCGCAGCCGGGCCGCCGCCCGCGTGGGCGTCGACGCGCGCGTTGCCGACGGCGCTCCGCCCGTCCCACGCAGGGCCGCGATCGACGGGAGCAGCCCGATGAGCAGGCCCGCCACGGCCGTCAGCGCCAGCGTGAAGAGGACGAGCGGCCAGGTCAGGCCCGGCGTGATGTGGTACCACGCCACGGTCGGCGCGAATCGCGCCAGCAACCCGAGCGTGACCGACGCCGCGCCGAGTCCCGCCGCGCCGCCGAACCCCGCCAGGACGATCAGCTCGACGGTCAACTGCCGGACGATCGCTGCACGGCTGGCGCCCAGGGCACGGCGCACCGTGAACTCCTGACCGCGAGACAGGTGCCGGGCGACCTGCAGCGCGGTCAGGTTCAGCCCGGCGATGACCAGGACCAGGACGGCGCCGCCCACCAGCAGGAGCACCACGGGACGCACGGGGCCCGTGAGCCGTTCCCGGAAGCCGACCGCGCCCGCCGAGAGTCCGGCATTCGTTCTGGGGTAGCGCGCCGCGACGTCCGCCATCAGCGCGCGCAGGCCCGCGTTCGCCTGCTCGATCGTCGTGCCGGGCGAGAGCCGGCCGATCATCACCAGCCCGTACGACTGCACTCGCGTGGCGGACGCGCGGGCGACGTCGATCCAGTACGGCGTCCAGGCGTCCACGTCGAGCGTGCCGATGGTGGCCGTGGCCGGCATCACGCCCACCACCGTCCACCGTCCGCCGTCGAGATCGATGCGGCGCCCGACGATGTCCGCGGCGCCGCCGAAGGCCGTGCGCCAGAGTCGTTCGTTGAGCAGCACGACGTCCGGCGCCTCGACGAAGTCGTCCGGGCCGAACGTGCGGCCCACGAGGGGCGGCACGCCGAGCACGCCGAAGAATCCCTCGGTCACCGCGCCGATCGACACCTGCCTCGGCTCGCCCTCGTCGGCGAGTACGGCCTCTCCCGGGAACATGTTGAACGCCGCAAGTCGCGAGAACCCAGGCGCCCGGAGCAGATCCAGGTAGTCGCTGGCCGAGACGGGGTTCGCCCGCGGCGGCGTGACCGTCTCGACGCGGAGCTGGACGACGGTGAGCGACTGTTCGTCCGGGAAGGGAAGGGGTGCGACGAGCACCGGCCAGGCCACGCTGAAGATCGCGACGTTCGCGCCGATGCCGAGGGCCAGCGTCAGCACCGCGGTCGCCGCGGCCAGCGGCGCGCGCCGGATCAGCCGCGCGCCGAACGCCACGTCCCGCCACAGTCCCTGCATCGATCCTCCCGTCGGTTCCGGTCGTCCTGCGGCGTCGCGAGCGCCCGGTGCCGGGCGCCACACGCAGCGAACGGCCTGCGTCCACAGCCAGCGGCGCGCCGCGCGCGCGCCGTCGCGCGCCGCGCGCGTGGCGAACTCCTCCTCGAGGTCGCCCAGCTGGAACTCGCGTTCCTCGCGGGGCATGCGCAGGCCGGCGAGGCGCAGCGCGAGCCGTGGCGCGCGGGGCGTCATCGGCGCCCGAACTCCTCTTCGAGGCCCTCGGCCATGCCCATGAACTGCTGGTAGGCGGCCGCCAGCGCGCGCCGGCCCTCGGGCAGCAGCGCGACGTGCTTGCGCCGCCGGCCGCCCCGCGTCGGGCTGGGCTCGCCGATCCGCGACCGCACCAGCCCCTTGCGTTCCAGCCGATCCAGGGCGACGTACACGGCGCTGATCGCGAGGTCGCGGCCGGTGCGGGTCTCGATCTCCCGGCGGATCGTCGCGCCATACGCGTCGTCGCCCAGGCGGACGAGGGCGAGGAGGACCAGTTGCTCGAAGTCGCCGAGCGGCGAGGGCGGCCGGGACGGCTCAATATGCTTCACGGTGTGAAGTATATGACGCGCCGCGCCCGTTCAGGGTTGGTTCCTGAACCACGAACGTCTTCGTTGACATCTACGAATTGATTCGTATAATCAGTCCATGGCACGACCCACCCCTCGTCCGACCGACGCCGAGCTGGCGATTCTGCAGGTGCTCTGGACCCGCGGCCCCTCGACGGTGCGGCAGGTGCACGACGCCCTGTCCGCCGACCGCGAGACCGGCTACACGACCACGCTGAAGCTGATGCAGATCATGGCGGAGAAGGGCCTGGTGCTGCGCGACGAGTCCGCGCGGAGCCACGTCTACGCCGCCAGCCAGGCGCGGGGCGAAACCCAGCGCCAGCTGGTGGACCACCTGCTGGACCGGGCGTTCGGCGGGTCGGCGGCGGCGCTCGTGATGCAGGCGCTCAGCGCCCATCCGGCGTCCAAAGAGGAGATCGCGGAGATCCAGCGGCTGATCGACGACTACCGGAAGGAGCGTGCGGAATGAACGGCCTCGTCTGGTTCGTGGAGCGCCCGGAAGCGCAGGCCCTGGCGACCGCGCTCATTCACTTTCTCTGGCAGGGCGCGGCGATCGCCGCGCTGGCGTTCGGCGCCCTGCGGCTGGTGCAGACCGCGTCGGGCCGCTATGCGGTGGCCGTGGGCGCGCTGGCCGCGATGCTCGTCGCGCCCGTGGTGACCGTCGGTGTGCTGCTGGCGTCACCGGATCGGGCGGTGACGGCGGCGAGGCGGTCCGCGGCGGTGCCCGTGGCGGCTGATCGCGCCTCGGGGGACGTCGTGCCCGTGCCGGCGCCGCCGGTGCTCTCGACGCCACCGGTGGCATTACCCGTCGCGCCGGCGCCGGCGTCATCGCCGGTGCCGTTCGGCCAGGGCCTCGTGCTCCTGGCGTGGCTGACGGGCGTCTCGCTGCTGTCGGCGCGGCTGCTCGGCGGCTGGATCGTCGCGCGGCGCCTGACCGCGCGCGCGGTACGCCCGGCTCCGGAAGCCATCCAGGTGCTGGTGCGCCGGGTTGCGGCCCACCTCGCGCTCGAGCGCATCGTGCGCGTCTGCGAGTCGTCGGCGGTCTCCGTGCCGATGATCGTCGGCTGGATGAAGCCGGTGGTGCTGCTGCCGGCCTCGGCGCTCTCGGGCCTGACGCCGGGCCAGATCGAGGCGCTCGTCGCGCATGAGCTGGCGCACGTGCGCCGGCACGACTATCTCGTCAACCTGGTGCAGTCGGCGGTCGAGACGCTCCTGTTCTACCACCCCGCGGTGTGGTGGCTCTCGCGCCGGATCCGTGCCGAGCGCGAGCACTGCTGCGACGACCTGGCGGTTGGCGTGAGCGATCGGCTGACCTACGCGACCGCGCTCGCCGAGCTCGCGCGACTCAACGTGCCCGCCGGCGTCGCGCTCGCCGCGACCGACGGCTCACTGACCGACCGGGTCCGCCGGATCCTCGGCCAGCCGCGGCGCGAGGCGCCGGTGACCGGCGGCTGGATCGCCAGCCTGTGCGTCGTCTTCGCGCTGGGCGTCGCGATCCCCGCGGCCGTGCCGGCCGGCGCGACGGACAACGGCGCGGACGGCCAGTCGGCCGGGACCGCCACGACCCAGGGCGCCGGCGTCGCGTCCGGCGTGGGGTCGGGCGTGGCCACCGGGATTGGTTCCGGTGTGTCCGGGGGCGTCGCGTCCGGCACGAGCGCGGGCGTGGCCGGGGGCATCGCGTCCGGCACGAGCGCGGGCGTGGCCACGGGCATCGCGTCCGGCACGGGCGCGGGCGTGGCCGGCGGCGTCGCGTCCGGTGTGTCGGGCGGCATGGCGTCGGGCATTTCGGCCGGGACCCCCGCCGGCGTCGCGGGTGGCGTCATGGGCGCGGCGGAAGCCGGCCTGGCCGTGGGCCTGCAGTCGGGCCAGGTCGATCCCCGGACGACGGCCGACGTGGAGGCGCGGATGGCCGCGGTGCGGGCGCGGATGGCGGCGCTCGAGCGCACGCTCCAGACGATCCAGCAGCGCGGCGCGGTGATCGAGCCCGCCGATCCGGACTCGCCGGCCGCGGAGCTGGCCAGGAAACAGGCCGAGCTCCAGCGCCAGGTCGCCGAGCAGAACTACGCGCGCGAGCGCGACCAGGTGGCGCTGGAGCGCCAGCGGGCCCAGATGGACCATCAGTCGGAGTCGCAGCGCCTCACGCGCGAGCTCGAGATGGCCAGGCAGCGCCTCGACGAGACGCAGGGGCTGGTCGACAAGGGCCTGGCGACGCTGCAGTCGGCCAACGAAGCGCGGCAGAAGGTGATGGCCCTCGAGCAGGAACTGCGCGCGGTCGAAACGCAGTCCACGATGGCCGAGCAGCAGGCGGCGATTCGGCTGCGCCAGGCCGAGCAGGCGCTCGACGCCCAGCAGCGACAGGCCGACATCAACCGCCAGCTCGACGCGCTCGCGCGGAGCCAGAACGAGCCGCTGCGCGCGCAGAACGATCGGCTGGTCCTCGAAGCGCAGCGTGACCTGGAGGCGCTGCGTCGCGAGTACTCGGACCTCGTGCAGCTCTACACCGAGCAGCTGAACGACCCGACGGGCCGTCACCTGTCCGGCACGACGCTCGCGCACGAGGCCGCGGACCAGGCGCGCGCGATTCGCGCCTCGGACCTGCTGCGCGTGACGATCCAGGGCGAGCCAGACCTGCCGAGGTTCTACGACGTGGACGACCAGGGCGCGATCCGGATCCCGCTGCTCGGCACGCTGAAGGTGGCCGGCAGCACGCCGGCGCAGGTGCAGGATCAGATCCGCCGCTTCCTGGTCGAGCGCCGGCTGGCCACGTCGCCGGTGATCGAGGTCCGGATCTGGGACGTCAGCCGCTGACGCGGCCCCGCCGCACGGCTCGTCCCGGCCGGTGGCTGACCGGCGCCCGTCACATCGACGGGTGCTGGTCCTTCCACTCGGTCGCCTGCTCGTAGGCCAGCGCGATCCGCGCGATGGTCGCCTCTTCGTAGAGCCGGCCGGTGACCATCAGCGCGCGCGGCGTGCCGTTCTGGAACCCGCACTTGAGCGCGATGGCCGGGTGTCCCGTCAGGTTGGTCGCCGCCAGCCCGGCGCCGTTCGACGAGATGAACGCGTCGTACTGGCCCATGAACGCCGCCCATTCCTGCATCAGCAGCGTGCGGATTCGCTGCGCCCGGAGGTACTCGACCGCCGGGACGAAGCGGTTGGCGCGGAACGTGGCTGGCCAGCTGCTGTTCTGCATGATGTCGATGCCGCGCGACCGGGTGAGGTCGTCGAACGCGAAGGCCGACTCGACGCTCAGCATGAAGCCGATCGCGTTGACGGGCACGGTGTCCGGCAGGTCGATCGGCTCGAGCTTCGCGCCGAGGCCGCGGTAGACCTCGAGCACGTCCTGCATGATCTTCAGGCGCTCGGCCGCGGCTTCCGCGCCGCCCCGGCCCCCGCGCCCGCCACCACCGCCGCCGCGTCCGCCGCCACCGCCCGCGCCGCCGCGCCCGGCGTTCGGGTTCTCCTCGAAGTCGCTCCGGACGTAGCCGATCCGGTATCCGCCGAGCGGCGTGGACGCGTTCCAGTCGAACGCGGCGTCGGCCACCGACAGGTCACGCCCGTCGGGCCCGTAGATCGCATTCAGCACCAGCACGCAGTCCTCGACGTACCGGCACATCGGCCCGACCTTGTCCATCGTCCACGCCAGCTCCATCGCGCCGTAGCGGCTGACGCGGCCGTACGTCGGCCGGAGGCCGACCACGCCGCAGGTGGACGAGGGCGAGATGATCGAGCCGCGCGTCTCGGTGCCGATCGCGAAGCCCACCAGCCCGGCGGAGGTCGCCGCGCCCGGCCCGGCCGACGATCCGCTCGAGCTCTGCTGCGTGTTCCACGGGTTGCGGGTGGATCCGCCGAACCACACGCCGCCCTGGGCGAGCGCGCCCATCGAGAGCTTGGCGACCAGCACGGCGCCGGCCTCGCGCAGCCGCTCGACGATCGTCGCGTCGTGGTCGATCACCTGGTCCACGTACGGCTCGGCGCCCCAGGTCGTGCGGATGTCCTTCGTCGCGAACAGGTCCTTCGCGCCCCACGGGATGCCGTGCAGCGGCCCCTTGTAGCGTCCGGCGGCGATCTCCTTGTCGGCCTGCGCCGCCTGCTGCAGCGCCAGATCCTCGGTGAGCGTGACCACGCAGAAGAGCGTCGGGCCGTGCCGCTTCAGCCGGTCGAGGTACATCTTCGTCAGCTCGGTGGACGTCACCAGCCGGCGCTCGACGAGCGAAGCGAGCTTCGTCACCGGCCAGAACGCGACGTCCTCGAGGTTGGCCGGGCGCGTGACGGCGCGCGCCGCGGGCTTCGTGTAGCGGACCGCGCGGCCGGGCGTCGCCGGGCCCTTCGGCGCGGGCTGCCCGGCCAGGTGCGGGCTGAAGAGCAGCGCCGGCGCCGTTTCCAGCGGGATCTGGACGTTCCGGATCTGCTCGTAGGCATTCAGGTTCTGGTTGAGGCTCCGGGCGATCGCCTCTTCCTCGTCGCTGTGGAAGTCGAGCCCGGTGATCGACTCGGCGCAGTCCACGATCTGGGACGTGACGGGGCCGGCCGGGCCCTGGCCGCGCTGGGCGAAGGCGGTGGTCGTCACGGCGCCCGCCACGGCGGCGGGCACGGTCTGCAGGAACCGGCGTCGGGACGTTGCCGAATCGGACATGCGGGTCTGCCTCCAGGGATGAACCGGGTGAATGCCTACTTCTTTTCCTTGAAGCCGGCGGGGATGGCGACGTCGGCGTCCGAGACCGTCGTGGACACCGACGTGACCTCGTGCGTCGTCGTGAAGAGCGTCGAGCGCGCCGTCGGCTGCTGCCGGTTGCGCGTCATGCGCCGCGCCAGCATCCCGCCGATCCCCCCACCGCCGCCGCTCGGCTGGTTCGCCTGCGCGGCCTTCAGCTGTTCCTCGCTCTTGACCGACTCGAACGTGCTCGAGGACATCAGCGGCGTGCCCTGCAGCTTCGAGCCCTCCGCCTGCATCCGCTCGGCCATGCCCTTGAACGCGGGGTACATCGCCATCATGCCGGCCATCTGCTGCATGTCGGCGAGGAAGTCCTCGCCGTACACGGCCTTGATGAACTTCAGCTGGAACTCGGCGATCTCGCGCAGCTCGGGGATCGAGGGCGCGAGCCACAGGTCGTTGGTCATCACGAACCCGCCGCCCGCCTCGAGCGTCGAGCCCTTCTGCCGCGCCGTGACCGTCAGCACCATGTGCTTCGCCGTGTGGCCGAGGATGTCCTTCGACTCCTCCATGTCCTTCACGTCCACGTCGACCTCGAGCTCCTGGCCCGCCTGCTGGATCTCTTCCTTCTCCTCGGGCTTCATCTCCTGCATGCGCTTCTCGGCGTCGGCGCGCGCCTTCTCGAACTCCTCGCGGATCTCCGCGAACGTCCGCACGCGGTACTCCTTCTTCCGGATGTCGAGGTCGTACACGCGCTCCTCGGACAGGTCGATGATCTGTCCGGTCCGCTCCTCGAGCCGCGACATCCGGGTGCCGTTCACCGCGACGGTGGACGTGATGCCGTCCTTGGCGCCGCCGCTGAAGCGGTTGATGATGCCGCCCAGCATGCCCTCGAACTTCATCGAGTCGACCTGCGTCGTCTTGACGCTCGCGAGGAGGGCGGGCGCGGCCACGGCCAGCGTCGCGGCGAGCGTGGTCTGGAAAAACAGGCGTCTCATGGCTGAACCTCCGACGAAAGACCACTATTCTATGTCCGATGAGGCAGGGCCGGCGGGCACGCCGCAGGCTGGCGACGCTGCTGGCCGCGGCCGCGATGGGCGTGGCGGCGATGGACGCTCGCGACGCCGGACGCCGCGATCCGGTGGACGGGTGTGTCGCGTCGCCGGGCTGTCCGGGGGGAGAGGTGATGCAGGATCGGCGGTCGGTGGTCGTGGACGAGGTGGTGGGGCCGGTCGCCAGCCCCGCGGTGGTGGCGGGAGGGCTGGTCTTCGTGTCCGCGATGACGGCCGCCGGCCCGGACGGCCGGATCTCCGGCGACGTCACCGCGCAGACCACACGCGTCTTCGAGCGCCTCGCGCGCGTGCTGGCGGCGGCCGGGTCGTCGCTGGGACAGACCCTCACCATCCACGTCTACCTGAAGCACGCGACCGACTTCGCGGCGATGAACGACGCCTACCGGCAGGCCGTGGGTGATTCGCCGCCGACCCGGACGACCGTCGTCGCCGACCTCGGGCCCGACGCCCTCGTGGCGATGTCGGCCGTCGCGGTACCCGACGGCGCGCCCCGCGAGGTGCTGCA
>JAWKHR010000026.1:0-95177 GCA_041394725.1 Vicinamibacterales bacterium | reverse complement strand
GCCTGCTCCCGGATCGCCGCATTCTGGGACTGGGCCAGGTCCGACAGCACGTCGCGAGCCCGGTCGGCATCCACCTCGATCAGCAGGCCCGCCGCGCCCAGTCGAATATCCGGGTCGTCCGATCGCGCCAGGTCGTCCACGAGCGCGCGCCAGGTCGCGTCGGGCCGTGGCGCCAGGGCCTTGGCGGCGGCCAGGCGGGCTGCGGGGGCGTCCGATGCCGCCAGGTCGCGCAGGATCGGCAGGCCCGTGTCGTCTCCCAGCCGATACAGCGCGCCAGCCGCGCGCCCGCGAACGTAGGGCGTGTCGTCCCTCACCACCTGGCGGAGCCGCGCGATCGCGTCGGGGCCACCGAGGTGCCCCAGGGCCTCCGCCGCCCCGCCACGAATCTCGGGCTTCGGGTTGTCCAGTTGCCGGATGAGCAGGGGAATCGCCAGCGGGCTCCGGCTCTGGCCGAGCGCCTGCATCGCGCCCAGCGCATCGGTTGCGCCGACCTCGAAGGCCTGAATCAGGTTCTCCACGGCACCCCGGGACCCGAGCGCGGCCATCGCGCGCGTTTCGCTCGCCGCGCCGGCGGACGCGCCCGCGGCCAGCACCTGCGCGGCCCACGCGTCGCCGTCGGCGGTCAGCGCCTGCAGGGCCGCGACCCGCGCCGCGGGATGCTGGCCCTGCCGGGTGGTCTCGCCGAGCAGCGCAAGCGCGATGCGACGCACGACGCGCGGCTCCTCCATCGTCCGCGCGCCGAGCCACTGCTCGTACTCGCCGAGCGCCGCGCGCCAGCCGCCGCGCGCGATCGCGATCTCGACGAGCAGGTCCAGCACGGCGCCGCTCCGCGGGTACGCCGCCTGCAACTCCCTCGCCCGCGCGGTCGCGCCGTCGAGGTCGCCGCCCGAAAGCAGCGCCCAGCCCTGCGCCATGGTCGCGATCGCGTCGCGGTCCTCGGCCGACAGCGTCGGCACCGCCTGCTGCTGCGCGGCGGCCCGCACAGGCACGACGAGGCACGGCGGGACGAGGGTGGCCGCGACCATCGCGGCGGCCATCCAGGTGCGGCAAATCGGCGATCTCGGGCGCATCACCATGGTCGTTCCGTTTGGACGCCGGGGGCTGACGACCGGACGGCCGTCCGGCGGGCACTATAATTCAGCGGGCTTCGTCCGTGAAGCAGCGCTTCCCCATAATCCTCGCCATCCTGCTCCTGATCCTGGCAGGCGGCGCGCTGCGCGCCGCGTGGCTGACGGCCGACCCGCCCGCGACGGGCACGGTCGGCATCGTCTGGCACGACGAGGGCGCGTGGGTCCACAACGCGCGCAACCGCGTGCTCTGGGGGACCTGGCGCACCGACGCGTGGAACCCGATGTACGTCACGCCGGTGTTCACCGGCCTCGAGTACGTCGCGTTCGAGGCGTTCGGCGTGGGCACCTGGCAGGCCCGGACCGTGTCGGTCGGGGCCGGCCTGGTCGCGGTGGCCGCGCTCGCCTGGGGCCTGCTGGCCTGTGCCGGGCGCCGCGCCGCGGTCGTGGGCGCCGCGCTGCTGGCCACGAACTTCTTCTTCGTGATGTGGAACCGCGCCGCGCTCGCCGAGTCCACGATGACGACGTGCCTCGTCGTCGCGTGGGCGGCGTGGGCGCGCGCGCACCGGCGGCCGGCGTGGGGCCTCGTGGCCGGCGCGGCCACCGTGCTCGCCTTCTTCACCAAGGCCTCGGCCGCGTTCTTCGTCGGCGCGATGGGCCTCGAGGCCGGCAGCCTGATCGCCTTCGGTCTCTGGCCCGGCGTGGCGCGCGTCGTCGGCGCGCGGATCCCCGAACGTCCCGCGCTCGCCGCCGCGCGCTGGACGCTGGCCGGCCTCGCCCTGGCGGCCCTCGTCGCCGCCGCGGTGTTCGTCGTCCCGCACTGGACCGAGTTCCGGTTCTACAACTGGCAGATGTCGGTGACGCGCAAGCCGGAGTACACGCTCGCCGCGCTCGCGAACCGGGCGTCGTGGCTGCCGGTCGTGCACGACGTGTTCAGCCGCGTGTGGGTGGTGCTCGCCGCGGCGTCGGTCGCGCTCCTCGCGGTGGTCGCGCGGTGGTGGCGCGCGCCGTCGGCGATGCGCCTGCTGGCGCTCTGGGTCCTGATCGGCTTCGCCGAGCTCATCGTCCACGACTCGGGCAACGAGCGCCGCTACGTGATGTTCATCCCGGCGCTGGTCGCGCTCGCCGCCTCGCTCGCGTCCTTCCGCCCCTGGGCGGTGCCCGCCGGCGAGGCCGACGAGGGCCGGGCCGGCCGCCTCGCCGCGCTGCCCGTCGTGCTGCTCCTCGGCTACCTGGTCTGGGGCGCGCTCGTGCGGCTGCCGGACCTCGACCGCATCTACGCGCACGACCTGCAGCGCACCGTGCGGCTCGCCGCCGCGCTCGCCGTGATCACGGCGCTCGTCGTCTGGTGGCGGTGGCGGCCGGTCCTGGCGCTCGTGCTCGGCGTGCCGTCGCGGCGCGTCGTCGTCGCCCTGGCCGCGCTGGCCGTGCTCCTCGACCTCGGCCAGTTCGGCGTCTGGGCCACGCGCCGCACCGACCTCAACTACCGCGCGTCGATCGAGGTCGGCCGGCTGTTGCCCGCCGGCACGCTCGTTCAGGGCAAGCTGGCCAACGGGCTGGCGCTCGAGAACCGGATCCGGCCCGTGTTCGTCGGCCGCGGCTTCGGCAACTACGACGACCGGCTGTCGCGCGACGACGTGCGATACGTCCTGACCTACGTGCAGCCGTGGCTGGGCTACGAATCGGGGACGGACGGCGCGCTGATCCAGGAAATCCTGGACCGCTACCCCGATCGACGGATCGTGGAGACGTTTCCGGTCGACGAAACCTCCGGCCCGGACGAAGCGGCCCTGATCGACAAGTTCCCGGGCGCCCCCAACCGGCCGGGTGGCTCCGGACGTCCAAATCGCTGAGGACGGGGCGTATACTGGAATTTGGTCCCGAGGAAAGGCGGTCTGCCATGCGGAATCTCGTCGCGGCGGTCGTGCTCGTCTCAGCGGTGGCGCTCCCGGCCGGCCTCAGCGGCCAGGCCCCGGTCCGCCGTCTCGACCTGACCTTCGACGCCAACGGCCACGTGACCCTGGCCGCGCAGAACGTGACCGTCCGGGAAATCCTCAGCGAATGGGAACGCAAGGGCGGCAGCCACATGGTCAACCTCGAGAAGCTGACCGGCGGGCCGCTGGCGATTCCGGTCCAGTTCGAGAACCAGCCGGAGCTCGAGGTGCTGCAGTCGCTCCTCGCGTCGGCCGCCGGCGTCATCGCCGGCCCGAAGACGGTGGACGCGCCGGGGCCCTCGCGCCTGGGGACGATCGTGATCGTCCCGACGAGCAGCCCGGCCACGGCCGCCTACATCCCGCCGGCCTCGTCGGCGGTGGCGCCGCCGCCCAGCACGCCCGGCTCGCCGGCCGACGAGCTGCCGCCGGTCCGCCCGGTGCCGAACCCGCAGGATCCGGCGACCACGCAGCCGGCGACGACGTCGCCGCCCACCCAGCCCGGCGTGTTCCGGCCGGTGCCGATCGTGCCGATCATCGCGGCGCCCCCGGCCGGTGGCCGGGGCGGCGGTGGCGGCGGCGGTGGCACGACGACGGGACGCGGCGGCGGTGGCGGAGGCGGCGGCCTGATCCCGTAGTGTCCGCGTCGATCGCCCCGTCCGGATCGGCCGTCGAGGCCGCGCCGCCTCGATGACCGCCCGCGTCCTCGACCGCCTGTCGTCCCGTCCCCGTCTCGTCGTCCTCGGCGTCGGCGCGTCGCTCCTGGCCGCCTACGTCGCGTCACTCGTCCTGCTCCCCAAGCCCGACGGCCGCATCATCGTCGGCGACGCGGTCGGCCACTTCGTCCAGCTCCGGTCGGCCGTCTACGACCACGACTTCGACTTCGCGAACGACTTCGCCGCGCTCTACGGCTTCGCCCCGGACTCGCCGGAGGGCCGCGCGTGGATCGAGGAGCGCCGCACGCCGACCGGGCACGTGCGCAACTTCATGCCGGTGGGCCCCGCGCTGCTCTGGGCGCCGGGCTACCTCGCCACGGCGGCCGTGCTGCGCGGCCTCTCGGCGCTGGGGATTGCCGCGCCGGCCGACGGCACCGAGCGCGTGCTGCAGGCGGTGCCCGGCATCACGGGCATCCTGGCGGTGATCGTCGCCGCCTGGATCGCGTGGCGGCTCGCCGAGCGGTTCACCGATCGGACGTCGGCGGTGGTGGGCCTCCTCGGCATCTGGCTCGGCTCGCACGCGATCTACTACTCGCTGATCTCGCCCGCCTACTCGCACGCCGCGTCGATGCTGGCGGCGACGCTGGTCGTCGCGCACTGGGTGCGCGCGCGGGCCGCCTGGTCGATCCGCGCGGCGGCGGTGTCGGGCGCGCTCGTGGGGCTCGCGACGCTCATGCGCTGGCAGGACGCGGTGTGGATCGTCGTCCCCGCGATCGAGTGCCTGCGCTGGCGCGCGCCCGCGCGCGATCGCCTGGTCGCGCTCGTCGCGTGTGGCGCGGCGGCCGCCGCGGCGTTCACGCCGCAGATGGTCGTCTGGCAGGCGCTCTACGGCCAGCCGCTCGCGATTCCGCAGGGCGCCGGCTTCATAGAGTGGACGCGGCCGAACCTGGTCGCGGTGCTCTTCTCGGACAAGCACGGGCTCTTCTCGTGGAGCCCGATCCTGGTGCTGGCCGTCGTCGGCTTCGTGGGCGTCGCGCGACGGGAACGCTGGATGGTGCTGCCGGTGGTCGCGGTGGTGGCGCTCTCCTGGTACGTCAACGCGGCGGTGTCGGACTGGTGGGCGGGCGAGGCGTTCGGCGCGCGGCGCTTCCTCTCCTTCTTCCCGCTGTTCGTCGTCGGGTTGTCGGGATGGCTGCACGCGGGGCGGCCGGGCCAGGTCCGGCGCGCGGCGGTGGTGGCCGCGCTCGTGGTGGCCAACGGGCTGCTGCTCGTGCAGTACCAGACCTTCATGAAGGGCCTGCGCGACGTGGCGCCGTATCCCGAGGGCGGCTTCGGCCTGTGGGTCGCGCGGTTCGTGGTGCCGGCGCGGCTGATCGCGCGGTGGTGGTCGTGACGGCCTGGCGTCCGGCCGGCGCCATCGACCCGTCGTGGACGGGCGGTCCGCGGCGCGGCCGCTGGCGTACAATCGCCGCATGACGCCGGCCCCATCCGCGTCGCGGACGGGCGAATACGCCGAGCGCGGCGACTACCACCGCGAGCTCTCTCCCGACTGGGAGTTCTACCCGACCTATCTCGCCAAGCTGTCGCTCGTCCGGGCCTACCTCGGCGCGCTGCCGGCGGGAACGACCGTGCTCGACGCCGGGTGCGGCGAGGGCGTGCTGGTCGAGGAATTCCGCGATCGGCTGGCCATCGAGGGCGTGGACGCCAACTACTCGTCGGACCGGGTCCGCGCGGCGTCGCTGCTCGCGCTGCCTTATCCCGACGCGTCGTTCGCGCGCGGGCTCTGCCTGGACGTCCTCGAGCACCTGACCTTCGACGACCAGCCGCGTGCGCTCGCCGAGCTGTTCCGCGTGATTGCGCCCGGCGGCGAGCTGCTCGTCACGGTGCCGAACCTCGCGCACCTGCAGTCGCGCGTCCACTTCCTGCTGACGGGGCGGCTCATCCGCACCGCGAGCCTCGCCAAGCATCCCGGCGACCGGCCGCTGGTCGAGTACCTCGACCTGGCACGACGCGCGGGCTTCGTGCTGGTCGAGCGGCGCGGCATCTTCCCGACCGTGCCGATCCTCACGCGCTGGATCCGGCGATCGCCCGCGCGCCTGGCGTGGCTGCACCGGCTGCTCACGCGCCTGCTGCCGGTGCCGGGGTGGTGCTTCCTCAGCGTGCTGCGGTTCCGGCGGCCGTGACCGACGCGATCCGGCCGGCGCGGCGCCGGGCCGCGATCCTCGTCGCCGCGATCGCCCTCGGCGGGCTCGCGCTGCGCCTCTGGGGCGCGGCGTTCGGCCTGCCGGCCGTCTACAACCCGGACGAGGTCGCCATCCTCACGCGCGCGATGGCGCTCGGCACGAACCACCTCGACCCGGGCAACTTCCTCTACCCCTCGCTCTACTTCTACGTGCTCTTCGCCTGGGAAGGGCTGGTGTTCATCGGCGGCTGGATCGCCGGCGTCTGGCCCGCGCTCGCCGACTTCGAGCGCCAGTTCTTCGTGGACCCGTCTCCGCTCTACCTGGCCGGCCGCGCGCTCTCGGCGCTCCTCGGCGCGGCCACGATCATCGCGCTCTACCGCCTGGGATCGCGGCTGTTCGATCGGACGACGGGGATCGTCGCGGCCGCGTTCCTGGCGGTGTCGCCGATCGCCGTGCGCGACGCGCACTACGTGAAGCACGACGTCCCGGTCACGCTGCTCATCGTGCTCACCTGCGTCGTGCTCGCGCGGATGTGGACGGACGCGCAGGCCGGCGACGGCCGCGACCGCCGGGGCGGGGCCAGCCGCGTCCGCGGCGCGCTCCTGGCCGGCGTGCTGGCCGGGCTCGCGATGTCCACCCACTACTACGCGCTCTTCGTCATGGTGCCGGTCGCGCTCACCGCGTGGGTCGCCGCGCCGGCGCCGACGATGGCCGCGCGGGTGCGGCTGCTGGTGACGATGGGCCTGGCGGCCACGGTCACCTTCTTCGCGGCGTCGCCGTTCCTGCTGGTCGAGCCGGCGACGGCCGTCCGCGACGTCCTCGCGAACCGCGAGATCGTCGTGGACCGCGCGGTCGCGCCGGCCGGGCTCTTCGGATCGCTCGGCGCCTACCTCCGCCTGCTCGTGCTCGACGGCCTGACGTGGCCGCTGGCCGCCGCGGCAGCCGCCGGCCTCGCGGTGGCGATCGCGACACGGGCGCGCGCGGCGCTCTTCGTCGTCGCGTTTCCGGTCGCGTTCCTGCTGTTCATCGCGAACACGGTGCCGGCGAGCCGCTACCTGAACCCGGTGCTGCCCTTCGGCGCGCTGCTCGCGGCCGTCGCGGTCGGCGCCGCTGCAGGGCGCCTGCCGGACGGGACGGGCTGGACACGACGGACGGGCTGGACGGGCTGGACGGGCTGGGCGACAGCGGGCGCGACCGTGGCGCTGGGCGCGGTCGCCCTCCTGGCGGGCGTGCGGTCCGATCGCTTCTTCCAGCAGGCGGACACGCGCACGCTGGCCGAGGCGTGGATCGAGCGGTCGATCCCGGCGGGCGCGACCGTCCTGATCCAGCCCTACAGCGTCCCACTCCGGCCGACGCGCGAGAGCCTCGTGGAGGCGCTCCGCGCGCACCTCGGATCGGAGACGCGGGCCAGCGTGAAGTTCCAGCGCCAGCTCGCGCTCGACCCGTATCCGGCCCCCGCCTACCGGACGATCTACCTCGGTCGCGGCGGCCTGGATCCGGACAAGATCTACGTGGACCCGGCGGCGCTCGGCGGCGAGGCCGGGCTCGCGCCGCTCCGCGCGCTCGCGGTGGAGTATGTGGTGCTCAAACGGTACAATGACGACCGGACCTTCGAGCCGCTTCGCGACGCGCTCAGCCGGAACGGTCAGGTGCTGATGACGTTCGTCCCCACCCGCGACGCGGACGACGCGGCCGGCGTGGAGCCGTTCCTGCACAACACCGACGCCCGGATCGACCCGCGCCTCGAACGTCCGGGACCCACGATCGAGATCTGGCGACTCCATCCATGACGATGCCCCGCCGCCTTCGGGACGCCCTCGCCCGCCGGGCCCGGACCATGCCGATGGTCACGAGCCTCGTGGCGAAGTACCGGCGCCGCCGCTACGAGCGCGACGTCGAGGGCTTCGTCCGCGCGAAGGACGGCCGCGCGGGCCGGCTGCCGGCCGGCCTCGTCTACGAAGCGACGATGCGGTGCAACCTCACGTGCGAGTTCTGCTACGTGGGCGACCTGCTCAACATCGAGGGCGAGTGGCGGCAGGAACTCCCGCTCGACACGCTGCGCCGCGCGTTCCCGGACGCCGACGGCCTGCGCGTCAGCCTCACGGGCGGCGAGATCTTCATGCGGAAGGACATCCTCGACGTCATGGACGTCTTCCGCGACAAGGGCTACGTCTGCGGGTTCCTCACGACCAACGGCACGATCATCAGCGACGAGCGCGCCGAGGCGCTGGCCCGGCTCGCCGAGCAGGGCTTCCTCAAGCACATCAGCGTGTCGATCGACGGCCCGGGCGAGCTGCACGACAAGGCGCGCGGCGTGAAGGGGACGTTCGAGCGGACGGCCGCCGGCCTGCGCCGGCTGCAGGAGGCGGCGCGGCGGCGCGGGGCGCCGCTCCGTGTGAGCATCAACACGACCGTGGCGCACGAGTCGCTCGACGCGCTCGACCGCATGGTGGACGTCGCGGGCGAGCTCGGCGTGGACGCGATCGGCCTCAACCACCTGATGTACAGCACGCCCGAGGAGGTCGCCGAGACCGCCGCCATCGTCGGCGCCGCCGACCCGAGCCTCATCTCGACCTACGTCACCGACGACCCCGGCCTGGACCGCGCGCGCGTGCGGACGCAGGTGGACCGGCTGCGCGAGAAGTGCCGCGCGGCGGGCCTCCGGTTCGACATGCGGCCCAAGGTCGGCCCGGCGATCCTCGACGACTACTACACGCCGGGCGCGCCGCTCGCCGGCCGGTGCCTCTACCCGTTCCTCAACGCGCGCGTCTCGTTCAGCGGCAAGGCCTACTTCTGCCCGTTCATCCGCGTCGAGGTCGGGGACCTGACGACGCAGACGCTCGAGGAGGTGTGGACGGGCGAGCGCTACGTCGAACTGCGGCGGCGACTGGTCGAGCACGGGCTGTTCCCCGTCTGCCGCCGGTGCTGCAAGGTGGAGCTCAGCCGCGAGCCGGCCCCGGCGGGGCGGCCGGCGGCGGCGGTGGAAGCCGCCGCGCTGTAGACTGACAGGCTGATGCTGGGGGCCAGGACGCTGCTCGTGAATCCGCCGCGCGTGGGGGGCATTGCCTTCACGCGGCAGGGGCGGTGCCAGGAGCGCGAGGAAGTGCTCGGCACGACGAAGCCGCCGCTCACGCTGGCGCTGGCCGCCTCCCTGCTGCGCGAACGCGGCGCCGAGGTCCGCCTCGTGGACCTCACGGCGACCGACCGCTCGGTGGATGACCTGATCCGCCAGCTCGACGCCGAGGGCTTCGCGCCCACGCTCATCGTCTTTCCCAGCACGACGCCGACCTGCGACGCCGACGCGGCCGCGATGGCGCCGCTCAAGGCGCGCTACGGCGCGCCGCTCGTCTCGTTCGGGCCGCACGTCTCGTGCACGCCCGCCGAGTCGATGGCGCGGGCCCCCATGGTGGACGCGATGTTCGTCGGCGAGCCAGAGGACGGCCTGGTCGCGCTGGCCGCCGCGCCCTCGATGGACGCGCACGACGCGCTGGCTTCCATCCCGAACCTGACCTGGCGCCGTGACGGCGCGGTGGTGCCGCACCAGGCGACGGGCCAGTTCGCCGGACTCGCCACGGCGCCCTTCCCGGCCTGGGACCTGCTCGACCTGGAGCGTTACCGCCTGCCCCTCGTGGACGCGCCTTACGTCATCGTCGAGACCTCGCGCGGGTGCCCGTACACGTGCGACTTCTGCGTCGCGCCGATCCACCAGGGCCACAAGTTCCGCGAGAAGAGCGCGAAGGCGCTCGTCGACGAGATGCAGCACGGCTACGAGCAGCACGGCCTGCGGTTCTTCTATCTCTGGGGCGACACGGTCACGCTGAACGTGAAGACGTTCAGCGCGTTCTGCGAGGAGCTCATCGCGCGCAAGCTGCCGGTGCAGTGGTTCGGCAACGCGCGCGCCGACAACCTCACGGACCCGGCGTTCGTGCGGCGTCTGCGCGAGGCGGGCTGCTGGATGCTGGCGCTCGGCATCGAGACCGAGTCCGAGGACACGCGCAAGGACATGATGAAGCGGCTCGAGGGCCAGAAGATCCGCGCCGCGCTGCAGAACATGCGCGCGGCGGGCATCCGGTCGTTCGGGTTCTTCATCCTCGGCTACCCCGGCGACACGCCCGCGTCGCTCGACCGGACGATCGACTACGCGCTCGAGCTCGATCCCGACTTCGCGAACTTCTACCCCGCCGTGCCCTACCCGGGCACGGAGCTCCACGAGAAGGCGCGGCGCGCGGGCTGGCTCGCGAGCGACGACTGGTCGCGGATGGAGTACTCGTACTACCTGCTGCAGGGCAACGGGCTCGACGAGCGGGTCGTGATGGACGCGATCAACCGCGCGAAGCGGCGGTTCTACCTGCGCCCCGGCTACCTCGCGCGGCACGCGGGCGACGTCGTGCGGCTGGCGCGGAGCAAGTGGAGCCTCGCCTGGCAGGTGGCGTCGCGGATTCTCTTCGGGACGTCCGTCCCGCCGCCGCCGGCGCCGGGCGCGCCGGCCGATCAGCGCGCGGCCTGAGTCGGCGGCCCGAACGCGCGGACCTCGTCGGGGGTCAGGCGCCGGTATTCACGCCTCGGCCGGCGGCCGCCGGTCCAGCGCACCAGCAGCAGGTCCTTCAACTGGAACAGGTAGCCGGCCGCCTCGCGGCGGTTCATCTTGCTCTCGCCCTGCTCGCGGTCGTCGAAGCGGTACGGCAGCTCGACGATCCGGCGCGGCCAGGCGCGGACGAGCAGTTCCAGGCAGATCTTGAAGCCGCCGGCCTTGATCGACACGCCCTCGGCCACCGAGCGGCGAATGAGGAAGAAGCCCGACGCCGCGTCGCGCACGGGCGAGAGCGGCCGCGCCAGCAGGCAGGCCACGCGCGACATCAGCCGGCGCGACCAGGGCCAGTCGGGCGTGCTGCCGCCCGGCACGTAGCGGCTCGCGACGAGCACGTCGGCGCCGGTGGCCGTGAACGCCGCGTACATCCTCGGCACGAGCGCGGGCGGATGGCTGAAGTCGGCGTCCATCACGCCGAGCACCGCGGCCGACGCCCGGCCGAAGCCCTCGACCACGGCCGTGCCGAGCCCCAGCTTGCCCGCGCGGTGGACGACCACCATGCGATGGGTCCGCGCCAGCTCGTCGGCGAGCGCGCCGGTGCCGTCGGGCGAGTGGTCGTCGACCACCACCAGCTCGAGCGCGATGCCGGCCTGGTCCGCCTGCCGGAACAGCGCCGTCACGAGTTCGGCGAGCCGATCCCGCTCGTTGTACGTCGGCACGACCATCGTCAGGTCGGCGGGTGGGAGAGATGTGGACATGTGTGGGTGGGGGTCGCCGGGCTAGTATACTGACGCCCGCCTTGCGCGAGATTCGCGAAGATCTGATCAAAGCCCACGCCGACCGGCGATTTCGATCCGAGTACGACTACGCGCTCTTCGAGTACTACCGGAGCGCCAAGGTCCTCGCGGTCCTCGATCGGGCCGGGGTCGAGGTCCGGGGTCGGGTGCTCGACGCCGGGTGCGGGGGCGGCGGCATGCCGCTGTCGCTCGCCGAACACGCCTCGATGGTCGTCGGCATCGACCCGATCAACCGCTTCGGCGACGCGGGCCGCCGGCTCGCACGCGAGAAGGGCCTGCCCCACCTGCACTTCCTGCAGGCCGACGGCATGGCCCTGCCCTTCCCCGAACGCTCGTTCGATCTGGTGCTCTCCCACGCGGTCATCGAGCACGTGGCCGACGCGCCGCTCTACCTGCGCGAGTGCCGCCGGGTGCTGGCCGACGCCGGGCACTTCTACCTGTCGACGGCGCCGTACCTGTCGTTCGCCGGCGCGCACCTGCCGCGGCTCAGGCTCCCGATCCCGCTCCACCTGATCGCGGGCCGCCCCATCGCCTTCCGGACGTTCCGCCTGCTCGCCCGCCACGCCCCCTGGACGCTGCGCGAGCCGGCGCACGAGAACTCGTTCATCCGCGACGCCCGCAACGGCGTCGTCAAGGAGGACGACCTGCTCGAGAAGGTCCGCGTGCGCCGGCTGCGCGGCCAGATCGCCGACGCGGGCCTGCGCGTGGTCCGCGAGGAGCTTCACGCGACCGCCACGATCCGCCGGATGCCCGCGCCCCTCGCACGCTGGATTCGCGAGAGCCCCCTGACCCAGGACGTGTTCATCAGTAATATCGAGTACGTGCTGGCGCGGGCCTGACCGCCGCGCCCGCGCCCGGGCGGACCGGAGGCCGCCCGCCGCCATGGCCGAGATCGATCGCTACCATCCCGACGACCGCCGACAGGTGGACGCGCTCTACCGCCGCGTCTTCGGCGCCGACATGGCGCAGGCCAACCGCCTGCGCTGGGACTGGCAGTACCGCCTCAACCCGCACGCGCCGACCGACGGCCCGCTGATCTGGCTCGCCCGGGAGGGCACCACCGTGATCGGCCAGTACGCGACGATGCCGGTCCGGCTGCACGTGGCGGGACGGGAGATCGACGCCGCATGGGGCATGGACGTGATGGTCGCCCCGGAACGGCAGCGGCGCGGCCTCGGCGACGAGCTCTTCCGGACCTGGGACCGCAACGTCGGCGCCTCGCTCGGCCTCGGCCTCTCCGACTCGTCCTACCGGCTCTTCCAGAAGCTGCACTGGCCCGACCCGGGCCCGGTCCCGTGCCTGGTCAAGCCGCTCAGCCGTCGCGCGCTCCGCCAGCCGGGCTGGCCGCTGGCGGTGAACCGGCTCGTGTCCTACGTCACGCTGCCGTGGGTCCGGCTCGTGTCGCGCATGAAGCCGCTGCAGGGCGAGATCCGGATGGTCCGGCAGTTCGACGAGGGCTTCACGCGCCTGTGGGAGCACGTCGCGGACAAGTTCGCCTTCGCCGTCCGGCGCGACGCGGCCTACCTGAACTGGAAGTTCATCCAGACGCCGCACGTCCGCTACCACATCGCGGCGCTCGATCGGGACGGCAGCCCCGCCGGCTACGTGGTCTACCGCCACGTCCAGGAGCCGCGCGGCCGCGTGACGCTGCTCGTGGACTTCCTCGCGGACCCGGACGACCACGCCGCCGTGCTGACGCTCTTCCGGTGGGTGGACCGCGAGGCCCGGCGCGAGGACTCGGACAAGATCCGGACGTTCGCGCTCCACGAGGGCTTCCGCCGGCTGCTGCGCAAGTCCGGGTACTATGCGGTGAAGTCCACCATGGAGTTCGTCGCCAAGGTCAACGCCCTCGAGGTGCCGCCGAACTTCTACACGGACACGGCCCGCTGGCACGTGACGCTCGGCGACTCGGATCAGGACCGATGACGCGCGCGACCGGCCCGGCGCTGCTCGTCGCGATCGACACCGAGGGCGACAACCAGTGGAGCGCGGAGGCCCGCGCCCGCCAGACGTTCGAGAACCTGTACGCGCTCGGCCGCCTGCACGACTTCTTCGCGCGCCACGGCGTCCGCCCCACCTACGTCATCACCCACCCGGTGGCGCGCGACCCGCGCTCGGCCGAGGTGCTGCGCGGCCTGCTCGCGCGCGGCGACTGCGAGGTGGGCGCGCACCATCACGCCTGGGAAACGCCGCCGTGCTCGGCCGACGACGTCCGCCGGCATCCCTACGCGCTGCAGCTCCCGCTCGATCAGTTCGACGCGCAGCTCGACTCGCTGACCACGGCCATCGAGGAGGGCGTCGGCGTGCGGCCCGTGTCCTACCGCTCGGGACGCTTCGGCTTCTCCGCCTCGCACGTCTCGTCGCTCGAGCGGCGCGGCTACCTCGTCGAGTCGAGCGTCGCGCCGCTGTTCTACGAGGCGCACAAGCAGGGCCCCGACTTCGTGGAGGCGCCGCTCGACCCGTACTTCCTCGCCTACGACGACGCGACGCGTCCGGGCACGAGCGCGCTGCTCGAACTGCCCCTCTCGGCCGCGCTCAGCCGCCGTGTGCCGCCGTTCGTCGAGCGCTGGTACGCCCGGGCGCCGAGCCCGTACATGACGAAGCGCATCCTGCGGCTGCTGAGAATCGCCGAGGTCCGCTGGCTGCGGCCGTCCTACAGCTCGGCCGAGGACATGATCGCGCTCGGCCGCCAGCTCGCGCGGCGGGGCACGCCGATCCTCAACCTGCTGTTCCACTCCTCGGAGGCCATCGTCGGCGGCAGCCCGTACAACCGGACCGAGGCCGAACTCGACGCGTTCTTCGACCGGCTCGGCCGCTTCCTCACGTTCGCGACCGGCGAGCTGGGCGCCGTGCCGATGACGTTCGCGGAGTTCCACGCCGCGTTCGTGCGATCGGGCGCGGCGGCCGCGGCCGGGGCCCGGCGCACCGCCTGACGCGCATGCGCGTCTGCCACGTCTCGCCGCACCTGCCCCCCGATCAGGCCGCCAACGCCCTCCTGCCCGCGCAGCTCGGCGAGTGGTTCGCGGCGCGGGGCGACGCGGTCGCGTTCGTCGCGCACGAGCCGGCGCAGACCGACGTCGCGCCCGCGCCCCTGCCCGGGCCGGTCACCTGGCTGCCGCGCCGGGTCGTCGCCTCGCGCCTGGGCCGCACGCTGAGGATCGACACGCTGTTGCGCACGCGCCGCATCCTCGCCGCGCTCGATCGCACCGCCGCGGGCGCCGACCTGCTGCACCTCCACAGCAACGGCCTGATCGTCGAGGTGGCGGCGGCCTGGGCGCGACGGCGCGGCATCCCGACGATCCTGACGCTCTACGGCACCGAGATCTGGCACTACCGCCGGCGGACGATCGACCCCTGGACCCGCGCCTACCGGCAGGCCGGCGAGGTGACGTTCTACAGCCAGGGCCTGCTCGATCGCGCGCGCGATCTCGGGCTCGATCGGCCGGGGCTGTCGGTGGTCTACCCGCCGGTCAGCGCGACCTTCGTCACGCCCGACGAGGCGACGCGCGAGGCCTGGCGTCGCGACCTCGGCCTGCGCGAGCCGCGCGTGGTGCTCAACGTGAAGCGGCTGCACGAGCTGGCCGGGCAGCGGTACCTCGTCGAGGCGTTCGCGCGCGCGACCGCCGGCCGCGACGACACGCGGCTCGTGATCTGCGGCACGGGCCCGCTGCGCGCGTCCCTCGAGGCGCAGGCGCGCGACCTGGGCCTCGCCGCGCGCGTGACCTTCGCCGGCCTCGTCCCGAACGACGTCGTCGCGCGCTACGCCGCGGTAGCCGACGTCTTCGTCCTGCCGTCGCTGCTCGAGGCGCTGCCCACCGTCGCGGTCGAGGCGCTCGCGGCCGGCACGCCGGTCCTCTCGGCCGACCATCCGGGCGGCGTCGAACTGCACGGGATCTTCGGCGAGGACGTCGCGGTCGTGCCGCGGGAGGACGCAGTGCGACTGGCGGCCGCTCTCGCCGAGCGGATCGACGCGCCGCGGCGCGTCTCGGGCGAGACCCGGCGCCGGCTCGACGCCCGCTTCCGTCGCGCCGCGGTCGAGGCGGCGTACGCCGACGCGTACGCCCGCGTGCGGGCTGCCGGGCCGTCCGCCGGGCGGGATCGGTAGCGCCCCGGCGATAGAATGGCCCGCACGATGCCCCGCTCTCCACGCGCGGTCGCGGGGACCATCCGCCTGCTCACCGCGGCCGTCACCGGCGCCGTGCTCGGCGCCGCCGCCTTCTCGATCGCCTACGCGCGGCACCCGCAGATCACGCTCGAGATGGACCGCCCGGTGGACGCGGTCGCCCGCGGCTTCTACGCGGAGGAACGCGCCGGCGACGAGACGTTCGCCTGGACCGGGCGCACCGCGTCGGTCGATCTTCCCGGCCTCGACCGCCGGTCCGCGTGGACGTGCGACGTCCGCGTCCGGGCCGGTCGCGGGGCGCCACTCGTCCTGCCGGCGCTCGCCACCGCGGTCGACGGACTCGCCACGGGCACGACCGCCGTCACGAACGACTACGCGGACGTCCGGATCCCCCTCCCGGCACGGCCCGATCGCCCGGGCGCGCGCATCGACCTCGGCGTGTCGGACCCGTTCACGCCCGGCGGCGGCGACACCCGCGAGCTGGGCGTCATCGTCGATCGCCTGGCGTGCGCGCCGGACGCCGGCGCGAAGGTCCGTCCGCCCGCAGGCACGATGGGCCGGGCGGCGCTGGCCGGGGGCATTCTGGGCGCGGCGCTCGTGCTGGCCGGCCTGGGGCCACTGGCGACCCTCGCCGTGCTGGTCGTCGCCACGGTGGCGCAGGCGATTCCGCTGGCCGCCGGGCTCGGCCCGTTCTCGTCGCTGCCGGGCACGGCGGTGCGGCTGGCCCTGGGCGCGGGATCCGCGCTGGTCGTCGGGATCCGCGCGACGGACCTGCTCCGCGGCACCCCGATCACGACGGCCGCGCGGCTGGCGTCGGCCGTCGCCGCCGCCGCGGGCTACCTCGAGCTGGTCGCGCTGCTCCACCCCGCCAAGCCCGTCATCGACGCGGTCTTCCAGGCCCACCGCCTGCAGTGGATTCTCGACGGGCGTTTCTATTTCACGCAGCCGATGCCGAACGGCGTGCAGTTCCCCTACGCGATCGCGCTCTACGTGTTCGCCGCGCCGTGGACGCTCCTCACGAGCGACTACGTCGCCCTGCTCCGCGTCGTCGTCATCGGCGCCGGCGCGGCCGCGTCGATCGGTCTCTACGCCGCCGTGGCCCGCGACTGGCAGGATCGCGCGGCGGGCGTGGTCGCGGTGGCGCTCGCGCACCTCGTGCCGCTGACCTACGTGGTCATCGGCAACGCGAACCTGCCGAACGCGTTCGGCCAGTCGGTGGCCCTGGTCGCGATCGTCTGCGCGGCGACGTGCGACGTCGGCGACCGCGCCTGGCGCGGCCGCCTGCTGCTGTTCGGGATCGCCACGGTGGCGATGCTGTCGCACGTCAGCACGATCGCGCTGCTCGCCTCGACGCTCGCGGCAACGGGCGCGCTGTTCTGGATGGCCGGCGGCAGCGCGGCCGGGGGCGGCGCGGCCGGCGGTGGGAGCGCCGGCGGTGCGAGCGCAGGCGGTGAACGTGCGATGACCACGGGGCGCGCCGCGTTGCGCGCGTCCGGACGCGGCGTCCTGATCGCGACGGCGGCCGCGGTCGTGGCGTCCGTGGTGGTCTACTACGGGCACTTCCCGGAGGTGTACGAGCGGCTCGACCGGCTGCGCGGCACCGTGACCGAAGGGCCGGCCGGGGAACGGTCCGCCGGCCCGGTGGCTGACGCGCCGTCGCGACCCGTCACGGGCGCGCCGGACACGCCGGCCTCCCCGCTGGGGACCCGGCTGATGGACGGGGGCGCGGCGATCGCCGCGGCGTTCGGCTGGCCGATGATCCTGCTGGCGCTGGCCGGGCTGTGGACCCTGCGGTTTCGACCGCCCGATCGCCTGACGCTGGCCATCGCCGGGCTCGGCCTGGCCTCGGTGGCGTTCTTCCTGGTCGGCGTGGTCCCGCGCATCGAGGGGTCGTTCGAGCGCTACGCCCTGGAGTTCGTCGGGCGTGTGGCGCTGGCGGCCATCCCGGGGGTGGTCATCCTGGCCGCCCGCGGCACGACATTCCTCTGGGGGACGGGTCTGGCCGGGCGCGCCGGGGCCTCGGTGCTGCTACTCTGGACGATGGCCGACGGCGCCGGCGCGTGGCTGGCGTGGCTGGACTGACCGGCAGGGGACGGACCAAGGAGCGCCATGGGCACGCTGTTCGCACAGGTCACGAAGGACATTGCCGACGCGATGCGGCGCCGGGACGTCGTGGAGCTGGGCGCGCTCCGCATGCTGAAGGCGGCCTTCATGAACCGCGAGGTCGAGAAGGGGCGCGCGCTGGAGGACGCCGAGGAGCGTCAGGTCGTCGTCCAGCTGGTCAAGCAGCGCCGCGACTCGGTCGAGCAGTTCCTGGCGGGCGGACGCCAGGATCTCGCGGACAGGGAGAACGCCGAGATCGGCCTGCTCGAGCGCTTCCTGCCGCCGGCGGCCGACGATCAGGCGATCGCCGCGGCCATCGACGCGGCCGTGACGGAAACGGGCGCGGCGGGGCCGAAAGACATGGGAAAGGTGATGAAGGCCACGCTCGCGCGGCTGGATGGCCTGACCGTGGACGGACGCCGGGTGAGCGAACTGGTCAAGCAGCGGCTGGTCGGGTAAACACCGTATTTCCTCGGCGAAATCACCCAAACTTTTTCCCTGTGGCTCCGTCTAACTTCTTTGAAAGGCACGCAAGCAGCCTCTCATCCATCCTCCGGGCAGGGGCCTCAACGCAGGGGTTGAGGCCCCTTCTTTTTGTGCCCGCGCCATTCCCGGCCGGTACCGGCCATTCGCGGGCCGCGGCTGTGCGGCGTGTCACCGTCCTGTCACAACCGCCGCGCCGCGCGTCCCGTGCCGGACGGTCTTCATCGTCCGCTCATCTTTCCTTCGGGCGCGGTGTTCGTCGTCACGGTCCGGGCGGGGCGGGGGTGGCCGTGCGGGGTCCGGCCGTCCGATGAGCGAACGTCTCGCCCGGTCTGCCGGCGTGGTCGGCCTCGCGACGCTGTCGAGCCGGCTCATGGGCCTGGCGCGCGACAGCGTGCTCACGCGGTTCTTCGGCGCGGGGGCGGAGATGGACGCGTACCTGTTCGCGACGCGCATTCCGACGCTGCTGCGCGAGCTGTTCGCCGAGGGCGCGATGAGCGCGGCGTTCGTCCCGACGTTCACGCGGCGGCTCACCGAGGGCGGGGGGCGCGCGCTGGCGTGGCGCCTCGGGTCGCTGACGTTCAACGTCCTGCTGCTCGTCACGGGCGCCCTCGTCGCGCTCGGCATCACGTTCGCCGGACCGATCACCGCCACCTACGCCCCGGGATTCGCGGGCGCGCCGACGAGCGTGCCCGGGTATGCCGATCAGCTCGCGCTGGCCGTGGACCTGACGCGCATCACGATGCCGTTCCTCACGATCATCGCGCTCTCGGCGGTGCTCATGGGGATGCTCAACGCGCTCGGGCGGTTCTTCATCCCCGCGTTCGCGCCGGCGGTGTTCAACATCGTGCTCACGCTCACGGCAATCGCGTCGTCGGTCCTCGGGCCGCGGGTGGGCATCGAGCCGATCATGGGACTGGCGTTCGGTTTCGTGCTGGGCGGCGTCGGGCAGCTGGCAGTGCAGTGGCCGACGCTGCGGCGCGAGGGCTACCGCTACCAGGCGGTGCTGGACCTGGGCGATCCGGGCCTGCGCGAGCTGTTGTCGCTGATGGGCCCGGGCACGATCGGGCAGGCCGCCAGCCAGGTGAACCTCTTCGTGAACACGGTGCTGGCGTCGGGGCTTGGGGCCGGGCCGATCAGCTTCCTCAACTACGCGTTCCGGCTGATGTACCTCCCGATCGGGATCTTCGGCGTCTCGGTGGCGACGGCCGTGCTGCCGGAGGTCTCGCGACACGCGGCGCGCGGTGAGGTGCGCGAGATGCGCGGCACGCTCTCGTGGGGCCTGCGGCTGATGCTGGTGCTGAGCGTGCCGGCCGCCCTCGGCCTGATCGCGCTGGCGGGCCCGATCATCGAGCTGCTGTTCCAGGGCGGCAAGTTCTCGGCGTCGGATACGGCGTCGACGGCGCAGGCGCTGATGTTCTACGCGCCGGGGCTCATCGGTTACTCGGCCGTGAAGATCGTCTCGCCGAGCTTCTACGCGCTCGGGGACGCACGGACGCCGATGTTCGTGAGCCTCGGATCGGTCGCGACGAACGTCGTCCTCAACCTGATCCTCGTGCGCGTGATGGGTTTTCAGGGCCTCGCGCTGGGCACGGCGCTCGCCGCGGTGGTCAACGCGGGCCTGCTGGTGGCACTGATCCGGCCGCGGATCGGCGGCATCGACGGCGGGCGCATCGCCAGTGTGTTCGCGCGGATCCTCCTGGCGTCGCTCGTCATGGCGGTGGCGGCGGCCGGTGCCGAGTCGGCGCTCCACGCGTGGCTCCCGCAGCCGTCCACCGTCGCGCGCGTCGTGCGCGTGGCCGGCGGCGTGGGGGCGGGCGTCGCGGTGCTGCTCCTGGTCTCGATGGCCCTGCGGATCGAGGAACTGCGGGTCGCGGTGGCGCGGGTGCTGCGGCGCCGGTAGCGCCATCATCAGCTTCCCGCAGCCGCTCGAGGCGGGCCGCCAGCTGGCCGCACGGGCAGCGGCGCCGGCAGCACCGACAGCACCGCAATCGCTGGCGCCACCGGCCCGGAACTGCCGGCCTCTCCGCTCCACCTCTGCTACGATCCCCCCGTGCGGCGGTCCCCCTACTCCTCGATGGCGTCCACGTTCGGGCCGGGGCCCTGGTCGCCCGCGGTGCGGGCGATCATCCTGGCGAACATCGCGGTGTACCTGGTGACGCTGGCCGCGCCGGTGTGGGTGTACTCGATCTTCGGCCTCACGCCGCGACTGGTCCTGACCGAGGGCCGCGTCTGGCAGGTCGTCACCTACCTGTTCGTCCACGACGCGCGCGGCGTGTCGCACATCCTGTTCAACATGCTCTACGTCTGGATGTTCGGCACCGAGCTGGAACGCCGGTGGGGCACGCAGGCGTTCGTCCGCTACTACTTCATCACCGGCGTGGGCGCGGGCCTCGTGGTGCTGGTCGCGTCGCTGCTGCCGATCGCGTCCGCGCAGCTCAGCTACGTCGTGCCGACGATTGGCGCGTCGGGCGCGGTCTACGCGCTGCTGCTCGGCTGGGCGGTCGTCTTCCCGCATCGACAGATCCTGTTCATGATGATCTTCCCGATGTCGGCGTGGGTGTTCGCCGTCATCATGGGCGCGATCGTCTTCCTGAACGTGGCGGGCACCTCGGGCGGCGGCGTGTCGCACATGGCGCACCTCGGCGGCCTGGTGATTGGCTACCTCTACCTCAAGGGCCCCGGCGGGCCGCGCGACCTGAAGCTGCGCCTGCAGTACCGGCTCGCGCGCTGGCGCATGGACCGGATGCGGCGGAAGTTCAACGTCCACCAGGGCGGCCGCGACGACTGGGAGCGCCGGCTGCATTGACGCCCGGCCGGCGCTGGCTCGTCGCCGCCCTGGTCGCGGGCGCGATCGTCCGCGTGGCCGCGCTGCCGCTGCCCGGCACGGGCGACGTCGCCATCTGGAAGGTCTGGGCCTACCACGCGGCGCGCGACGTGACCGGCATGTACGGCGTCGGCGGCTCCCCGCCCGAGCGCCGCGAGCTCGCGTGGCGGGGTGACCGGATGACCGTGGACTACCCGCCGGTCAGCCTCTACGAGCTGCGCGTCGCCGGCCGCGCGTACGCGTGGTGGGATCCGGCCTTCGGCGACACGCGCGCGCTGAACGTCTTCGTCAAGCTGCCGGGCCTCGCGGCCGAGGTGCTGCTGGTGCTCGTGCTGCTCGTCTGGGCGCGCCGCGAGCTGGGCGACGAGGCGGCGGCCTGGGCCGCGGTGGCGTTCTGGCTGAACCCGGCCGTGCTGCTCGACGGCTCGGTGCTCGGCTACCTCGACGCACAGATGGCGGTGCCGCTCGTCCTGGCCGTGATGGCCGCCGCGCGCGGACGGGGCGCGGCGACGGGCGCGTTGATGGCGCTCGCGATCCTCACCAAGGCGCAGGCGGTCTTCGCGCTGCCGGCCGTGGCGGCGCTCCTCTGGTGGCCGGCGCCGGCGGACCGGCTGCGCCGGCTGGGTGCGGCGACGGGCGCCGGCCTCGCGACGAGCGTGCTGATCGTCCTGCCCTTCCTCGCGCGCGGCGCCGGTCCCAACCTGGCGCAGGCGCTCGGGCGCCTCGCCACGCACGACGCGCTCTCGGCGCAGGCGGCGAACCTCTGGTGGATCGTCACCTGGCTGCTGCGGGCCGCGGCGGTGGCCGGCGAGTGGGGCTGGGGGCGGGCGCTGACGGAGCCGGTCCGGGTGCTCGGAATCACCCGCGCGATGGAGATCGGGTATCCGAATGCGCGCGTCGTCGGCCTCGTGCTGGTCGCGGGGGCGATCGGCTGGGCCTGCTGGCGCGCGCGCCGGGCGGCGTCGCCGGCCGACGCGCTCGCGCTCGCCGGCTTCTCGATGGCGGCCTACGCGACGCTGGCGGCGCAGGTGCACGAGAACCACCTCTACGCCGCGGTGCCGCTCCTCGCCGTGGCCGCGGGCCTCGACGCGCGGTACCGGCCGTGGTTCGTCGGCACCTCGCTCGTGGTCGCGCTGAACCTGTCCCTGTTCTACGGTCTCGGGCGCGACGTGCCGTTCGCCGACGCGCGCGGCTGGACCGGCATCGACGCGACCGTACTCCTGTCGTTCGCCAGCGTCGCCGTGCTTGCCCTGGGGGTCAGGTGTTGGGTAGCGGGCGGGGGCGGGGGGGGGGGGGGGGGGGGTCGATTACAGAATTGACGATGACAATTCCGTAATCGACCCGCCGGCGAGGCTGCGATCCAAGACCTGACCCTACATCGCGCGCAGCGCCGCGATGCGCTGCGCCATCGGCGGGTGCGTCGCCCAGAGCGACGCCCAGAAGCCCTCGCCCTCGCGCAGGCGGTGGCCCAGCGGGTCCGCGATGCACAGGTGCGCCGTGCCGCGCTTGATCGTCGGCGTCGGCGCCACCGCGGCCTCGATGCGCTCCAGCGCCGACGCCAGCGCCAGCGGGTTGCGCGTGAGCTCCGCGGCCGTCGCGTCCGCCAGATACTCCCGCCGGCGCGACACGGCCAGCGCCAGCAGCCGGCCGACGACGGGCGCCAGGATCATCGCGAGGATCCAGACGACGACGAAGATCACCCCGGCGCCGTCGCTCCCCTTCTTCCGGCCGCGGCCGCGCCCCACGCCCCAGCGCATCGCCCGCGCCGACCAGTCCGCCAGCAGCGCGATCGCCCCCACCAGCGCGGCGACGACGGTCATCAGCCGGATGTCGTAGTTGCGGATGTGCGACATCTCGTGCGCGACCACGCCCTGCAGCTGATCCCGGTCGAGCGTGCGCAGCAGGCCCTCGGTCACCGCGATCGACGCGTGCGCCGGGTCGCGGCCCGTCGCGAACGCGTTCGGATCGTCGTCCGGGATCACGAACGTCGCGGGGGCGGGCAGGCCCGCGGCGATCGACATCTCGTCGACCACGTTCTGGAGCTGCCGGTACCGCAGCCGGTCGGCGTCGGTGGCGCCGGCGATCCGCGTCTCGATCGGCTCGGCCATCGACGACCGGAGTACCGCGCGGTCGCCGTGCTCGAGGCTCCAGTACGCCTGGCCGCCGCCGACGGCCAGCGCGACGAGCGTGCCGGCGGGCGCGAACGACGCGCCGCGGCCGATCACGAACAGGTCGAAGCCGGCGCCGAGCACGACGAGCAGCGCCACGAACGCGGCCATGACGAGCCACGTCCGCCGCCGGTTCGCCGCCTGCTGCTCGTAGAGGTTGCGGCGCGTCAGAACTGGACCTTCGGCACCGCGCGCTCGGCCTCGTCGGCGACCTGGAACAGGTCGGCCCGGCCGAAGCCGAACGGCCCGGCGATCAGGTTGGACGGGAACGTCTCGCGCGCGATGTTGTACTTCGTCGCGATGTCGTTGTAGAACTGGCGCGCGAAGCTGATCTTGTTCTCCGTCGACGCCAGCTCCTCCTGCAGCGCGCGCGCGTTCTCGTTGGCCTTGAGCTGCGGATAGTTCTCCGCCAGCGCGAACAGCCGGCCGAGCGCCTGCGTCAGCACGTTCTCCTTGACCGCCGCGTCGGCCGGGCCGGTCGCGGTCATCGCCTTCGACCGCGCCTCGATGACCGCGGTGAGCGTCCCGCGCTCGAAGTCCATCACGCCGCGCACCGTGTTCACGAGGTTCGGAATCAGGTCGTGCCGGCGCTTGAGCTGGACGTCGATCTGGTGCCAGCCGTTGTCCTTCTGGTTCCGCAGGTTGATCAGGCGGTTGTACACCCAGATGATCCAGACGATGCCCAGGGCGATCAGGCCGAGCACGACGTAGACGGCGGTCATGGCACCTCCGATGCGGCGGCCGGCGGGTCGGGACCGGGCGCCCTGAGATCGAGCAGGAACGTGTCGTCGAGCGCCTCGGCCTGGTGGGCCAGGCGGGCGGGCACCTGCAGCAGCTCGCCCTCGCGGACCGTGAACGTCTCGCGGCCGGCGGTCACGCGCAGCGCGCCCTGGAGCACGTAGATGAGCTGCTCGCCGGCGTGCTCGTGGCGCGGCACGAGCGCGCCCTTCTTCACGTACAGCTGGACGAGCGACTGCGCCCGGCCCGTGACGGCCTTGCGGGCCACCATCTCGGTGACCTTCTCGAGCGGGATCTCGTCCCAGCGATGCAGCGCTGCGCGCGCCATGAGCGGTGTCCCCACGGAGTATAATCGAGGGTCTGCAATCGGCCGCCTGGGCCCCCAGCGAGGATCTCCCTGATGAAGAGTTCTGCCGTGACACACGGACGGTCGACCGCTCGCGCCGGCGAGGCGCGCCCGCGTGCCGGGCGCGCGGACGCGCTGGCCGGGGCGTCGCGCGACGACCTCATCGCGATCTACCGCACGATGCTCCTCTCGCGCCGGATCGACGACAAGGAAATCCAGCTCAAGAACCAGAGCCTGATCTTCTTCCAGATCAGCGGCGCCGGCCACGAGGCCATCCTGGTGGCCGCCGGCCTCGCGCTCAAGCCCGGCCACGACTGGTTCTACCCGTACTACCGCGACCGCGCGCTCTGTCTCGCGATCGGCATGACCCCGCTCGAGATGTTCCTGAGCGGCGTCGGCGCCGCCGACGACCCGAACAGCGCCGGCCGCCAGATGCCGTCGCACTGGGGCCACAAGGCGCTCAACATCGTCTCGCAGTCCAGCCCGACCGGCACCCAGTGCCTCCAGGCCATCGGCTGCGCCGAGGCCGGCCGCCTCTACGAGGCGCTCACCGACATCCCCGATCGCCAGGGCCGCTTCCAGTCCGACGAGGTCGTCTACGTCTCGGTCGGCGACGGGACGACGAGCGAGGGCGAGTTCTGGGAGGCGCTCAACGCCGCGTGCGTCGGCAGCCTGCCCGTCGTCTTCCTCGTCGAGGACAACGGCTACGCGATCTCCGTCCCGGTCGAGGTGCAGACGCCGGGCGGCGACATCTCGCGCGTGGTCGCCGGCTTCCCCGGCCTGAAGGTCGTCACCTGCGACGGCACCGACGTGCACGAGAGCTACGCCGCGATGCAGGACGCCGTCGCCTACTGCCGCGCGCGCAAGGGCCCGGCGCTCGTCCACGCGAAGGTCGTGCGTCCCTACTCGCACTCGCTCTCCGACGACGAGCGGCTGTACAAGACGCGCGCCGAGCGCGAGGCGGAAGCCGAGCAGGATCCGATCCGGAAGTTCGCCGCCTGGCTCACCGCCGAGGGCCACGTCACCGAGGACGATCTCGCGACGATCGCGCGCGAGGTGGACCGCGAGATCAACGAGGCGGCCGACGCCGCCGTGAAGGCGCCGAAGCCGGCGCGCGAGACGGCCGGACTCTACGTCTACTCGCCCGACGTGGACCCGACCTCGGCCGACTTCGAGACGCCCGCCGCCCCCGAGGGCAAGCCCGACACGATGGTCGCGGCCATCAACCGCACCATGAAGGACGAGATGGGCGCCAACCCGCGCATCGTCATGTTCGGCGAGGACATCGCCGACGCGACGCACGAGGCCAACCTCGAGGAGGTGCAGGGCAAGGGCGGCGTCTTCAAGGTCACCCACGGCCTGCAGAAGGCCTATGGCGCCACGCGGGTGTTCAACTCGCCGCTCGCCGAGGCCAACATCATCGGGCGGGCCATCGGCATGGCCACGCGGGGCATCAAGCCGGTCGTCGAGATCCAGTTCTTCGACTACATCTGGCCGGCGATGATGCAGATCCGCAACGAGCTCGCGATGATGCGCTACCGCTCGGGCAACCACTTCTCGAGCCCGGTGGTCGTCCGCACGGCGATCGGCGGCTACCTGCGCGGCGGCGCGCCGTACCACAGCCAGTCGGGCGAGAGCATCTTCGCCCACTGCCCCGGCCTGCGCATCGCGTTCCCGTCGAACGCCCAGGACGCCGCCGGCCTGCTCCGCACCGCCATCCGGTGCGACGACCCGGTGATGTTCCTCGAGCACAAGCACCTGTACCGCCAGACCTACAACAAGGGCGAGTACCCGGGCTCGGAGTACATGATCCCGTTCGGCCAGTCCGCCGTGAAGCGCGAGGGCACCGACGTCGTCGTGGTCACCTGGGGCGCGCTGGTGCAGCGGTCGATCCTCGCCGCGCAGCAGGCCGAGAAGGACGGCATCAGCACGATGGTCATCGACCTGCGGACCATCATGCCGTACGACTGGGACGGCATCGCCGCCGCCGTGCGCCACACGAACCGCATCGTCATCGCGCACGAGGACCAGCTCACCTGCGGCTTCGGCGCGGAGCTCGCCGCGCGCGTCGCCGGCGAGCTGTTCGAGTACCTCGACGCGCCGGTCCGCCGCGTCGCCGCGATGGACTGCCCCGTCGCCTACTGTCCCGACCTCGAAGAGGTCATCCTGCCGGGCTCGCCCGACGTGCTGCGCGCCATCGTCGAGACGGCCCAGTACTGAGCAGCGCTCGGCGACGGCGCCAGCGCTGGAAGAGCACACTGCCGGGCGCCGCGCGCCTGCCCACGGACTCACCATGCAGGGCATGCAGGACATGCAGCGTGGTACCTGTCGCGCTTTCCCGGGTCGGCCCGGCGGCGGGCGGAACGCTCGCCGACCGGCCTGGAGGGCCGGTCGAGGGAAGACGACACGACGCGGACACGAGAGTGGTCGCCGTCCTGTCTGAACCACTCGTGTCCGTCGTGCCGTCTTCCCTCGCCTGGCCGACCCTCAGAGATACCCTGCATGCCCTGCATGAACTGCATGGTTCCCACCCGTGGACACGCTGGCGTCAGCCGTCGTGGCTCCGCCGGGGTCTAATGGCGCAGCGATGGTGATCACCAGCCGGACGCTTCGGGTGCTCCCGGACTCGCCGGCATCGCGACGGCCGCGGCCATCCCGTCGATCGGCCCGTCCGGTCGCATGGCCGCGACAATGGCCGGGCAGCTCACCGCGGCGGAGGCCGCGACCGCGGGCCGCCAGGCGGCGACCGCGGCCGACGTCGAGGTGCTGTCCGCGGTGGACGCGCTGCCCGCCCGCATCGTCGGCCGGTTCACCGAGCCCGTGGCGTTCGCGCGGGCCTCGAACGGCGCGTCGGTCGTGCTCGACCGGCGCGACCACACGGTCTACGTCATCGACGCCGGCCGGAACACCGTCACGCAGGTCCTGAAGGTCGGCCTCGAGCCGGGACGCCTGTTCACGCCGTCCACCCTGTCGATGGCGCCCGGTGACGTGTTCGCGGTGGCCGACGCGCCGAACGGCTTCGAGCGCCTCCAGGTCTTCACGCTCGACGGCCGGCAGACGAGCGCGTTCTACCTCGATGCGCAGACCCGGCTCGCGCCGCGACTCACCGCGGACCGGCTGGTCCTCAACGGCGTCGGCTCGATGCACTTCACGGGCTCGACGTTCCTCGTGGGCCGTCCGGAGTCCGGGGGACTGTTCGTCGAGTACGACTACCTGGGACGCCCGGCGCGGACGATCGGCGCGCTCCGCGCGACGGGCCACGAGGACGACCCGCCGCTGCACCTGGCGCTCAACGTCGGCGTCCTGCTGCCGGCGCCGGACGGCGGGTTCTACTTCGTCTTCCAGACGGGCGTGCCCCTGTTCCGGCGGTACGACGCGGAGGGCCGGCTGCTGTTCGAACGCCACATCGAGGGCGTCGAGCTCGACGCGCTCGTCCAGGCCCTGCCGACCACCTGGCCGACGCGTGACATCGCCGAGGCCGGGCGCCTGCCGATCGTCAACGCGCTCGTCCGGACGGCCGCCGTGGACGCGGTGGGCCGGCTGTGGGTGTCGCTGGCGACGCCGTTCACCTACGTCTACGACGCGCGCGGCGACAAGGCGCGGACGGTGCAGTTCCGCGCCGCGTCGGGCACGGTCTCGCCGACCAGCCTGAGCTTCTCGGCCGACGGCCGCGCGCTCGTCACGCCCGGCTGCTACGAGTTTTCGGTGAACCGGGCCCTGACTTCAGGCAGGTGCCCGGCGGATGGCCGAGCTCCGCCGGACGATGGGCCTGGCGCCGGCGACCGCGATGGTCGCCGGCATCATCATCGGCGCGTCGATCTTCGTCCAGCCGTCGGAAATCACGCAGCGGATGCCGTCGGTGGCCGGCATCGTCGGCGCCTGGATCGGCGCCGGCGTCCTCACGCTGCTGGGCGCGCTCGTGTGCGCGGAACTGGCGTCGGCGGTGCCCCGCACGGGCGGCGTCTACGCCTTCCTGCGCGAGGTTCTCGCCGCTGGCCGGCTTCCTGGGGCTGGGCGATACCCTGGGTCATGCACACGGGCATCATCGCGCCATCGCGACGGTGTTCGCGCGCTACGCCGGCCAGTTCGTCGCCCTCGACACGACGGGGAACGCGCCGTCGCGGCGGGCCTGATCCTGCTGCTGACCCTCGTCAACCTGCTCGGCGTGCGACAGGGCGCGCGCGTCCAGACGATCGTCACGGCGGCCAAGATCGCCGCCATCGCGGCGATCGTCGTCGCCGGTGCGCTGTGGTCGGGCGCGCCGCCGGTCGTGCCCGGCGCGGCGCCGGTTCCCGTCACGGCCGAGGGCTTCGCGCTGGCGATGGCCGCGGGACTCTTCGCCTACGGCGGCTGGCACATGGTCACCTACACCGCGGGCGAGACGGTCGATCCGGCGCGCACGATCCCGCGCGCGCTCGTGCTCGGCATCGTCATCGTCACGGCCTGCTACGCGGGGCTGAACGCGATCTACCTCCGCGTGCTGCCGCTCGACGTGGTGCGGCACTCGACGAAGGTGGCGGCCGACGCCGCCGACGCGCTCCTCGGCGGCGGCGGCGGCGCGCTGATGGCCGGACTCGTGCTGGTCTCGACGTTCGGCGCGGTGAACGGCATCATCCTGGCCGGCCCGCGCGTGTACCTGGCGATGGCGCGCGACGGCCTGCTGTTCCGCTGGGCGGGCGACATCCACCCGCGATTCGGCACGCCGCACCGGGCGCTGCTGCTGCAGGGCGCCTGGGCCGCCGTGCTCGCAGCCACGAACAGCTACGGCGCCCTGTTCTCGCGGGTGATCTACACGGAGTGGATCTTCTTCGCGGCGATGGCCGCCGGGCTCCTGGTCCTCCGGCGGCGGCCGGGCTACGCCCCGGCCTGGCGCGTCCCGGGTGGCGCCGCGGTGCCCGCCGCCTTCATCGCGGTGTCGCTGGCCATCGTCGTCATGCAGGTGCGCGCGGTCCCGCTGGACAGCGCCCTGGGCCTGGGCCTGGTGCTGCTCGGCGTGCCCGTCTACCGGCTCACCACCGGACGCGCCTCGCGCCCCGGCCCGAAATCACCGGCCGCGCCGCCCGCAATCATCTAGAATCGACACGGCGGCCGCGCGGACCACCGGACGCCCGCGCCGCGGGCGCCACGCCGAGCACCCGATTCCCCGATTCGATCACCCGATTCCCGATTCCCCGATCCTCGATTCGCATGACCGTCATCGACTTCCACAATCACTTCTACCCGCCCGAATATCTCGACGCGCTCGAGCCGTCCGGCAGCCGGCTGCGGCTCGCACAGGACGCCGAGGGCAACCCGATCATCCACTATCCGGGCGACTACAACGTGCTGGTGCGCGGGCACCGCGACATCGACTACCGGCAGACGGTGCTCGACGACCACGGCGTCCGCACGCAGGTGCTCTCGCTGACGACGCCGGGTACCCACGTGGAGGAACCGCAGGTCGCGGTCCGCCTGGCGACGATCACGAACGACGCGTTCGCGCGGATCCGGGCCGAGCGGGGATCCCGCTTCGTGCCGCTCGCGACGCTCCCGCTCAACGACCCGGCGGCGTCGACGCGCGAGCTGGCACGCGCGATCGACGACCTGGACCTGCCCGGCGCCATGCTCTTCAGCAACGTGAACGGCACGGGGCTGGACGACCCGCGGTTCTACCCGATGTACGAGGTCGCGAACGACCGCGGCGCGGTGCTGATGATCCACCCGACGTTCCCGGTCGGCGTGGAGTCGATGCAGGAATACTGGCTGATGCCGCTGAACGGCTTCCTGTTCGACACGACGCTCGCCGCGTCGAAGCTGGTCTTCAGCGGCACCGTGAAGCGGTTCCCGAAGATCCGCTGGGTGCTCGGACACCTCGGCGGCACGATTCCGTACCTCGCCGAACGGCTCGACCGCGGCTGGCGCGCCTTCCGCGAGTGCCGCGAGCACATCGACGAGCCGCCGACCGCCTACCTCAAGCGGCACTTCTGGTACGACACGGTCAACTTCGCCGCGGGCCCGCTGCGCCTGGCCATCGACTTCGCCGGCGCCGACCACATCGTCGCCGGCAGCGACTACCCCCACATGATCGGCAGCATCCCGCTGATGCTCGACTCGATCCGCGGTCTCCCGATCGAGGACGCCGACAAGGCGGCTATCCTCGGGGACAACGGCCGGCGCCTCCTTTCAACAGGCGCATAAGGCCCGGTTACGGACACCTGAAGCCGGCTCCTCGGGGGAGCGATTTCCCTGCCGGACGCCTGAGGAGTACACGTCTATCCGGCGCAGTAATTCGTCCTAAGCCTCCGTGCGTGGACGGGGTAACCGTGCCGATCCCAGAGCGAAGGGCCGTGAAGCCTCGCCAAGGTCAGCCGAAGGTCGGACGAAACATGCCCGGTTACGGACGGTTACTGCCACTCCCCTGGCCACGCCCGTACCGCGCCTTGCCGACTGGCTGGCGATGGCGGCCGTTGCCGCGCTCGCGGCGTTCGTCTACGCGGGGGTGGCCGGGTTCGACTTCGTCAACTGGGACGACCCCACTTACGTCCTCGGTAACCCCAGGGTCCTGTCGGGCTTGAGCTGGACCAACCTGCAGTGGGCGCTGACGACGTCGCACCCCCCGTACTGGCACCCGGTCACCTGGCTTTCTCACATGCTGGACGTGACCTTCTGGGGACCGGCCCCGGGGGCGGCGCACGTCGTCAACCTCGCCATCCACGCGACGAATGCGGTGCTCGTCTTCGTCCTGCTGCGACGGACGACCGGCGCCATCGGCGCCAGCGCCTTCGTGGCGGCGGTTTTCGCGGTGCATCCCCTGCACGTCGAGTCGGTGGCCTGGGTCGCGGAACGCAAGGACGTGCTCAGCACCTTCTTTGCCCTGTTGACCATGCTGGCGTACGTGCGGTTCGCGTTCCGGCGGACCTCGACCGCCTACGTGGCCATGCTGGCGTCCTTCGGTCTCGCGCTCATGGCGAAGCCGATGACGGTCACTCTCCCGGTGCTGCTGCTCCTCCTCGACGTCTGGCCCCTGCGGCGCCTGCCCTGGCCGTCCCGGGGCGAGCCGGGATCGAGGCCCCTGTGGATCGCCGCCGTCGTCGAGAAACTGCCGCTGGCCGCCATGGCGCTCGCGACCGCGGTGCTCACCGTCGCGGGGCAGAGCCGGGTCGGAGCCATGATGAGCCTGGAGCAGCTCTCGTGGCCCGCCCGCCTGGCCAACGCACTGGTCGGATATGCCTGGTACCTGAAACTCGTCTTCTGGCCCGCCGGCCTCGCGGCGTTCCACCCGCCGAGGACCTGGCCGGCCGTGACCGTCGCGTTGTCGGCGGCACTGTGCGTGGTCGTCACCGCGCTCGCGATCCGCATGAGGCGCACCCGGCCGCACCTGCTCGTCGGCTGGCTGTTCTTCCTCGCCGGCCTGGCGCCGGTGATCGGCCTGCTCCAGGCCGGCGATCAGGCCGTGGCCGAGCGATTCGTCTACCTGCCGTTGCTCGGGCCGACGATGGCCCTGGCCTGGGAGGCTCGCAGCCGGGTGCGCGACACGTCGATGCGCGCGGCCGTGGCCGTCCTGGTCGTGGCGGCCGCGGCGCTCGCGGCCCGGGCGCAGGTGCCCGCGTGGTCGGACAGCGTGACCCTCTGGACGAGGACGATCGCGGCGACCGGGGGCAGCAGCCGCGCGTTCGAGAACCTCGCCCAGGCGCTGCGCGAGCGTGGGGACTACGACCCGGCGATCGCGAACTACGTCCGTGCGCTGGACGCGGCGCCGGGAGCCCGGCCGCGCTACCGCGCGGGCATCCTCAACGCGATGGGCATCACCGAGCGCGCCCGCGGCAGCCTCGACGGATCGTATGGATACTTCGCGCGGGCCGTCGACGCCGACGGTACTCTGACCGAGGCGCGGCTCAACCTCGGCAACGCGCTGGCCGCGCGGGGTGATCTCGCCTCGGCGGAAATCCAGCTGACGGAGGCACTGAACCAGCAGGGAGACCTGACCGAGGCGCTCGTCGGGCTCGGCAGCCTGCTGCTGCAGCAAGGGCGCAACGGCGAAGCCGAGACGCGATACCGGCGCGCGCTCGAGCTGGCGCCCGGCATGGCCGAAGCGCACAACGGCCTCGGCGCGGCCAGGATGCTCCTGGGCGATCTCGACACCGCGCGGACCCAGTTCACCGCGGCGATCGAACTCAAGCCCGGTCTGGCCTCGGCCCACCTGAACCTGGGCCTGGTCCTGGCCCGCGCCGGCGAGACCGACGCCGCCCGGCGCCAGCTGCAGACCGCCCTCGTGCACGACCCGACCCTGCAGGCCGCCCGCGCCGCCCTGGCGGCGCTCGACAAGCGCTGACCCCGCCGGCCCCGCAGGGCCCTCCGAACCCTGGGCCCCTGGGAGCCTCGGGATCCTCAACAGATACGCGGCAGTTGTTCCCCGCTCAGCATGTCCACGACGCGGGTGGCGCCGATGGCGCTGCGCTGGGTGACGAGGCCGGCCGGGGACTCCGTGACGCGGCCGATGACGGTGGCGCCGGCACTGACGTCGCAGGCCTGCAGGATCGCGAGCGCGGCGGCGGCATCGGCGGCGGGGACGAACGCGACGAAGCGGCCCTCGTTCGCGACGTAGAGCGGGTCGAGGCCCAGGATCTCGCAGGCGCCGCGCACGTCCTCGCGCACGGGCACGGCCATCTCGTCCAGGCCGATGTGCAGGCCCGACGCGCCGGCGATCTCGACGAGCGCGCTCGCCAGCCCGCCGCGCGTGAGGTCGCGCATCGCGTGCACGGTCACGCCGGCTTCGATCAGCGCGAGCACCGGGTCCACGAGCGGCGCGCAGTCGCTCTCGATGGCCGACTCGAATTCCAGGCCCTCGCGCGCGGCCATCACCGCCATCCCGTGCCGGCCGAGGTCGCCGGAGACGATCACCACGTCGCCGGCGCGGAGGCTCGCGGGACCGATGACCTGCGGCGTCTCGATCACGCCGATGCCCGCCGTCGTGACGTAGAGCCCGTCGCCCTTGCCACGATCGACGACCTTCGTGTCGCCCGTGACGAGCTGGACGCCCGCCGCCTCGGCGGCCGCGCGCATCGAGTCCACGACGCGGCGAAGCGTCGCCATCTCGAGGCCTTCCTCGAGGATGAACCCCGCGCTGAGGAACCGGGGGCGGGCGCCGCACATGAGCAGGTCGTTGACCGTGCCGTTGACCGCCAGCGCGCCGATGTCGCTGCCGGGAAAGAACAGCGGCCGCACGACGAACGAGTCCGTGGTGAACGCGAGCCGGGCCGCCCCGAGTGAGACCGACGCGCCGTCGTGTCGCGCCTCCAGCGCCGCATTGGCGAACGCCGGCATGAACAGCTGCTCGATCAGCTCCTGCGTGAGCCTCCCGCCGCCGCCGTGCGCCAGCAGCACGTGCGGGCGTTCGGTGACGGGCAGCGGACAGACGAATCCGGGCCCCCCGCTACCAGCCATCGCTCGCCCCCTTCGCGCGGATTGCGTCCACCGGCAGCCGCCGGTAGCGGTAGTACGCCGCGCACGCGCCCTCCGACGAGACCATCGTCGCGCCCAGCGGATGCTCGGGCGTGCAGCGCGTCCCGAAGGCCGGGCAGTCCGGCGGCTTCCGGAGGCCCTGCATGATGAGCCCGCTGATGCACTCGGCCGGTTCCTCCGTCGTCCGGTCCGCCAGGCCGAATCGCGCCTCGGCGTCGAACGCCGCGTAGCGCAGGCGCAGCCCGAGGCCGCTCGCCGGAATCTCGCCGACCCCGCGCCACTTGCGCGGCACGACGCGGAACACCTCCGCCACCGCCTGCTGCGCGGGCACGTTGCCGTCACGGCGCACGGCGCGGGCGTACTGGTTCTCGACCTCCGCCCGGCCCTCCTCGAGCTGCTTCACGCACATGTACACGCCCTGCAGGATGTCCAGCGGCTCGAAGCCGGTGACGACGATCGGCACGCGGTACCGGCGCGAAAGCGGCTCGTACTCGGTGAAGCCCATCACCGTGCAGACGTGGCCCGCGGCGAGGAAGCCCTGCACCCGCGTGTCCGGGGATCCGAGGATCGCCTCCATCGCCGGCGGCACCAGCACGTGCGAGACCAGGATCGAGAAGTTGGTCACGCCGGCGTTCGCGGCCTGGATCACCGCCATCGCGTTGGCCGGCGCGGTCGTCTCGAACCCGACCGCGAAGAAGACGACCTCGCGGTCCGGGTGCCGTTCCGCGATCGCCAGCGCGTCGAGCGGCGAGTAGACGATGCGCACGTCGCCGCCGCGCGCCTTGACGGTCAGCAGGTCGTGCGACTGGCCCGGCACCCGCAGCATGTCGCCGAACGAGCAGAAGATGACGCCCGGACGCGCCGCGATCTCGAGCGCCTTCTCGATCAGCTCGAGCGGCGTCACGCAGACCGGGCACCCGGGCCCGTGCACGAGGGTCACCTCCGGCGGCAGCAGCTCGTCCACGCCGAACTTGACGATCGCGTGCGTCTGGCCGCCGCACACCTCCATCAGCGTCCACGGCCGCGTCGTGATCCGCCGCAGCGCCCGCGCGTAGCGCGCGGCGTCGCCGGCATCGCGGTACTCGTCGATGAACTTCATGACGACGCCCCGTCCTCGAGTTCCGCGAGGTCGCCCATGTCGCGCAGGTAGGAGAACACGCGCCGCGCCTCCGCCTCGTCCACGGTCGAGATGGCGAAGCCGACGTGCACGAGCACGTAGTCGCCCGTCTTCGCCTCCGGCACGTAGCTCAGGTTGACGCGCTTGACGATGCCGCTGAAGTCCACGCGGCCGCTGCGCAGCAGCGGGTCGCGTCCCTCAATCTCGATGATCCGGCCCGGCACGGCGAGGCACATCGGCTCCTCCCTTCATCCCGTCGTCAGCGGGCGGACAATCCCTCGCGGGTCGCGCGTGAAGGCGCCCGCGCGGCGGCCCGCGGCGGGCCGTCCAGGCCGTGCTGCCAGGCGGCCAGCTGGCCGACCGCCAGCCCGCCGTCGTTCGGCGGCACGCGCTGGTGCCAGTACGGCCGGTGCCCCGCCCGGCGCAGCGCCGGCACCACCAGCTCGGTCAGCCGGCGGTTCTGGAAACACCCGCCGGTCAGCACCACCCGCTCGCGGTCCGCGCGCCCGGCGACCTCGACGATGGCCGCGGCCATCGCCCGGTGGATCGTCCGCGCCACGGTGGACACCTTCACGCCGGCGTCCACCTCGCGCAGCACGTGCGACACGAGCGGCGCCCAGTCCACGACGAGCGCCGGCGCGTCGGGCGCCGGGGTGCCGGCGTTCACCGTCACGTCCATCGTCGCGTCGCCGGCGCCTTCCCCGGATCCGCCCCGGTCTCCGGCTCCTGCCCCGGCGTCGTCGCACGCCCACTCGAGTCGCATCGCCGCCTGGCCCTCGAAGCCGGACCGCAGGCACAGCCCGAGCAGCGCGGCCAGCGCGTCGAACAGGCGGCCGGCGCTCGTGGTGACCGGCGCGTTGAGGCCGAGGTCGAGCATGCGGAGCAGGTTGCGGTGCTCCGCCTCGACGAACCCGAGGCGCGCGCCCGTGCGCGGCTCGCGTGCCAGCGCCGAATCCCAGGCATGGAGCAGGCCGAGCGCGGCCCGTCGCGGCTCGCGCACTGCCCGCTCGCCGCCGGGCAGACGGAACGGCCGCAGGCTGGCGAACCGGCGCCAGCCGTCGGCGTCCACGTCGATCCACTCACCGCCCCATACGGTGCCGTCGGTGCCGTAGCCCGTGCCGTCCCAGGAGACGCCGATCACCGGCGGATCGATGGCGTTCTCGGCCATCCCCGCCGCGACGTGCGCCACGTGGTGCTGCACGCGCGCCACCGGCAGGCCCGTGGCCTCGGCCTCGTGCGTGGACTGGTAGTCCGGGTGCAGGTCGGCGACGACGGTCGCCGGGTGGACGTCGAGCAGCCGCGTCAGGTCGGCCGACACGCGGCGAAACGCCTCGATGGACTCCGCGGTGTCGAGGTCGCCGACGTGCTGGCTCAGGAACGCCGAGGCACCGGCCGCGAGCGCGATCGTGTTCTTCAGGTGTCCCCCGACGGCGAACGCCGGGGGGGCCGGGCCGGTGAGGCTGACGGGCAGCGGCGCATATCCGCGCGCGCGCCGCACCACCAGCTCCCGGCCCAGCACGATGCGCGCAATCGAATCGTCCACGTGGCGGGCGATCGGCCGGTCGTGCACCAGCCAGAGGTCGGCGATGCCCCAGAGGCGCGCCAGCGCCTCGCGGGGATCGGTGCAGAGCGGCTCGTCGGAGAGGTTGCCGCTCGTCGCCACGACCGGGCGCCCCCAGTCGGCCATCAGCAGGTGATGCAGCGGCGAGTATGGCAGCATCACGCCGAGCGTCGGGCAGCCTGGCGCGACGGCCGGGGCCGCCAGGTCCCACGCCGGTGACGCCGCGGCCGCATCCCCTCCGCGATCGAGCGGATCGATGCGGTCCAGGATGACGATCGGCGCTTCCGGCGCGGCGAGCAGCGCCGCCTCCGCCGCGTTGACATGGCAGAGCGCGCGCACCATCTCGATCGACGGGGCCATGAGCGCGAACGGTTTCTCGTCGCGGTGCTTGCGGCGCCGCAGCCGCCGCACCGCGGCGCCGTTCGCGGCGTCCACCAGCAGCTGGAACCCGCCGATGCCCTGGACGGCGACGATGCGTCCCCGCCCGAGCGCCTCGACCACGGCCGCGATCGCGTCGTCGTCACGGGCGAGTTCCGACCCGTCCGCGCGCCACAACGCGAGGCGCGGCCCGCACGCCGGGCAGGCGACCGGCTGCGCGTGGAACCGGCGGTCGGCCGGGTCGTCGTACTCGCGCGCGCAGTCCGGGCACAGGGTGAACGCGCGCATGGTGGTCGTCGCGCGGTCGTACGGCATCGACTCGATGATGCTGAACCGCGGGCCGCAGTTCGTGCAGTTGGTGAACGGGTACCGGTACCGGCGGTCGGCCGGGTCGAACAGCTCCCTCAGGCAGTCCGGGCAGGTCGCGATGTCGGGCAGGACGAGCGAGGTGCCGTCGGCCTCGCGGATCGACGCGCGGATCTCGAAGCCGTGATGCCCCGCCGCGTCGAGCCACGCGCTCTCGATGCCCTGCAGCACCGCGCGCGGCGGCACCTCGGCGGGCAGCCTCAGGCGGAAGGTCTCGAGCCGGTCGGCCGGCCCCTCCACCTCGATGTGGACGCCGCCCGACGCGTTGCGCACGAAACCCTCGAGGGCGAGCCCCGTCGCCAGGCGGTGGACGAACGGCCGGAAGCCGACGCCCTGCACGGCGCCCCGCACGACCATCCGCAGGCGCTCACGCACGACCCGCCTTCTCCCCCCCGACTCCGGCCGCGGCACCCGGCCCGCCGCCGGCGCGTTCGGCCGGGGCGGTCGGCCCTTCGGCACGTTCAGAGACGGCGCGTCCCCGGACGACCTGACGCTCGATCCACGCGCACCACTCCGCCAGGCCCTCGCCCGTCCGGCACGACACCTCGAAGATCTCGAGGTCCGGGTTGATCGCGCGGGCGTTCCGCCGGATCGCGGCAAGGTCCGCGTCGAGGTGCGGTACGAGATCGATCTTGTTGATGACGAGCACGCCCGCGTTCCGGAACATCGCGGGGTACTTGAGGGGCTTGTCGTCGCCTTCCGTCGTGCTGAGCAGCACCACCTTGAGCGCCTCGCCCAGGTCGTAGTTGGCCGGGCAGACCAGGTTGCCGACGTTCTCGATGACGACGAGGTCGAGCGCGTCCAGGTCGAGACCGCCGAGCGCGTCCGCCACGAGCCTGGCCTCGAGGTGGCAGCCGCCGTTCGTGACGATCTGGATGACCGGCACCTCGTAGCGGGCGACGCGGCGGGCGTCGAGGTCGGTCTGGACGTCGCCCTCGATCACGGCGACGCGGATCTCGTCGCGGAGCCGCTCCAGCGTCCGTTCCAGCAGCGAGGTCTTGCCGGCGCCGGGCGAGCTGACCAGGTTGAACGCGAACAGGCCGTGCCGCGCCAGCCGCGCGCGGTTCGCGGCCGCGATCGTGTCGTTCTTCTCCAGCACCCGCCGTTCGATCGTCATCACGCTCATGGCGTCAGCTCCCGCGGCTCCCCGAGCTCGATCTCGGCCACGTCCAGCTCGCGGCCGTGCGCGTAGGCCACGCGCGCGCTGCCGCACGCCGGGCAGCGCGCGAACGCCTCGGCCGCCGGAAACTCCACGCCGCAGGTCGCGCACCGCGAGGTCGCCGGGACGGGCCGGACCACCAGCCGGGCGCCGCCGTACGGCGTGCCCTGGACGATGGCGTCGAAGCAGAAGGCCAGCGAGTCGGCGATCACCCCGGCCTGCGCGCCCACCCGCACCGCGACGGCGCGGACCTCGGCGCCGCGTTCGGGCGGCACGTGGTCCCGGACCAGGTCGAGGATGCTGTGGGCGAGGCTCAGCTCATGCATGCGCCGTGGTCTCCTGCGCGACGAGGCGCTGCACGATCGCGCGGACGCCCGGGATCGCGGCGGCCACGGCCGCGGAGAGCGCCGTCTCCATCGGCGCGATCCGCTCGATGGACACGGTGACGAGCGTGACGGCCGGCCGCGCGCCGACGAGCGCGGCCGACTCGACGAGGTCCTTGAGGCCGATGTCGTGCGCGGTCAGGGTCCGCGGGTAGTCCGAGGCGTAGCGCGGCCGCAGCACCCGCACCGTCCCCGGCGGCTGGCCGTCCATCGTCGCGTCGATGAGCACGACGTGGTCGTACGCCTGGAAGTACTCCAGCAGGTGGAACCCGCCGGTCCCGCCGTCCACGACGGTCACGCCGGCCGGCCACGGGTCGTCGCGCATCGCGGCGACCGCGTGCACGCCCACGCCCTCGTCCCCCATCAGCAGGTTGCCGATGCCGAGCACGAGCGTGCGGCGGCCGGCGGCGGTCATTTCGGCTCGCGATCCGCGAACTTGACCCCGCTCACCATCGACGAGATCTCGCCGCGCCCCTCGACGACGTCGTGGAAGATCGACAGGTAGACGTGGATCACCGCGAAGACGATGAACACCCACATCGCGGTGTGGTGCCAGAACCGGACCTCCGCGTCGCCACCCATGAGCGGCACGACCCAGGCGAACAGGTGCGCCACCCACGACCCGCTCATCGCGGCGTAGAGCGCGAAGCCCGTCGCGATCTGGAACAGCGAGGCCAGGAACACGCCGACGTAGCTCCAGGCCGCGAGGGCGTTGTGGCCGAGGATCTCGACCGGCTGCACCTGGAGTTGCAGGAGGTCGACCCGGACCACGTCGGCGGCCTCGCGGACCTGGCGCTTCATCAGCGTCGGCGTCAGCGGGAGGAACCGGCTCCAGCGCGCGTACTGGTTGCCGGCGAACATCCAGTACATCCGCAGGAGGAACGCGTAGAAGAAGACGAAGCCGGCAGCGAAGTGCAGGAAGCGCACGGTGCCGAACCAGTACGATCCGGACGCCTCCGGCGCCGTGACGATCGCCAGAGGCCGGCCAATCAACAGCCCGGTGGCGATGAGCACGCCCAGGCTGGCGACCGTGGCCCAGTGGTAGATCCGGACCGGCGCTTCCCACACATACACGCGGCGGAATGCCATCGTCGTCATGGCCGCTCCGTCAGAACGTGTCGAGGTGGTGCACGTGCCGCCCGTGCTCGTCGTGGATGTGCACCGCGCACGCGATGCACGGGTCGAACGAGTGGACGGTTCGCAGCACCTCGACGGGCTTGTCCGTGTCGGCGATCGGCGTGCCGACGAGCGAGGCCTCGTAGGCCGACCGCTGCCCCTCCGCGTCGCGCGGCGAGGCGTTCCACGTGCTCGGCACGACGAGCTGGTAGTTGTCGATCTTCCGGTCGCGGATGACGATCCAGTGCGCCAGCGCGCCGCGCGGCGCCTCGGTCATGCCCACGCCCTTCGCCTCCGCCGGCCACGTGGACGGATCCCAGCGGCTGCCGTCGGCGGTGCGGGTGTCGCCGGCCTTGATGCCGTCGATCAGCTGCTGGTAGAACTCGAGCGCCCAGCGCGCGACCAGCCGCGTCTCGAGGCCGCGGGCCGCCGTGCGCCCGAGCGTGGAGAAGAGCGCCGTCACCGGCACGTCGAGTGCCTTCAGCGCCTCGCCCACGACCTCCTGCACCTCCTGGTGCCCGGACGCGTGCGCGACGAGCAGCCGCGCGAGCGGGCCGACCTCCATCGGGTGGCCCTTCCACCGCGGCGTCTTCATCCACGAGTACTTCTGCTCGACCTCGAGCTGCTCGTACGGGGGCTGTGGCCCGGTGTAGTGCAGCTGCGTCTCGCCGTCCCAGGGGTGCTTCCCGACGGCGTCGCCCCCGGTGTAGTCGTACCAGGAGTGCGGGACCGATTCCTGCACTTCCATCGGGTCGCGCGGGTCGATCGGCAGCACCTCGTTCAGGTTCCGGTCGAGGATCACGCCGCGGGGGAACTTGAACCCGGTCGGGTCGCCGTAGCCCTTCGTCGGCAGGTCGCCGTAGGCCATGTAGTTGCGCAGGCCGCCGCCGATCCCCGCCCAGTCCTTGTAGAACGAGGCGATGGCCAGGAGGTCCGGCAGGTAGACCTGCTCGACGAACTGCTGCGCCTGCTCGAACAGCCGCTGGACGTGCGCGAGCCGCTCCGCGTTGATCGCGTTGACCTCGTTGATGTTGATCGCGCACGGCACGCCGCCCACCAGGTAGTTCGGGTGCGGGTTCTTGCCGCCGAAGATCGTGTGGACCTTGACGATCTCCTTCTGCCACTCGAGGGCCTCGAGGTAGTGCGCCACGCCGAGGAGATTGGCTTCCGGGGGCAGTTTGTAGGCCGGGTGGCCCCAGTACCCGTTGGCGAAAATGCCGAGCTGGCCACTCTCGACGAACGTCCGGATGCGCCTTTGGAGGTCCGAGAAGTAGTTCGGCGAGGATTTCGGCCAGCTCGACAAGCTCTGCGCCAGCGCGGACGTCTGGCGCGGGTCCGCGCGGAGCGCGCTCACCACGTCCACCCAGTCCAGCGCGTGCAGGTGGTAGAAGTGCACGACGTGATCCTGGAGGTACTGCGCGCAGAACATCAGGTTGCGGATCAGATCCGCGTTCGGGGGCACGGTGATCCCCAGCGCGTCCTCGACGCACCGGACCGACGCCAGCGCATGCACCGTGGTGCACACGCCGCACGCCCGTTCGGTGAACGCCCACGCGTCGCGGGGATCCCGGCCCTTGAGGATGAGTTCGAAGCCGCGCACCATCGTGCCGGAGCTGTAGGCATCGACCACCCGGCCGTCCTGCACCTCCACCTCGATACGCAGGTGGCCCTCGATGCGTGTGACCGGGTCGATCACGATGCGGTTCGCCATGGCGATGGCTCCTGATGGTCGCGGCTTCGGACTCGAAGCCCCGGGTTACGCCTGCGGCGCGCCTCCCGCGCCGTCCGTCTTCTCGACGACGACCGGACGCTTGCGCACCGCGGTCAGGGCCGCGTGCGCGGCCACACCGGCCACCGTGGCGACGCCCAGCACCGTGCCCACCGTATCCGCCGTGGACTCGATGCCGAAGCCCGGGAAGCCCGCCAGGTGCTGGTAGAACGGGCCGTTGTCCCAGAAGTTCGCCTCGCTGCAGCCGATGCAGCCGTGTCCCGACTGAATCGGGAAGCTGACGCCGTTGTTCCAGCGCGTCACGCCGCACGCGTTGTAGGTCACCGGGCCGCGGCAGCCCATCTTGTAGAGGCAGTAGCCCTTCTTCGCGTTCTCGTCGTCCCACGACTCCACGAAGAGGCCCGCGTCGTAGTTGGGCCGGCGGTAGCAGGTGTCATGGACCCGGCGGGAGTAGAACGCCATCGGTCGTCCGATCCGATCCAGCTCGGGAATCGTCCCGAAGGCCAGCAGATGGACGATCGTCGCCGCCATCACCTCGCCGATCGGCGGGCAGCCCGGTACCTTGATGATCGGGCGATCGGTGATGATCTGGTGAATCGGCGTCGCTCCCGTCGGGTTGGGTCGGGCCGCCTGGATGCACCCGTTCGAGGCGCACGATCCCCAGGCGACGATGGCCTTCGCGCCCGTCGCGGCTTCCTTCACGATGTCGAGCGCGGTGCGGCCGCCGATGCAGCAGTAGACGCCACCCGCTTCGGTGGGAACCGAGCCCTCGACGAGCATCAGGTATTCCCCACGATGCTTCTGCATCGTCTCGTGGAGCGTGGCTTCTGCCTGGTGACCGGCGGCCGCTTGAAGGGTTTCCGTGTAGTCGAGCGAGATCTTGTCCAGGATGATGTCGGAGACGATCGGATGCGACGAGCGCAGGAACGACTCGCTGCAGCACGTGCATTCCTGGAAGTGGAACCAGACGACTGGCAGGCGGGGCCGGGAGTCCAGGGCGCTCGCCACCTGCGCCACCGCGGTGGACTCGAGGCCGGCCGCCGCCGCCAGCCAGGCACAGAACTGCAGGAAGTCGCGTCGAGAATGGCCCAGCAGCTGGGCGTGTTCCCAAACCGTCAGGGGCCGTGCCATGCGTCGCCTCCTGTCCGCGATGCCGGCGGCGCGCCGGATCGGTCGTCCGGCGGCTTCCGCGTCACCAGTGCCTTGAGCACGCCTCTCGCATATCGCGTACCACGTCGCGCGCGACGCATTGGGCCGGAATCCGCGACCGCGGCCGCGAACGGGACCGGGCCGGGCCGGGGGTTTTCCGAGGGACCGGGGAAGAATCAGCCGGGGGGAGCCGTCAGAGCAGGCGCTTGACGACCTTGCCCGTCGGGCCGATCGGGAGCGAGTCGCGGAACTCGACCGTGCGGGGGTACTTGTAGGCGGCCATCCGCTCGCGGCACCAGGCGACGATGGCCTCGGCCGTGGCGGTCGCGCCCGGGCGCAGGACCAGGATGGCCTTCACCTCCTCGCCGAGCCGCTCGTCGGGCACGCCGACCACGGCGGCCAGCGACACCGCGGGGTGCGTCAGCAGGAGCTCCTCCACCTCGCGCGGGTAGACGTTGGTCCCGCCCCGCAGGATCAGGTCCTTCTTGCGATCGACGATCGACAGGTAGCCGTCCGCGTCGAGGATCCCGACGTCGCCGGTGTGGAACCAGCCGCCGCGCAGGGCTTCGGCGGTTTCCTGCGGCCGCTTGTAGTAGCCCTTCATCACGTTGGACCCGCGGATGACGACCTCCCCGCGCTCGCCCGCCGGCACGGGTCGATCCGCCTCGTCCACGACGCGAATCTCGCAGCCGACGATCGGCAGGCCGACCGTGCCGGGCTTCGACGGCCGGGCGAGCTGGTTGAAGGCGGCGACCGGCGAGGTCTCCGACAGGCCGTAGCCCTCGAGAATCCGGGCGCCGGTCGCCCGCTCGAAGGCCTCGAGCACGGCGAGCGGCAGCGGGGCGCCGCCGGAGACGCACAACCGGAGCGAGGCGGTCGCGCGCGCGATGTCGATGTCGTGGCGGCGCGCGCAATCCAGCAGCGACCAGTACATCGTCGGCACGCCGACCCAGCAGTGGATCTGCTCCGCCTCGAACGCGGCGAGCACGGCGGTCGCCTCGAACCGCGGCAGCAGGACGAGCTGCCAGCCGCCCGCGAAGGCGGCGTTCATCTGCGCGGTCTGGCCGGTGGAGTGGAAGAGCGGCAGCGTGACGAGGACGTTCACGTCGCCGCGCGGCGCGCCCTCGAGCGCGGGCGCCAGCATGTCGCGCGAGGCGATCGCGTTGAGCACCATGTTCAGGTGCGTGAGCATGGCGCCCTTCGACTGGCCGGTCGTGCCGGAGGTGTAGAGCATCACGGCCGGGTCGTCGGGCGACGTGGGGTGGGCGTCGTAGACGGGCGGCTGCCCGTGCATCAGCTGGCCGAGGGTCAGCGCCGGCTCGACCGGGCTCGGCGCGGTCATGTCCTTCGTGAGGACGATCAGGTGCCGGCAGGCGGGCACCTGGTCACACGCGGCCCTCGCCATCTGGGCCATCGGCAGCTCGGGCGTGCCCTCGAACACGAGCAGTGCCTTCGCGTCGCTGTCCTCGAGGTGGTAGGCGATCTCGGCCGGCTTGAGCAGCACGTTCAGCGGCACGACGACGCCACCGAGCTTCAGGATGGCGAGGTAGACGATCGGAAAGTGCGGCGTGTTCGGGCACGACAGCGCCAGGTGATCCCCCGGCCCGAGGCCCAGCGCGCGCAGGCCGTGCGCCACCTGGTTGGCCATGGCGTCGAGCTGGCCGTAGGTCAGCGTCAGGGGCCGCATGACGATGGCCGTGCGGTCGGGCGCCATGCGCGCCTGGTGCTGGACGAACGAGGCGAGGGAAAGGGACATGGGGAGCTCTTGCGAAACTTCGAAGTTGGAAGTTCGAACTTCGAACCTCGGTGGCCGGCTTCGCCGGCGTCTCTTTGGTTGATTGATGATTGATTGATTGATGATTGGGCCAAGAATAGTCGACTGGCGGGCGGGGTCAATCAGAAAGAGGGCGGGGGGAACCGGCGACCTGGATTCGATGTTTGAACTTCGATTCCGAAGTCACGCGTCGCCGGGCCGAAGGCCCGGCCTCCCGGTCCCGCACTTCGCCGCGCCGAAGCGGTCGAAATGGAGCGATAGCGCACGTTCGTCGCCGGTCCGGGGTTGAATCGCGCCAGGCAGGAGCGACGCACCCGCCGCGTCGATCGCCAGGGTCGGCTGTGTGCGCTGCGGCGCCGCGATCAGCGACGCGGCCGCCCCCGCGGCCGCCAGCGGGCCCGCCAGCGCGAACGCCAGCACTCCAATCCTCGTCATCGGACCAGATCCAGGACGATTGTGGCGAGATCCAATCGAACGACGCCGGCGCAGCCGGCCACCGAGGTTCGAAGTTCAAACTTCGAACTTCGAAGTTACTCACTCTCTTTATGTGCCGCCATCCACTGCGCGACGAGGTGGATCGTCTCCGGCGAGAGCACGCCGTCGAACCCGGGCATCTCGGCGTCGGCCTTCACGTCGTAGGGGTTGATGATCCGGCGCTCGATCTGATCGGCGGTGAACCGCGAACCGACGCCGTCGAGCTTCGGCCCCTCGCGGCCGCCGACGCCGCCGAGCGTGTGGCACGGCAGGCACTCGCGGTTGACCGTCGTCACGACGCGAGCCGTGGTCTCGTCGATCGCGGGTGGCGCCTGGCTGCGGAACCGCGCGAGCGCGGCGATGATCGCGGCCGTGTCGTACTCGTTCGACTGCGGTGCCTCGCGCAGGCCGGGCGCGATCGCGATGGGGTCGGCCACGTGGCTGGCCAGCCAGTCGGGCGGCCGGCTGAAGCGGCCGGGCTCGATCGCGGCCGCCACCTTGTCCGCGCCGTGGCAGCGGCCGCAGCGGTCGCTCGTCGTGATCAGCACCGCGCCGGCCATCTCCTGCACGTTCCACGCCGTGGACGCCGCCGGCGGACGGTCCAGCGCGCCGAGGCCAGTCAGCGTGAAGAGGGCGGCCAGGCCGAGGACGAGCGCGGCCAGCACGGGGCGCCGATCCCGCCACGCGCGCGTGCGGCCGCGGTCGAGCCACGGCAGCAGGACGAGCGCGGTGACCACCAGGCCGGGAATCACGATCGCGCCGATCACCTCCAGCCGGCCCGGGAAATACTTGAGCAGCTGGAACAGGCCGAGGAAGTACCACTCAGGCCGCGGGATGTAGTCGCTCGACGTCGGATCGGCCGGGGGCTCGAGCGCCGGCGCGCCGCGCCAGGCCAGCAGGACGAGCACGAGCCCCACGCCGCACGCCACCGCCAGGTCGCGCGCGGCCTGGTACGGAAAGAACGGCTGCGTCGGCCCCGGCCGCGGCGTGACGGGGCCGGAGATGCCGTGCCGGCGCATCAGCGCGAGGTGCGCCGCCACCAGGCCCAGGAACAGCGGCGGCAGCACGAGCACGTGGATCGCGTACCACCGCGTGAGCGTCAGCGCGCCCACGTCCGGGCCGCCGGCAAGCAGGTACGCGACCAGGTCGCCCGCCACGGGGGTCAGCCGCGAGATGTTGATCGTGACGACCGTCGCCCAGTAGGCGCGCTGGTCCCACGGCAGCAGGTAGCCGGTGAGGCCGAAGGCGAGAATCAGCAGCAGCAGGACGAGGCCGAGGATCCAGTTCACCTCGCGCGGCTTGCGGTAGCTGCCGAACACGAACACGCGCACGAGGTGCGCGAGCGCCGCGATCACGATGATCGACGCGCCCCAGTGGTGCAGGCCGCGGAGCAGGCCTCCGCCCCGCACCTCGGTCATCACGTAGCGGACGCTGTCCCAGGCGTGGTCCGGCGTCGGCGCGTAGTAGAGCGCCAGCGCGATCCCGGTCACGAACTGGATGCCCAGCAGGAACAGCAGCAGGCTGCCCAGCGTGAACCACCACGCCGTGCCGGGCGGCAGCGGCTCGTCGAGCAGGTGGTGCCGGATGGCGCGGAGGCCCGTACGGTCGTCGAGCCAGTCCACGAGACTCCCGAACCACCCGCTCACAATTCGACCTCGATCTGCGACGTCTCAGGGTTCACGCGCACGGGCACGCGGCGGAGCGGCTCGGGCGGGGGCCCGGAGACGACCTCACCCGCGCGGTCGTAGATGCCGCCATGGCAGGGACACCGGAACTGCCCCTGGGCGTCGTCCCACCGCACCCTGCAGCCGAGGTGGCTGCAGGTGGCCGACAAGGCCCGGACGCCGTCGCCGTCCCGGTCCAGGTAGACCACCGACTGCCGGCGGGTCTGGTACCAGCCGTCGGCCTGGCGCTCGGCCACGACGGCGGCATGGGGGGCATCGGCGGGCAGGTCCGACAGGCTGGCCACGGGCCGCCAGCGGCGGGTGGTGCTGTCGGTGCGGGGTGCCGCGACGAGCCCCACGAGGCCCGCCAGGGCGGCCGTCACGGCGCCGAGGCCCGCCACCACGAGGCGCGTCAGGGCGGACCGCCGGTCTTCACGTCGATCGTCGAGCGACTCTGCCATCCTCCTCCCTTCGGGACCCGAGCATCATAGTGTACGCACGCGGACGGCTATACTGATCGGATGCCCGGACCCTCGTCTGCCCCGCTGATTGCCAACCCCCTCCGCCGCAACGTCGCCATCGTCGCCCACGTCGACCATGGCAAGACGACGCTGGTCGACGCCCTGCTGCACCAGAGCGGCATCTTCCGCTCCAACGAGCGCGTGGCCGAACGGGTCATGGACTCGAACGAGCTCGAGCGGGAGCGCGGGATCACGATCCTGGCGAAGAACACGGCGGTCCACTACGCCGACTTCCTGATCAACATCGTGGACACGCCGGGGCACGCCGACTTCGGCGGCGAGGTCGAGCGGACGCTGTCGATGGTCGACGGCATCATGCTGCTGGTGGACGCCTCGGAAGGCCCCCTGCCGCAGACGCGTTTCGTCCTGCGGAAGGCGCTGGAGCGCCGGCTGAAGCCCATCGTGGTCATCAACAAGATCGACCGCTCGGATGCGCGGGCGGGGGCGGTGCTGAACGAGGTCTACGACCTGTTCATCGACCTGGACGCGACCGAGGACCAGCTCGACTTCCCGGTGCTCTACACCAACGCCCGCCAGGGCACGGCGACGACGGACCCGGCCGTGCCGGGCGAGGACCTGCGGCCGCTGTTCGACTCGGTCATCGAGGCGATTCCGGCGCCGCGCGGGTCGGCCGACGCGCCGCTCCAGGCGCTCGTCGCGAACCTCGACTCGAGCGACTACCTGGGGCGCATCGCGATCGGGCGAATCGTCAACGGCCGGGTCCGGGTGGGCGATCCGATCGCGGTCTGCAAGCTGGATGGAACCATTCAGCGGACGACGGTGACCAAGCTGTACATGTTCGACGGCCTCAAGCGCCTGGAGGTGGCCGAGGCGTCGGCGGGCGACGTCATCTGCCTGGCCGGCATCGAGGACATCATGATCGGCGAGACGATCGCCGACCCGGAGGCCCCCGTCGCCATCCCGCCGCCGTCGGTGGACGAGCCGACGGTGTCGATGATCTTCGGCGTCAACACGTCGCCGTTCGGCGGCCGCGACGGCCGGTTCGTCACCTCGCGACAGCTGCGCGACCGGCTCGACCGGGAGCTCGTCGGCAACGTCTCGATCCGCGTCGAGCCGACCGACTCGCCGGAGCAGATGAAGGTCATCGGGCGCGGCGAGCTGCAGCTGTCGATCCTCATCGAGATGATGCGCCGCGAGGGCTACGAGCTGCAGGTGTCGCGGCCCGAGATCGTGACGCGCGAGAAGGACGGCGTGCGCGTCGAGCCGGTCGAGGACCTGGTGGTGGACGTCGCGGAGGAGTTCCAGGGCACGGTCATCGCCGAGATCGGCATCCGCCGCGGCGCGATGACGAAGATGGTGAACCACGGCAGCGGCCGGGCGCGGCTGGAGTTCCGGATCCCGGCGCGCGGCCTGATCGGCTTCCGGTCGCAGTTCCTGACCGAGACGCGCGGGACCGGCATGATGCACCACCTGTTCGCCGGCTGGGAGCCGTGGCACGGGCCGATCCCCGCGCGGCCGACGGGCGCGCTGGTCGCCGACCGCGCCGGCGTGGCCACGGCGCACGCGATCGCCAACCTCCAGGAACGCGGCGAGATGTTCGTGGAGCCGGGCACCCAGGTCTACGAGGGCATGATCGTCGGCGAGAACGCGCGGCCGAGCGACATGGACGTCAACATCACGCGCGAGAAGAAGCAGACGAACATGCGCGCGTCGAGCGCCGACGAGGCCGTCCGGCTGATTCCGCCGCGCCTGATGAGCCTCGAGCAGGCCATCGAGTTCATCAACGACGACGAGCTGGTCGAGGTGACGCCGAAGCACCTGCGGCTGCGCAAGCGCGTCCTCGCCGCCAACCAGCGGCCCCGGCGCCTCGAATGAGCCATGGGCCGGCCCCGGCGCCTCGAATGAGCCATGGGCCGGCCGCGGCGCGTGATAGGGTGAGCCGCACCCGGCCATGACGTCGCTGCGCGCGTACCGTCCGCTCGTGTGGCCCGTCGCCATCGCTCTCCTCGCCGTCGTGCTCTACAACAGCCGCGTGCGACACGAGATGGTGGACTTCGAGGTCTACTGGACGGCGGCCGGTCGCGCGCTGCACGCGCAGCCGCTCTACCAGGCCGGCGACGGCCACTACCAGTTCAAGTACCTCCCCGCTTTCGCCGTCGTCCTCGCGCCGATGGCCGTGCTCGGCCACGACACGGCGCAGACGCTGTGGTTCGCGATGTCGGTCGGCCTGCTGATGGCGTTCGTCCGCTGGTCGATCACCGGGCTGCCCGAGCGCCGGCGTTCGCCGCGCGTGCTGACGTGGCTGACGCTGTTGTTCATGGCCAAGTTCTACGCCCACGAGCTGATGCTCGGGCAGGCGAACATCTTCCTGGGCACGCTGCTCGTCGCGGCGCTGCTCGCCGTGCAGATCGACCAGCCGCGCGCCGCCGGCGTGCTCATCGGCATCGCCGTGTTCGTCAAGCCGTACGCGCTCGTCCTGCTGCCGTGGCTCGCCTTCTCGCACGGCCCGGTCGCCGCGCTCTGGTCGCTCGGCGTGATCGGCACCGGCCTCGTCCTGCCGGCCTCGGTCTACGGCTGGCAGGGCAACCTCGACCAGCTGACGCAGTGGTACCAGACCGTCAGCCTGACCACCGCGCCGAACCTCGTCGGCGCCGACAACATCTCGCTCGCCGCGATGTGGGCCAAGTGGCTTGGCGTCGGGCGCGTCGCCTCGGGCCTGGCCACGGTCTCGGCGGGCGCGGTGCTCGGCCTGGCGGCGGTCGTCTGGCGACGCCGGCACGACGTGGGCGAGCCGGACTACCTCGAGGTGGCGCTGCTGATGCTGCTCGTCCCCCTCCTCTCGCCGCAGGGCTGGGACTACGTGCTGCTGCTCGCCACGCCGGCCGTCATCTGCCTCGTCGATCGCTGGAGCGACGTGACGCCCGCCTGGCGCGCCTTCACCGCCGTCGCGCTGGCCCTGATGGGCCTGACGATCTTCGACCTGATGGGCCGCGCGCTCTACGCCGAGTTCATGGCGCTCTCGATCGTCACGCTCTGCGCCCTCGGCGTCGCCGTCGCCCTCATGCGGCTGCGCGCCCGGGCACTGGCATGAGGTGAGACGGGCGCGCGGGTCACTTCGAAGACGCCGGCGAAGCCGGCCACCGCGGTTCGAAGTTCGAACTTCCAACTTCAAACTTCCGCAAACCCCGCCTATGATCTCCGCATGGCCTTCCTGCTGTCCTGCCTGCTGACCGTGATTCTGCCGGGCGCACCTGCGCCGGCGCTCCACTTCGACACCCCCGACGGCTGGACCACGAAGACGCCGTCGTCGTCCATGCGCGTCGCCGAGTTCGTGCTGCCGCGCGCGGAAGGCGACGCGGAGGACGCGACCGCGACGGTGTACTTCTTCGGCGGCACGGGCGGATCGGTGCAGGCGAACCTCGACCGCTGGGTCGGCCAGATGGCGCAGCCGGACGGATCGGACTCGTCGAAGGTCGCGAAGACGACGACGATGACGTCGGCGTCCGGCCTGAAGATCACCCTCGTGGACGTCGCCGGGACCTACGTCGCCGAGGTCACGCCCGGCGCGTCGGAGCACTTCAACAAGCCCGGCTTTCGCCAGATCGCCGGCGTCGTCGAGACCGGCGACGGCCCGTACTTCGTGAAGGTCATCGGCCCGGCCGCCACCGTCGCGCGCTGGCGCGACGCGCTGCAGCAGTTCCTGACGAGCCTGAGGGTGGCCGCGGCCGGCACGCGCTAGCGGGCACGGGGCGCCGGCGAGGCCGGCCACCGCACACCTCAGCCCCGAATCGCCCGCAGCGGATCGACCCGCGCGGCGCGGCGCGCCGGCACGAACGCGGCGGCCGCCGCCACGCCGACGATCAGGCCGACGACGGCCAGCATGACCAGGGGATCGGCCACGGCCAGGCCCGGCACGAACGCGCGTGCCGCGAGGCTGCCCGCCGCCGCCAGCACGAGCCCGGCGACGCTGCCGTGCACGGCCAGCCGCACGCCGCGCCCCACCACGAACCGCACGATGCGCGACCGGTCGGCGCCGAGCGCGACGCGGACGCCGATCTCGCGCCGGCGGTCCGCCACGTGGCACGTGACGATCCCGTAGATCCCGAACAGCGCCAGCCACAGCGAGAAGCCGCCCAGCACGAGCAGCACCGCGCCCAGCGCGCGCTGCGGCAGCAGGAAGTCGTCGACCACCTGACGCAGCGATCGCACCTCGACGATGGGCAGCAGCGGATCGACGTCGTGGACCGCCGCGCGCAGCGCGGTCAGGTCGGCCTCGCGTCCGTCCACGCCACGCGCGAGGACGCGCAGGTAGGTCCACGGCGACTGCGCCTGCGGCAGAAACACCTGCCCGCCCGCCGCCTCGCCGAGGTCCACCTGCCGCGTGTCACCCACGATGCCGACCACGGTGCGCGGGGCGACGTCGTCCTCGATCCACAGGCTCGCCCCCACCGGTGAGCGGCCGGGCCAGAGTCGCCGGGCCAGCGTGTCGTTGACGACGGCGACGGGCCGCCCGTCACTCGTGTCGGCCGGCGTGAACGCGCGCCCGGCGGCGATCGGGATCCGCAGCACGCGGAAGTACTCCGGCCCGACCGCGAGCGACTGCGCCTCGGGCCGCCGGACCGCGGCGTCCGCGCCGGGGCCGTCGGCCGACACCGGGACGATCGCGGTCTCGTGGTTCAGCGGCAGGTAGTTGACCGTCGTCGCGGCGTCGACGCCGGGCACGCGGCGGACCGCGTCGGAGACGTCGGCATGGAAGCGCGCGACGGCCGCGCGGTCGGCGTACCGCGACACCGGGAGCACGAGGCTCATCGTCGTCACACCGCCGGTCTCGAAGCCTGGATCGACGGTGCTGAGCCGCGCGAACGTGCGCGCGGCGACGAGCGTGCCGACGAGCAGCACCACGGTGAAGGCCACCTGCTTGCGCACGAACAGCGACTGCAGCCGCAGGCTGCGCCGCGAGGTGGTGCCGCCGGTCCCGTCCTGGCGCATCGCCTCGGCGAGGTTCGCCCGGGCGAAGCGGAGCGCCGGCGAGAGTCCGAAGAGCAGGGCCGCGCCCGCCGCGAGCACCACCGCGACGCCCGCCGCCCGCCAGTCCACCGCGAACGGCGCCGCGCGATAGAGCTCCATCGGGATCAGCCGGTCGGCCAGGCGGAGCCCCGCCTGCGCGATCCCGAGGCCGGCGAGCGCGCCGCAGCCCGCCAGCACGAGGCTCTCGGCCATCAACTGGCGCACGAGCCGGAACCGCGACGCCCCGAGGGCCGCGCGGATCGACACCTCGCGGCCGCGCGTCACCGCCCGGCCGAGCATCAGGCTCGAGATGTTGGCGCAGGCGGCCAGGAGCACGAGCAGGTTGGCGACACCGATGACGACGGATCCGATGGCGAAGAGGTCCCAGGCGAAGTTCAGGGCCTCGCCGAGGGGCACGACGTTCACGGTCCGCCCCGCGAGCGCCGGGTACGACGCCCCGAGATCCGGCGCCAGGGCCTCGAGCCCGGACGTCACCTGGCCGGGGGCGACGCCGGGCCGCAGCCGCGCCACGACCTGCAGCGGCTGGACGTCGGGCGTCAGCCGCGCGCGATCCAGGATGCGCGGCACCCACAGCCGCGTGATCGGCAGCGGGAAGACGAACGAGGCCGGCATCACGCCGACGATGGTGTGGGGCACGCCGCCGATCGCGAGCGAGCGGCCGATGGCCTCCGGGCTCCCGCCGAAGCGCTGGCGCCAGAACGCCTCGCCGAGCACGACGACCGGCGCGGCGCCCGGCTGGTCGTCGCCGGCCCGGAGCGCGCGACCGGCGAGCGGCGGCACGCCGAGGACGTCGAAGAGGCCGGCCGAGACGAGGCCCGCGGGAATCCGCTCCGGCTCGGGCCCGCCGGTCAGCTCCACCGACGAGTAGTTGAAGGCGGCGACCCCGCTGAACAGGTCGTCGCGCGAGCGCCACGCCTCGAACTCCTGGAGCGACGCGCGCATCTCGTCGTCGCCGCGCGCACGGTCCGCCGCCCACAGGTGGACGAGTTCGGCGGGCCTGGCGAACGGGAGGGGCCTGAACAGGAAGGCGTCGGCCAGCCCGAAGGTGGACACCGTCGAGCCGATGCCGAAGGCAAGCGCGCCGACGGCTGCGAGGCTGAACAGCGGGGCGTGCGCGAGCGCCCGGACGGCGTGCCGCAGGTCCTGGCGCCACTGCTCGAGGTGCAGCCGCGGTCCCACGCGGAGCGCGGCGGTGACGTTGCGCCAGGCGACGCCGGCGCGGCCGCGGCGCGTCCGCGCATCCCGGAGCTCCTCGTCCACCGAGGCGCGCATCTCGTCGCCGAAGTCGCCGCGGAAGTCGGCCGGAAACAGCCGCAGCCACGCGCGGAGCCAGCGGGACTTCACGACCGCCCCCGCGACGGGAGCAGGCCGGTCCGGCGCGCGCCGACGACGAGCTGCTCGAGCCGCTCGGCCTCCGCGCGGGCCACCTGGCGCCCGAACGCCGTGAGGCGGTACGCGCGGCGGCGGTCGCTGCCGCTCTCGACCTCGGTCGCGAGGCCATCGTCGAGCAGGCGCTTGATCAGGCCGTAGAGGGTGCCGGTGCTGAGCCGCACCCGACCCGCGGTCCGTTCCGCGACGTCCTTCAGGATCCGGTAGCCGTGCCGTTCGCCCTCCGACAGGCACAGCAGGACGTGGAACATCGCGGGGGTCAGCGGCAGCAGGTCGTCGGGTCGTCGCATGTCTGGTCCAGTGTCGAGTCACGCCATGTCGCATGACGACATGGCGTATGACGACATATTACGAGCAATCGTGGGGCGCGGTTCCGGTGCTTGGGGGGCGTGGGGGCGGGGGCGTGGGGGCTCTGGGGGGCGTGGGGAAGGCCACGGGGGCCATGGGGACGTGGGGCGACGGGGGACGTGGGGAGAGCGGGTTCGTTCTTCATGGGTTGTCTCTCATGACGATGGGCGCGTGGCGATTCGGCCCGGCGTTCGGCGGCCCGGCCTTCGAGCGCGACAGCGGGCGCCGAGCCTGGCGAAGAAGAACATGTTCTCCCCACGTCCCCCGTCGCCCCACGTCCCCATGGCCCGCGTCGCTTTCCCCACGCCCTCCAGAGTCCCCACGCCCGCCCGAGTCCCCCACGCCCCCCAGAGTCCCCACGCCCGCCACCATCCCCAAAGTGGCAGAATGGATCCGATGAAGTCCCACTATTACAGCCAGCATGCGGCAGGGCTCCGTGTGGAGCTCAGTCACGCGCTGACGCGGGCGCAGATGCAGGCGTTCCACACGAAGTCGCCGGCGCGGCACTTCGTGGCGACGGCGCGGCAGTTCGCGCTGATCGGCCTGGCGACGTGGGGGCTCATCCGGTTCGACTCGCCCTGGATCTGGATCCCGCTCGCCGTCGTGCAGGGCTTCACGGTGTTCAACTTCACGGTGCTGCTCCACGAGGTGTTGCACCACCTCGTCTTCACGCGGCGGCACCCGCGGCTCGAGCGCGCGCTCGCGCTCCTCTACGCGATTCCCAGCGGCATCTCGGCGAGCCAGTTCACCCACTGGCACCTGGATCATCACGCCGAGCTGGGGTCGGACGAGGACGACCCGAAGCGCCACTACCTCACGCCGAAGATCGTGCGGCGCTGGTACAAGATGCTCTACGCCACGCCGGCGCTCTTCCCCATCTACTTCCGGGCGGCGCGGCAGGAGGCGGCGACCTACCCGCCGGATCTGCAGCGGCGGATCGCGGCCGAGCGGCGCGTGTCGATCGGGTTCCACCTGGCGGCGATCGCGGTGCTCTGGTGGGCGTTCGGCTTCCCGGCGGCGCTCCGTGCGCACATCGTGCCGGTGTTCTTCGTGTTTCCGGTGGCGTTCACGCTCAACCGGCTGGGCCAGCACTACGACATCGACCCGGCGGATCCGGCGAAGTGGGGCACGCTGATGCGCCGGAACTGGTGCTGGAACTTCGTGTTCATCAACTCGAACCTCCACCTCGAGCACCACTACTTCCCCGGCGTGCCCTTCTACCACCTCCCGGCACTCCAGCGCGCGCTCGAGCCGTTCTACGCGCGCAAGGGCATGCGGTGGCAGAGCTACCGCGGGCTGCTCTACGGCTGGCTGGTCCTGAACAAGAATCCGCACACGGACTGGAGCCTGGTGGGGTAAGAAGCGCTTGCGTAACTTCGAACTTCGAACTTCAAAGTTTCGCCAGCCTCCTCCCCACACCCCTTCCCGCCCGTCGCGTCAGCGCCACGCCGGCGAGGACCAGCACCGCCCCGGCGACCTTCGTCCGGGTGACCGGCTCGCGGAGCCACACCGCGGCCACAATCATCGCGGCGATCGGGACCAGGTTGGAGACGATGGCCGTGCGTGACGGGCCGATCTGTCGGACGGCGATGTACCAGATGAGATAGCAGACGTTCAGCGCGAAGAGCGCCGAGAAGACCAGCGCGCCCCACGTCCACGCGCTGACGCCGGTCCAGTCCACCTGCCGCATCGCGGGTCCGGCCCAGATCACGTACGGCACCATCCCGATCGCCATCGTCACGCCGGTCACGAAGAGCGGCGAGTGGCGGGCCATGAGCCGGCCCGCGCCGACCGTGTAGGCCGACCAGCACAGCACCGATCCGGCCATCAGCAGATCCCCGTGCACCGAGGCGCCGCCGAACGACGACCGGACGCCGACGACGAAGTAGATGCCGACCAGCGAGAGCACGACGCCGGCCCAGTGCAGCGGGCTCAGCCGCTCGCGGCCGATCGCCGCCGCCAGGCAGGTCACGACGACCGGCGTGGTGCCGATGATGAGCGCGGCGTTGGACACGCTGGTGGCGGCGACGCCGCCGACGAAGCCGATCTGGTAGAGGAAGTGCCCGACGAGGCCGAGGAGCACCAGGTCGCGCACGTCGCGCGCCGTGACGGGGGTGTCGGTGACGAAGACGGACCGCACCGTGCGCGCGTCACCGGGGTGACGGGGCCCGCGCCGGGCGGCGGCGATGGCGCCGAGGAAGACGGCCACGGCCAGCGCGAGCCGGACGGCGTTGAACGGCGCGGCGGGAATCTCGCGGAAGGCCACCTTCAGGACACTGAAGTTGACGCCCCAGATGAGGACCATCAGCGCGAGCAGCAGGTCCACGACGAGGATGGCGCGCGGTGCCGTCATGCCAAGGCGGTGCCAAAAAAGACACCGGGAGTCTTTTCCTCGCGGCGCGGAAAAGACTCCCGGTGTCGTTTTCCCGGTGTCCTGAAACGGACGGTCTAGTTCCGGCTGGTCTCGACCTGCCGGATCGTGTCCTGGATCAGCTGTTCGTTGTCGGTCGCCGAGAGGTTGCGCTGGATCAGCTTCGACGCGATCGCGATCGACAGGTCCACCGCCTCACGGCGGATCTGCTCGGACGCGCGGGCGGTCTCGCGCTGGATCTCCTTCTCGGCGTTGCGGGTCATCGCGGCGACCTCGGCCGTGGCCTTCTCGCGCAGGTCCTCGCGGACGCGGTCGGCGTCGGCGCGCGCCCGGTTGATGAGGTCGCTGCCCTCCCGCCGCGCCTCGGCCAGCAGGCGCGCGGACTCCTCCTGGACCTTCTCGAGGTCCCGGCGGGCCTTCTCGGCGTTCTCGACCGCCGAGGCAATCACCTTCTCCCGGTTCTCCAGCGCCTGCAGCATGGGTCCCCAGGCGAATCGCTTGAGGAGCCAGGCCAGCACCAGGAACGTCAGGATCGTCCAGATGAACAGCCCCGGATCGGGTTGAACGAGCGGATTGTTCACGTCTCGCGTCCTTTCGTCGGGAGGCGGCGGGCCACCGGGCCCGGCCGCCATCCGGATCCGCGCGCTACTTGAGCACGATCAGCAGACAGAAGACCTCGGCGAGAATCGCGACGCCTTCCAGCAGGAAGAGCGCGAGGTTCGTCGCCGCCGTGATCTGCCCCGCCGCGCTCGGCTGCCGGGCAATCGCCTCGCCCGTCCCGGCCGCGAGCCGGCCGATGCCCAGGCCCGCCCCGATGACGGCCAGCCCCAGGCCGATCCCCGCGCCCGCGTACCCCAACGCCAGATTCGCCGCTTCCTGCATCTCTCTCCTCCTGAACGAACGTGACTCTCTAGTGATGAACGTTGATGGCCATGCCGATGAACACGGCCGACAGCAGTGTGAAGACGTACGCCTGCACCAGGACCACGATGATCTCGAGGCCCGAGAGCGCGACCGACAGCGGCACCGAGAACCCGAGCCCGATGCCGATCCCGCCCATGGCGCCCAGGCGTTCCGCGAAAATGAAGACGAACGAGACGATCGCGAGCAGCGCGATGTGGCCGCCCGTCATGTTCGCCGCGAGTCGCATGGTGAGCGCGAACGGCTTGACGAACATGCTGACGATCTCGATCGGGATGAGGATGACGTAAATCGGCTTCGGCAGGCCGTGCGGCACCAGGTTCACCCAGTGCTGCGTGAAGCCGTGCGCGCGCGACCCGGCGACGATGATCGACACGAACGTGATGATCGCCAGTCCGGCCGTGACGTTGAAGTTACCCGTCGCCGTCGGCCCGCCGTGCGTCAGCCGCGCCAGGAACGCGTCCTCCGGCAGGTGCAGCACGTAGTGGTTCACCAGCCCGAGCAGGTCGAAGATCGGGATGAGCCCGATGAGGTTCGCCGAGAGGATGAAGAAGAACAGGCTCAGCAGCAGCGGCGTCCACGTGTCGAGCCACTTCGAGCCGATCGTCGGCCGCGCGATGCTGTCGCGGATGAACTCGACCACCAGCTCGATCACGCCGACCGGCCCGCGCGCGATCAGCTTCCCGCCGCGCACGTGACGCCGCACGGCCCACGTGACGCCGATGAACACCAGCGCCGCGACCAGCCACAGCATGAAGACGTGCTTCGTGACCGACATGTCGATCCCGAAGATCGTCGGCAGATGGATCAGCGGGTGCTCCCTCGAGCTGTTCGAGACGTGTTCGAGAATCGTCTCGCCCGGGTTGAACCCCTGTCCGACCGGTTCCTGCATCAGTCCGTTCCCACCTGCGAGGACCCAGGCGCCTCGTCGCGCGGCCGGAGCAGCCGCTGCAGCAGCGCCGCCTCCACCACGTAGAGCGCCAGGAAGTACCCGGTGAAACTCACCGCGAAGGGCACCAGCGCGACGCCGATGACCTTCAGCACCACCACCACGTAAATCCCGAAGAACACGACCTTGCCCGCGAACGCCTGCACCATCACGGCCGTCACGCGGCCCGGCGCCCGCGCGTGCACGCGACGCACCACCAGCCAGCTCGCCACGACCGCGACCAGCGGGCCCAGCATGCCGAACGCAATCGCGCGTCCGGCTTCCGGTTCCACCGCGGCGCGCACCGCCAGCGCGCTGGCCACGCAGGCGCCGACGAGGATCAACACGACCTGCACCCGTCCGGCTCCCTACTTCCGCTTCGTCAGCATCACCACCGCGAGCTGGGCGAAACCGACGATGAGCGCCACGACGATCCCCCCGAGGAGGAACCCCGGCGCGGTGCCGAGCCAGACGTCGAGACCGTACCCCAGGCCGGCGAACACCACGATGGCCCCGATGAGCGAGTAGCTGGCCGTGGCCGCCGGTCCGGCGTTCACGGCGCTGTCGTTCAGGGCTTTCAGGGACTCCGCCAGGCTGCGTTTGCGCGTTTTGCCGCTCATGAATGCCTCGGAACCCGGCAGCAAAACCCTAAATGTATACCACACTTGTGAATCAATTCACTAGCGGCCGGGGCCCTCCGGACGCCGGCCTCCGGCGGCTTCGGTCCCGCTCCCGAAGCGTCGGGGCGCGGCCTCTCCGCGGCCTCTCCGTGGCCCCCGCGCTCCCCCGTGCCCCAGGCCCTTCGCGGCGCCGTCACCACGGCTGTCGCCGCGCCACCACGTCGATCAGCGCTCCGTCCGCGTCGATCGACCCGGTATACTTCGAGTCAGGAGGACCCCCCTGATGCCGTTCCGTCTCTTCCGTTCCGCCGTGTGCGTCGTGGGCGCCGCACTGGCTCTGGCCCTCGGCGTTCACGCCGAAGAGGGCCTCCAGCAGTCCCGCACCCTGTACGTCTCGGCCATGAACAACCAGGCCCAGCCCGTCGCCGGGCTCCAGGCCACCGACTTCGCCGTCCAGGAAGACAACCAGCTCCGCGAGGTGACCGAGGTCAAGGAGGCCACCGAGCCGGCCGCCGTCGTCCTGATGGTGGACACGTCGAAGGAAGCCACCGAGTTCGCCAACGACATCCGCACGGCGGTGACCGCGTTCGTCAACGACCTGCTCGGCGCCTCGCCCCAGTCGCAGATCGCGCTCGCCGAAATCGGCGGCGCCGGGATGATCGCCGAGAAGCTGACCTCCGACAAGGCCAGGCTGCTCGCGGCGATCCCGAAGCTCGCGCCCAAGCCGCGCGCCGGCCAGCTCGTCCACGAAGGCCTCGTCGAGGCCGCCCGGACGCTCGAGAAGGTGGACACGCCGCGCCGGTTCATCGTCGTGTTCAACATCGAGCCGGGCGTCGAGGAGAGCACGATGGCGTTCCCGCGCATCGCCGACGAGGTCCGCAAGGCCCAGACCTCGGTGTGGTCGTTCGCGGTCCAGAAGCCGGGCAAGCTCGACCACGACGACGGCCGCAACGCGCTGCTCGACCAGCTGAGCGGCATCACGGGCGGCCTGCGCGTGACGATCTCGACGGGGCCGGCGCTCGAGAACGTCCTGCGCGTCGCCGCGCTCAACATCTCGCACCAGTACGCGGTGACCATCGCGCGCCCGGACGGCAAGCCGGCGGATCGCACCGCCGTCGCCGTCAAGCGCGAGGGCATCGTCGCGAAGGCCCTCAGCTGGGGGCCGAAGTAACCCGAACGACGACGGCCATGGGCCGTCAGGACGGAGCATCATGACCAGACGGCTCACGCTTCCAGGCGCGGCGATCGTCCTCGCCGCGCTCGCCCTGGGTCCCTCGACCCGCCTGGACGCCGCGCGTCAGGCGGCCGAGCAGCACGTCTACGTGAGCGTGACCACCCGCGACCAGGCCCCGATCGAGGGCCTGGCCGCGGGCGACTTCGTGGTGCGCGAGGACGGCGTCGCGCGCGAGGTCCTGCGCGTGACGCCGGCGCCGCCGCCGACGCACGTCGCGCTGCTCGCCGACGACACGGAATCGGCGCAGTCGGTGATCACGGACATCCGCCAGGGCCTGACGGCCTTCGTCAAGACGATGGCGATGGCCGACCCGACGCCGGCCCAGGCGCTCGTGACCTTCGGCGATCGGCCGACGCGGGCCGTCGCCTACGCGCTCGACACCTCGGCGCTGATGCAGGGCATCAACCGTCTGTTCTCGAAGCCCGGATCCGGATCGCAGTTCCTCGACGCGGTGATCGAGGAGGCCGCCGAGCTGCGCCGCCAGCAGGCCGCGCGCCCGGTGCTCGTCGCCGTCGTCGTCGAGTCGGGCCCCGAGTTCAGCACGGCGCTGCACCAGCGGGTCGAGGACGCGCTCAAGACCGCCGGGGCGTCGCTCTGGACGATCGCGTTCACGCCGGGCGGCCAGCCGCTCGCGACGCCCGAGGGGCGCGAGCGCGCGCAGGTGCTGACCGACGTCGCGCGCCGCAGCGGCGGGGACGCGCGCAACGTGCTCTCGCGCCAGGCCATCAGCCAGGCACTCGCGCGCACCGCGACCCAGATCCTCGCGCGGTACGACGTCGTCTACAGCCGGCCGGACCGGATGATCCCGCCCGAGAAGCTGCAGGTGGAGGTCAAGCGCGACGGCGCGCGGGTGGTCGCGCCCGCCTGGACGGGCGGCCGATGACGCCCGGCCGCCGGGCCATCGCGGTCCTCGGCCTGGCGGCGCTCGCCACCTTCCCGGTCACCGCGCGGCAGGCCGCGCGTGGCGGCGCGGCGCAGGCCAGCGCGGCGCAGGCCGGCGCCGATCAGGCCGCGCAGGAGCGGTCGTCGCAGATCTTCCGCGGCGGCACGGACACGGTCTTCCTCAATGTCACCGTCGTCGACGCCGCCGGCCACCTCGTGGGCGGGCTCACGGCGGACGACTTCGAGGTCTACGAGGACAACGTCCGGCAGAAGGTCGAGAACTTCGCCGCCGACCCGCAGCCGATCGCGCTGTCGATCCTCTTCGACACCAGCACGAGCATGGACCAGAAGCTGGAGATCGCCCAGGCGGCGGCGATCGGCTTCGTCCGCCGGCTGGGCCCGCATGACGAGGCGCAGATCGTGGACTTCGACAGCCAGGTCACGGTCCGCCAGCAGTACACGAACGACGTCGCGGCGCTCGAGAAGGCGATCCGCAGCACGCAGGCCGGCGGATCGACGTCGCTCTACATGGCCCTCTACACGGCCCTCAAGGACCGCGACCTGCGGCCCGAGGCCGAGGTGCCCGGCGGCGGCATCCGGCGCTTCGCCATCGTGGTTCTCTCGGACGGCGAGGACACGACGAGCCGGCTCGACTACGAGGAAGTGCTGGACGGCGCCAAGCGGTCCGACTCGGTCGTCTACGCGATCGGCCTGCGCGCGCCCGACGAGTCGCGGCGCACGGGCTTCCGCGAGTCGGAGTTCGTGCTCCGCACCCTCTCGCAGGAGACCGGCGGCCGCGTCTTCTTCGTGGACGATGCGAAGCAGCTGCCCGACATCTACGAGCAGATCGCGACCGAGCTGGCCAACCAGTACGCGATCGGCTACACCTCGACGAACACCCGCCGCGACGGCACGTGGCGCACGGTGCAGGTCCGCGTCTCGCGGCCCGGCACGGTGGCCCGCACGCGTGCGGGATACTTCGCCGCCAAAGGGAGACCCTGACGCGTGACAGGCCGTGTATACGTCATCGGAGCCGGCCCCGGGGATCCGGGGCTCCTCTCGGCGCGGGGCGTCCGCCTGCTCTCGGAAGCCGACGTGGTCGTCTACGACGCGCCGGTCGCGGCGGTGCTGCGCTGGGCCCGGCCCGAGGCGGAGCGGATTGCCGTCGGGGCGCCGGCCGAGAAGGCCGTCGCGCAGGAAGCCATCGCGATCCTGCTCGCCGAGAAGGCGCGCGAGGGCCACGTGGTCGCCCGGCTGAAGTGGGGCGACCCGTTCGTCTTCGCGAGCGGCGCCCGCGAGGCGCTGTTCCTGCACGAGCAGCAGATCCCGTTCGAGGTGGTCCCCGGGATTCCGGCCGCGGTCGGCGCCGCCGCGTATGCCGGCATCCCGCTGACCTACCCCGGCGCGGGTGACACGATCGTGCTGCTGCGCGGCAACGAGGGCGACGCCGACGCGATTCCGGACGTCGACTGGCGCGCGCTGGCCGCGATCGACGGCACGCTGGTCTGCTACGCCGGCGGCCGCCAGGTGCCGCGCGTGCTCGGGGCGCTCATCGACGCGGGCGCCTCGGGCGATCGCGCGGCGGCGCTCGTGCTCTCGGGCACGCTGCCCGACCAGGAGACGCGGACCGGCACGGTGGCCGAGCTCTTCCGGGCGACCTCGGACGAGACGCCGCCCGGCCCGGGCCTGCTCATCGTCGGCGACGTGGCGGGGCTGCGCAGCCACCTGCGGTGGTACGACGCGCGGCCCCTGTTCGGCCGGCGCATCGTCATCACGCGATCGCCCGAACAGGCCGCCAGCCTGATCGAACCGCTCGAGGCGCTCGGCGCGCAGGCCATCGAGGCGCCGACGTTCCGCCTGCTGCCGGCGGAGGACCCGGAAGCGATCGATCGGGCGGCCGCGTCCATCGACCAGTACGACTGGGCCGTGTTCGAGGGAGCCAGCGCGGCGACGCGGTTCCTCTCGGCCCTCGCGCGCGGGCCGCGCGACCTGCGCGCGCTCGGCCGCGTGTCGGTCGGCGCGATCGGGCCGTCGACGGCCGACCGGCTGTTCGCGAGCGGCATCAAGCCCGACGTCGTCGTGCCGGAGCACCGGAGCGACCGGATCGGCGAGGCGCTCGTCGGCAGCCGGTCGCTCGAGGGCCAGCGCGTCCTCATCGTGCGGCCGGATCACCTGCACGACCTGCTGGCGCAGGACCTGGCGGCGCGCGGCGCGGCGGTGACGGACCTCGTGGCGTATCGGTCCACGCCGGCGCCGCCCGACGCGCCCGCGGCGCAGCAGCTCTACCGGCTGCTGCTCGACGGCAAGGTGGACGCGGTGACGTTCGCGAGCCCGACCGCGGTCAACCGCTTCGCCGCGATCATCGGCGAGGAACAGGCCGCGGACCTGCTCGGCACGACCGTCGTCGCGACGATCGGCCCGGTCACGGCCGCCGCGGCGCGCGAGCGCGGCATCACGCCGACGATCGTCGCCGATCCGTATACGACGCAGGGCCTGGTCGCCGGCCTCGTGGAGTACTTCACGCGGCAGGCCGAGGCCGGTTCGGTCGCCTGATCGGGGTGATCGGCGGGCGTCCGCCCACAGCGCGTGCGTGACGGGCGGCGGCGCGTCCGCGCACGGCCCGGCGCCCGCCGTCAGCCCGGAAAGTACGACGGCAGCGCGAGGTCGCGCATCGTGCGCAAGCCGGGATCCGCGTTGAGCACCTTCGGGATCGAGTTGACGACCATCGACGCGGTGGCGATGTCGCCGTGGATCCCGCCGTCGATCCGCATCGAGAGCGGCGGCGTGCCCGCGAGTTCGACGGCGTCGTACGACTCGGGCGCGCCCAGGTAGGCCTCCATGTGCAGCGTGATGACGGGCTTGCCGCGCCGGTAGCCCGTGCCGTCCTGGATGAGCCCCGCCACCTGCCCCGCCTCGACGGTCAGGACGGGGCTCGACACCTTCCGCGTCGCCATCTTCGGCTGGACCTCGTCGGTGATGCGCTCGAGCTTCCAGCCGAGCGCGTCGCCGATCATCGTGATCGACTCGGCCAGGCCGACGTGGCGCACCGCGCCGGCGCGGACCCGTTCCTGGAACTCGGCGCGGGTGAGGCCGGCGCCGATCTTCTGCTGGAACGGCAGGCGGCGCAGCGCGGCGTCCTGCACGCGGTCCACGCGCACGGCCTCGACGGTCTCGCAGACGGCGGTGAGCGCGATCGGCAGCGCGTCCATCGCGAACCCGGGGTTCACGCCGGTGCCGACGACCGCGACGCGCGCGCGCTTGGCGAGCGCGTCGATGCGCCGGGCGGGCACGGCGCTGGCCGGCACCGGGCACGCGAGTTCCTCGGTGGTCGAGACGATCGGCACCTTGAGCTTGAGGACGGTCTCGAACTCCGGCAGCGCGCGGCGGAGCGACGAGCTCGTGCAGAGCACCGCGATGTCGGGCCGGACCGCGCGGATCGTGCGCGCGAGGTCGTCGCCGACGCGGACGCCGAGCCGCCGCCGCAGGCCGCACACCGCGCCGAGATCGCGATCGACCTTGGCGGGATCGACGTCCACGGCGCCGACGATCTTGAGCGATCGCCGCCGGACGATCTGGCGGACGACGGCGGCCCCGATGGGACCGAGGCCGACGGACAGCACGGTGAACGGCACCAGCGTCTCCTCGCGGGAAAAACGCCCCATGCTAGCATTGCCGCCGTTCGCATGACCGGATCCCTGCCCCCACGGGCCACCGCGCACGCGACCGTCTCCGGCTCGTTCGTCGAGGGCTGGCGTCGGGTGCTGACGGCGCCGGTCGCCGCCGGCGGCTTCCTCGCGGCGGGCCTCGCGTTCACGCTCGCGCCGTTCGGCGCCGACCCCCTCGGGCTCGGCGAGCTGCTGTTCCACCAGATCCTCGGGTTCGACGGCACGCCGTCGTTCGTGCTCGACCTGCGGCTGCATCGCGCGGCCGGCACCGCGCCGGCCGGCACGATCGCGGCGTACGTCATCCTCTGGCTCTTCCTCGCGGGCGGCCTGATCGACCGGCTGGCGCGCGGCCGTGTGGTGCGTGCGCCGGCGTTCTTCGGCGCGTGCGGGGCGCACGCGGGCGCGTTCCTCCGGCTGGCCGTCATCGTCGGCGCCGTGGACTGGCTGCTGCTCGCCTGGGTCGGGCGCGTGTCGCAGGGCGCGACGCCGGGCGGCGACCTGCTCGTCCCGGGCCCCGCCGGGTCCTGGCCGCTGGCGATCGTCTGGTGGGCGGCGACGCTGGGCCTCGCGCTGACCTGCCTCGTCGCCGACTACGCGCGCATCCGCCTCGTCGTCGAGGGGCGCCGCAGCGCGGTCGCCGCGCTCGGCGCGGCCTGGCGGTTCGTGCGGCGGCGGCCGGGGCGGACGGCCGCGCTGTACCTGCTCAACGTCGTCGCCGGCCTGGTGCCGCTCGCGCTGTGGGCCGCGGCGGGTCCGGCGGCCGGCGGGTTCGGCGGCGTGGCGATCGCGCTGTATCTCGTGCTGCGCGCCGCGACCCGGCTCGCGTTCATCGCCACCGAGATCGCCTTCTTCCAGGGCGAGCTGGCGCACGCCGGCTACACGGCGCCGGCCGTGCCCATCTGGCCGGAGTCGCCCGCGGTCGAGGCGATGGCGCGCCTGGTCGATCGCGTGGACGAGACGCGGCCGCCGCGGGCTGAGCGATAATCCCCGGATGGCGGAACGGATCGCGGCAGCGGAACGGGCGGATCGGCTGGTGGCGTGGCTCACCGAACGACTGGCGACGTCGGGCGCGCGCGGCTTCGTGTTCGGGCTGAGCGGCGGCATCGACTCGGCCGTGGTCAGCCGGCTGTGCCAGCTCGCCGCGCCGGAGCACGTGCTCGGCGTGCTGCTGCCGTGTCACTCGGACCCGCAGGACGAGCGCGACGCGCGGCTCGTCGCCGAGGCGTTCGGGATTCCGGTCGCGCGCGTGGACCTCGGGGCGACGTTCGACACGCTGACCGACACGGTCGAGCGCGCGGTGGACGGGCTGGGGCACGCGGCGGGCGTGATCGACATCAGGCAGCAGATGCCGCGCGCGAACGTCAAGCCGCGCCTGCGCATGACCACGCTGTACCTGGTCGCCAATGCGCTGAACTACCTGGTGGTCGGGACCGGCAACCGGAGCGAGATCACGATCGGGTACTACACGAAGTATGGCGACGGCGGCGTGGACCTGCTGCCGATCGGCGGCCTGGTGAAGAGCGAGGTGCGCGCGGTGGCGCAGGCGCTCGGCGTGCCGCAGGCCATCCTCGACAAGGCGCCGAGCGCCGGGCTGTGGCTGGGCCAGACCGACGAGTCCGAGATGGGCTTCACCTACGCGATGCTCGAGCAGTACCTCGAGAACCCCACGTCGGTCGCCCCGGACGTCGCCCGGCGGATCGAGCGCCTGCGCGCCGCATCCGACCACAAGCGCGCGATGCCGCCGGTCGGCTAGCGCGTCGCGTGCGACCGTCGCGGTTCGGCGCCGCCGGCGACCGTGCCCTTCAGGGCGTCCACGACCGCGGCCGCCGCGTAGCCGTAGACCACCTCGCCCTTGCGGCCGACCTTCACGAAGCTGTGGCCGCGCCGCTCGAGGTCGGCCAGCAGCGTGCGCGGGAACCGATCCTCGATCTGCACGCGTGACCCGCCGCCCCCGCTGCCGATCAGCATCCGCGGCGCCTCGATCGCCTGCTGCGCCGACATGCCGCCGTCCACCACGTTGAGGATCACGTCGTAGACCGACGCCGGAATCCACGCGTTGCCCGCGCACCCGACCGCGAGCCGCGAGACGTAGCCGTCGATGCCCGACGACGCCACGCCGGCCGGCACCGGCGCGAACACCAGCGTCGGCACGCTCGTCGACGACGACCGCTGCAGCGGCAGCATCGACCCGAACCCGCCCCGGCCGGCCCCGCCGCGGAAGTGGTCGTTGTAGAGGAAGCCCAGCCCCTTCGAGACGTAGTAGTTGCCGCCCCAGGTCGAGAGCGTCTGCGTGAACGCGATCATGTTGCCCTCGGCGTCCGCGACGACGAAGGCGGTCGTGCCCGTCTGGACCCGCCCCGACTCGTCCTCGGTCTGGAACGCGGTCGTCGTCGCGGAGGGCGCCGGCGCGCCGCCGCGGCCGAAGCCGCCGCCGCTCCACACCGCGTCCGGCTTGATCAGCGCGTAACGCTCACGCGCGTGCGCCGGGTCGAGGTGATCCCCGAGATCCACGGGCCATCGCTCGGGATCGGCGATTCGCGCGCCGCCGTCACGCACGCGCCACGCCTCGATCACGTGGTGCAGGTAGTCCGCGTCGGTCGTGTAGGTGGCGCCCGGCTTCGGCTGGTAGTTGTCGAGGATGTTCAGCGTCTCGACCATCTGCAGCCCGGTCGAGACCGGCGGCGGCACCGAGTAGACGAGGTGGCCGCGGTAATGCCCCATCAGCGGCCGGCGCTCGATCGCGCGGTACTGCGCCAGGTCGGTCGCGGTGATCACGCCGCCGTGCTCCGCCATGTCCTCGGCGATCCGCTGCGCGATCGTCCCCTCGTAGAACGACCGACCGCCCTCGCGCGCGAGGATGCGCAGCGTCTCCGCGTAGTCCTTGTTGAAGAACCGCTCGCCGGCGCGCGGCACGCGGCCGCCCGGCAGGAAGATCTTCGCGGCCTCGGGGTACTTCTCGAACGAGGCCCGCCCGACCTCGATCGACGTCGGCAGCGCCTCGTCGAGCACGAAGCCCTCGTCGGCAATCGTGATCGCCGGCGCGACGAGATCCGCCCACTCGACCTTGCCACTGCCGTACTTCTTGTAGAGCAGGTCGAGCCCGGCCGCCACGCCGGGAATGTTCGCCACCGTCGGGCCGTCGCTCGCGGTCCGCCCGCCGCCGGGCGTGAACAGCGTGCGGTTGTCCGGCGTCGCGTGGCTCGGCGTCATGTCCTTGTACTCGACGACCACCGGCTCCGACATGCCCTTGAGGAAGAGGATCGCCTGCCCGTCGCCGCCGAGGCTCGTCGCGTCGGGCTCGACGACGCCGAGCGCCAGCGCCACCGCGATCCCCGCGTCGACGACGTTGCCGCCGTGCGCGAGCACCTGCGCGCCGGCCGCCGACGCCAGGGGATGCCCCGACGCGACGACGCCGGTCGTCGTCTCGAGCGCCGGCTTGATGAGCGGCTGCTCGGCGACCATCCGGTCGATCACGTCCTCGGCCCCGTTCGCGTCCTTCACGCCCGCCATCTGCGGCCGGTACTTCTCGCGCAGCGCCTGCCACGGCGCCGCCGACGGGCCGTCCGAGTAGTACAGGGACCGCAGCGTCTGCCAGACCTGATCGAACGCGGTCTGCCATCGGCTGGCCGGCGGATCCGGCAGGTCCACCTCGCCGGCCCCGGCATCCACCCGACGGGGCGCCTCGACGCGCCAGAAGCGGAACGCCTCGGCGTCGGCGAGCGCCATCGGCGGATCCGAGTCGTCGCGGTTCGGGTTGCCGTTGTAGCCGGCGTCGCCGGTCGGGAACGTGGCGATGACGAGCGTCTCGCCGTCGGGCGACCACGCGGGCACGCCCGCGTGACGCGAGGCGAGCACGAGGGCCCCCGGTTCCGGCGCGTCGGTACCGCCCCCGCGGCCGCCCCGCCCGAACCCGCCGCGGCCGCCGCCGCGCCCGCCACCGCGGCCGGCCGGCGCGGCGTCGGCGGCGTCGGGCAGCGCGGACACCCACACGCCCGTCGCGTCGCCCGGCCGATCGGCGAAGTAGGCCACGCGCGTGCCGTCGGGCGCCCACGCGGGATGACTCTCGGCGCCCTCGCCGCGGGTCAGGCGCGTCGCGGCCGCCGGCGCGGGCGCGCCGCTGGCCTGCAGGTCCCGCACCCACACGTCGGCGTCGTCGCGTCCCTCGGGCTCGCGACTCGAGATGAACGCGACCCGCCGCCCGTCGGGCGACACGCGCCCCTGCCACTCGGACACGGCCTCCGGCGAGAGCCGCACCGGCTCCCCCGCGCCGTCAGCGGCGATCGCGTAGAGCTGCCACGCGCCGTGCGGCGCCCGGTGCGAGAAGACGACCCGGCCGTCCTGCGTGAACGACGGCCATCGCTCGTCGCCGACCATCGAGGTGACGTGACGCGCCTCGCCGCCGCCGGCCGGCGCCACCCAGAGATCGAACTCCCCGTTCGCGTCGGCGGCAAACGCGATGCTGCGGCCGTCGGGCGACCAGGCCGGATCGCGTTCCGCGACCCAGGCGCCGGGCTTCGGCACCAGGCGCCGCGCGTTCCGCCCCTCGGGCGTCATGGTCCAGATGACGTCGAACCAGGCGGCCGCCAGGCGCCGGCCATCCGGCGACCAGGCGGCTTCGCGGATGCCCGCCGGGCCGGCCGTGGCCTGCGCCGCGCGCGCCGTGACGACGCCGGACGCCGGACCCGAGAAGGCCGTCACGGCGAACGCCGCGACGGAGGACAGCACCACACCGAGCCTGCGGACTCTCACGATTCGTCACCTCTGCGGCCGGTGACGCTCCGGACGGCACCGGGAATTGAGCGGGCGCCGGCGCGGTCAGCCGGCGAAGGCACGCACCGCGTCGACGATGGCCCGCGCCGAGATCCCGAAGCGATCGATCACCTCGGCGGGCGGGCCGCTGCGCGGAATCTCGCGGACGGCCAGGCGCCGGACGCGGAAGCCCTCGTCGGACACCGCCTCCGACACCGCGTCCCCGAGCCCGCCGTGCGCGTAGTGGTCCTCGACGGTCAGCAGCCGGCCGTGCGTGGCGCGTCCGGCGGCAATCAACCCGTCGCGGTCGATCGGCTGGATCGAGTAGGCGTCGATCACGCGGATGGCCATGCCGTCCTTCGCGAGGCGATCGTGGGCCTCGAGCGCCTCGAACACGGTGATGCCGGCGGCGACGACGGTCACGGCGTCACGGTCGCCCTGGCGCAGGGTCTTGGATCCGCCGGCCGCGAACGTCTCGTCGGCGGTGTAGATCACCGGCGTCTTGGGCCGCGACATGCGCAGGTAGACCGGCCCGTGGGTCGCCGCGGCGACGGCCATCAGGCGGGCGGCGCTCACGCCGTCGCACGGGTAGAACACGGTGGCATTGGGCAGGCCGCGCATCATGGCGAGGTCCTCGAGCGCCATCTGCGACGGGCCGTCCTCGCCGATCGACACGCCCGCGTGCGATCCGGCGAGCTTGATGTTGGAGTTGGAGATGCCGGCCATCCGGATGAAGTCGGCCGCGCGCTCCAGGAAGCACGCGAAGCTCGCGGGAAACGCGACCGCGCCGCGCGCGGCCATCCCCATCGCGGCACCGACCATCACCTGCTCGGCGATGAAGAACTGGTAGAAGCGATCCGGGTGCACCTTCTCGAACCGGTCGCTGTAGGTCGAGTTCTTGACGTCGGCGTCGAGCGCGACCACGCGCGCGTCGAGGCCGCCGAGCGCGGCCAGCGCGTCGCCGTAGGCCTCGCGCGTGGCGACGAGGTCGCCGAGCGCATAGGCGGGCGCGGGCATCCGCGCGACGAAATCCGGGAGCGGCCCCTCGGTGCGGCGGCTGGACGGCTTCGGAATCACCGGCGCCGGGTCGGACGTCTTCACGTACTGCGCCTCGAGCTCGGCCAGCGCGCGGTCGGCCTCCTCGCCCTTCTTGAAGGCCTTGCCGTGCCAGCCGTCCCGGCCCTCGACGAAGGACACGCCCTTGCCCTTCTCCGTGCGTGCCACGATCATCGTCGGCCGGCCGCGCGTGGCGCGCGCCTCGGCCAGCGCGGCGAGGATCGCCGTCATGTCGTGCCCGTCGATCGTGACGACGTGCCAGCCGAAGGCGCGATAGCGCGAGGCGAAGGCCTCGAGGTCGTGCTGCCACTGCGTCGCGCGGCTCTGGCCGAGGCCGTTGACGTCGGTGATCGCGCAGAGGTTGTCGAGTCTGTTCCAGGCCGCCGACTCGGCGGCTTCCCACACGGAGCCTTCGGCCGTCTCGCCGTCGCCGAGCAGCACGTAGGTGCGGTAGTCGGACCCGATGCGCCGCGCGTTGAGCGCGATGCCGACGCCCGCGCAGAGCCCCTGGCCGAGCGACCCCGTCGCGACGTCCACGAACGGCAGCCGCGGCGTCGGATGGCCCTCGAGGTCCGAGGTGATCTTGCGGAGGTTGAGCAGCTCCTCACGCGGGAACGCGCCGGCGGCCGCCCACGCCGCGTAGAGGATCGGCGCCGCGTGGCCCTTGGACAGCACGAACCGGTCGGCCTCGGGGTGCTGCGGATCCTGCGGATCGAACCGCATCTCGGCGAAGAACAGGGCCGCCATCACATCGGCCGCCGACAGGCATGTCGTCGGATGGCCGGATCCGGCCTCCGTCGTGGACCGAACGGAATCGATGCGAAGCTGCGTGGCGAGGTTGTGGAGGACGGCGATCGATGGCTCTGGCATTGCGACTCGTGCGGCAGTCTACTGTACTGGCCCCGGCAGCGGAAGGTCGCCGCGGCCCGCCGGCGCGATCGAGTGGAGTCCGCCGACCGAACTTGCCATAATCGGTCGGATGTCGCTCCTGCGTTTCGCGTCGCTGCTGGCTCTCACGCTCTGGACCGGCGGGCTGGCGGTGCTCGGCGGCGTGGGGGCGCCGGCCATCTTCGCGGTGCTCGAGGACATCGATCCGGCGCACGGCCGCACGGCCGCGGGCCGGGTCTTCGGCGCCGTGTTCGAGCGATTCCAGCACCTGGCCTGGATCCTGGGCGGGCTGCTCGTGCTGATCTTCATCGCGCGCGCCGCGCTCGGTCCCCGGCCGCGGCGCTTCGGCCTGCGCCTCGGCACGATCGGCCTGATGCTGGCGCTGAGCGTCGCGAGCACGCTGTGGATCGCGCCGCGCATCGATCACCTCCGCGACACCACGCCCGGCCAGATGGCCGACCGCCCGGCCGACGACCCGATTCGCCGCGAGTTCGGCCGCCTCCACGGTCTGTCCAACGGCTTCGCGCTGCTCACGCTCTTCGGCGGCGTGTGGTTGATCTGGATCGAGGCAAGGGAGGAATAGACATTGCGGATTGGCGATTGGTGATTGGGGATTGATTGGGGATTGACGATTGGTGATTGGGGATTGGGGATTTGGGATTGCGGATTGACTCTGACGATTGGACGGGCATGGGGACCAGAATCGAAACCGCCACGACCGCTGCGCTCGACGCCGCCGAGCGTGCCCTGGATGCCGTCCAGGCCATGACCGACGTCGTCGCCGTCCTCAAGGACCACCTTCCGGCCTATGCCTGGGTCGGCATCTACCTGCTCGAGGGCGACGAGCTCGTGCTCGGGCCGTTTCTCGGCAAGCCGTCGCCGCACGTGCGCATTCCGCTCAACCGAGGCATCTGCGGCGCGGCGGCCAGCCAGCGGCAGACCATCGTCGTCGACGACGTGCATGCGGATGCGCGGTATCTCGCGTGCAGCCTGGAGACGAAGTCGGAGATCGTCGTGCCGATCATGCGCGACGGCCGTGTCTTCGGCGAGATCGACATCGACAGCGATCAGCCGGCCGCGTTCGGGCCGGCGGATCGCGCGATGCTCGAGCGCGTGGCCGACGCGCTCGCGGCGCGGCTGGCGGTCAGCGGACGCGGTACGCCCGCGTAATCGGCACGGGCGGCGTCAGGTTCTGGCCTTCCACCGGCTGGTACTGAATCTGACGGACCACGTCGAGCCCGGCCACCACCCGCCCGAACGCGGCGGCCCCCTGTCCGTCGTCGAAGCGCTTTCCGCCGAAGTCGAGCGATGGCTGGTCGTCGAGCAGGATGAAGAAATCCGACGTCGCCGAGTCGGGCGTCCCGCGCGCCATGGAGACCGTGCCGACGGTGTGGTGCAGGCCGGTCACGCCTGTCCGCTCGAGGGGGATGGGCGCGAAGCCGTCGGCCCGGCGGGCGGGGTCGATGCCGCCCTGGATCAGCTCCATCGCCGGCCGGTTGGGCGGCGCCGGCGTGTAGTTGTCGGGCCGGGTCGCCCGGTGGAAGCGGCCGCCGTCGTAGAACCCGCCATCGACGTACTTGAGGAAATTGGCCGCGGCCACCGGCGCGTGGGCCGTGTCGATCGCGAGATCGATGTTCCCGAGCGGCGTCTCGGAGCCGCACCAGCACCTCGCCCGGCGCGAGTGACGGGGCACCGGGGGCCTCGGTCGGCGCGGGCGTCGGTGGCGCCACGGGCGGGCCCGTCGCCGCCGACGGGTCGCGTTCGAGGTGCATGTCGGCCTGCTGCGACGAGCCGGCGAGGACCACGAGACCGGATCGGCGGGTCGGCTTGAAGCCGGGCGCGGCGCATCGAGCGCGTAGATGCCCGGCGCCAGCGCGGCGAACCGGAACGTGCCGCCCGGCCCCGTCGTCACGGGCGTCCCGGCGCCGCCGGAGAACGCGACGGGCGTGACGGTCGCGCCCGCGATCGGGCGCCCTCGACTCGTCGAGGACGGCCCCGGACAGGGTGCCGGTCCGGGGCGTGGTCTGCGGCGGCGGCCGGCGGCGCGGCCGGCGCCCGTGCGACTTCCAGCGACAACGACAGCACGACGGCGAGGAGGGTCGTGATCTCGAGCCCGAACGCGGGAGCGCTTCAGGCCCCCGACCTCGAGGCTAGACGCCGTTCTGCAGCATCGCGTCGGCGACCTTGGCGAAGCCGGCCCGGTTGGCGCCGACCACGTAGTTCACGGTGCCGTCGGGGCCGGTGCCGTACTCGACGCAGCGGTCGTGGATGCGCTTCATGATCGCCTTGAGGCGCTCGTCCACCTCTTCACGCGTCCAGAACAGGCGCTGCGCGTTCTGGCTCTGCTCGAGGCCCGACACGGAGACGCCGCCTGCGTTGGCGGCCTTGCCCGGACCGAACGCGATGTCGTCTCGTGGAAGACGGCGGTCGCCTCGATCGTGCTCGGCATGTTCGCGCCCTCGCCCACCGCGCGACACCCGTTCTTCACCAGCGTCCGTGCGTCGTCGGCGTCGAGCTCGTTCTGCGTCGCGCTCGGGAACGCCGCGGTGCAGGGCACGACCCACGGGCGCCGGCCGGGGTGGAACACGCCGCCGAACACGTCCACGTACTCGCGGATGCGGCCGCGGCGGACTTCCTTGAGGTCCTTGATCCAGGCGAGCTTCTCGGGCGTGAAGCCGTCCGGGTCGTGGAGGAAGCCTTCCGAGTCCGAGAGCGTCACGACCTTCGCGCCGAGCTGCATCGCCTTCTCGACGGTGTAGAGCGCGACGTTGCCCGAGCCGGACACCACGCACGTGCCGCCCTCGAGCGTGCGGCCGCGGTGGCGGAGCATGTTTTCGACGAAGTACACGCAGCCGTAGCCCGTCGCCTCCGTCCGGATGAGGCTGCCGCCGTAGGCCACGCCCTTGCCGGTGAGCACGCCGGCGACGCGGTTCGTGAGGCGGCGGTAGTGCCCGAAGAGGTAGCCGATCTCGCGCGACCCGACGCCGATGTCGCCGGCCGGCACGTCCACGTCCTCGCCGATGTGCCGGTGCAGCTCGGTCATCATCGCCTGGCAGAAGCGCATGACCTCGGCGTCGGACTTGCCCTTCGGGTCGAAGTCGGCGCCGCCCTTCGCCCCGCCCATCGGGAGGCCCGTGAGGCTGTTCTTGAAGATCTGCTCGAATCCGAGGAATTTGAGGACGGAGAGGTTGACCGTGGGATGAAACCGGAGGCCCCCCTTGTAGGGGCCGATGGCGTTGCTGAACTGGACCCGATACGCGCGGTTGATCTGCACCTGGTTGCGATCGTCGAGCCAGGTCACCCTGAAGCTCACGACCCGATCCGGCTCGGTCAGCCGCTCGAGGATGCGTGCGTCGCGATACTGGGGTCGCTCGAGGATGAACGGGATGAGCGACTCGGAGACTTCGAGGACTGCCTGGTGGAATTCCTTCTGCCCGGGATTGCGTCGGACCACCCAGTCCATGAAGGACCGGTGTGCCAACGCCCACTGCCCGTCTTCCGCAACGGTCGTCACCTGCGCCTCCTTCCCGCGGGCGCTCGGGTTGCCGTCCGGGGTCGTCGCCCGCGTCGAGCCCGGCTATGCTAACACCGATGACGCATCACCTCACGCTGATCCCCGGCGACGGCATCGGTCCCGAAGTGACCGACGCGGTCGTCTCCGTGCTCGCGGCCGCGGGCGTCTCGATCACGTGGGACCGGCACGACGCGGGCGTGCTCGCGCTCGAGCGGTCCGGGCATCCGCTGCCGGACACCCTGCTCGACTCGATCCGGCGCACGCGGGTCGCGCTGAAGGGCCCGGTGACCACGCCGGTCGGGTCCGGGTTCACGAGCGTCAACGTCGGCCTGCGCAAGGCCCTCGACCTCTACGCGAACGTCCGCCCCGTGCGGAACCTGCCCGGCGTGTCGAGCCGGTTCGACGGCGTGGACCTGGTGATCGTCCGCGAGAACACCGAGGACCTGTACGCCGGCCTCGAGCACGTCGTGGTCGAGGGCGTCGTCGAGAGCCTGAAGATCATCACGGCCCGCGCGTCCACGCGGATCGCGGAGTTCGCCTTCGGCTTCGCGGAGCGCCGGGGCCGGAAGACCGTGACGGCGATTCACAAGGCCAACATCATGAAGCTCGGCGACGGCCTGTTCCTGGAGTCGTGCCGCGGCGTCGCGAAGGGCCATCCGGCGATCGGCTACCAGGAACGGATCGTGGACGCGGCGTGCATGCACCTCGTGATGACGCCCGAGCGGTACGACGTGCTGCTCCTGCCGAACCTCTACGGCGACATCGTGTCGGACCTGTGCGCGGGCCTCGTCGGCGGCCTCGGCGTCGTCCCCGGCGCGAACCTCGGCGACGACATCGCGGTGTTCGAGGCGGTGCACGGCAGCGCGCCGGACATCGCCGGGCAGAACGTCGCGAACCCGACCGCGCTGCTCCTCTCGGCGACGATGATGCTCGACCATCTGGGCGAGGACGAGGCGGCCACGCGGATCCGCGGCGCCCTCGACCGCGTGCTCTCCACGACCGACGTCCGGACGCGCGACCTCGGGGGCACCGCGTCGACCACGGCGTTCGGGCAGGCGATCGCGCGGCACCTCTGACCGGGCACCGGCGGCGGCCGTCCGGCGGTTCCTGCTATAGTTTCCCCTCGTGAGGTCGGACGACATCACGCAGGCCGTGCTGGCGAGCGACGACGTGGCTCGTTACCTCCGCGGCGTGCAGGGTGAGTCGGCGGCGGTCACGCGCCAGCGGATCGAGGGCTACCTCGACGAGCTGAAGACGACGCAGCGCTACCGCTTCTACCGGGCCCTCCAGCACCCGCTCTATCCGATCCTCCGCAAGGTCGAGCGCATCACCGAGCACGTCGAGCAGGCGGCCGCGGCCACGCGGCTCGGCGGCGTCGTGTACGTCTCGAACCACAAGAGCCACCTCGACTACCTGATCGAGCCGCTGGTCCTCGACGACCACGGCGTCCGGCCGCCGCTCGTCGCCGCCGGGATCAACCTGTTCGGCGGCGCGCTGGGCCTGCTCCACCGGCACGTGACCGGCGCGGTTCCGATCCGGCGCAACAGCAAGGACCCGGTGTACCTCGTCACGCTGCGCGCCTATGTCGCCGAGCTCCTCAAGCGGCGCGACCTGCTCTACTACGCGGAGGGCGGGCGCAGCTACCGCGGCGAGCTCAAGCCGCCGAAGACCGGGCTCCTGCAGGCCGCGCTCCTCGCGGATCGATCCCGCCTGTCGATCGTCCCGATGGCGATCGCGTACGACCTGGTGCTGGAGGAACGGGTGCTCGCGCGGCAGGCGCTGCGACACCGGTCGCGGCCGTTCGCGCAGGAGGTCGCCGAGATGGTGCGGCTCGCCGTCGGGTACCAGTCGCGCGCCTTCGTCTCCTTCGGCGCGCCGATCCCGCTCGCCGAGTACGACCCCGACTCGCGGCGCGGGCTCGTCACGCTCGCGCACCGCGTCCAGGACGACATCGGCCGCCTCTACAAGGTCCTGCCGACGGCGCTCGTCGCGGCGATGTGGCGGCCGCGCATGGCGACCGCCGAGCTCGAGGGCCGGATCGACGAGCTGCTCGTCGCGCTCTCGGCCGCCGGCGCCAACCTCGGCGTGACGACCGGGCGACAGGCCGTCGACGAGGGCGTGCGGCGGCTGGTCGAGCGCGGAATCCTGGCGAGCGAGGCGGGGCGGATCCGCGTGCGCGACCGGCTGGCGCTGCGCTACTACGCGCGCACCCTCGACCACCTCATCCATCGACCGAAACGGACGACGCACTGATGCTGGCCGCCCTCCCGAAGGCCGCGTTCTCCGCGCTGGCGGGCAGCACGCCGCTCAAGCGCTTCGCGTCGCGCTACGGCATGCGGTCGCCCGCGAGCTTCGCGCGGCGTTTCGTCGCCGGCGAGTCCGCCGACGACGCGATCGCGGCCGCGCGCGACCTCGAGGCCGCCGGGATGACCGTCACGCTCGACCTGCTCGGCGAGAGCGTGGCCACCACCGCCGAGGCGCAGGACGCCACGCGCGGCTACCTGGCGCTCATCGAGGCCATCGCGGCCGCCGGCATCAGCCGCAACATCTCGCTGAAGCTCACCCAGCTCGGCCTCGACGTCGACATGGCCACCGCGCTCGACAACGTCCGGCGGATCCTCGAGCACACCGAGCCGGCGGGCTTCTTCGTCCGGATCGACATGGAAGGCTCGGGCCACGTGGAGCGCACGCTCGAGCTGTTCCACACCGTGTGGGACATGGGGCACCGCGAGGTCGGCGTCGTGATCCAGTCCTACCTGCGGCGATCGGAGGCGGACGTGCGCCGCCTCAACGCGCTCGGGGCGCGCGTCCGCCTGGTGAAGGGCGCCTACCGCGAGCCGCGCCAGGTCGCCTACCAGCAGAAGCCGAAGGTGGACGAGCAGTTCGTGGCGCTGATGCGGCTGCTGCTGGCCGACGGCACCTACCCCGCGATTGCGACCCACGACCCCGCGATGATCGACGCGACCACGCGCTTCGCCCGCGAGCAGGGCATCGCGAAGGCGCGGTTCGAGTTCCAGATGCTCTACGGCATCCGCCGCGACCTGCAGGCGGCGCTGACCGGCGAGGGCTACCCGTTCCGCGTCTACGTGCCCTTCGGCCGCGAGTGGTTCCCGTACTTCATGCGCCGCCTGGGCGAGCGCCCCGCGAACATCGGCTTCGTGCTCCGGAGCCTGCTGCGGGAAGGGCGGTGAGGGCGGCGGCGGGGGTCAGGTCTTCGGGATCGCAGCCTCGGAGGCCGGTGATCACCAAAACTGTCGCGTCCGAAGTAGCGACGGTTGTAATCGCCTCTGGGGCGACCCTGACCCCCGCCACCAGCGATCCCGGCACGTATAGACGTCCTCCACCAGCACGTACTCCTCGATGCTGTGCAGGCCCGCGCCGCCCGGCCCGAACAGCAGCGACGGGATGCCCGCCGCCGCCAGAATCGCCGCATCGGTCCAGAACGACATGCCGCCCGGCGTCGCGGGACGCCGAGCCGCCGCCAGCGCGCCGCCGAGCGCCACCGCCAGCGGATGCGCCGGATCGAGCCGGTGCGGCGGCCGCGACGCCATCGGCCGGACGCGCCCGTCGAACGCCGGATCCTCGGCGCGCAGGTCCGCGAGGATCGCCGCCACCTCGGCCGCGGTCGTCCGGGCGTCCTCGCCGTCCACGGTGCGGCGCTCGACCTGCAGGACGCAGCGATCCGGGTAGACCGAGATCTCGCGCCCGCCGCTGATGATCGACGCGTGAATCGAGCCCGTGCCCTGGAACGGCACGGGCGGGCGGGCGCGGAGCTCGCGGTCGAGCGCCTCGAGCCGGACGAGCGCCCGGCCCATGTGCGCGATCGCGTCGCGTCCTTCCTCCGGCCGGCTGCCGTGCGCGGCCCGACCGCGCGTCTCGACCTCGAGCCACGCGAAGCCCTTGTGGCCGACCGCCATCGCGAGGTCCGTCGGCTCGGTGACGATCGCCGCGTCGGCGCGCCACTCGCGGACGAGCGCCTCGGCGCCGAGGCTCATGTGCTCCTCATCGACCACACGCCACGATGAGCCGGCCGCGGCGCCAGCCCGGCGCGAGCGCGGCCGCCGCCGCGATCATCGCGGCGACGCCGCCCTTCATGTCCTGCGAGCCGCGACCATAGAGCCGGCCGTTCGCGACGCGCGGCCGGAACGGGTCGGTCATCCCCGGCACGCCCACGGTGTCGAGGTGACCGCAGAACATGATCGCCGGCCCCGCCTCCGCGCCGTCGAGCACGCCAATCGCGTTCGGCCGCCCCGGGGCGACCTCCTGCATGACGACGTCGAGCCCGGCCGCGGCCATCGCGGCCCGCGCCACCTCGGCCGCCTGTCCCTCGCCGGGGGCGCCGGGCACGAGCGACGGGTTGACCGAGTTCACCGCGACGAGGTCCTGCAGCAGGGGCAAGGGATCCATGGGACCTTGCATGTTAATGCCTGCGAAACTGCGAAGTTCGAAGTTTGAACTTCGAACCTCGGTGTCCGGCGTTGCCGGCAACCTTCCACTGGAGAAGCCGGCGGAGCCGCTCCACCAGGGTTCGAAGTTCGAACTTCCAACTTCGACGTTTCGCAGGTTGTCTCCTATCATCCTCTCGTGATCATCGCGATTGCGGCGCCTCGGCCGGCATCGGCGCGGCCACGGCGCGGCTGGCGGCGCGGGAGGGCGCGTCGGTCGTCGTGCAGGCCCGCCGGGCGGATCGGCTCGCCTCCGCTTCGTCGCCGGGATCGAGGCGGCGGGCGGCAGGCGCTGGCCGTGGCGGGTGACGTCGCCGTCGAGGCCAGGCCCGCGCAGTGGTCGATCGCGCCGTCGAACGAGTTCGGCCGGCTCGACGTGATGGTCTGTAACGCCGGCATCGGCTTCCACGGCGCTCATTGACACGCCCGCCGAGGCGATGCGCCGGCTCGTGGACGTCAACCTGCTGGGCGCGCTCTACAGGGCCGGGGCGCGCTCGAAGTCTTCCGGCGCCAGGGGCGCAGTGCTGATCGTCGTCTCGTCGGTCGTGGCGGTCGCGGCGTGGCGGGCGGCCTCTACGCGGCGACCAAGGCCGGGCAGTTCGCGCTCGTCGAGAGCCTTCGCGCCGAGTTCGCCGGCACCGGCATCCACGCCTCGGTCGTCTGCCCGGTCCGCACGGAGACCGAGTTCAGGAGGCCGAGCGACGCGACTTCGGCGCCGCGTCGAGGGTCACGGCCCGGTGCAGACGGCCGACGCCGTCGCGCGCGCGATCCTCCGCTGCGTCCATCGTCCCGTGCCCGTCGTCTACCCCTACCGGCCGGCGTGGCTGCTCGCGGTGCTGACCGCGGTGGCGCCGGCGATCTCCGACCGGGTGGCGCGCCGGTTCGGCCGCCGCGCCGATCCCGCACCGGGCCGATGACGTTCGTGCCGCCGGCCCTCGTCGCCGACATCGCCCGCGCCATGCGACGCGGGCGGTCCTTGCGTTCGTGGTCGGTGGCGGCGTCCGCGACGCTCGCCTCGGCCTGCCCGCCAAGGACCTCGACGTCGAGGTATTCGGCGTGCCGGCGGGCGCGCTGCGCGCGCTGCTCGAACCGTTCGGGCGCGTGGACGCGGTCGGCGGGCTTCATGAACCTACCACAAGATCGACCTCGACGTCTCGCTGCCCGCCGCGAGTCGAAGACCAGGCGCGGCCACAAGAGACTTCACGGTCGGGCGATCCGCACCTGTCGGTCGAGGACGCCGCGCGACGCGATTTCACGATCCAACGCGATGCTCCTCGATCCACTCACCGGCGAGACGATCGACCCGTTCGGCGGCGCGCGACCTGGACGCGCGCGTGCTGCGCGCGGTCGATCCGCGCACGTTCGCCGACGACAGCCTGCGCGTGCTGCGCGGCCTGCAGTTCGCCGCGCGCTTCGAGCTGACGATGGACGAGGCGACGAAGGCGCTGTGCCGGTCGCTGCCGCTCGACGACCTCCGCCCGAGCGGGTGTGGGGCGAAGTCGAAGCTCCTGCTGCGCGCGGCGCGCCCGTCGATCGTCGCGCTCGCGCTCGAGCTCGGGTGGTGCCCCGGCTGTGGCCGGAACTGGCGGCGCTCGTCGGGTGTCCGCAGGAGCCCGAATGGCACCCGGAGGGCGACGTCTGGGTGCACACGCTGCTGGTCGCCGACGAGGCGCGCGGGCGCCTGGACGGCCTCGCGCGCGGGCCGGCGACCGCGATGATGCTCGGCGCCCTGTGCCACGACCTCGGCAAGCCCGCCGCGACCGCGGTGATCGACGGCCGCATCCGGTCGCCCGGCCATGAAGAGGGCGGCGTCGCGCCGGCGACGGCGCTGCTCGATCGGCTGAACGTCAACTCGATCGACGGCTACGACGTCCGCCGCGCGGTGCTCGGCCTGGTCGCGCACCACCTCAAGCCGTCCGCCTTCCACAAGGCCCCGACGCCCGTCGGCGACGGCGCGTTCCGCCGGCTGGCGCAGAAGGTGGACCTCGAGCTGCTCGCGCGCTTCGCCCGGGCCGACTGCCACGGGCGCGCCGGCACCTTCGACTGCTCCGCCATGGACTGGTTCCTCGACCGGGCCCGCGCCCTGGGCGTCGAGCACGAGGCGCCGAAGCCGATCCTCATGGGCCGGCACCTGATCGATCTCGGCGTGGCGCCCGGCCCCGCCATGGGCGCCCTGCTGAAACAGGTGTACGAGCGCCAGCTCGACGGCGCGATCACGTCGCTCGACGAGGCGCTGGCGGCGGCGCGCGAGCTCATCGAGGCGGGCCGCCGGGTGTAGGATGCGGGTGTCAGTTGGCCTTCGGACGCCGACATGGGGTCGCGTCCTCCTGCCTGGGAGGTCACCATGGCCCGCCGTTCATCCCGCTACGGGATTCCCCTGTTCTTCGTGTGCGCGCTCACCACCGTCGCCGCCGTGGCGGCCCAGAACGTCCTGCAGCAGATCAGGCTGTCCGAGGACGGGGCGCGCGACATGGCGATGTCCTCCATCACCTCGGGCAGCGTCTACCTCGGCGCGGTCGGCCGTACGGTCCAGGCGCTGCCGCCGGCGCAGCGCGCGTCGGTCGTGACGGGCGGGATCGCCTGGGCGCGCGCCTTCCTCGAGTCACCCGCCTTCCGCCCGGCCTGGGACGAGTTCCGGAACCAGCGCAAGCCGGCGCCGCCCGACATCACGGGATCGGTGGACGACGAGATGAAGGCCCAGATCGAGAAGCAGAAGCAGGACATCGAAGAGACGAAGAAGAACATCGCCACCCTCCCTCCCGAGATGCAGGCCGAGATGCAGGCCGTGGTCAAGCAGATGGAGGCGATGATCACCAACCCGGACATGCTCCAGATGATGCGGAGCAGCATCGAGATGCGCCGGACCGAGGAGAAGTCGTCCTACGAACAGCAGCTCCGCGAGTGGCAGAGCGACTACCCCGACGACGTGAAGCCCCTCATCGCGCAGCGCCTGCGAGCGTTTCTCGACCTGAGCGGCGACGTGAACTTCGACGCCGCCGTGGTCGATCGCGACGGCCGGAAGGTGTTCGCCGACCCGAAGTACGAGGCGAAATCCAGCGACTGGAAGATGTGCTACCGGGTCGGCAAGGACGCCACGATGGCCGCGCGCGCGGCGGCCGAATCGTGGCTGGCGGCGCTCAAGTAGGCGCGGTCGGCCGGCCGGACACGTGCGCTTGACCGCACGAACCCGGCCCTGGCGTCGTCTGGCGTCACCTGACGTCAGATGACGGAAGCGCGGTGGTTGACGACGCGTTGGCGTGCGCCGATGATGGCGCCGTTCTTACAACACGCTCGTTGACCGCCGCGTCGTCCGGCCGGCGCGCCCGCCGGCACGCGGCCTTCTCCAAGGAAGGTCCCCCGCCATGCGTCATCGTCTCCCCAGAGTCCTGGCCGGCCTGGCCGCCTTCGGCCTCCTCCTCACCTGCGCCCCGGACCGGACCGTGTCCGCCCGCGTCGCCACCACCTGCACGTTCGCGACCAGCGGCAACGTCATGACGCTGGACGCCGACTGCTGGACGTCCGAGAGCCTGATCGTCCCGGATGGCTTCGTGATGGATCTCGGCGGCAACACGATCGTCGGGGTCGATCCGTCGAGCGGCACGTTCACCGGCGCCATCGTGCGCAACGTCGCCGGCGGCACGTGGGCCGGGGTGCGGAACGGCACGATCACCACGCAGGGGCTGCAGAACGCCTGCAAGGGCGGCGACGACCGGCTGCGCGGAGTGATGCTGGAAGGCGCGGGCGGGTTCGTCACGGACCTGTCGATCGACAACATCAACAAGGGGCCGTCGGGCTGCCAGGAAGGCAACGCGATCGAGATCCGCAGCGAGCCGTTCGACGGCACGCACCCGGCGACGAAGGTCGTCGAGGTCGCCGGCAACGTGCTGACCAACTGGCAGAAGACAGGGATCGTGGTGAACGGCGACGTCGATGCGTGGGTGCACCACAACGTCATCGCCGAGTCGGCGACGCAGGCCAACCTGGCCGCCAACTCGCTGCAGGCGGGCTTCGGCGCGAAGATGCGCGCCGAGCACAACCACATCGCGGGCAACAGCTGGGGCGGGCCGTCCGAGTACGTGGCGACGGCGATCCTGCTCTATCAGTCCGCGCCCGGCACCGTCGTCCGCCAGAACAACCTGATGGACGGCAACGCCGACATCGGCATCTACGTCTACGCGGACGGCGTGACCGTGGACAACAACAAGGTGTTCGAGTCGGGTCCCGACAACAACCAGTTCGGCTACGACATCGCGGTCGGCGACTACGGCACCGGCAACGCGATCACCAACAACAAGGCGAAGGGCTACGCGACGCCGTACGACGGCGTGAGCGGGGGGAAGAACAAGGCCATCCCGGCGCCCAGCAAGCAGTGAGCCGCCAGGCCTGGCGCTACTTCCAGGTCACGTCCATCGCGAAGAAGTGGTCGAAGACCTCCCGGCCCGGGTGATTCGCGTCGTTCGTCTCCGGGCTCCGGACGTAGAAGTCGAGCTGCATCGCCGCGGGATTGACCGCGCCCGCCGATGACCCCGGCGCGGCCGGCAGCACGCGCAGCGTCTGCCGGTCGCGCATGCCCTGCGTGACCATGAAGTGCACCTGCTGGTCCCGGCCCCGCGGCTGTCCGCCGAGCGTCGTGTGGCCGATGCCCCACCCGGCGACGTACAGCAGGCTCTTCGGCCAGTTGGCGTCGCCGCAGCCCGAGTCGCCGTGCTCGTAGATGAACGCGGCGATGCCGCCGTCCTGGCACGGCGAGAACTCCTGGAACCGGTCGATGTCGGCGACGAACGGGCCCTCGGGCGTGGCGAGCGCCGCGTGGAACGTCCCGGTGTTGGCGCGCTCGTCGACGTCGACCTCGATCGTGCCCTCCACGGGACGCACGCGCGACGCGTCGTCCCCCATGTGGTCCCAGGGCGACGGGTCGGCGAACGTCCCGACCTGGTAGACGCGGCTGCCGGTGACGATGAAGCGCCCGTCGTAGTTCGGGTGCTGATCGGGCGTGTAGAGCCCCATGCCGGTGCCCGGCTGCGATCGCGGGCCGCGTTCCGTCGAGGCGGGGGCGGGCGTCGCCGAGGAGGCCGGCGGTGCCTCCGCGGTACCGCACGCCACGATGGAGGCGGCCGCCGCGACGAGACCACCGAGGAAACCCACGCGCGCGTACCGTGTCATATGCCCTCCAAGGCCGGCGGCTCCAGGTCGAAGCCCGGGTACTCGTAGCCGAGTTGCGGGTGCGGATCGACGAACGACAGGTTCTGCCGGTACATCTCCGCCGTCGAGGGCGGCGGGTAGATCGCGCTCACCTCGTCGGCGCGCATCGACGGCGACGCCACGCGGGTGCGCGGCCGGTAGTCGGCGTCCCGCGCGCGCGGCACGGCGGTCACGGCCTGCATCATGCCGAAATCCTCGTGCTGCAGGATGTGGCAGTGGTGCACCCACGTGCCCGTGTAGTCCGCGAAGCGCGATCGGAAGACCACCCGCCCGCCGGCGCGCGGGATGACGACCGTGTCCATCCAGCGCGGCTCGTCGAGGACGTTGTGCAGGTGGCCCTGCTCGTCGGGCACCTCGATGCGGGTGACCCAGCACGGGTTCACGTGAATGTGGAACGGATGGTCGGCGCCCTTGGTGGTGATCTGGAACTCGGGATCGCCCGCGAACCGGGCCTGCCCCGCGGCGCGCGTCACCGGGTACGCCCGGTAGTGCAGGGCGTAGTGGCCCGGCTGCGGGAACCGCGCGACGTCGGTGTGGCTCCAGAGGGGCGCCGAGCAGTTGTAGAGCACCCATTCCTCGGCCGTGTCGGCCAGCACGTGCGGGTGCGCGGCGTCGTGGCCGAACTTGCGCGGCAGGGGTGGCGGCCCCGCCGCGAGATCGAAGGCGGCGTTGATCGCCATCGTCCGTGAGAACGGCGCCAGCAGGATGCGGGCGCCCTCGACCTCGGCCCACAGCCGCCCGCGGAGGTCGGGATGCGCCGCGGCGAAGGCGTCGGGCACGGGGATGACGGGAAAGTCGGTCGGCCCGTATCCCGAATAGCCGATGACGCGGGTGCGCAGGCTGCCGGCGGCCACGCCGCGTGCCGCGGCCTCCGCGGCCGGGACCCGCAGCTCGTCGTCGGCGACCGGCTGCAGCCAGGGCGGCACGTCGGGCAGCGCGTCGCGCAGGGTCATCACGTCGAAGGCGCCGCCGGGCACCGGGTCGCCGACGACCCGCACGTAGCCGACAACGACGTCCACCGGCGAGGGGTTGCCGGAGTCGAAGCCGCCGGTGCCGCGCGCGACGTTGATCTGCAGGCGCTGCTGCATGTTGTCGGTGGCGATCGGAAACTCCTGCGCCAGGACGGTGTAGACCTTCCCGGCCGCGTCGAGCGGCGCCGTGAAGAACACGTCCGCGCGGTTCGCGTTGGCGAGGAACACCTCGTTCGGCCGTACGTACGCCGCGCGGATGCTGGCGCCGTCGCGATAGCAGTCCTCGACATTGCGCAGCGCGGCGCGCGCCGGGTCCTCGCCGGGCTCCGGCTGGCGCGCGAGCGGGTGCGCCGTGCCGGCGTTCCGTCGAGACAGGTCGCGAATGGTGTGGCGCGCCCGGCCGTTTTCGATCGACACCAGCGTGATGCCGTCGAAGGCGAGCAGGTGCAGCGGATGCTTCGCGACCTCGACGTCGGCCCGCGTCGCGGCCGTCACCCGCGGCGGCGCGCCCCCGGCCTCGCCCGGATCCACCCGCCAGAGCTGGCGGTCGGCGAAGACGAAATGGCCCTCGAGGACCATGAAGCTCTTGAACCCGCGGCCGTCCACCGAGGCGTTGAGCACGCGCCAGCGCTCCACCGCGCCCGGGCGCAGGTGCATCACGGTGGGCGCGAACCCGCCGTTGACGGCCGTGGGCGGCGGCACCCGCGCCTGCATCCGGCGCGGCCCGGCGTCGAAGTCCACCGACGAGACCTCGACGCGCTGGATCAGCATCAGCCGTTCGCGGTAACCGTGCGCGCCCGTCGGGCGCGTCGGATCGGGACGCGGCTCGCCGGTCATCGCCGTGTTGATCGCCGCGTCCACGTCGCCCTCGACGATCAGGAAGCCGGCCATGCCGCTCGCGACCTGGTCGTGCGTGGCGCCGTGGGCGTGGGGGTGATACCAGTGCGTGCCCGGCGGATGGGGCTGCGGCGGCGCGCCGGCCCGCGACGCGCGCTGGACGCCGCCGAGCGCGTGCTCGTAGTCCACCTGGCCGAGCTGCTCGTGCGGGTGCAGCCGCCGGCAGGCCGGATCGGGCGCCTGCTGGCGAGCGTCCCAGTCGCCCCGCGGCAGCACGCGCAGCATCACGTCGTCACCCCACGTACCGTTGCGGTTGCGGCCGGGCCCGGTGTGCAGGCCGTGGGTGTGCAGGTTCGTCGTGTGCGACCCGGCCGGCGAGTTCGGCGGCACGTCAAGGCAGAACGTGTCGACGAGCGGCGCGGGGATCTGCTGGAAGAAGTCACCAAACCGATCGAGGATCTGCGCCGTCGTCAGGTCGTCGGTGCACGGCAGGCCGTGCGCCTTCGCCATCGTGCAGAACGCCGCGGCGAGAGCTTCCGGCGGCAGTTCGAACGGATCCGGCGCCGCCCCGGCTGGCACCACGCTCGTGTTGCGCGGCATGAGGTTGCGCAGGATCAGGCGCAGCGTCTCGTCGCCGCGCATCCGGATCGTCGGTCCGGGCTGGGCCCCGTTGAAGCTGAAGAGCGGCGTGTACGGGTTGCCGGACGAGGTCGCGCGCGGCGGGGCGTGGTTGGCGACCACGTGCAGCGCGAGCGGCTGGCCGGGCCAGTCGGACGGACGCCAGACGTACGGCTCGGTCCAGTCCTCGGCCACCGAGGCGCGCGGATCCGTGTAGGTGCCCGGCGCCGGTGGCTGCGGCGGCTGCGGACCCCGGCCACCGCCCTGGCCGGATCCTGGAGTCTGCGCGGGGAACGGGGCGCCCGGCGCCGCGGCCCCGAGCGTGCTGGCGTCGAGGGCCCCGAGCGCGCTCGCGCCGAGGGCGCCGACCCCGACGGATCCCAGAGCACCCGCGCCGAGCCGAAGCCAGTCGCGGCGATCCATCGTCGGTCGATCGGGACAGATGCCGGCCGGTCGTCGCGAGTGCGCCACGCAGTGCCTCCGGGGAAAGGGAGTGGTCGTTCGCGGCACACTCTAGCAGACCGGGCGGCGCCTGCCCGTGCCGGCGAACGCGGCGGGCGCGGCGACGCTGATGTATCCCGTCCTGCGTCCCGCCGGTCCAACCCCGTGAAGCGCCTGACACCACGGGAGGTCCGTCATGAGACTCACGGGAACCGTCATTGCCGGCGCGACCGCGCTGGCCCTCGTCACGCCGGTCGCGGCCCAGGCCACGGGTGCGCCGCAGCGGCGCGCCCGCGCGGTCGTGGCCCATCGGCTCGATCGGCTGGAGGACGTGCGGGATCGCCGCGAGGACGTGCGCGACCGGCGCGAGGACGTGCGCGACCGACGCGAGGACGTGCGCGACGCGCTCCACGACGGCGGCTGGCGCGATCGGCTCGAGGACCGGCGTGATCGCGCGGAGGACGTCCGTGATCGGCGCGAGGACGTCCGCGACCGCCGGGAAGACCGGCGCGACCGGCGCCGGTAGCCGCGGCGCCGCGCGCGTCGTCACCGCCTCGGCGCCGCCTGTCGGCTCGGCGCGTGTCGTACACTCGTGTCGTGGCCGACGACGAGCTGGAGACGGAGTTCCTCGTGACGTGCCCGTACTGCGGCGAGCCGGTCGAGATCTACCTCGAACCCGATCTCATGGGCACGCTCGTGCAGGACTGCGAGGTGTGCTGTCGCCCCTGGCAGGTGCGCGTCGGCTGGGACGACGGCAGCCGGTGGATCGAGGTGCTGCGGGGCGACGGCTCGGAGTGATTGCGCGGCGGGCCGCGGCCCCCAACATGGCGGTCAGTGCCGCGTGACGTGCGGCGCGTTGAAGTCGTGCGAGAGCAGCAGCTTCAGCGTCACCCGATCCGATCCGTCGGTCAGCCCCACGCCGATGCCGGCCTCGATGTCGAGCCCCTTCGCCGCATGATCGACGACGCCGTACACCTGGTGCGACTGCTCGGTCGCGGGCAGGAAGTGCCTGAGCGGGCCGTAGTCGGCGTACTCCTCGACGGCCACCGCCCAGGCGTCCGACACGTTGTAGGCCAGCCGGACGGACGGCGCGAACTCGAGGTTCTTCAGGCCGTCGTAGGCGGTGTCGAGGATCGGGTTGACGATCAGGTCGACGTGGTCGAAGTGCCAGCCGACGATGGGCCGAATCTCCGACGTGAAGCGGGTCGTGTCCCAGCGCTTCGCGTTGTAGCTGAACTCGAAGTTGGCACCGTACACGAAGCGGTGGTGGTCGTTGTCGGGCCGGGCGAACAGGGTGCGCAGCTTGAAGCCGTCGAGCGCGAAGCCCATCGCGTGGTCGCGGCTGTAGAGCGGCAGGTAGAGACCGGCCTCGAACCAGTCGGTCACGCCGTAGGCCCACTCGGGCACGCCGTTCCACGACTTGTCGGCGACCACCGCGCCGGGGAACGCCGGCGTGGAGACACCCTTCGGCGTCACGTTGTTGTGCCAGGTCAGATTGAAGACGCCGCGCGGCGCGAGGCCGCCGTCGTAGACCTGGATCTCGTCGCCCTGGGCGCGCGCCGTGCCCGCCAGCCCCAGGACCATCGCGGCCACTGCCGCCCCAACCGTCGCCACGCGTCGCATGACCGGGTGCCTCCTTCCGCGGGCCGCGTCACGGGTCCGCGTGAAGGGCGATGATAGCCGATACCGCGCGCGGCGCCGGTCGGGCGGGGCGGCGCGGACCGGCAGGGCGGCGCAGGTTCGCGGCGCGGGCAGGGCGGCCGAGGTCGCGGCGCCGGCCGCCGCGCGGCCGAGTATGATTCGCCAGCCCTGACCGTTGTCGCCGAACCCGCGAATCGGAGCCCTCGATGCCACGTCGTACCCCTGGTCCCGTCGCCCTGACCGCTGCCGCGCTGGTGGCCCTCGCCGCCGTGCCGGCCGCATCGTCTGTCACGCCGCCGGCGGCGGCGAACGTCACGTTGCAGGTCGCGGCGCCCGTCACGTCGCGGGCTGCGGCGCGCCTCACGCCACCGGCCCCGGCACCCGTCACACCGCAAGCCGCGGGGCCCGTGGCCCAGCCCGCCTCGGCGCCCGAGGCCGTGCAGACGATGGCGGGCCAGGCGGGCGTCCCGCGCCAGGCGGCCACGCCGGCCACCGCGGACCAGTCGCATGCCGGCGATCACGACATGGCCGCGCTGCCGGCCAGCGTGCGCGATCCGATCCCGCTCTACACGACGGGGCTCGGACCGTTCACGCGGCCGATCTCCTCGACGAACGCGCGCGCACAGGCCTACTTCACACAGGGCTTCCAGATGATGTACGCCTTCGCGAAGCCCGAGGCGATCCGGTCGTTCCGCGAGGCCTGGAAGGCGGACCCCGACTGTGCCATCTGCTACTGGGGCGAGGCGTGGGCGTGGGGCTCCTACCTCAACGGCGCGATGACGGCCGCCGAGGCGCCGTTCGCGTACGCGGCGATCCAGCACGCGCGGCGCCTGAAGGATGCGCACGCCTCGCCGGTGGAACGCGCGTTCATCGACGCGATGGCCGTGCGCTACGTCGAGCGGTTCGATCCGGCGACGCGCGTCGAGCAGGATCGCGCCTACGCCGAGGCGATGCGCCGGCTGTCGGAGGCCTACCCCGACGACCTCGACGCGGCGACGCTCTACGGCGACGCGCTGTTCCTGCTCGAGCCGCGGCGGGGCACGCGCGACCTCGGCAGCCCGAGCATCCGCCGGCTCCACGCGGTGCTGGAGAGCGTGCTCGCGCGCGACATCCGGCATCCCGGGGCGTGTCACCTGTACGTCCACGCGACCGAGTCGACGATCGCGCCCGGGCGGGCCGAGGCCTGTGCCGAGCTGCTCGGCGACGCGATTCCCGGGGCGAGCCACATCAACCACATGCCGTCGCACACGTTCAACGAGATCGGGCGGTGGGGCGACTCGGTGCGCGCCAACATCCAGGCCTGGCACTCCGATCTCAAGGCGGAGGTGGGGGAAGGCTTCGCGATCTATCCCTCCCACAACCTTCACATGCTGGTGTTCGCGGCCTCGATGGACGGGCAGGGAGCGGTCGCGATCCAGGCGGGCAAGGACTACGCGACGCTGACCGGCGACTCCGTCTACCACGTGCTGTCGCTGCTGCGGTTCGGCCGGTTCGACGAGATCGGGGCGGTCGCCGCGCGGCCCGCCAACGAGGTGACGGCCGGCCTCTGGGACTTCGCGCAGGGGTACGCCAGGCTGCGGACGGGCGAGCCGGAGTTCGCGCGCGCCTACCTCGCGCGGGTGCGGAAGGCTGCCGCCGGGTCCACGCAGCAGTTCCGCGGCCATACGGCGGCGCAGTTGCTGGGGGTGGTCGGCGAGGTGCTCGAGGGGGAGCTGTCCCGCGCCGGCGGCGACCTGCCGGGGGCGATCCGCGCGTTCGAGCGGGCGGTGACACTCGAGGACCAGCTCATCTACGACGAGCCGGAGCCGCTGCCGTTCGCCGCGCGGCACTGGCTGGGTGCCGCGCTGCTCGAGGCGCGGCGGTTCGCCGACGCCGAGCGCGTCTACACGGACGAGTTGCTGGACCATCCGCACAACGGCTGGTCGCTCATCGGCCTGCAGCAGGCGCTCCGCGCGCAGGGCAAGCCGACGGCCGACGTGGACGCCGACCTGGCGAGGAGCTGGGCCCGCTCGGACACCTGGCTGCGGGGGTCGAGATATTAAGAAAATGTCAAAGACACCGGGAGTCTTTTTACGAAATTCGTAAAAAGACTCCCGGTGTCTTTTTTGGTGTCGTTCTTGCCCATGACTGACAAGCCGTTTCACAACCCGTTCGGGGCGCTCGGCCGTCTCCGCGACCGGCTGCCGGCGGGGGCCTCGTCGCCCGCGCCAGCCGGTCCGCCGGACACGCCCCCCATGCCCCACGCCGTCACGCGGGCCGTGGTCCGCCTGGAACGACGCGGCCGCGGCGGCAAGGAGGTCACCGTGGTCGAACAGCTCGGTCTCCCGGCGGCCGAGCTGCACGCCTGGCTCACGGCCCTCAAGGGCCAGCTCGGCTGCGGCGGCGCCGTCGAGGGCGACGCCCTGCTCCTCCAGGGCGACCACCGCCGCCGGCTCGCCGCCCTGCTCACCGCGCGCGGGGTGAAGCGCGTCACCGTCGGCTGACGCCCGCCCGCGCGGCTGTTCCGTCACCGCCCGCCTTCTGCGACAATTCAGGGCGATGAGCCACCTCGGTCCCGGGACCACGGTCAAGGGCGAACTGCGGTCCGGCGAGGACCTCACCGTCGATGGCCGGATCGAGGGCCCCATCTGGTGCGAGGGCGCGGCCGTCATCGTCGGGCCGACCGCCCACGTCCTGGGCGACGTCATCGCGCGCGACATCACCGTTTTCGGCCACACCGAAGGTCAGCTCATCGCCACCGACGTCGTCGACGTCCGCGCGCACGCGACGGTGACGGGGCACGTGATGTCGCGCCGCTTCATCCTCGACGAGGCCGCGCGGTTCGAGGGCCGCGCCGAACCGCAGCACCTCGACGCGGCGCTGCGCGTCGCGCAGTACCGCCGCCAGAAGCGCGAGGCCGCCGCGGAAGACGCATGATCAGCGAGTCCCCCGCGCGCGCGATCCCCGCCCGCTTCGGCGAGTTCGTGCTGGCGATCAACGCCCTGCGCCGCGAGGCGGACGTCTACGCCACCGTGGCGCGCCTGCTGCCCGGCCTCCTGGCCGCGGATCGCGCGTCGGTCGCGCTGCGGTCGGCCGACGGCGCGTCCCTCGAGCTTCGCGCGCTCGACGGCGACCCGTCCGGCGGCCCCCCGGCCACCCTGCCCGCCGACGCCACCCGCATCGGCGAGGCCCTGCGCACGGGTCGTCCGATCGTCGTGGACCTCGCCGCCGGCACCGGCCGGGTCGACGAAGCCGGGCTGTGGCACGCCGGGTTCCGCTCCGCGATGAGCGCGCCGCTCGTCGTCGGCGACGAGGTGCTCGGCGCCATCAACGTGGCGAGCCGCGCCCCCGGCGCCTACGACGCGACGCACGCGGAGCAGCTCGGGACGCTCACCGCCATCGTCGCCTCCACCCTGGCACGCCTGCGGCTGATCGCCGCGGCCGAGGCCGACGCCGCCCGCCAGCACCGGCACGCCGATCGCCTCGAGGCCCTCAACCGCCTGGCGTCGGGCCTCGCACGCGTCGACTCGCTCGCCGACGCGTTCCCGATGGTCGCCGAGAGCCTCGCCTCGGTGCTGGCCGCCCAGCGCGTCAGCTTCGCGCTGGTGGAACCCGACGGCGCGCACGCCCGCCTGTTCGCGGTCTCCGGCCTCGATGTGATCCCGCGCGACACCATCCTGCCGATCGCGACGACCGCCTTCGGCCAGGCGATCACGTGCGACGGCTGCCTCGTCGTCGACGACCTCGCGCGGTCGTCTTCGCGCGGCCACCAGACGCTGGCCCGCGCGGGGATGCGGGTGGCGGTGCTGGTGCCGTTCCGCCGTGGCGGCGAGGTGGTGGGCTTCATCAACACGGCATCGGCGTCGCGCGAGCTCATCGAGCCGAACGCGCTGGCCATCCTCGAAACGCTGGGCGGCCTGATGAGCTCCACGGTCGAGCGCCTGGCCGTGCACGCCGATCGCGCGTCGGCCTGGCGCGCGGCCGAGGAACGCCTCAACGTCCTCAGCGAGGCCTCCGCCGTCGGGTTCATCGTGCTCGGGCGCGACCTCTCGTGGGACTACACGAGCTCGGTCGCGGCGCGCATGCTCGGCACCACCGAGGATCCGACGAAGGAATGGCGGTGGCTGCAGCACATCCACCCGGACGACCGCGATCGGGCGCGCGTCGCGCTCGACGCCGGCGTGCAGTGGCTGCTCGGCGACGCGGACCGTCCGCCGCACGAGTTCGAGTACCGCACTTCGGCGCCCGGCGGCGGCTTCATGCGCGTCGTGTCCACCCCGATCCGGCGCGATGCCGTGGTCACGGGCTTCATCGTGACGCTGCAGGACGTCACGCACCAGCGCCAGGCGGAGGAACGGCTGCGCGAGGCGCAGAAGATGGACAGCCTCGGCGTGCTGGCCGGCGGCCTCGCGCACGACTTCAACAACCTGCTCGCCGCGGCGCTCGGCAACCTGAGCCTCGCCGAGGACACGCTCGGCGCCGCCAGCCCGGTCGGCACCGAGCTCGCCGAGGCGCGCCGCGCCCTCGAGCGCGGCGCGGTCCTGACCCAGCAGATGCTCGCCTACGCCGGCAAGGGCCGGACGATGACGCAGCGCATCGACCTGAACCGCGCGGTGCTCGACATCACGCGGCTGCTCGCCTCGCTCCAGCCGCGGCACGTCCAGCTGCGCTGCGACCTGGCGCAGGCCGAGGTGCACGTCCAGGCGGACAGCGCGCAGGTCAGCCAGCTGCTCCTGAACCTCGCGCACAACGCGTGGGACGCGATCGGATCGCGGCCCGGCCGGGTCGTCTTCTCGACGCGGACCGCGTCGCTCGACGCGCCGCGCGCCGCGGCCCGCATTCCCGGCCACGTGGTGCCGCCCGGGCGCTACGCGGTCGTCACCTGCGAGGACGACGGCAGCGGGATGGCGCCGGAGATCCTGGCCCGCATCTTCGACCCGTTCTTCTCGACCAAGCCCACCGGCCACGGCCTCGGTCTCTCGGCCGCGCTCGGCATCGTCCGTTCGCACGGCGGCGACGTGATCGTGCAAAGCGATCCCGGCCGCGGAACGACGTTCGAGATCTGGCTGCCGGCCGCCGAGGAGCATCCGGAGCCGGTCGCCGACGACGCACGGGGGCGACCGCTCGTGCTGGTCGTCGACGACGAGGAGCAGGTGCGCAGCACGGTGCGCCGCATGCTCCAGCGGACGGGCCTCCGCGCGGCGACGGCCCAGACGGCGAACGACGCGCTGCAGTACCTCGGCCGGAACGCCGACGCCGTCTCGGCCGTGCTGCTCGACGTCGCGATGCCGGGCATGAGCGGCCTCGAAGCCGCGCGCGAGATCGCGCGCCTGTGGCCGAAGCTGCCGTGCATCCTGATGACCGGATTCCATCCCGAGGCCCCCTGGTCCCTGGACGCCGGCTCGACCGGCACGGAGTTCCTCGCCAAGCCCTTCGACCTGGGACAACTCCGGTCCGCGCTCGCCGCGCGGCTCCCGGATCTCTGGACGCGAGATCGGCGATGACGAGACGCACGGCCTTCTTCCTTCTGGCCGTCGCGGCGACAGCGGCGTCGTTCTGCGGCCGCCGGCCCGCGGCACCGCCGCTCAACGTCGTCGTCATCCTGATCGACGACCTCGGGTGGACCGACACCGGCGCCTATGGCAGCACGTTCTACGAGACGCCCGCGATCGACCGGCTCGCGCGCGAGGGCGCGCGCTTCACCCGGTTCTACACGGCGAGCCCGGTGTGCTCGCCGACGCGCGCGAGCCTCATGACCGGAAAGTACCCGGCACGCGTCGGCATCACGGACTGGATCGGCGGCGACCAGAAGGGCCGGCTCCTGCCCGCGCCGTACCTCGACGCCCTGCCGCTCGACGAGGTCACGGTCGGCGAGGCGTTCGAGGCCGCCGGCTACGTCACGGGCTACGCCGGCAAGTGGCACCTCGGGGCCGACCTGCACATGCCGGTGGACCAGGGGTTCGCCGAGACGTTCGCGGTGAACCACGCCGGGCAGCCGAGCACCTACTTCGCCCCGTACCACCGCGCGACCCCCTCGCCGATGGACGTGCCGGACCTCGAGCACGATCAGCCCGGCGAGTACCTCACGGACCGGCTGACGGACGCCGCGGTCGACTTCCTGACGCGGCACCGCGACGACAAGTACTTCTACGTGCTGTCGCACTACTCGGTGCACACGCCGCTCGAGGCGCCGGAGGCGACCATCGAGAAATACCGGCAGAAGCACGGCGGGCCACCGGACGTCTCCGAGGACGCGTTCGAGCCCGAGGGGCCGTCGTTCACCAAGCTCCACCAGGATCAGCCGACCTACGCCGCGATGATCGAGGCCACCGACCACAGCGTGGCCCGCGTGCTCGAGGCGCTCGACGCGACGGGCGTCGCCGACCACACGCTCGTCGTCTTCCTCTCGGACAACGGCGGCCTGAGCACGCTGCTGCGCCGCGGGCCGAACACGCCGACGTCGAACGCGCCGCTCCGCGCCGGCAAGGGCTGGCTCTACGAGGGCGGGATCCGCGCGCCGCTCATCGTCCGGTGGCCGGGCGTCGTCCGGCCCGGCCTGGTGGTCGACGGCCCGGCGATCACGACGGACCTCTATCCGACGCTGCTCGACGCCGCGGGGCTGCCGCCGAAACCCGACCAGCACGTGGACGGCCTCTCGCTCGCCGCGGCGCTGCGCGGTGATCGGCCGCTGCCCGCGCGGACGCTCT
>JAWKHR010000025.1:0-95798 GCA_041394725.1 Vicinamibacterales bacterium | reverse complement strand
CGCTGACGGCGCGCGCGTCGTCCGCGACGGCCGAAACGCGGCGCGCGTCGCGGGAAGCCTGGTGCTGCTGCCCTTCTACCTGCTCGGCGGCCTCGCCGGCGACGACCGCGGTCCGCTGCTGCCGCTCGCACACCGGTGCTCGTCGTGCGGCCACGCGTTCCGCCGACGGTCGGTGGTGGACGAGGTGCGGTCGTGGGTGTCTTCCCGCTAGCCCACTTCGCGTTGGATCTCCGCCAGCGCGGTCTTCGCCGCCTCGAGCGCGTCGGTCATCGTCTTCGTCGGTCCGCCCATCCAGCCGGTCTGGGCGCCGGAGCCGACGAACGCGCCTGGCAGGCCGGCGATCTGCGATCGCACCGGCTGCGGGCCGCCGCGGCCGAACCCGCGTCCGCCGCGGCCACGACCGCCGCCCCCGGCACCGACGAGCCGCTCCTCGAGCGCCTGCAGGCGATCGGCCTCGGCGCCGGTCGCCGCCGCGCGACGCGTGCGCAGCGTCTCGGCGAGCGCGTCGATGCGCTGCAGCAGGTCCGTGACCTCGATCACGAACGCCTCACGCGCCTGGTGTTCGGCCGGCGTGACGTTCGACAGTGGGTCGGGCCGGATCTCGAACGTCTTCGTGCCCGCCGCCGCGCCGTCCACCTGGAGCGTGACGGTGAACCGGCCGGGTGCCACGTGCGGGCTGCGCTGGCCGATGTCGTGCGGCGGGATCGGCAACTGGACTTCCGCGGCGCCGCGACCGCCGCGGCCACCGCCACCGCCGCCGCGCCCGCCCCGGCCACCGGCGTTCGGCGGCGGGAAGCGCAGGTCCCAGTTCACGCGATGGATCACGCCCGGATCGGTCGGCCCGTCCAGCTCGCGCATGACGCGGCCCGAGGGGTTCTTCACGACGAGCCGCACGTTCGACGCGGCCTGGCCCAGCGCATAGGTGAACGTCGCGCCCTCGGCCGGGTTCTCCGAGGTGTAGAAGTCCTGCCCCATGTTGGAGACGTCTTCCCAGTAATTGATGAGCATCGCGCCCGGCACGTCGAACAGGTGCGCGCGCTCGGCCGCCACCGCCGGCGACCACTGGGCGACCGGCGTCGCGTCGTCGAGGATCCAGATGCCGCGGCCGTGCGTGGCCAGAATCAGATCCTTCGTGCGCGGGTGCACCACGATGTCGTCGTAGCGGGTGGTCGGCAGGTTGGCGCGCAGGCGCGTCCAGTGCGCGCCGGCGTCGTGCGTGACGAACAGCGCGCGCTCGGTGCCGGCGAACAGCACGTTCGGCATGCCGGGGAACTCCGCCAGGCCGCGGATCGACGCGTCGTCGGCCGGCAAACCCGTGACGACCGGCGTCCAGGTCCGGCCGAGGTCGGTCGTGTGGAACAGGTAGGGCGCGAAGTCGCCGTCGCGATGCGCGTCGAACGAGACGAACGCGCTCGTGCGCGACGCGCCGGAGGCGACGATGTCGCCGACGAAGGTGCCGTTGCGCACGCCGGTGATGTTGCCGCTGACCTCCGTCCACGTCGCGCCGCGATCCGTCGTCACCTGCACGTTGCCGTCGTCGGTGCCCACCCAGAGGACGTTCGCGTCGATCGGCGACTCGGCAAAGTTGGAGATCTCGCTGATGTCGTCGCCGTCGGTGCGTGACAGCCGGATGTCACTGTTGACGACGCCCATCAACTCCATGCCGTTGCGGTCGATCTCGCGCGTCAGGTCCTTTGTGCGCGTCCACGTGTCGCCGTAGTCGGTCGAGATGAACAGCCGGTTGCCGCCGAGGTACACCGTGCCCGGGGTGTGGCGGGAGGCCATCAGCGGCGCGTCCCAGTCGAAGCGGTAGCCCGGCTCGCCCGCGGGCGGGCGCGGCGTGATGCCGATGATGTCGCCGGTCACCGGGTCCACGCGCGACAGGTTGCCGCCGCTCGACGTCGAGTAGACCTTGCGCCAGTCGGCCACGTCCACGGCCTTGCCGGTGCCGTCGCTGAACCCGATCTCGACCCAGTCGGAGTTCAGGATGCCGAGCCAGTGGCGCGTCGCGCTCGGCCCCATCCAGGAGTGGTTGTCCTGCAGGCCGGTGTAGACCCAGTAGGGATCGCGGTCGTCCACGGCCACGCGGTAGGCCTGCGCCACCGGGATGTTCCCGAAGCGGCGATAGGTCTTCCCCATGTCGAACGTCTCGTGCAGGCCGCCGTCGCCGCCGACGTAGATGTGGTTCGAGTTGCGTGGATCGACGCGCACCACGTGGTGGTCGGTCTTGAGGCCGACGTCGTAGGTCGGCGACGTCGGCTCCTCGCGGAACGTCGCGCCGCCGTCCTCGCTGTGGACGATGGAGACGCCCGGCAGCCAGACGCGCATGTCATCGTTCGGGTCGATGGTCGGCGTGCTGTAGTACATCGGCCGCGGGTTGGTGCCGCTCATCCGCTTCCAGGTCGCGCCGGCGTCTTCCGTCCGGTAGGTGCCGCCCTCGCCCGGGTGCTCGATGGTCGCGACGAGCACGTCGGGCTTCGACGCCGCGATCGCCAGGCCGATGCGGCCCTTGTCGCCGGCCGGGATGCCGTTCTCGAGCTTCGTCCAGGTCGCGCCCGCGTCGGTGGACTTGTAGATGGCGCTGCCCGGCCCGCCGCCGTTGAAGCCCCACGCCTTGCGCAGGCGCTGATAGGTGGCCGCGTAGAGCACGTTCGCGTTGCGCGGATCCATCACGAGGTCGGTCGCACCGGTGTACTCGTCCACGTAGAGGACCTTCGACCAGTTGCGGCCGGCGTCGGTCGTCTTGAACACGCCGCGCTCGGGATTGCCCTTCCACAGGTTGCCGACGGCCGCGACGTAGGCGACGTCGGGGTTCGCCGGGTCGAGGACGACGCGACCGATCGACCGGGTCTCGTGCAGGCCGAGGTAGCTCCAGGTCCCGCCGGCGTCGGTGGACCGGTACACGCCGCCGCCCCACGACGAGCTCTGCCGGTTGTTCTGCTCACCGGTGCCGGCCCAGATGATGTCGGGGTTGCCCTCGAACAGCGCGATCGCGCCGAACGTGTTGTCGGGCTGGCTGCCGAAGATGTCCTCCCACATCATCCCGTTGTTCGTCGTCTTCCACAGGCCGCCGGTCGCCGTGGCGACGTAGAGGACCGCCGGGTTGCGCGGGTCGATCTGGACGTCGTGGATCCGGCCGCTGGTCACGCCGGGACCGATGTCCCGGAAGTGCAGGGCGTCGAACGGCGAGCCCGTCGTCCCCTGCCACGCGGCGGGCAGCTTCGCGAACGGCGCGACGAGCGCGAACAGGGCGACGAGAACGACGGAACGGAGACCGGCAGACATCAGGGACACCTCGCAGGCGCCCATGATGCCTCAGCCCGGCGCCATCCTGCATCGGATCTCGTTCATTGACATGGCCATATGGCCATGGCTATATAGACGAGATGAAGACGCTTGCCGCCGGCCGGTTCAAGGACGTCTGCCTGAAGACGCTCGACGAGGTGGCGCGCACCAGGTCCACGGTGGTCATCACCAAGCGCGGCCGCCCCGTCGCCAAGCTCGTCCCGTGCGACCCCGAGCCCGACCACGCCGGCCTGGCCGGGAGCATCCTGGAGGAGACGGGCGACCCCTTCGGGACGGGCGAGTCGTGGGATGCCGATCCTGCTTGATACCCACGCGTGGGTCTGGTGGGTCACCGAGGACCGGCGACTCTCGCGCTCGGCCCTTCGCCTGATCACCCGCGAGCAGGGGCGGGACGGCCTGCTGCTCTCCGCCATCTCGATCTGGGAGGTCGCGAAGAGGGTGGAGAAACGGCAACTGATCCTGGACCGCCCGGTCGACGCCTGGATCGACGCCGCGCTCCATCGACCGGGCCTGCATCTGGTCGAGCTCGCCCGGCCAATCCTGGTGGAAAGCTGCCGCCTGCCACAGCCCTTCCACGGCGACCCCGCCGACCAGCTCATCGTCGCCACCGCCCGCGACCGTGAGGCGACGATCGTGACGAAGGACCAGCGAATCGATTCATACCCCCACGTGCGATCGACCTGGTAGGGGTTGGCGAGCTTCGCGCGAGAAACTTCGAACCACGTGTTACCCTCCCCCCTGACCGGCAGCCCGGCCGGTCCCCGATCAAAAGAAGAGAGAGCCCCATGCGCCCCATGACCCGCGCCCTGCTCGCCCTTGGCGCCGCCTGGCTGCTCGTCTCGAGCCCCCTGGCCTCGAGCCCGCTCGCCTCCGCGCCGCCCCAGTCGCCGACCTACCAGCAGTTCCTCAGCCCGGCCTCGCCGCAGGAGATCGTCGCCGCGAAGAAGGCCGATCGCGTGGCGTGGGTGGACTACGCCGAGGGCCGGCGCAACGCCTGGACGGCCGCGGCGCCGTCGTTCACGCCCGTCAAGCTGACGAACTTCCCGGATGACGACGGGATCATGATGGACGACGTCCAGATTTCTGACGACGGATCGACGGTGATCTTCATCCGCGGCGGCAACCCGAACCGGGAGGGCTGGTACGCGAACCCGTCGGCGAATCCCGACGGCCCCGACCACGCCGTGTGGGCCGCGAAGACGAGCGGCGGACCGGCCTGGCGCGTGGTGGACGCGCGCAACCCGGAGCTGGCGCCAGACGGCAGCGCGATGCTCTTCGTCAAGGACGGCCAGATCTACCGCGCGAAGCTCGACCGCAACCGGCCGGCGTCGGCCGTCGACCGCGGCGAGGAGCCGCTCGTCACCGCGTGGGGCACGCAGTCGAACCCGACGTGGTCACCCGACGCGAAGAAGTTCGCGTTCGTGACCAACCGCACCGACCACAGCTTCATCGTGATCTACGACGTCGCGTCGAGGAAGCTGACCTACCTCTCGCCGAGCGTGGACTTCGACACGCTGCCGCTGTGGCTTCCCGACAGCCGGCACCTGATCTTCATGCGCCGTCCGGGCCTCGCGTTCGGGCAGCAGGCGCAGCAGGGCACGGGCAGCCTCGGGCTGCCGAACGGGCCGGCGTTCCAGCCGGCGGCGGCCGGGCGCGGCGGCCGTGGCGGGCAGGGACGCGGCGGCGGGCGCGGCGGCGGCGGCGGGAACCAGGGCGAGGGCGCCGGCCAGGGTCCGGTGAACGACACGCCGGGCATGATGCGCGCGACCTTCCGCGGCGGCTACACGCTCGCCTTCTACCGTGCCGACACGACCACCGGCGAGGCCGAGGAGATCTGGCACAACCAGCCGGACGACACCGAGGTCACCAACTTCAACAACGTCCGTTTCACCGGCGACTTCATCGTCTATCCGGGGAACGCGGGACGCGGCGGCTTCGGAGGCCGCGGGCGCGGCCGTGGCGCCGCGGGCGACCAGGCGGACGCCGAGCCGCAGACGCCGCCCGACGAGTGGGATCGGTACTACTCGCTGAAGATCACCGACCCGTCGGCACGGCCGGTGCTGCTGACGACGACCGACGGCCTCATCGAGGACCAGACGTCGGTCGAGCTGTCACAGGACGGCAGGACGCTCTACTACTGCACCAACGCCAGCGACATCGAGCGCCGCCACATCTGGGCGGTGCCGGTCGGCGGCGGCACGCCCGTGCAGATCACGACGGGCGACGGCGTGGAGACCTCGCCGACGCCGCTCCCGTCGGGCAAGTACCTGATCACGCTCAGCGCGAACTGGAACCTGCCGCAGTCGGTCGGCGTGTGGACGATTGACGCGGGCGCGAAGGCCGCGCCGCCGCAGAAGGTCGTCTTCCCCGCCTCGCTCGCGGGCTTCCCCGTCAGCGCGCACGTGAAGCCCGAGATCGTCATCACCCACGCCGCCGACGGCATGGAGGTCCACAACCAGCTCTTCCTGCCGGCCGACCTCAAGCCCGGCGAGCGGCGCCCGGCGATCGTCTTCGTCCACGGCGGCCCGGTCCGCCAGATGCTGCCGGCGTACCACTACATGCAGTTCTACCACTGGGCCTACGGCATCAACGAATGGCTCGCGAGCCAGGGCTACGTGGTGATGTCGATCAACTACCGGAGCGGCATCGGCTACGGCAACTCGTTCCGCCGCGCGCCGAACACCGGCGGCCGGGGCAATGCCGAGTACCAGGACGTCCTCGCCGGCGGCCAGTACCTGCAGACGCGGCCCGACGTCGATCCGAACCGCGTCGGCATCTGGGGCCTGTCCTACGGCGGCGTGCTGACCTCACAGGCGCTGGCGCGCAACTCGGACATCTTCAAGGCGGGCGTGGACCTGGCCGGCGTGCACCTCTGGGGCAGCTCGATCGACCCGGAGTCGGTGTCGTTCCAGTCCTCGACGATTGGCGCGATCTCCGGCTGGACGTCGCCGGTGCTCCTCGTCCACGGCGACGACGACCGCAACGTCGCGTTCCAGCAGACGACGGGCCTCGTGCAGCTGCTCCGCCAGCGCGACGTCTACTACGAGCTCATCGTCTTCCCGGACGACGTGCACGAGTCGCTGCTGCACAGCCGGTGGCTGTACACGCTGGGGCGCATGCAGACCTTCCTGCACAAGTTCCTGTGGGAGGCGCCGGCGGCGGGAGGCGGCCGGTAGGCCCGGCCTCACTCCAGCCGCAGCGCCGCGATCGGATCGACGCGTGACGCGCGGCGGGCCGGCACCGCGACCGCCAGCCCCGCCGCGACGGCCATGAGCGCCAGCACGGCCGCGAGCGTGACCGGGTCGAAGGGCGCGACGCCGTAGAGCTGCGACGTGATCAGCCGCGCGAGAAGCAGCGCGGCGACGAGCCCGGCCGCCATGCCCGCGATCGCGTGCGCGAGCCCCTGGCGCAGGACCAGCGCGAGGACCTGTCCCGGCCGGGCGCCGATCGCCACGCGAATCCCGATCTCGCGGGTGCGCTGCACGACCGAGTACGAGATCACCCCGTAGATGCCGAGCAGCGCGAGCCCGATCGCTGCCGCGCCGAAGAGCCCCAGCACGCGCATCAGGAACTCGCGCTGCGCGACCGCCGCGGCCAGCAGCTCGTTCATCGTCCGCACCGCGTAGACGGGCAGGTCCGGATCGACGGCGCGCACCTCCCGCGCCACCGCCTCGCCCAGGCCCGGCACCGGTCCCGCCGTCCGGATGAGGAACGCGAGCGTCAGCGACGACGCCTGTTCGAAGGGCCGGTAGAGAATCGGCTGCGCCGGCTCGGTCAGCTGCCGCGTCCGCACGTCGCCGGCGACGCCCACGACGGTGAGCCAGGGCAGCTCCGGCGCGAGCCGGATGCGCGATCCGACGGGGTTGCCGCCGTTCCAGTACTGGCGCACGGCTGCCTCGCTCACGATCGCGACCGGATCGGTGCCGGCGCGGTCGAAGTCGGTGAAGCCGCGTCCGCGGACGATCGGCACCCCCAGCGTGTCGAAGTAGCCGGGCGAGATGAGGAAGCTGTGGATGGTCGTCCGGCCGGCCTGGTCCACGGCCTGCCCCTCGCGTTCGAAGAAGAGCGGCGGGTTGTAGCCGCCCATCGGGATCTGCGACGAGATCGCGGCGCGCTCGACGCCGGGCAGTGCCTCGAGCCGCGCGAGCGCCTCGCGCCCGAACGCGATGCGGTTCTCCGCGACGAGATACTTCCCGTTGGCCGGGTCGTTCGGCCGCGGCAGCCACACGCGCGCGGTGAGCAGGTCGTCGGTGTCGAAGCCGATCGACACCTGCTGCAGCGCCCAGAAGCTGCGCGCGAGAAGCCCCGCGCCGACCAGCAGCACCACCGCCATCGCGACCTCGGCGGCAACGAGCAGGCCGCGCACGCGCGCGGCGCCGGGTCCGCCGCTGCGCGATCGGTCCGAGTCGCGCACGGCCGCCACCGCCTGCACGCGCCGCATCTGGAGCGCCGGCGCCAGGCCGAAGAGCATCGTCGTCAGGAGCGACAGGCCGAGCGCGACGGCCAGGGCCTGGCCGTCGAGGCCGACGCTGGCGAGGCGCGGCACGCGGCTCGGCGCGAGTTCGACGAGCAGGCGGAGGCCCCAGGAGGCGAACATCAGGCCGAGCAGGCCGCCGGCGACGGCGAGCACGGCGCTCTCGGTCAGGATCTGCCGCGCCAGCCGGCCGGCCGTGGCGCCGAGCGAGGCGCGCACCGCCATCTCGGCCTGGCGCTCGGAGGCGCGCGTGAGCATCAGGTTCGCGACGTTCGCGCAGGCGATGAGCAGCACGAACGCCACCGCGCCGAGCAGGATCAGCATCGGCGCCGTCACCGCGCCCACGACGTCGTCCTGGAGCGGCACGACGAGCGGGCGCCATCCCGTGGACGCCGGGTAGTCGGCCGGGAACTCCCGGCGGAGGGTCTCGCCGAGCGCGTCGAGCCGTTCGCGGGCCTGCGCGAGCGTCACGCCGGGCTGGAGCCGCGCGAGGGCGCCCTCGAGGAACCGCCGCCGCGACGGCGCCGGGAACGGCAGCGCCCGGTAACCGGCGGGGGCCCAGAGATCGACGTCCGTCTGCATGGTGCGACCGGGATGCCGGAAGTCGGGCGGCATCACGCCGACGAGGACGAACGGGTCGCCGTCGATCGTCAGCGTCCGCCCGATCACGCCCGGATCCGCGCCGAGCCGGCGTCGCCAGTAGGCGTCGCTCACGACCGCCACCTCGGGAATGCCGGGGCCGTCGTCGTCCGGCCCGAACACGCGGCCAAGCTCGGGCGCGGCGCCGAGGATCGCGAAGTAGTTCCACGTCACGAGCATTGCCTCGACGCGCTCGGGCTCGGCGCCGCCCGTGACGTTCGCGTTGATCGGGTACAGGCCCGCGACGCCCGAGAACAGGTCGGTGCGCGACTGGTAATCGAACAGTTCGAGCGGCGCGACCCCGGTATCCTGCGCGTCGAACGCGCGCAGCTCGCTCGTGACGCGGACGAGCTGTTCCGGCTGCGCGTACGGCAGCGGGCTGAGGACCACGGCGTGGACGACGCTGAAGATCGCCGTGTTGGCGCCGATGCCGAGGGCGAGCGTCGCGATCACGACCGCGCTGAAGCCCGGCGCCTTCCTGAGCGCGCGCACGGCATAGGTCACGTCCTGCAGCAGGCTGGCCATTCGGGTTCCTCGGGTCGATGGGACCGCCGGCATCGCGGTCGGGATGAACGGGCTCGGGGCCAGGCGGTCGCGCAGTCGCTCCACGAGGAACCGGCAGGCGAGCGACACGGCCTTGCGCCGGTAGCGCCGCCGCGCGAGGCCGGCACCGTGCTGGCCGGTGTCGCGGCGGAACACCTCGTCGAGGTCGCCGGTGATGCCGTCGCGCACGTCCCCGGGCAGCGCGCGCTCCAGCAGTCGCCGCGCGATCATGGGCGGCCGGGCCTCGCGACTCACCGGCTCCCCCGCAGCCCGCGGTCCAGGCCCTTCCACATCTGGTCGATGACGTCGCGCGACTCGCGCAGGCTCGCGCGGCCCGCGGCGGTGACCCTGACGCAGCGGCGCGCCTTGCCGCCCCGTTCCGGGGTCGGGTCGCTCATCCAGGACGACAGCAGGCCCTTCTGCTCGAGCCGCCGGAGCGTCACGTACACGGCGGCCGGCGCGACGGAGCGGCCCGTGCGCCTCTCGATCTCGTCCACGATCGGGACGCCGTAGACGTCGTCGCCCAGCTGCAGGATGGCGAGGAGCACGAGCTGCTCGAACTCGCCCAGCGATTCGCGGGTCACCGTGCGGCTCCGGACGATGGCCCCGGTGTGGTGAGCAGTAAAAACATACACGGTTATTATAATGCCACTCGAGCCCCGGAACGCATCCGCCGCGCCCCACGGGAACGATCTTTACTTCCGCTCGCCCTGGCGCGAACATGCCCGGATGCGACAGCTCAGACTCGCCGTCCGCGGCCTGCGGCGCACGCCGGGGTTCACGATCACGACCGTGCTCGCCCTCGCGCTCGGCATCGGCGCGGCGACGACGGTGTTCAGCATCGCGGACGGATTGCTCTTCCGACCGCTGCCGTACCGCGACGCGGGGCGGCTGGTCTCGATTGGCGCGGACATCCGCGCGCGGGGGTTCACGGACTGGGCGCCCTATCCCGAGGCCGTGGACGGCTGGCGGCGCGGCGTGACGACGCTCAATGGGCTCGCCGCCTTCGCCGGTGTGAACACGCTGACCCTCTCGCTGCCGGGCGAACCGGTCGAACTGCGGACCTCGCGCGTGACGCCGGACCTGCTCTCGGTCCTCGGCGTGGCACCGAGACTCGGGCGACCGTTCTCCGCGGAGGACTTCACGCCCGGTGCCGCCCGCGCCGTGCTGCTCACCGATGCCGCCTGGCGCCGCCTGTTCGACGGGGATCCGGCGGTCGTCGGTCGCTCGTATCGCATCAACGACGAGCCGGCCGACGTGATCGGTGTCCTGCCACGCGGATTCGTCCTGCCGACCGAGTGGACGTTCCTCGCCGCCGACGCGCTCGCGCCGTTCGTCCGGGCCGATGACTGGGCCACCACGCCGCAGTACGTCATCGGCCGGCTCGCCGACGGCGTCACGCTCGACGCCGTGCGCGCCGAACTCGACGGTGTGGCGGCGGCGGTCGGCGGGCGCACGTCGCTGCGCGATGCCGTCATCGACGGCGCGACCGTGACCAGCCTCAACGCGAAGATCGGGCGCGGCTCGCGCCGCACCCTGCTCCTGCTCGTGGGGGCGGTCGCGGCGCTCGTGCTCATCGGCTGCGCGAACGTCGCAAACCTGATTCTCGCGCGTGGCACGGATCGATCCGGCGAGCTGGCCGTGCGGGCCGCGCTTGGCGCAGGCCGAGCATCCCTGATAGGGCTCCTGGTGACCGAGAGCGTCGCCCTGGCCGTGGCCGGCGGAATGGCCGGCCTGTTTCTCGCGTCATGGGCGGTCTCGGCCATCGGCCCGCTGGTGCCGCCGGAACTCACCCTGCTCGGACCAATAGCGCTGAGCGGCCGGGCCCTGGCGTTCGCCGCGCTGGCCAGCGCGGCGAGCGTGCTCGTCGCATCGGTCGGTCCAGCGTTGCGCATGACCCGACCGGCTGTCCTCGGCGCCATCGGCCACTCGGCGTCGCGGACGGCCACCGGCCGCCTCCGCGTTCGGCACGCCATCGTCGCCGTGGAGGTCGCGCTGGCCGTGGTGCTGCTCGTCGGCGGTGGCTTGATGGCGGGCACGCTCATGCGGCTGTTGCGCGTCGACCTGGGGTTCGGCTCTCGGGACGTGATGACGATGCGCGTGCAGTTGCCGACCGGGACGACGCCGCCGGAGCGGTCACGCGAGTTCGTCACGCGCGCGCTCGACGCCGCGCGCCACACGCCCGGCGTGACGCGGGTCGCCGCGATGGCCGGTCAGCTGCTGAACGACGCGCTCTACGGCAGCGTCTACGGGCCCGAGGGCTTCACCCGCGAATGGCTCCGGCAGGACGCCGCCATTTCGGACATCGGGGGACCGTGCTGCCTGCAGACACACCGCGTCAGCGTGGACTACTTCGACGTGCTCGGCGTCCGCGTCACGCGCGGGCGCGGCTTCCAGCCCAGCGACGCCACCGGCACGGTGCCGGTGGCGCTCATCGGCGAACGGCTCGCCCGCCGGATGGCCGAGACCGTCAACCCGGTCGGCCACTACCTCGTCGGCAGCGACCCGTCGGACCGGCGGCTCATCGTCGGGGTGGTCGAGGACGTGCGCGACATGGGCCTGCGGTGGAACCCGGCCCTGACGATCTACCTGCCGATCGAGGAGCGGGGCGCGACGGCAATCACGCTGCTCGCGTCCACGTCCGGCCCTCCCGCGTCGGTCACGGAGCCGCTCCGCGAGGCGGTCCAGCGCGGCACGGGGCCGGTGATTCTCACCGAGGCGCGGACCTTCGACGACCTGGTCGGGCGGTCCGCCGGCGAACGCCGCCTCTACGCCTGGCTGTTCGGGTCGTTCGCCGTGCTCGCCCTGGCGCTCGCGGCGATCGGCATCAGCGGCGTCATCTCCTATTCCGTCGCGCGCCGGACCCGCGAGATGGGGCTGCGGCTCGCGCTCGGCGCCCGGCCGTCGCAGGTGCGCCGGCTCGTGCTGCGCGAGTCGCTGACGCCGGTCGCGATCGGCATCGTCGCCGGCATCGGCGCGGCGCTGGCGCTCGGCCGCTTCGTGGCGTCGCTGCTCTTCCAGATGCAGCCGCTCGACGTGCCGACCTACTTCGGCGCGGTGGTCGTGCTCGGGAGCGCGGCGGCGGTCGCGGCGTGGGTGCCGGCGCTGCGCGCGGGGCGGGTCGCGCCGATGGACGCGCTCAGGGCGGACTGAGGGCCACGGCAAGGTCCTGACGCGTGCGCGGCGGGCACCGTCAACCTGCGGTACAGTAGGACCCGTCGGCAGGTACGGGCATGACGGATCCGCTCTTCTGGCATCGCGTGCAGTTCGGCTTCACGATCACCTTCCACTACATCTTTCCGCAGCTGACGATGGGCCTGGCCCTGCTCATCGTGGTGCTCAAGGGCGTCGCGCTCAGGACCGGCGACGACGCGTGGCACGACGCGGCGCGGTTCTGGATCCGGATCTTCGGCCTCTCGTTCGCGATGGGTGTCGTGACCGGCGTGCCCATGGAGTTCCAGTTCGGCACCAACTGGGCGGCGTTCTCGCACCACGCGGGCGCCGTGATCGGACAGACGCTCGCGATGGAGGGCGTCTTCGCCTTCTTCCTCGAGTCGAGCTTCATCGCGCTGCTGCTCTTCGGCGAGGCGCGGCTCGGCCCGCGGAAGCACTTCTGGGCGGCCGTGGCGCTCTTCGCCGGCAGCTGGTTGTCGGGCTACTTCATCATCGCGACCAACGCGTTCATGCAGTCGCCGGCCGGCTACGCGGTGGCGGCGGACGGCACGCTGCAGGTGGCGCGGCTGGCCGAGTTCGTCTTCAACCCGTGGGCGCTGGCGCAGTACGCGCACAACCAGGTGGCCGCGACCGTCACCGGCGCGTTCGTGATGGCCGGGGTGGGCGCCTTCTGGACCCTGCGCGGGGAGCACGCCGACGCCGCGCGCGTGTCGCTCCGGACCGGCGTCGTCGCCGGCGTGCTGGCGTCGATGCTGGTCGCGTTCCCGACGGGCCACGTGCAGGGCCGGATGGTCGCCGCGCACCAGCCGGTCACGCTCGCCGCGATGGAGGGCCGCTTCGAGAGCGGGCCCTACGCGCCGCTCGCGGTCATCGGCCAGCCCAACGTCGCCGAGCGCAAGCTCGACAACCCGATCGCGCTCCCGGCCATCCTGTCGTGGATCGCCTACGGCCACTTCGCCGCCGACGTCCGCGGCCTCGACGCGTTCCCCGAGCGCGACTGGCCGGACAACATCGAGTTCCTCTACTACAGCTTCCACGTGATGGTCGGGCTCGGCACGATCTTCATCGCGGTGATGACGGCGGCCACCGGCCTGCTCTGGCTCGGACGCCTCGCGTCCACGCGCCCGATGCTCTGGGTGCTGACGCTCGCGATGCCGTTTCCGTTCATCGCGAACACGGCCGGGTGGATGACCGCGGAATTCGGCCGGCAGCCGTGGCTCATCTACGGCCTGTTCCGCACGGCCGACGGCGCGTCGCCCACGGTGCATTCAGGCACGACGCTCTTCACCACGCTCGGCTTCGCCGGCCTCTACTTCGTGCTGGGCGCGTTGTTCCTCGCGCTCGTCGCGCGCGACATCTCGCGCGGCCCCGGCGGCGGACACGCGTGAGGGGGCCCGGACGATGGAACTGATCTGGTTCGGGATCGCCGCGGTCGTCGTCGCGGTCTACGTGGTGCTCGACGGCTTCGACTTCGGCGCCGGCCTCCTCCACCTGTTCGTCGCCCGGACGGACGGCGAACGGCGCCAGGTGCTCCGCGCCATCGGCCCGTTCTGGGACGGCAACGAGGTGTGGCTGCTCGCCGGCGGCGGCGTGCTGTTCCTCGCGTTCCCGAAGGTGCTCGCCTCGGGCCTCTCCGGGTTCTACCTCGCGATCATGCTCGTGCTCTGGGTGCTGATCCTGCGCGGCATCGCGATCGAGTTCCGGTCCCACGTGCCCGACCCGATGTGGCGGGCGTTCTGGGACGGCACGTTCTGGCTCGCGTCCACGCTCGCGCCGGTGCTCTTCGGCGCCGCGCTCGGCAACCTCGTCCGCGGCCTGCCGCTCGACGAGCACGGCTGGTTCGCCCTCGCGCTCTTCGCGTCGTTCTCGCCCCACGGCGGGCTCGGCATCCTCGACTGGTACACGGTGCTCGCCGGCGTGCTCGGCCTGGTGGCGATCGCCCATCACGGCGCGCTCTTCCTCCTATGGAAGACCGACGGCCCCGTGCATGCGCGCGCGGAGGCGGCGGCCGCGCGCCTCTTCCCTGCCGTCATCGCGCTCTGGGTCGTGACGACCGTGGCCACCTGGTCGGTGGCGCCCGCGCTCACGGCCGGGTTCCTCGCGCGTCCGCTCGCCTGGCTCTGCGCGATCCTCTTCCTCGCCGGCCTCGCGACCAGCGGCCTCGCGCGGCGCGCCGGACACGAGCGCACCGCGTTTCTCGGATCGTGCGCGTTCCTGCTCGGCCTGCTCGCGGCGACCGCCGCGTCGATCTACCCGGTCATGATTCTCTCGGCGACCGACCCCGCACGGTCGCTCACCGCGCAGAATGCCGCGGCCAGCCCGCACGCGCTCGCGACCGGCCTCCTGTGGTGGCCCCCAGGCGCCGTGCTCGCCGTCGTCTACTTCGTCGTCCTGTTCCGGCTGCACCAGGGCAAGGTGACCGGGGCGGAGGGGGGAGGGTACTGAGGGTCCTTGGGGTCCTGAGGATCCAAAACGGCCCAGGTGCCTGGGTTCGGAGGGGCCGAGGGTTCGGAAGGTTCCAGTGTCCTGGGCTGTGACTTTGTGATACAAAGTTAACCGGACGTGATGGACCTGCGTTCCTCGCGTGTAGAGACAATCATGCCCCGTCGATTCGCCGGCCTCGCGCTGGTCGCGGTCCTGCTCGGCGTGCTGGTCGCGCTCGGGCTGGTCGCGCGCCTGCTCGTCGAGACCGGACGCGAACTGACGCTGCCCGCTCCGACCGGCCCGTACGCCGTCGGCCGGACCAGCCAGACGTGGACCGATGACGGGGCCACCGACGAGTTCGCGGCCGCGCCCGGCACGCCGCGCGAGCTCGTCGCCTGGCTGTGGTACCCGGCCGTGCCCGCCTCCGGGCCGCCGGCCGACTACCTGCCGCGCGCGTGGCGACAGGCCTTCGCCGACGCCACGACGTTCCCCCTCGCGAAGCTCGTCACGCTCGACCCGTCGCGCGTCCGCGCCCACGCGATGCGCGACGCCGCGCTGTCCTCCTCGCGTCCGACGTGGCCGATCGTCCTGCTCCGCGCGGGAAGCTCCGCGCTGACGACCGAGTACACGACGCTCGCCGAGGACCTCGCGAGTCACGGCTACGTGGTCGTCGGCATCGACGCCCCGTTCCGCACGTTCGCCGTCGTCCTGCCGGACGGCCGGTCGGTCGCGCGCCTGCCGGCCAACGACCCCGAAGCCGTGACGGGCGATGCGCAGGTCGCGCTGGCGACACGGCTCATGCAGGGCTGGGTGCGCGACCTCCGCTTCACGGTCGATCGGCTGGCGCACCTGAACGCGGCGGGCGCCGGCCCGTTCGCCGGACATCTCGACCTCGACGCGATCGGCGTCGTCGGCCACTCGCTCGGCGGCGCCACCGCCGCGCAGTTCTGCCACGACGATGGCCGGTGCCGCGCTGGCGTGGATCTGGACGGACGGCCGTTCGGCACGGTCGTGACGGAGGGCCTGCGCCAGCCGTTCCTCGTGCTCCTGAGCGACCACGGCTCCACGGATGCGACCGAGTCGGGCATCCTGGCGGACCTGCGCGCGATCGAGAGGCACCAGGCGCCCGGCGCGGCCGGCGGGCTGCTGATGATCCGCGGCGCGAACCACTTCAGTTTCGGGGATCAGATCCTGCGTCGCAGCCCGATGGCGATGGGGCTGCTCCGCGCGACGGGGGTCCTGCCGCTGGAACCGCGGCGCGGCCTGGCCGTCGCGGCAGGCTACGTGCGGCGCTTCCTCGACGTTCAGCTCAAGCGCGCGGATCCCGGCGTGCTGCAGGCCGCGCGCGGCGAGTACCCGGAGGTCATCGCACTCCCGGGTCTCGCCGGCGGCGGCTGAGGTGACGCGCCCGCGCGCCGGCGGCGATTCAGTTCACACGGGCGCGGGCGCGCGGCCTCACCGTTCGATGGGGATCTTCACCGTCATCGCCTCCATCAACGTGACGGACAGGCGGGCGCCGTCGCCGAGCCTGATCTCGTCGCCCGGCGTCAGCAGCACCGCGCCGGTGCCGGCGCCGCCGCCGATCGCGGCCCCGATCGCCGCGCCCTTGCCGCCGCCGAGGATCGCGCCGAGGACGGCGCCGCCAGCGGCCGGGATGCCGATCTTCTTCGCGTCCTCCTTCGTGCTCGCGGGCGCGACCGCCGCGAACCGCGCCGCGATCGGCATGGTCTCGCCGCGCGCGGTGACGTCGGTGAACTCGATCGCGAGCGTCGCGCGCCCCTTCACCTTGCCGGCGGGCTCCACGCTCGTCACCCGCCCGCTCACCTCGGCACCGGCCGGCAGCACGTCGCGGCCGCTGGCGCGGATCGGGTCGGCGAGGCGCGCCGACACGCGGTCGCCCACGCCGGCGGTGCTGGTGTCGAGCGGTGTCTGCAGCTCGAGGTGCAGCGCGCTGCCTTCCGGCAGCACGACCTCGCGGTACGTCGCGGCCGCCGGCGGAGGCGGCATGGGCGCGCTCTTGTCCACCACCTCGAGGTCGGCGATCTCCCCGCGTGGCACGTCGCGCTTCGTTTCCCCCGTGGCCACGGTCACGTCGTCGTTCGTCCGGGCCGCGAGCGTGCCCTCGACCAGCGCGCCGTCATCGCGGACGAGCTGCACGGCACTGCCGAGCGGCACGTCGTCCACGTCGACGCCGTTCGAACATCCGATGCCGGCCGCGACGAGCGCCAGCACCGCCAGGCGTGTGAACTTGGGCATGGTCCATCTCCTCCAGTCGGGATCACCGCGTTCGGATCACCACGTGTCACCACGTGCGGGTCGCCACGGTTCGCGCGCGGCACGCGCGGGGAGGGGGCGAGGGCGACCCGCGCCGACCGAAGTGCAAGCCGCAGGCCAGCTGGCGCACAGCGCCTGTCTGCCGCGCACACCGGTCCCTCTCGAGACACCCCGGCCCGCGATCGGTGCTTCCGGAGGTGGTGATCGCCGGCAGGAAAGAGGCGTTGGAAGCCCCGGACGGCCCCCGGAGGCCGCGGGCCCCAGAGGCTGGGAGGCGGAATCGTGGCACCTGCCTTGCACTTTCGGGCTTCCGGCCTTCAATGGCCCGCACGCGGACTGACGATGAAGGAGGACAGGATGCGATTCGCAGTGGCGACGATCGCCGCGCTGGCCCTGACGGGCTGGGCGGTCTCGGCCCGGACGACGGACACGGACCGGCCGGCGGGTACGCAGGCGGCCCGCACCATGGCGGGCGCCAACACTTCGGCCGGTGACGTCGCCCGCGGCGAGTACCTGGTCACGCACGTGGCGATGTGCGTGGAGTGCCACTCGCCTCGCGACGACGAGGGCAACCTGATCCCCGAGGAACTGCTGCACGGCGCGCGCATGCCGGTGCGCTCGCCGTTCCCGGGAGAGCCGTGGGCGTTCAAGACGCCGCGGCTGGCCGGCCTGCCGGCCGGGTTCACCGAGGCGCAGCTCGTGCACTTCCTGATGACCGGTGACACCGGCCGTCCGTTCCCCGCGCGCCCGCCGATGCCGCCGTTCCGGATGAGCGAGGCAGACGCCCGCGCGATCGCGGCGTACCTCGAGTCGCTGCACTGACGCCGACCGGCACGGACGGCGTGTTCCGCGTCGTTGGCGGGCAGCGGTCCTTCGCCTGGCCGCCGCCCGCCGCTGCCACCGGAATCGCCGGCCGGAGCGCGATCCACTCCGGCCGGCGTCTCCTGCGCGTCAGCCCTCGGTGACCGGCGCGGCCTGCACGAGAAGGCTGACCTTCACCTCGTCGCCGACCAGGAACCCGCCGGTCTCGACGACGGCATTCCAGTTCAGGCCGAAGTCCTTGCGGTTGAGTGTGACCTCACCTTCGAACGCGAGCTTCTCCTGGCCCCACGGGTCCTTCGCCTTGCCGAGCAGGCTGACGGGAATCACGACCGACTTCGTCACGCCACGGATCGTGAGGTCTCCCGTGACGTCGTAGGCGTCGCCGCCGCGCGGGACGATGGCGGTGCTGCGGAACGTCAACAGCGGGTACTGCTCCGCGGCGAAGAAGTCGTCGGACCGCAGGTGCGCGTCACGCTGGTCGACCCCGGTATCGATGCTCGCGGCCTGGATGTCGACGGCGACGGTGGACCGTTCGGGCCGTTCCTCGTCGAACGCAATCGTGCCCGAGAAGTCGCCGAAGGTGCCGCGCACCCTGGAGATCAGGTGGCGGACGGTGAACGCGACTTCCGAGTGGGCGCGGTCGAACTGGAAGGTGCGGGTGGCGACGGCATTGGCAGTGGACATGGCGTGTGCTCCTTTCGCGGGCCGTGGCGGCCCATTGCGTGTCATGACATTTGATGTTCAAACATTGATTTGGTTACACGGCCGCGGGGCTCGGCCCCGCGGGACGTCCGGACAGCCTACGTTTCGGGATTCCGCAGCTGGTCGAGCGTGTCGAGGAGCGCGGCCAGCCGCGTGCGGTTCATGTGCGCCAGGCGCTGCTCGTGGACCTCGCGGATCGGCCCGTCGAGGGTGTGCAGGAGCGCCAGGCCCTTCGGCGTGATGTGCGCGCGGACCATCCGGCGGTCCTCGGTCGCCCGCCGGCGGACGATGAGGCGCATCTGCTTGAGGCGGTCGAGCATGCGCGGCATGTCGGGCACCGGTCGCAGCATGCGGCCCGCCACCTCGTAGACGCACAGGCCGTCGTCGCCCGCTCCGCGCAGGATCCGCAGCACGTTGTACTGGGCCGGGGTCAGGCCGTGCGGCTTGAGCACCTGCGCGAAGGCGTGGTCGAGCACGGCCGCCGTCCGCACGATGCTGAGGTGCACCGCCTCCTCGAGCGGGTAGGGCTGATCGGACTGGAGTTCCTCGTGGAGCGTCCGGACCATGGCCCATGATAGATGTTTAAACATGTATTGTCAACCGGCCCCCGCTGACCGCCGCGCCCCGCGGCCGGATGCGGCCAACCTCGCCGTCGCCGTCCGCTGAATCGCCCTCGGACGACGCGCGGCCGGTCTAGACTGATCGGACGATGGTCGACCCGGAGTCGGCGGCGCTCTGCGTCCGCGGCCTGCGCAAGCGTTACGCCGACGTCACCGCCGTGGACGGCATCGACCTCGACGTCCGCGCCGGCGAATGCCTCGGCCTGCTCGGCCCGAACGGCGCGGGCAAGACCACGACGGTGGAAATCTGCGAGGGCCTGACCGACCCGGACGCCGGCGACGTCCTGGTGCTCGGCCGGCGCTGGGCGACCGACGCCGCGTGGCTGCGCCAGCGGCTGGGCGTCCAGCTCCAGGAAACCCAGCTCACCGAGAAGCTCACGGTGGTCGAGACGCTGCAGCTGTTCCGCAGCTTCTACGCGCAGGGCCCGCCGCCGGACCAGCTGCTCGCGCTCGTCGAGCTCGGCGAGAAGCGGCACGCCCGCGTGGGCGCGCTCTCGGGCGGGCAGAAGCAACGGCTCGCGCTCGCGTGCGCGCTGGCCGGCGACCCGGTGCTGCTCTTCCTCGATGAGCCGACCACGGGCCTCGACCCGCAGGCGCGCCGCCAGCTCTGGGATCTCATCGACCGCTTCAAGCGCGAGGGCCGCACGATCCTCCTGACGACGCACTACATGGAGGAAGCGGAGCGGCTGTGCGATCGCGTGGCCATCATGGACCACGGCCACGTGATCGCGCGGGGCACGCCCCGGACGCTCATCGCCTCGCTCGGCGCGGAGCACGTGGTCGAGTTCGCCGCCGGCGCGGCCGCGGGTCCTGTCGACCTGGACGTCCTGCGCGGCCTGCCGGGCGTGCGCGACGTCACGCGCGGGGACGCGCTCGACGCCCTCCACCTCGTCCGAGTGCAGACCTCCGCGCTGCACCTGACCGTGCCCGCGCTCCTCCAGGCCCTCGATCGCCAGGGCCTGCGCCTCGACCAGCTGACCACGCACTCGGCCACCCTCGAGGACGTCTTCGTGTCCCTCACGGGACGGCACCTGCGCGATGCGTAGCCTGCCCGCGTTCGTGCAGCTCGTCCTCCTCCGCGTGCGCGAGTTCATCCGCGAGCCGGAGGCGGTCTTCTGGGCGATCTTCTTCCCCGTCCTGCTCTCGGTGGGCCTCGGCATCGCCTTCCGGAACCGGCCGGCCGACGTCCTGCAGGTGGCAGCCGCCAGCCCGGCCATCGCGCGGGCGCTCGCGGGCGACCCGGGCCTCTTCGTCGAGACGCTCGATCCCGCCGACGCCCGCGAGGCGCTGCGCCTCGGCCGCGTCGCCCTCGTCGCCGAGCCCGGACCGAACGACACCATCGCCTACCGGTACGACGAGGCGAACCCGGAAGGCCGGCTGGCGCGGCTCCTCGCCGACGCGGCGGTGCAGCGGGCCGCCGGCCGCACCGACCCGGTCGGCGCCACCGACGTCCTGGTGAGCGAACCGGGCGCGCGGTACATCGACTTCTTCATTCCCGGCCTCGTCGGCCTCGGCATCATGAGCAACGCGCTCTGGGGCCTCGGCTTCTCGATCGTCGACGCGCGACGGCGCAAGCTGACCAAGCGGCTGATGGCGACGCCGATGCCGCGGCTGGCCTACCTCGGGTCGTACCTGGCGTGGCGGATGATGCTCCTCGTCATCGAGGTCGGCGTCCCCGTCGGTTTCGGCGTGCTGGCGTTCGGCGTGCCGGTGCGCGGCTCGCTCGCGGGGCTCGCCGCGATCTGCGCGCTGACGTCGCTGACCTTCAGCGCGCTCGGGGTGCTGATCGCCAGCCGCGCGCGGACGGTCGAGGGCGTGTCGGGCCTGATGAACCTCGCCCAGGTCCCGATGTGGATTCTCTCCGGCGTCTTCTTCTCGGCCCGGCGGTTCCCGGACGCGGTGCAGCCGATCATCCACGCGCTGCCGCTGACCGCGGCCATCGACGCGCTCCGCGCCCACATGCTCCGGGGCGCCGGCCTCGCCGGCGTGGCCCCTGAGCTCGGCGTCCTGGCCGCCTGGCTCGTGATCAGCTTCGCCCTGGCGATGTGGCTCTTCCGGTGGCGATAGCCGCCGCCCGGCGACCGCCGGGAACCGGCCGGGACCCGCGCAATCGCCCGCGCGCGTTCCCGGAACGGGTCGGCTACCGAATCCAGGGGGACATGAGGATGCGGGCGCCGCGACGGACGCTCGGCACGATCGCCGCGTTCGCCGCGTCCGCCGGGCGGCGGTAGGTGACGACGTACTGGGACGTCAGCGTGCGCGCCATGCGGCGCAACCGGTCCTCGAGCGGCCGGCTCAGGATCAGGGTCTCGCGCTGGCCACCGGTGCGCGGCGTCAGGTAGTTCAAGAGGCTCTCGCGTCGCGGCGAGGCCCGGCCGCTCACGCGAATCGAGACGGCCCAGACCGCCGCGCCGGATCGCTCGACCGCGGTGGCGGCCTCCTCGGCGGTCACGCCGGTCGGATCGACCGAATCGAGATCCACCGACACGATCGCGCGGCGCAACCCCGGCGCCCCGCCAAGCATGCGGCCCGCGTTGCGAATGGCTTCGATGACGCTCGACTCGACCTGGACGGCGGGCGCCAGTTGTCCCAGCATCCGGTCGAGTTCGTCCGGCGCCGCGGTGAAACCGGTCGTGGCGAGCGCGGACCCCGCCGAGACGATGAGCGCCACGCCACCATCGGGGTTGGCATTCCGCAGCGTGGCGACGAACGACGAGAGCGCGTCGCGCACGTCCAGGACCTGGCGGACCTGCCCGGGCGGCTGCGTCGTGTCCACGACGATGACGACGTAGAGCGGTTCGGTCGAGAGCGCCGCGCGAATGACGGTCCGGGCCTCGCCGCCTTCCGTCACCGCGAAGTCCGCGGCCGTCAGATCACGGATGGCCGCGCCCTGGCGATCGAGCACGGTGAGCAGGATCGAACGGTCCGCCTCCTGCGACTGCGCCTGGAGGTCGGTCGCGAGCGCCGCCGGCACCAGCAGGGCGCCGGCGAACAGCCCCCCGAACAGGGCGACGTACAGGCCGACGGGCGCAGACGACCGCAGACGTCCGCCGCCTCGCCGGAACCTGCGCGTGTCGGTCGCTCGCATGGGGCCCCTCCGGCATGCTACTCCCGTTCGCCGTCGCCGCCCTCGCGGCGCCGACCGTCCCGAAGCGGGCGCGGTATCATCCTCCTCCATGACATGGCAGCCTGCGGGGCAGACCGGCGGCGCGGCGCGACCCGACTTCAGCGGCACGTGGACGCCCGTCCGCGAGGCCGGCGCCGACCCGAACGACCTGCTCGCCGCGACCGGCCGCGACGACCTGACCATCACGCAGACGGCGACCACGCTGGTGATTCAGCAGGAGGTCGGCGGCCCCTCGCCGCGCCAGATCCGGATCACCTACCGGCTGGACGGGCGGGACATGCCCCAGACGGTCAACCGCGCCGAGCTGGTCACGCACGCGACCTGGGACGGCCAGAGCCTGGTCGCCACCGCGACCGGCCCGGCCGTGAACTGGCAGGAACGCTGGTCGCTCGAGGACGGTCGCCTCGTGATCGTGACGACGAGTCCGGGGCGGAACGTGAAGGAAACGAGGCGGTACACGAAGAGATCGTCGTCGTCCTGAAGGGTCCCAGGGGTTCCGGGTGAGCTGCGAGGGCCGCCGGATTCGACCGGCCGGACGGTAAGAACTGTACGCGCGGGCCCGATTCGACACGGCGGCGGTCGTGCGTCCCTGAGGCGCTCCCGCAGCGGCCCGGGACCTGACAGCGGCGCGGGAATTGCTCCGGTCACGGGCACCGTGCGCGCACAAATCTGGCTGTTGGTCGGCATCCTGGCTGCGTCCGGCGCGTGCCATCGTCAGGAGGCCCCGTCCCTTCCGGCGCCCACGCCGACCACGCCGGTGCCCGCGCCGGATCCGCAGCCGGCACCGGCCGACCCGGCGCCGACGCCGGATCCCACGCCGACACCCGATCCGACGCCGGCGCCTCCGGCCGATCCCCAGCCCGCGCCCGATCCGGAACCGACGCCGACGCCGCCCCCGGGGCCGACACCTCCCACGGCCCCGGAACCGACGCCGCCGTCAGCGCCGGCGCCCGACCCGACGCCGGCACCCTGCGCCGCCCGCGCCCGAACCGGCGCCGCCCGTCCCCGCACCGGCTCCCGTGCCGCCGCCGGCGCCGCCGCCTCCGCCGCCCGCACCGTCCGCGCCGGTCATCCTGAATGACGACTTCGGCGGCCGCGGATTGTTCCCGCCGGGCCACTGGTGGAACCAGGACGTCAGCAGCGCGCCGGTCGATCCGAACTCGGCGGCCTACATCGACTTCATCGGCCGGACGCGCGGGCTGCATCCCGACTTCGGCCCGCTGCCCTACGGCATCCCGTACTTCAGCGTCGGCGGATCGCAGCCGCGCGTGCCGGTCACCTTCACGGCGTACGGCGACGAGAGCGACAGCGGCTTCGGCGGCGTGCCGGGCTACCCGATCCCCGAAGAGGCGAAGGTCGCACCCGACTACATCGAGGGCGCCACGCCCGGCGGCGCGGGCGGCGGCGACCGCCACATGCTCATCGTCGATCGCGATCGCTGGGTCCTGTTCGAGCTGTACGCGACGCGCTGGAACGTGGGCGCCGGCCGGTGGGAAGCCGGGTCGGGCGCGATCTTCGACCTGAGCAGCTACGCCCGCCGGCCGGAAGGATGGACGTCGGCTGACGCGGCGGGCCTGGCGATTCTCCCGGGGCTCGTGCGGTACGACGAGGTGATGAGCGGCGCCGAGATCACGCACGCGTTCCGCGTCACGGTGCGCGCGACGAACGGCTACGTGTGGCCCGCGTCGCACGCCGCCGGCTCGCGCGCCGGCGCGCTGCCGATGGGCGCGCGCCTGCGGCTCAAGGCGTCGAAGGACCTCTCGGGTTTCCCGCCCGAGATCCAGCGCATCTTCCGCGCCATGCAGCGCTACGGCCTCATCGTCGCCGACAACGGCTCGGACATGTACATCAGCGGCGCAATGGACAACCGCTGGGACAACGACGTCCTCAACCCCGCCTTCCGCCTGCTCACGGCCGACGACTTCGAGGTCGTGCAGCTGGGGTGGCGATAGCGGTCACCGGTCGGTCACGCGGACGAGACGAAGCTCCCCGTCCTGCACGAGGCCGACACCGCGGGCGTAGACCTTGTATTCCTTCACGCCGGGCTCGAGGGGCGTCGTCTCCTCGATTCGCAGGGCGTCGCGAAAGGTCCCGGCCGGCGTCTCGACCACGGCGGTCAGGCTCACGACCTCGGCCCGATCCATCGCCACGCCAGGCGCGACCTCCTGGTAGTAGCGCGCGCCGAGCAGCGGCCGTCCCGGCAGCGCCAGGCCGAAGCGCGCCCCGCCCACGCCGGCCCGCCAGGATCCGTCGTGGCCGCTCACGCGGCCGCCCGAGTACGTGTCCACGTCCTCGCCGAAATAGAAGAGTCCGCCGGTGCTCCGACTGACCGCGAAGTAGTTGCGCGACACTTCGATGATCTCGTCGCCCTCCCACTCGCGCTCCTCGACGATCCGGGTCTCGACGCCGGCAACGGTGCGCGTCTCTCCGAGCACGGATATCTGCAACCGGCCGCGGCGATCCGGGGTGGCGAACTCGGCCACGCGCCCTGGCTCGAGCACGAAGAAGGCCCCGCGGCCGGAAGACACGAAGTCCCCGGCGGCGACGTCGAAGCGCGACGTCCAGGCGGCGTCCGCGCCGGTGATCTGGGCCATGCCGGAGGGCACACCTGGTGTGATGACGGCGATCAGCAGGCAGGCCCCCGTCCACCGGGTGGCTCGGGTTCGTCGTGTCATCGTTCGGGCCTCCGCCTGCCATTGCAGCACGCGAACCTGAAGAACGCCTGAACGCCGCCGGGCGGCGAATCGGGCAGAATGGCCGCATGCGGATCCTCGTCGTCGAGGACGACCGGCGGATGCGGGCGCTGCTCCGGCGCGGCCTCGAGGACGCGGGCCACCTGGTCGCCGAGGCGGATCGCGCCGAGACCGCGCTCGAGATCGCGGCGGCGACGCCCTTCGAGGTACTCGTGCTGGACGTCATGCTGCCGGGCATGGACGGCGTCACGCTGGTCCGGCGGCTGCGCGGCGCGGGCGTGCGGGCACCGGTGCTCATGCTGACCGCGCGCGACGCCTCCGCCGACGTCGTCGCCGCGCTCGACGCGGGCGCCGACGACTACGTCACGAAGCCGTTCGCGCTCGCCGTCCTGCTCGCGAGGCTGCGCGCCCTCGATCGCCGCGGGCCCGTGCCGCAGGACGTCCGGCTGCGCTGCGGGGACCTCACGCTCGACGTGTCGAGCCGGGAGGTCGGCCGCGGCGACGTCCCGATCGTCCTGACCCGCACGGAATTCAACCTGCTCGAGTGCCTGATGCGGCGCGCCGGCCGCGTCGTCACGCGCCGGGCGATCATCGAGCAGGTCTGGGGCGCGGGCCGCGACATCGAGAGCAACACGCTCGACGCCTTCATCCGCACGCTGCGCCAGAAGATCGACGGCGACGAGCGGCCGCCGCTCCTGCGGACCGTGCGCGGCGTGGGCTACGCGATGCGCGAGGACGGCGACGGATGACGATGCGATCGATCCGCGCCCGGCTGACGGCGTGGTACGTCGGCGTACTGGCGCTCGCGCTCGCAGGGCTCGCCGCCGGCAGCTGGTGGCTCGCGCGCCGCAGCATCGCCGACGCGACCGACGCCGCGCTCCGCAGCCGCATCGAGAGCGTCGGCCGGTTCATCCGCAACATGGAGCGCGAACTGCCGGCGGCCGAGCGGCAGGAGGAGTTCCGGGAGTACGCCGCGCTCGGCCCGAACGAGCTGCTCGAGGTGGTCGACGGCGACGGCCTGGTGCTCGCGCGACCGGCGCAGCCGGACTGGGCCGCGCTCCGCGAGGCGGCGCGGGACGCGGACGGGCCTGGCCCGGGCCCGGGCCCGGAGGACGGCGCGATCCGGCTGACGGACGCGACCGCCGGGCGCGGGCACTTCCGGGTGGCCCATGCGGCGCTCCGGACGCCCGCCGGGCGGTACGAGATCGTCGCCGCCGCTTCAACGGACGCGTCGGCGGACGCCCTCGCGCGCTTCGCGCGCCTGCTCGGCCTGCTCGTGCCCCTCCTCCTCGCGCTCGCGGCGATCGGCGGCTGGGCGATCAGCCGTCGCGCGCTCGCGCCCGTGGATCGGATGACGGCCGAGGTCCGGACCATCACGCTGGATCGCCTGGATCGGCGCCTCGCCGTGCCGGCGGCCGACGACGAGCTGCGCCGGCTGGCGGTCACGTTCAACGCGATGCTGGCACGGCTGGAAGACGCGGTCGCGGAGATGACGCGCCTGACCGCCGAGGCATCGCACGAGCTGCGGACGCCGGTCACGCTCATCCGCGCGACGGCCGACGTGACGCTCGCGCGCGATCGCACGCCGGCCGAGTACCGGCAGGCCCTGGCCGACGTCCTCGAGCAGGGCGAACGGATGACGGCGCTCGTCGACGACCTGCTGGCGCTCGCGCGCGCCGACGCGGGCCTCGAGCCCGCCGACCCCGGCCCGACGGACCTGGCCGGCGTCGCGGCGGAGACGACGGCCGGCATCCTCGCGGCGGCGCGCCGCCGGTCGCAGCACATCGCCCTCGACCTGCCCGGCTCGCCGGTGGCGGTGGGCGTCGGCACCGAATCGACCCGGCGGCTCCTCCTGATCCTGCTCGACAACGCGCTGAAGTACTCGCCCGAGGGCAGCACGGTCCGCGTGCGCGTGCGCCTCGAGGACGGCGACACCCGCGCGCGGATCGACGTCGTGGACGACGGCATCGGGATCGCGCCCGGCGACCGGGACCGCGTCTTCGATCGCTTCTTCCGCGGCCGCGAGGCGCGCCAGGCCGCCGACGGCAGCGGCCTCGGCCTCGCCATCGCCCGCACGATCGTCGCGCGCGTGCACGGCACGATCGAGATCCAGGCCGCCCCGGCCGGCCGCGGTTGCCAGGTCACGGTCACGCTGCCCGCCGACGGCGCCGGCGCGCCGGCCGACCGCCCGCCGGCCGGCGTGCTGGCCTAGCCGGCCCCGGCACCGCCGGGGTGCGCTACGATCGCCGCCTTGCGATTCGAGACCACCCAGTGGAGCGTCGTCCTGGCCGCCGGCGCCGAGGACACGGCGGTATCGCGGCGGGCGTTGGAAACGCTCTGCGAGACCTACTGGTATCCGCTGTACGCCTACGTCCGCCGCCGCGGGCACGACGCGGAGGCCGCGCGCGACCTGACGCAGGGCTTCTTCGCCGCGTTCCTCGCGCGGCGGGGCTTCGACGCGGTGCACCCGGATCGCGGGCGCTTCCGGGCGTTCCTGCTGGCCTCGATGAAGCACTACCTTTCGCACGAGGCGGCGCGACGGCACGCACTCAAGCGCGGCAGCGGCATCCCGCCGTTGTCGCTCGGGATCGACGATGCCGAGGGGCGCTATCGGCACGAGCCTGCCGAGCCGGTCACGCCGGAGCACCTGTTCGAACGGCGCTGGGCGCTGACCGTGATCGATCGCATCCTCGACGACCTGCGCGGCCGCTGGGCCGCCGAGGATCGCGCCGACGAGTTCGACGCGCTCAAGGCGTGCCTGCTGGGCGACGCACCGCCGGGCGGCTACGAGGCCGTGGCGGCGCGGCTCGGCTCGACGCCGGGCGCCGTGAAGGTGGCCGTCCACCGCCTGCGCCGCCGGTTCCACACCGCGCTCCGGGCCCGGATTGCCGAGACCGTCCTCGACCCGGCCGAGGTGGACGACGAAGTCCGCTACCTGATCGACGTCCTGGGACGGTAACCTCGCACGCGCAACGCGGTTGAAGGCAGCATGGACGAGACTCGGATCTCCGCGCGGTGTCCGCGGTGCGGACGTCTGCTCGACGCCGACGCGCCGGGCGGGCTGTGCCCGGCGTGCCTGCTCGCCGCCGGCGCCGCGCCCATGCTCGACACGGTCGCGAGCGAGGCGGACACCGTGCTCGGACCGGCGCCAGGCCGCGGCACCGGCCCCGGATCGGACGGCGCTCCGGGCACCGGATCCGCGGCACGCCTGGAGGCCGGCGCGACCCTGGGCCCGTATCGCATCGGCCGGGAGCTCGGCCGGGGCGGCATGGGCGAGGTCTACGAGGCGGAGCACGTCGAGAGCGGGCGTCGCCTGGCGTTGAAGGTCCTGCGCGATCGGCTGCACGGCGCCGAGGATCGCGCGCGGTTCCTGCGGGAAGGCCAGCTCGCCGCGTCGATCAGCCATCCGCACACGGTCTACATCTACGGCAGCGAGGAACTCGGCGGGCGGCCGGTCATCACGATGGAGCTGCTGCCCGGCGGCACGCTCAAGGACGTCGTCGCCGACCACGGCCCCATGACCCCGGCCGCGGCGGCCGCAGCCGTGCTCGACATCATCGGGGGGCTCGACGCCGCGCAGGCCGCCGGCGTGCTGCACCGCGACATCAAGCCGTCGAACTGCTTCCTCGACGCGGACGGCGCGGTGAAGGTGGGCGACTTCGGCCTCTCGATCTCGACGCTGGCGCGCGACGTCGAGGTCGGCGCCGACCGCGGCGGCTTCCAGGGCACGCCGCAGTTCGCGCCGCCCGAACAGCTGCGCGGCGAGCCCCTCGACGTGCGCGCGGACATCTACGCCGTCGGCGCCACGCTCTACTACCTGCTCACCGGCGTGCCGCCCTTCGACGAACCCGACCTGCGCGCGCTGATGGCGCGCGTCACGCACGACGAGCCGGTCCCGCCCCGCGTGCGGCGTCCCGACGTGCCCTCGGCCCTCTCCGCCCTGGTGCTGCGCTGCCTGGCGAAGAACCCCGACGACCGCCCGGCCTCCTACGCGGCGCTCGCCTCGGCGCTGCGGCCGTTCGGGCGCGCCGACGTGACGCCGGCCCCGATCGGCCTGCGCACGGTCGCCGGTCTCGCGGATCTGTTCCTGGTGGCGCTGCCGATGAACCTCGTGCAGTCGTGGGGCCTTTCGGCCGCGCGCGTGGGCGACCGGACCACGGCGGACGTCGATCCCTGGACCGGCGTGATCATGTTCGTCTACTACCTGCTGATCGAGGGCCTCACCGGCGCGTCGATCGGCAAGCGGCTGTTCGGGCTGCGGCTGGCGACGCCGGGTGGCGGCCGCAGCCGGTTCGCGCAGGCGGCCGTCCGCGCGACGATCTACTGCACCCTGAACCTGTCACTTGCCGCCGTCGTGCTGGTCATGGGTGAGCGTGAACTCGAAACGTGGCTGGCCACGCATCCGATCCTGGCCCTGGGACTCGGGGGGCTCTCGATCGCGTACATGGCAGCCCTGTTCAGCACCGCGCGGCGCCGCAACGGGTACGCCGCGGTGCACGACCTCGTGTCGGGGACGCGAGTGGTCGCGCGGGTGCCGGAGTTCAACCGCCGCCGATCCCCGGCCCGGGCCTCGCTCGAGGCCACGTGGGACCGGACCGCGGGCGTCCCCGCGCACTGCGGTCCGTTCGAGGTGCTCGGGGTGCTGGGCTCGGACGCGGAGGGTCGCACGCTGATGGGATTCGATCCGGTGCTGCGGCGGCGCGTCTGGATCCGGCAGGTGCCCGGCGACGCGCCACCCGTCGCGCCGGCGCGCCGCGACGTGAGCCGGGTGACGCGCCTGCACTGGCTCGCCGGCCGGCGCACCGCCGGCGAGGGCTGGGATGCCTTCGAGGCGCCCGAGGGCGTGTCGTTCACCGGCAGGCCGGAGGCGCACGGCTGGGACGAAGCCAAGGGCTGGCTGGCGGACCTGACACGGGAGCTGGTGGAGGCCGAGCGCGGCGGCACGGCCCCACGGCTCGCGCTCGATCGCGTCTGGCTGCGCACCGACGGCCACGCGGTGCTGCTCGACTTCCCCGCGCCGGGAACGGCGCCCGACGACGCTCCGGCATCCTCCGGCGACACGGGCGTGGCGCCGGCGGCGGGCGACGTCGGACCGGCGCCGGCCCCGGGCGACGTCAGCCTGGCGCCGGCGGCGTTCCTCGCGGCGGTCTCGCGCCTGGTGCGTGCCGGCGCGGCGTCGGCCGGCGAGGCGGCACGGCCGCTCCCACTCTCGGCCACGCGGCTGCTCGACCGCTGGTCGCGGGGCGAGGCGGGATCACCAGAGGCCGCCGCCCGCGACGCGGCCGCCGTCGTGGCGCTGCCCGATCGCGTCTCGCCCTGGCGGCGCGCGCTCCCGCTCGTGATGGCCTCGACGCCGACGGCCATCATGATCGTCGGCGCGTTCGCCGTCCTGCCGCAGTTCCGATCCGCGATGACCCCGGAGCGGTTCGAGACGTATCGCCTGCTGGCCGCGCTCGCCTCGTCGGAGGGCCAGTTCGAGGCGGCGCTCGATCCGGCCGAGCGGGAGGCCATCGCGACCTACGTCGCCGGACGGCACCGCGCGACGCTCACCGACCAGGCGCTGTGGTCGGCGGCCGTCGCGAGCGGCAACCTGCAGCAGCTTCGCGCGACCGCGACGCGCCTGGCCCGGGAGCGACCCGACGTCCCGGCCGGCGACGTCGCGGCCGCCGAAGCGCGGATCGCGCCGCGGCTCGCGGCCATCCGCGAGGAATACGGAACGTCCGTCGCGCCGCGGCTCGGGCAGAGCGCGACGGCCATTCCGGTGGTCCTGACCGCCCTCGGGCTGGGGCTCGCCTTCGCGGGGGCGCTCGTCTCCGCCGTCCTCGTGCCGGGCGGCGTGCTGATTCGCCTGATCGGCTACGCGGTCGTCCGGCGCGACGGCGCGGCGATCGGACGGATCCGCTCCGTGCTGCGCGTGCTCGTCGCCTGGTCGCCCGCGCTCGTGTGGCTCGCCTGCGCGCTCGCCTGGCCGGCGGCGCGGACGATTGACGCGTCGTTCCTGCCCGCCACGCTGGCGGTCACGACCGTCGTGGTGATGGCCGTGGGCACCGTCGGCACGGCCCTCGATCCCGGACGCGGCGTCTCCGGTCGCCTGACGGGCACGTGGATCGTGCCGCGGTAGGCGTCGCGCGTCCCTACTTCGTCTTCGTCATCTTCACGTTGATGCCCGGCGAGAGCTGGTGCCAGGTGCCGGTGAACGTGCCGTCGGGCTGGCGCTGCAGCCACGCCACCGCCAGCGCGTTGTCGGTCGTGGTGAACATGGCGATCCAGTTCGTCGCGTTGGTCGTCACCTGGCGGAGCGGCACCGTGCCCGCCTCCGGCGACACCAGTTCGCCCGTGTACCCGCCTTCACCAGCCCGGACGGTGAGCGTCCCGGACATCTGCTGCCCCTCATCCGTGAAGGTCGACACGCTGTAGGTGCCGACGGGGTTGATCGGCTGCGGGGTCTGGGCGCGCGTGTACGTCGCGCGGGTCCCGATCAGCGTCAGGACGAGCGCGGCGACGGCATACGTGGCGTGGCGCGTGCGTAGCGGCATGGGTTCCTCCTGGGACGGTGCCGGAATAGACGGACGGGCGCAGGAAAGCGTTGCCGGCCCTGACGGGCGCAGCAGGAGTCGCTCCGCGTTCACCGCCCCGCCGGGTCGAAGATTCTCGCTGCCGCGGCCGGGTCGAGGTCGAGGCCGACGAGGGCGGCGGCGCGCGCCAGCACGGGATCGCGGCGCTCCACGAGATCGGCGGGCGTCGGCAGGACGACGTGGTCCGGCACGACGCCGGCGCGTTCCAGGCTCCGGCCGTCCGTCATCACGAGGTCCGCCGAGGTCACCGAGAAGCCGTAGACCACGGCGAACTGGGCGCCCTGCGCGAACGGGAACATCCGGGCCTCCATGACGGCGCCGGCCGACCGGTCGCCCATGACGGCCCCGCGCTGCTCGATCTGGACGACGCGCGCGAAGATTTCCGAGGACGACGCCGACGCGCTGTCCACCAGGACGATGAGCCGGCCGCCGTAGGCGTCCGCGCCGCGCGACTTCGCGGTGAGGGCGCTGTAGTGCCCGCGCGACACGCGGTCGCCGATCGCGACGTCGCGGTCGAACACGTTGCCGAGCATCCGCTGCAGCGTCACGACCAGGCCGCCGGGGTTGCCCCGGAGGTCGAGAATGAGCGACGCGTGGGTCCGCGCCCGGGCGAACAGCGCGTCGGTCTCGTGGTCCTCCTGGATGAACTCCGGCAGCCGCCAGATCATCACGTCGCCGACCTCGACCACCCGCGAGCGCAGCGCCTCGCGCTCGCGCTGGCCCTCCAGGATCAGGTCGTCGAGCTCGGCGCCCCGGGCCGCGCCCGTCAGGTCGCGCAGCTGGCGGCCGGGCGTGACCTTCGCCTGGACCGTCAGCTCCCGCGTCGCGCCGGCCGGGTCGCGCACGACCAGCCGCGTGGACGGCTGCGGCGACAGCGCGCCCAGCACGTAGCGCATCGTGTGGAACGTCTCGCGCGTGACCGGCCCGCCGTTGACGGCGAGCACCTCGTCGCCGGGGTGCAGCGTCGCAGCGGCATCCGAATCCTCCGGGATGCTCGTCACGAACACCGCGTCGCCGATGACCTTGAGGCGGTAGCCGTAGTCGACGCGATACGGACGGGCGGGCGGGTAGAAGCTCGTGTGCGAGTCGTGGAGGCCGTCGAGGAACGCGGCAATCAGGGTGACGGCCTGGTTCAGCGACGCGGCGGCGTTCACCTTGCCCTGGTACTCGCGGTACCGGCCGTCCCAGTCGAGACCGTGATACCGGGTGTCGTAGTACTGCTTCTTGACGACCTCGTAGGCGTCCTGGAGCATCCGCTTCACGCGCTGGCTGTCGTTGGCGCTCAGTCCCTGCGCGCGCAGGCCCGCGCCGGTCGCGAGCGCCGCCACCGCGAGGCCGACGACGAGCCCCGCCATCGCGGACCGCGTCCGAGTGCGCCGCGTCGAGCCGGTCGGCACCAGCGGCCGCGTCGGACCCGCGACGCTCACCGGGCCGTCCTCGAGAGGGCCGCGGCACGCCAGCCCTCGACCAGGTCGCGGATCTTCGTGGCCAGCCGGCCGTCCCGCGCCGACAGCACCCGTCCCCCGGTCTTCTTCGCCAGCGGATCCACGTCCACCGGATACACCGAGTCCACGTCGTCGTACGTCTCGTAGGTGCGCGGCACGGTGACGAAGTCGACCTCGACGCCGAAGGCGCGCGCGGCGTTGATGGCCTCCGGTTGCGACGCCCAGCTGGACGTGTCGACCCCGTCGCTCAGGAGCAGCACGTGCGCCGGGCGGCCACGGGCGGCCACCAGGCCCGCCGCGGCGATCACGGCGTCATGGACGACCGAGGCCGGGAACGCGCGCGGAGGCTGCCGCAGCGCGGCCGAGGCCATTCCCTGCCCCACCGTCCCGCCGCCGGCGGCGAAGGGCGCGACGAGCGAGATGCGGTCCGCGAAGGTGACGAGCGCGGCCTCGTCGTCCGGACGGAGTTCCCCGAGCACCAGGCGCGCGGCCGAGACGAGCTGGTCGAAGTTCTCCGGCGCGGGCGCGACGCGGTGCCCGCGCTCGAGCCGGCCCTGCTGCACGCTCGCGCTCGTGTCGAGAACGAAGACGACCGAGACGGCGTCGGCCGCCGGCCCGCGCGCGAAGACGGGGGTGTCGGACGCGAGCAGGACGGCCGCGCCGAGTGCCGCCGCCGCGAGCGTCAGGGTGGGGATGGCGTGCCGTCGCGTCATCGCCGCACCGCCTCTCGCAGCCGCGCCAGCGCGGCGGGACGGTCGCTGCCCCACGATCCGTACGGATAGAGCGTCCACGGATCGAGGTCGCCGAAGCCATCGTCGCCCGGCGACGTGAGCGGCGCGGCGGCGAGCGTCACGGCCGTGGCGAGGTCGCCCGCCCCGGCACGCAGGCGCGCGGCCGCGAGCGACGCGGCGGGATGATGCGGCGCCACCGCGATGGCGGCGTCGTAGGCGGCCAGCGCCTCGTCGGCGCGACCCGCCTCCTCGGCGATCCGCGCCAGGAAGAGGTGCGCGAGGTACGCCTGGTCCGGCCGTTCCGCGTCGCGCGCCCGGGCGATGGCGTCGGCCAGCTCCGCGCGCGCGTCGCCGGTCCGGTCGAGCTGGTACAGGACGTGGCCGAGGCGCACGCGCGCCTCCACCAGCGACGGGTCGGCGTCGAGCGCCTTCCGCAGCAGGTGGACCGCGTCATCGGCGTACGTGTTGAACCGTCCGTGCGAGGTCGGCGTCAGGCCGATCAGGTCCTCACCGGTGTGGTTCCGTTCCTCGACCGGCCCCATGCGCCGCTCGGCGTAGGCGGCGCGGGCCATGAGCACGAGAGGATCGCCGGGCGAGAAGCGGTCGTCGGTGCGGTACAGATCGAAGTACTCGCCCACCATCTGCACGTACCAGTCGCGGCACACGCGGCGCAGCGCGGCGTCGGCGCCGGCCGCGTCGGGGTGGCATGCGACGTCGGTCATCAGGCGCCGGGCCTCGGTCAGGCTGGCGGCCCGGCCGGCATCCGCGTCGCGACGCGCGGCGGCCTCGCTGTGCAGGAGGGCCAGCGCGGCCGCGTCCCACGGCGCGCGATCGCGGTCCCGTCCGGCCGAGATGGCCGCCTCGAGGCGCGCCGGATCCCAGCCCGCCAGGGCGGCGAGTGCAGCCCCGGCGTCGCCGTGTCGATATTCGGTGAGGAGTCGATCGAGGTCGGACGCCGCGGCCTGCCGCGTCGCAGCCGTCCCCGGGTCGCGCCAGGCGGCCGGTGCCGATCCCACGAACAGGAGGATCAGCCCCAGCCCGGCGCCCGAGAGCCGCCGGAGGAGTCGAGTCATGAGGACGTCCTTGTCATGCGCCGCGCTGGCATCGCTGGCGATCCTGGTCGGTGCGTCCGCGTGCGGGTCGGGCGGTGCGACGGCCGCGTCGGGCCCCGCCGCGCCCGCCTGGAAGGCCGGCGCCGAGGCCCACCTCAACGGCCGGGCCAAGGGCGGCATCATCGCACCGGTGCTCAACATCTGGAACACGGTGCCGCCCACCGAGGCCGTCTGCACGCTCCAGCACGGCGTCGCGGTCTCCGTCCTCGAGTCGAAGTACAACCAGCTCGATTCGCGCTGGTACTACCGCATCGAGCACGGCGACTGCACCGGCTGGGTGCCGGAGTCCTCCCTGTCGAAGTAACCGGCAGACCCGTCCCCCAGCCTACACCGGATCGGCCGACCGGTCGCGGGACGGGCGCTGCTCCCCGCGACGCCGCGCAGACCGTCTCCTGGTCGCGCCCTCCCGGCGGACGGACCCGACTGCAGCAGGCCCGACCCGTGCCGATAGGTAAGGTGCGCCGCGCGCGCCGACGTCCGATGGCTTCCGACTCGCCGAATCCCCGCGCCGGCCGCCCCCAGGGCGGCCGCTACACGCCGCGGCTCGACACGCTCGGGCAGCTCCAGGTGCGCATCCTGACACAGCCGGCGCCGGCGACCGTGCGCGAGATCAGCCTCGGCGGGTTCTCGATCGAGACCACGGTGCCGTTTTCGAGCGGGACCACGCACCGCTTCCGGTTCGCGCTCGACGAGGGCCCGTCCGTGGTGACGATCGCCGAGTGCATCCACTCGGCCCGGGCGTCCCGGCAGTCGTCGGTGGCGCTCTTCCTGAGCGGCTTCGAGTTCGTGCCCGTCAACGAGACCACGAGCGAGTCCATCGCCAGCCTGGTCTACCGCATCGCGGAAATCTGGGACCTGGCCGAGTAAAGTCCCGGGCCGGCCCGCCGATTGCCTCAGGGAAAGGCGGAGCGGCATGTCCACGACCGATCACGAATCTCACGTCCCGTCGGGCGCCGGCGATCGGCGCCGGACCCCGCGCACCGAGGTCCTCGGCCGCGTCGCGGTCGACGTCGAGCACCATCCGGGCCAGGTGCGCCTGCGCGAAGTGAGCCTGGGCGGGTTCTCGCTCGAGACCGACGAGGCGCTGCCGGCCGGCCGCGTCCACCGGGTGCGGTTCATGATGGACGGCACGGGACCGGTGGAAACGCTGGCCGAGTGCGTCCACTCGACGCGCCTCGCGCTGCCCGGCGCGGCGCCGGTCAACATCGCGGGCTTCGAGTTCGTCTCGACCGGCCCGGTGAGCGCGCTCGCGGTGGCCACGCTCGTCGAGCACGTCGCCGCCCTCTGCGAGCCGGCGTAGCCTCCGGCGGCGTAGCATCGCGCCGCGCCGACCTCCTATAATTCCGGCGTGGCACCTCCCAGGATCTCGGAGAGCATCCTCGACGCGATCGGCGACACGCCGCTCGTCCGTCTCAACCGCATCCCGGCCGCCGCCGGCATCCGCGCGACCGTCCTCGCCAAGGTCGAGACGTTCAACCCGGGCAACTCGATCAAGGACCGGATGGCCTTGAAGATGATCGAGGATGCCGAGCGCGCCGGCCGGCTGAAGCCCGGCGGGACGATCATCGAGGGCACGTCGGGCAACACGGGCATGGGCCTGGCCATCGCCGCCGTCGTGAAGGGCTACCGGTGCATCTTCACGACGACCGACAAGCAGTCCAAGGAGAAGGTGGACGCGCTTCGCGCCTTCGGCGCCGAGGTCATCGTCTGCCCCACCGACGTCGATCCGGAGGACCCGCGGTCGTACTACTCGGTCTCCTCGCGGCTGGAACGCGACACCCCGAACAGCTGGAAGGCGAACCAGTACGACAACCTGTCGAACTCGCAGGCGCACTACGAGCAGACGGGCCCCGAGCTCTGGGCGCAGACCGACGGCCGTGTGACGCACCTCGTGGTCGGGGTCGGCACCGGCGGCACGATTTGCGGGGCCGGGCGCTACCTCAAGGAGCAGAACCCGAAGATCCAGGTCCTCGGCATCGACACCTACGGGTCGGTGTTCAAGAAGTACAAGGAAACGGGGATCTTCGACAAGAACGAGATCTACCCGTACATCACCGAGGGCATCGGCGAGGACTTCCTGCCGAAGAACGTGGACTTCTCGGTCGTGGACTACTTCGAGAAGGTCACCGACCGCGACGCGGCGATCATGACCCGGCGGATCACGCGCGAGGAGGCGATCTTCGCGGGCAACTCGGCGGGCGCGGCCATGGCGGGCCTGGTCCAGATGCGCGATCGGTTCGGCGAGGGCGACGTCGTCGTGGTGATCTTCCACGACCACGGCACGCGCTACCTCGGCAAGATGTTCAACGACGACTGGATGCGCGAGAAGGGCTTCCTGGACCGGACCGGGATGACGGCGCGCGACCTCGTCGCGTCACGGTCGCACACGCCCCTCGTCACGCTCGACCGGCGCGACACGGTCGGGCGCGCCATCCAGATCATGACCGCGCACGACTACTCGCAGATCCCGGTCACCGACGAGGGCCGCGTGGTGGGGTCGATCAGCGAGGCCCACCTGTTCGACGAGATCGTGCGGAGCCCCGACGTGAAGGCCGGCGAGATCGAGGCCATCATGCAGCCGGCCTATCCGTACGTCGACGTCTCCACGGATCTCGACGCCCTGGCGTCGATGATCACGCCGGAATCGCCCGCCGTGCTGGTCCGTGACTTCAAGAGCCAGGACACGTACATCATCACGCGCTGGGACGTGATGCAGGCGCTGGGCTAGGTCGGAGCGGAAGTGCCGGGCCGAAGGCCCGGGTCAGAAGATCTTGAGCTTCTTGAGGCTGCGGCCCACGAAGCTCAGGCCGCCCAGGATCGACGCCCCGGCCTTGGTGCCGGTGTTGAGGATCGTCGAGCCCGCACGCTTGGCGAAGCCGGTCGCGTCCGAGAAGAACCCGCCGTCGTCCTCGGTCCCCTGCGCGGCCTGCGCCATCGCGAGGAACCGCGGCGAGAGCACGTCCTCGGGATCCGAGAGCGGCACCTCGTACGCGTTGACGCTGGTGACCGGCGGCGCCACGAACGGCCGCACCGGCGGCGCCCCGAGTTCGACCGGCGCGCCCACGGTCAGCGCCGCCATGGTCATCGACACCGGGATGGCCGCGGCCGGGACGAGCGGTTCGGGGGCGGCGTCGGCCGAGGCGACCGTCGCGACGGGCGTGTTCACGGGACGAGCGGAGGCAGCCGGGAGGGGCTCGGGGATGGCTGCCTCGGTGACGGGGATGGCACGGGCCAGCGCCGGTGTGGCGACCAGCGCATCGACGTTCGGCACGGTGACCCGCGCGGGCCAGTAATCGACGAGCGCGCCCACACCCGCGAGTACCCCAAGGCCAACCAGGGCCAGGCTCTTGGCGTACAGGTCCCGGAGGGAGTCACCCCGCACGGGCGTAGTGTATCAGATCGGTCTCCCGTCCGGGCCCCGCCGGGCGGCGAGCCCCAGCACGATCAGGGCCAGGGCCACGGCGGGCGCCCAAATCCACCCGGGATTCGCGGTGAAGATCGGGATCAGGTCCGCCCGGCTGGCGACCGGCGGGCCGGCGCCGGCCCGCTCCTCGGCATCGGCCCGCTGGGCATCCGGCCAGCGCGATCGCTCCGGGATGGCCCACGACGGGGTGTCCAGAACGGGCCCGAAGTAGCGCTCCAGGATCAGGTTCTCCGACCAGGCGCGGCGGATGTCGGACTCCCAGGCCGCATTGCGGGCCTGCACGTGCCAGACCCCCTCGGCCAGGTACTGGTCCTCGCGCGAGAACCGCACGAGCGAGGCCGGCGGCGGGTCGTGGGCCCACCGGTCCGCCCGGTCGCCCGCCAGCACCCGGAGCGTCGCGGCGGAATACCGCGAGCGGAACGCCAGGCCGTCGGCATCCTCGACGAGCGTGCCGAGGTGCACCATCTGGAGGAACGCGGCGAGCGCGATCGACGCGACCGCGACGGCCGTCGCCAGCCGCCGCCACGACGATGGACGCACGTGTCGCGTGAGCCGCCGTGGCGGCAGCGCGCCGAGGCTGAACACCAGCCCGGCGGCTATCGCCGCGGCGTTGAGGCCGACGTCGCGGATCTCCCCCACCCGCCCCGGCACGTACCACTGGAACGCCTCGTCGGCCAGCGCGACGATGAACGCGCAGACCACCGGCGCCGCGAGCAGCACGAGATCGTCGCCGTCGGGTCGCCGGAACGCCCGGTAGAACAGGAGCGTGACGAGCCCGTAGGCGACGAAGTGGAAGCGCTCGGCGGCGTTGACGGTGGCCGAGTCGGTCGCGGTCCACGCGGCGGACGACGCCGCGAGCACCAGGGCGAGGCCCATCAGCGAGAACCGCGGGACGCGGCGCTCGCGCACGCCGCGCACGGCCAGCACGACGCCCGCCAGGGCGAGGACCGCGACGCCGACGTTGAGAATGAGGCCGACCTGGTCGGGATACCAGCGGCGCAGGAGGCTGCGCAGCTCGCCGAGCCATGGCGCCGCCAGCACGAGGGCCAGCGACACCACCGCCGCGAGCAGCACGCGCGCCGCCGGACGAGGCCCCGTGGCCGTCACGCCGGCATGCTAGCGCGAAACAGGCGAAACCCAGTGGATACCGGAGAGGGGATCGGTATGCATGGTGTGTCCGTGATGATCGGCCACAGTAGACACCAGCGTGCGAGGGGCAAACAAGCGCTAATGCGGTTCAATTTCGTCATTCCCGGGCCGGCGATCGACGAAGTCCGCCTCGGGCGAGAGTTTCGTCTCCGGGCCGGCCCGGGAGTCGGGGTCAGGGCTGACTGCGTCTGAGAACGAACGGCCGCGTGAGCGCCATGACGATTAGGACCAGGCCGAACGTGCAGACGATCGCGGCGCCCGTCGGCAGGTCGAACTGCACCGAGAAGTACATCCCGAGCATCGACACGACCACGCCCATGACCCAGCCGATGGCGAGGCGCGATCCGATGCGCTTCGCCCACAGCATCGCGCCGACCGACGGCACGATCAGGTAGCAGAACACGAGCAGCACGCCGGCGATCGCGACCGACCGGGTGACGACGAAGCCGAAGGAGGCATAGAACAGGAAGTCCCAGAACCGGACCGGAATGCCCCGCGCTTCGGCGCCACGCGCGTCGAGCGAGATCTCGAGGAAGCGCTTCCGGAAGACGAAGTGGAACGCGCCCAGCACCGCGTAGACGCCCGCCGTGAGCCACACCTCAGGCCACTGCACGGCGAGGATGTTGCCCACGAGCATGTCGCGCAGGTGCTCGCTCTCGCCGGTCGACTGGCTCATCACGAGGATGACCGCCGCCGAGGCCACCGCGTAGGAGATGCCGATGATCGCCTCCTGCGGGATGTCCGCCTCGTGCCCCTTGATCATCGCGAAGATCAGCGCGCCCACCAGCGTGAACGCGAGGCTCATCCAGTAGATGGCCGGCGCGTGCGGGTCGTAGCCCAGGAACACGCCGATCGCGGCGCCGAGCGACGCGATCTGGGCGAGCGAGAGGTCCACGAAGATGACTCCCCGCTCGACGACGTGCAGGCCGAGATACGCGTGGATTCCCGCAATGATGAGGCTGGCCGCGATCGGCGCGGCCAGGAACTGCAGAATCGTCAGTGTGTCCATCGGATGGCTACCGCCCCGTCGTCTTCTTCAGTGCGTCGACCAGCACCTGCACGTTGTAGTCGAACAGCTTGATGTAGGTCTCGGTGTTCGGCTGCCCGCCCACCGAGGGCGACAGCTCGAGCACCTGCCCGCCGCCCACCTGGTTCGCGATCGACTGCGGCGTCCGCTTGTCGAAGTAGGGCTCGACCACGATCAGCTTCACGTTCTGCGCCTTCATCGCGCCGATGAGGTCGATCGTGTGCGCGGGCGAGGGCGGGATGCCCGGCTTCGGCTCCACGTAGCCCATCACGTCGAGGCCGAAGCGTTCCATGAAGTTCGGCCACGAACGATGGTAGGTGACGAGCTTGGCGCCCTTGTACGGCGCGAGCGCGGCCTCCCAGCGCTTCTCGGCCGCGGCGAGCCGCTGGTCGAAGTCCGCGTAGTGCTGGTCGAAGTAGGCCTTGTCGGCCGGCTGCAGCTCGGTGAGCTTGTCGCGAATCGCCTGCGCGATCAGCCGGCCGTTGTTCGGGTCGAGCCAGTAGTGCGGGTTGCCCTGCGGATGCACGTCGCCCATCGCGCGCGTGATCTGCCCGGTCGGGATCTCGAGGATCTTCACGTTCAGCGAGGCGTCGAGGTAGCCGTTCGCGCCCACCTGCACCTTGCTGTTGCGGCTGCTCGAGATGAGCGGCGGCAGCCAGCCGATCTCCAGCTCGCGACCGACCACGATCAGCAGGTCGGCGCGGCTGACCTCGAGGATGAAGCTCGGCTTGGGATCGACGAAGTGCGGGTCCTGGTAGCCCTTCGCGATGGCCACCACGTGCACCTTGTCGCCGCCCACCTCACGCGTGAGCGCGGCCAGGTCCTCGGTCGTCGTCACGACACGCAGCTCGGCGCGCGCCGCCGGCGCCGCCAGCGCCACCAGCCCGAGGGCCATCGTCAGCGCCCGGGCGGCACGCCGCCGCAGGCTGGTCGTCGTCTTGATCATGGTCGTCATGGGTCCTCGCTTGCGTGGCCTTAGAAGGGATGCGCGCCGTGCGCGCCAATCGCGAAGTTGAACTGCAGGAAGAACTCGTTGGCGCGAATGCCGTCGCCGTAGTTCGTCCGCCGGAACTGGCCGCGGATCTGGCTGAACTCCGAGGGCCAGTAGGTCAGGAAGACCGACCCGCCCGTATCCACCAGATCAGGCTCGAGCGCGCGGCCCGATCGATCGAACCGGGCCCCGATGTACCAGCGGCGGTTCATCTGGTACTCCCCCAGTCCGTATACGCCAAAGGCGTCGGCCTGTTGCCCGAGGGGCAGGTCCTGCCGGCTCCAGATGAGCTCGGTGCGGAGGTTCAGCCGATGGTAGATGGCCCGGCGCAGCGGCCGGTAGCGGAACGTCGCATCCACGGCGTACATCTTCTTGTTGAGCACCCGGTCGCTGCCCGGGTCACCGAAGTCGGCCGGGTTGACGTCGGTGGGGCCGAACGCGAACGAGGCGCCGAAATCCAGGTTGGTGGCCTCGGTCAGGTCCCGATAGGCGCGGACGTGGCCCACGTAGTTCAGCTTCGAGCGCTCCGGGCTCTGGAACACGTCCGAGTTCGCGGCGAACACCTCGCCCGTGACGTCCAGATAGAGGAAGGGATTCTGGATGAGGTGCGACAGCGAGAACCCGCTGTCCGACAGCCCCTCCTCGCCGCCGACGAGGTTCTGCAGCACGAGCGGCGTGTCGATGTACGGCAACTGGTGTGAGTGGAGCGTGTTCGCCTTGCCGAACTGCGCCTTGACCTTGCCGACCTTGAGCAGCAGGTTCGCCGGCAGCGTCGTGAACGTGATGAATCCCTCCTCGATGCTGAGGCCCTCGGAGCTGGCGCCGAGGTAGAAGTCGGCACGCGCGTAGGGATCGACGACCGCCTGGAACGCGATCTCCGCCTCGGCGAGCGAGAGCGACGGCGCGTCACCGTTCGGGTTCTTCCCGCCCGCGGCGATGAAATTGCCGATGATCGACGTGTCCGGATTGAACACCTTGCTGGACCCGGCGGGCACGCCCTGGACGATGGCCGAGGCGGGCGCCGCGGACGCGGGTTCGGCCGGCGCCGGCGCCGCGGACGCGGGTTCGCCCGGCGTCGGCGCCATGCGGACGCGGGTTCGGCCGGCGCCGGCGCCGCGGACGCGGGTTCGCCGGCGTCGGCGCCGCGGACGCGGGTTCGCCCGGTCGGCGCCATGGCGCGAGCTGGCGCCTCGGTCGCCGGCGTGGCGACCGCCGATCGGGCGCGGGCGACGCCGGACCGGCGGCGAGCTGCTGCAGCCGCTGTTCGAGCGCGACGAGCCGGTCGTCGTACTGCCGGCGGACCGCGTCGAACTCGGCGCGCAACTGCGCGAGTTCCTCGCGCACCGCCTCGATGCCGGACGACGACGCGACGCCGGCAGGGATCGGCGCGGCGGTGGCCGGCACGACGGGTAGCGGTGCGGCGGTGGCCGCCACGGCTGTCGCCGGCGCGGCGGCAACCGGCACGGCCGTCGCTGGCGCGGTGGTGGCGGGCACGGCGGGCAGCGGCGCCGGCACCTCGACGGACTGTGGCGTCGTCGACGTGGACGACACCTCGGCTGCCTTCGGCCCCGACTGGGCCTCGGCGGAAGACGCCACGGCGACGGCCAGCAGTGCGGCGGTGCACGTGGTGATGACGGAACGGGCGTGCGACATACGGCGACCTCTCGATAGCGGCAAGCGGGACCGACGTCCCGGGATGTCCGGTCGCGTGCCGCCCGTCGTGACGGGGGCGAGCGCGCCGGTGTCGGCCTGGCGTCCCGAGCGTCCCGGCGGTGCCGGCGGCGCCGGCCCTGCGGGCATGCAGCCCGACCACGGCCGGGCATCACGACTCGGATGAAAACGGGAGCCGAGCTAGAGCGTGGCGGGAACGGACGGCGGCGCGCGGGAGGCGCGTGGCCGGAAGCCGGAGGCGTGGATGGGCGCGGCCTGCGGGATGCGGACGAACTGCACCGACGGCGTCACGCTGATCCGGTGCACCGCCGCCTCGAGGCGCGCGGTGCCGAGCGCCTGGAGCCAGTGGCAGAGCGCGCAGTGCTCCGGCGCGACCGCCGGCTTGACGGGCCCGACCCGGCGTTCGACGTGCGCGCCGAGGACCTCGACGCCCGCGTAGGCCAGATCCGGGTCGTTGGCCGCGTGCACGGCGACGAACGGCGTGGCGGCGCCGGCCAGGAAGCTCACCAGAGCCGCCAGGCACCCCACGCGTCGCAGCAGCGTCACCATGGTCGTCTGACGCCACTCTAGAACGCCGGAGCGGGCCGGCGCAAGGCGCGCCCGCCCACTCGCCGGCCCTCCCGGACCACCGGCGGCCGCTGCGGGACCGCTCGCCGGAGAGGCTCAGAGCCGGAGGAGACGCCCCCGGAGCAGGCGCGACTGGATGCGACTGACGTCCAGTTCCTGGCCGTTCTGGAGTGTGACCGTGTACATCCCGCCGGCCAGCGGGGTGACCCGGGTGATGTGCTGGATGTTGGCGAGAGTGCCCCGACCGAGCCGGATGAACCGTCCCGGATCGAGCCGCGCCTCGAGGTCCTTCAGCCGGTGCGCCAGCGTGAACCGCTCCTGTCTCGCGGTGGTCAGGTGCAGCAGCTCGCCGTCGGCGACGATGGAGGCCACCTGGGCGACGGGCACCAGCACGATGTCCTCGCGCTGCCGGACAGGAATGCGCTCCAGGTAGCCGCCCGCCGCCGCGCGATCAAAGGCCCCGACGGCCCCGCGCAGTCCCGCCGCGGCCCGTTCGCGCAGGTCCTGGTGGTCCAGCCGCTCGCGGGCGCGGTCGAGCGCCTCGCGCAGTCGCGCCTCGGCGACGGGCTTGGTGAGGTAGTCCACCGCGTTGAGCTCGAAGGCCTGCACGGCGTACTCGTCGTAGGCCGTGACGAAGATCACCAGAGGCAGGAACCGTCGCCGGACGAGCCGCACGACGCTCAGGCCGTCCACCTCGGGCATCTGCAGGTCGAGCAGCGCGACGTCGGGGCGGACGTGCTCGATCGCCCGCACGGCCTCGGCGCCGTTGGCCGCCTCGGCGACCACGGTGCAGCCGCCGATCGCGCGCAGGACCGAGGCGAGGTAGGCCCGCGCCGGCCGTTCGTCATCCGCAATGACGACGCGCAGCGGCTCGGGACTCACCCGGCACGCCTCCGGCCGCGGCGGGTCGTCGCGACCGCCCCGCTCGCTCCCTCGGCGAACGGCAGCTGCAACCGGATGGCGCTCCCCCGGCCGGGCGTGCTGTCAATCGTCATGGACGCACGCGCGCCGAAGTGCGCGGCGAGCCGCTGGCGCACGCTGGTGAGCCCGACGCCGCGGTGCACCGCCGCCGGATCGAACCCGGTTCCCGAGTCGGTGACGTCGATCACGAGGCCGTCGTCCTCGCGCCGTGCCGCCAGCCTGACCCGCCCGCCTTCCGGGCATCCCGTCAGGCCGTGCTTGATGGCGTTCTCGACGAGCGGCTGCAGGAGCAACGTCGGCACCCGCGCCGCGCCGGCGTCGGCGGCCACGTCGATCGTGACGGTCAGCCGTTCCTCGAAGCGCGCCTGCTCGATCTCGAGGTACGCGCGGATGAAGGCGACCTCTTCGTCGAGCGTCGAGAACTCGGTCGTCGTGCGTCGCAGCACGCCGCGCAGGACGTGGGTCAGGCGGAGCAGCGTCTCGAGCGCGCGCGCCGGCGCCGCCTGCACGAGGTAGCCGATCGTGGTCAGCGCGTTGAACAGGAAGTGGGGGTTGAGCTGCGCGCGCAGCGCGCGCAGCTCGGCCTCGGTCGCGAGCCGGTGCATGGCCTGCTCGCGCAGGTTGCGCTCGAGCCGCTCCTGCGCCACCCGCACCGCGTCGATCCGCCGCGAGGCGAGTCGCGCGACGGTCTCGAGGAAGCCGGCCTCGTCGGAGAGCAGCCGGCGCCCCGCCGCCAGGCGGCCGCAGGCGACCGCGCGATACGGCGGATCCACCGTGGCGAGCCGGAGCAGGAAGACCCGCGGCGGATCGTCGAGGGCCCGCAACGCGGCACCCGCCACGACCAGCCGGGCGTCTCGCCCGGGCAGCGGATCGGGCGCGAGGGCGACTTCCTCCGCGCCGATCGCCGACCCCAGCACGCCGACGAGGCGCGCGTGGATGGCGGCTTCGGTGTCGTCGGCCTCGAGGTCCCCGGCCAGGGCGGCCTGCACCGCCGGATAGTCGGGACGCCGCAGCACGACCCGATCCACGAACGCGTCGGCCGCGCGCCGCAGCAGCGGGTAGACGAGCGCGGTCAGCATCCACAACGCGACGAGCACCGCGGTCGCGCCGGGGTCGAGTGGCAGGCCGCCCTCGCGCTCCTGCAGCAGCGGCGTCGCCCAGGCCGAGAGCGCCAGCAGCGTGACCCCCATCAGCAGGAGCAGCGCGATCGCGCGCTTGAGGAAGAGATCGGCCAGCGCGAACCGGTAGTCCTGGTGGAGGATCGCGAGCGCCAGCGGCAGCGACGCGTGGTGGCCGATGAGTTCCACCCACCAGGCTTCGTGCGAGTCCCCGGCGTGGCTGCCGAAGTGCAGCGCCGAGACGGCGAACAGCGACAGGCCGGCCACCCAGACGCCCCGCCGGCCGATCGCCTGCGGGCGCGTGATGACGAGCAGCGCGACCATGAGCACGCCGAAGCCGCCGGTCAGCAGCCACAGCGCCGCGCGCGACGGCACGACCTGCCCGCGGAACGCGGCCGCCAGGTGCAGCAGCACCGCGGCAATGCTGAGCCCGTAGGCGCTGACGACGAGCACGCGGCCGCCCGTGCGTCCGTGCTGCGCCTCGCGCCCCTCGACCAGCGCGTGCACGACCACCGCGGGCAGACACCCGAGCGCGCCGAACGCGACGGCCACCAGGACGGGGGACGGCGCCGACGTCCCCATCATGCGGCTCGCGAACGACACGAACGCGCCGACGTTCCAGGCGACGCCGCACAGGCCGGTGAGCAGCGGCAGCCGGCCCCGGCGCGAGAGCAGCGGCGCGCCCTCGGCCGCGCGCTCCCGCCAGACGAGCGACAGCAGCATCAGGTAGAGCGCGGTCCCCGTGAGGAAGCCGATGGCGTCGACGACGAGGCCGGTCACCGGCGGAGTCACCGCGTCATTGTAGTGACGCCATCTCCGGATGGCGACGTCAGCCCCCCGTGCGGTCGTTTTCGGCAGGTGAATGGTTCACCGGCGCCGATGGCCGGCGCGTCGGTCGCACCGATGGCTCACGGGCCGGCGACGCGCACTCGCGGTCCACTCACCGGCGGATTCTGACTGCCCGTTGGGCAACGCTCGTGCGGCCTGCCGCCGGCTGTTACAACCGGCACAGAGCCATGACCGCATTCCTCATCCGTTCTCATGCCCGTCTCGTTGTCACCGTCGCACTCACGATCCTCCTCGCGCCCGCCGCGGCGCGCGCGGCCGCTGCCCAGGCCGCCTCGGTCGCCGGCACGGTGAAGACCGCCGCCGGCCGGCCCGTCGCCAACGCCGCCGTCGTCCTCGAAGGTCCGCAGGCCACGAAGGCCACGGTCACCGACCCCGACGGCCGGTTTTCGATCCCGGCAGTGCCGCCGGGTACCTATCACCTCGTGATCACCGCCGACGGCTACCTGACGACCCGGACGGAACTGACCGTCGGGACGTCGGCGCCGCCCGTGGACGTCACGCTCGCGGCCGACCCGCACTTCTCCGAGGTCGTCTCGGTGAGCCCGGACCCGCGCAGCGCCTTCGACTCCTACCAGCCGACCGTCGTGCTGGGCGGCCAGGACCTGGCGAAACAGCTCCAGTCCACGCTGGGCCTGACGCTGGAGAACCAGCCGGGCATGGCCTCGCGCAGCTTCGGCCCGGGCCCGTCGCGGCCGGTCATCCGCGGCCTCGACGGCGATCGCGTGCTCGTCCTCGAGGACGGCAACCGCATGGGCGACCTCTCGAGCCAGTCGGGCGACCACGGCGTGAACGTCAACCCCGCGAGCGCCGAGAAGATCGAGGTCGTGCGCGGGCCGGCGACGCTGCTCTACGGGTCGAACGCGATTGGCGGCCTCGTCAACGTGATCACCGACGACATCCCGACGAAGCCCGTGGCGACGCCGACCGGGACGATCACGCTGGACTCCTCCTCGGCCGCGCCGGGGGGCGGAGGTGCCGGCAGCGTCACGGCCGGGCGCGGCCCGCTGGCCGTGCACTTCAGCGCGAGCGGCCGTCGGTCCGGGGACTACGCGAGCCCGGACGGCGACGTGCCCAACTCGTTCTCGCGCGGCGGGTTCGTGCAGGCCGGCGCCTCGTACGTCGGGTCCAGGGGCTACGTGGGCGCGAGCTTCGGCTACGACCGGACCCACTACGGCATCCCGTTCGTCGAGGAGGGCGAGACCAGCCTCGACCCGCGGCGCAAGCGGTTCGACGTCCGCGCCGAGCGACGCGGCCTGCCCGGCCCGTTCGAGTCCGTCCGCGCGACGGCCGCCGTGCGCCGCTACGCGCACGACGAGCTCGACGGCAACGAGGTCGCGACCTCCTTCCTGAACGACACGAACGAGTTCGAGCTGAAGCTGAACCACAAGCAGGTCGGGCGGCTCCACGGCACGGTCGGCGTCTGGGGGCTCACGCGGTCGTTCTCGGCCGAGGGTGAGGAAGCACTCTCGCCGCCGGTCAGCCAGAAGGCGGGCGCGGCGTACCTCTACGAAGAGGCCGCGTTCTCGCCGCACGTGACCTTCCAGTTCGGCGGCCGCGTCGATCACACGTCGTTCGACCCTGAGGGTGGCCTGACGCCACGGACGTTCACCAACTTCTCCGGGTCGCTCGGCCTGCTGGTGCATCCGACCGACGCGACGACGGTCGCCTTCAGCCTGGCGCGTGCCTCGCGGAACCCGGCGCTCGAGGAGCTGTACTTCCTGGGACCGCACGCGGGCAACAACGCCTTCGAGCAGGGCAACGACCAGCTCGACTCGGAACACGGCCTCGGCTTCGATGCGTCGTTCCGGTGGCAGCAGGCCCGCGTGCAGGGCGAGATCACCTACTTCATCAACCGGGTGGACGACTTCGTGTACCGGGGCTACACCGACGAGGTCGAGGACGACCTGCCGGTGACGTTCTTCGCCCAGGGTCAGGCGACGCTGCAGGGCATCGAGTCGCACGTGGACGTCAACGTCGCGGCACCGCTCTGGATCGAGGGCGGTCTCGACTACGTCCACGGCCAGCTCACCGACCTGGACGTCCCGCTGCCGCGCATGCCGCCGCTGCGCGGCCGCCTCGGCGTGACCTACAAGAGGGACGCCTTCCAGGCGGGCGTGGACACCACGATCACGGCGAAGCAGAACCGGATCTTCCTGGTCGAGACCGACACGGGCCCGGTCGGCGAGACCGCGACCGACGGCTACACGCTGGTGAAGTGCTTCGCGGCCTGGTCGTTCGTGGCGGGGCGGACGACGAACACGATCGCCGCTCGGCTCGACAACGCCGGCAACACGGTCTATCGCAACCACCTGAACTACCTGAAGGACCTCGCGCCGGAGGCGGGTCGCGACTTCCGGGTGACGTTCACGATCGGCTACTAGGCCGCGCGAACGCACGCGCGCACGTGCGGGGGACCGGGCGGACCCGGGGTACTATGGTCCGCCGATGGCCCGCCTGGTCCCCGCACGGCCCGCCGCGCTGCCCCACGACCTGCGGCACGTCCGGAAACTGGCCGATCAGGCGCTCAGCCGGGCGGCCGGCGCCCCGCTCATCGGCGGCAACCGCGTCCGGATCCTCAAGGACGCCGCGGAGAACTACCCCGCCTGGACGCGCGCGATCATCGACGCGCGCCGGTCGATCCACATCGAGATGTACATCATCCGCCGCGACCCGGTGGGCCGGCGGTTCATCGAGCTGCTCGCGACCAAGGCGCGCGCCGGCGTCAAGGTGCGCGTCATCTACGACTGGTTCGGCACCGGGTTCGCGCCGCTCTTCGGGTTGTTCCGCCCGCTCGTCGAGGCCGGGGGCGAAGTCCACGCGTTCAACCCGCCGTCGCTGACGCCGATCATCGGGTGGGTCCGGCGCGACCACCGCAAGCTCATCGCCGTCGACGGCCGCATCGCGTTCGTCTCCGGCCTGTGCATCGCGCAGGAGTGGGAGGGCCGGCCGGAACGCAGGCAGGATCCGTGGCGCGACACGGGCGTCGAGATCACCGGTCCCGCCGTGGCCTCGGTCGAGGCGGCGTTCGCCGAGAGCTGGCGACTCGTCGGCGGCACGATGGACCCGCCCGACGTGCCCGAACCCGCCGACACGCAGGAGCAGGGCGGCGTGAACCTGCGCGTGGTGGCCACCGAACCGTTCGTGGCGAGCGTCTTCCAGCTCGACCTGCTGGTCGCGTCGATGGCGCGACGCACGCTCTGGATCACCGACGCCTACTTCCTCGGCACGAGCCCGTACCTCGAGGCGCTCCGGCGCGCCGCCGGCGACGGCGTCGACGTCCGGCTGCTCCTGCCGCAGGGCAGCGACGTCGGATGGACCGTGCCGGTGTCGCGCACGCTCTACCGGACGCTGCTCGAGGCCGGCGTGCGCATCTTCGAGTGGAACGGGACGATGATCCACGCGAAGACGGCGGTCGCCGACGGGCGTTGGGCGCGCATCGGGTCGACCAACCTCAACATCACGAGCTGGATCGGCAACTGGGAGCTGGACGTCGCGATCGAGGACCCGGGCGTGGCCGGCGCGCTCGCGACCCAGTTCGAGCGCGACCTCGCGCAGTCCACCGAGATCGTCCTGCGCACGTGGCGACGACCCGTGCCGCCGCCCGCGCCGCCCCGCGTGCGCGCGCGGCGATCGGCCCGCCGCGTGATGCGCACGGTGACCGGTGTGGGGCGCAGCCTCGGCGCGGTCGTCACGGGTAACCGGCCGCTCGAGGACTACGAGGTGCCGCCGCTCATCGGCGCCGGCGCGATCCTGACCGGCCTGGCGGCGCTCGCCTTCTGGCATCCGCTCGTGGTGGCCGCCCCCCTCGCCGTCATCGCCGGCTGGACTGGCCTCGGCTTCATCGTCGAGGCGATCGCGCTCTGGAGCGGCCGCCGCCGGAAGCCGGCGCCGTGACGCGCCGCGCCACCGTCGCGCCCGTCGTCCGCCTCACCGAGGACGGGCCGCGGCCCGATCAGGATCTCGTCGCGGTGGAGTCGCCGCTGCGCCTCGACGTCGGGCGCGCGGGCGACGACCGGCGCTGGCCGCTCGGCCTGCTCATGCGCACCCCCGGCGACGACGCGGACCTCGTGCACGGCCTGCTGTTCACCGAGGGCGTCATCACCCGCGCGACCGACGTCGAGCGACTGACGCTCGTGCCTGGCCCCGCGCGCGGCGATGCGCCCGGCCCGAACGCCGCTGGCGCGGCGGACTCGGCCCGCCCGAACGCCGCAGCCGTCCCGGACTCGGCCGGCCGGAACGCCGCCGACGCGGCGGACCGGGCCGACGATGGCGAGAGCGCCGGCGATGGGGACGCTGCGCTCGCCATCGTCGCCGCGTCGATCGACCTCGCTGACCTGCTGCAGACGCGCGTGCTCGTCACGACGAGCGCCTGCGGCCTCTGCGGCCGCCTGGCGGATGTACGGATCGACCGCCTGGGGACGGGCGTCCGGGAACGGCCCAGCTGGCCGGCGGCCCTCGTCGCGAGCCTGCCCGACCTGCTGGCCGCGGGCCAGGCCGTGTTCGCGGAGACGGGCGGCCTCCATGCCGCCGGCCTGTTCGACGCGGAGGGCCGGCGCCTGCTGGTCCGCGAGGACGTGGGCCGGCACAACGCCGTGGACAAGGTCCTCGGCGCGGCCCTGCGTGAGGGCCGGCTGCCGGCGACCGACGGCCTGCTCGTGGTCAGCGGCCGGGCCGCCTACGAGATCGTCCAGAAGGCCGCGGTGGCGGGCGTCGCCGGGCTGGTCGCCGTGGGCGCGCCGTCGAGCCTGGCGGTGGAGGCGGCGCGCGCGGCGGGCCTCACCCTGGTCGGATTCGCGCGGGGCGGGCGGTTCAACGTGTACGCCGGCCACGGACGAATCGGCGACGTGCGGTAAACTTGACCCCGCGGATCGCGCGTATTCCGCGGTGACCATGACTGCCTGGATGAACCTCTTCACCGGCCACCAGCCGGGGCTCATCGGCCCGCTCGAGCGCAAGGTGCTCGACGCGCTGTGGGCGCGCGGCGACGCGGCCTCGGTCCGCGACCTGCAACCCGAGTTCCCGGCCATCGCCTACACCACGCTCATGACGACGCTCGACCGGCTGCACCGCAAGCAGGTGCTGGATCGCGTCAAGCGCGGGCGCGCGTTCTACTACACGCCGCGCCAGACCCGGCAGGAGTTCGAGTCGTCGCGCGCGGCGGCGGCGCTGCGGCGCGCCATCGAGAGCGACGGCACGTCGCTCGTCCCGCTCATGTCCTTCTTCGTCCGCGCCGTCGGCGATCACGACCGCGAGGCCCTCGACGAGCTCGAGGCGATGGTCCGCGCCAAGCGCGAGGAGATGAAAGGCCGCCAGCCGTGACCTTCGAGGCCCGCTTCGTGACCATCGTGCTCGTCGCGTTCGCGTGGGCGAGCCTCGTCGGCAGCCTGGCCGCGCCACTGGTGTTCGCGCGCCTCCGCGTGAGCGCCCCGGTGGATCGGGCCCGCGCGCTGCTGCGCCTTCGGCTCCTGCCGCTCGCGGCCGGCCTGCTCGCCGCCTCGCTCGCGGCGCTCTCGTTCGCGCTGTTCGAGCCGCGCGCACTCGACGAGACCTACGGCTACGTCCTGCGCGGCCTGGCGATCGTGCCGCTCGTGCTGCTCGCCGCGTCGCTGCTGCGGACGGCGGTCGCCGTCTGGCGCACGCGGCGCGTGCTCCAGGGCTGGCTCGACGGCGCGCGTCCGGTGACGCTCGACGGGCTGACGATTCCGGCGCTCGCCACCGACTCGGCGTTCCCGGTCGTCGCGGTGCTCGGCATCGTGCGGCCGAGACTGCTCATCGCCCGGTCGGTGCTCGACACGTGCTCGCCGGACGAGCTGCAGGCGATCCTCGCGCACGAGCAGGCGCACGTGGACCGGCACGACAACCTCTTCCGGCTGCTGCTCAACGCGACGCCGGACCTTTTGTCGTGGCTGCCCGCCGCCGGTCGCCTGCACGGCGCCTGGCAGGAAGCCACGGAGTTCGCGGCCGACGATGCCGCGGGACGGCACGGGGACCTCGGCCGGGTGACGCTCGCGCAGGCCCTCGTCCGGGTGGCGCGGCTCGCGCCCGCCGGCCCGCAGCTCGTGCCCACCAGCGCGCTCTACCGGGGCGAGCGGCTCGAACAGCGCGTGGCGCGCCTCCTCGTCCCGACCGAAACCTCCCGTCGTCACCCGTCGCGCGCGCGCCAGGCCCTGGTCGCGCTCGCGCTGGTCGCGAGTCTCGCGACGCTCGAGATGCTGCACGAGGCGTTCGAGATCGCCGCGGCCGTCCTGCCGTAGCGTGTTCTGGCGCGCGTTCCGACGACGGACGGCCCCGACCCCGGAACAGGCCACGTGGTGGGCCGACGCGGATGCCGCGGCGGCCGACCCCGACGTGGAGACGATCACCCGCCTGCGCACCGCGGCGCCCCCCGGTGACGAGGACGAAACCGAGCGCCAGGCCGAGATGATCGAGGGCCTGGAAGAGCTGGCCGCCATCGCGACCGCGGAGCTTCCGGTGCTGGTCACCCAGCACCGGGTCATCGGCACCGACACCTGCCATTTCGTCGCACCGGCCAGCCTCGTCGACGGCGACGCGGTGCCCGGGAAGCTCTTCCTGACCTCCAGCCGGCTCGTCTTCGCCGGACCTCGCGTCGTGACGTGGCCCTGGCACCGGGTCCGGCGCGTCGAACGCGCGCAGCGGATGGTGCTCGTCTCGGCCGGCGGCGAGGAGGTGGCCCGCTGGCAGTGCAACACCTACGGCGAGGCGATGACCACGGCGTACCTCGCGCGCCGGCTGATGAGGACCCGCTGATGGCGGTCACGCTCGGGACGGACGTGCTCTTCGAACGGGAGCTGCTGCGCGGCCGCACGGTCGGGCTGGTCTGCAATCCGGCGTCGGTGGACGCGCGCTGGCGCCACGTCACGGACCGCGCCGAGGCCGCCGGCGTGCGGATCGGCGCGCTGTTCGGGCCGCAGCACGGCATCCGATCGGATCTGCAGGAGAACATGATCGAGACGCCGCACGCGCGCGATGCGCGCCGCCGCGTGCCCGTCTACTCGCTCTACAGCGAGACGCGCGAGCCGGCGCCGGAAATGCTCGCCGGCCTGGACGCCCTCGTCATCGACCTGCAGGACGTCGGGACGCGGATCTACACCTACATCTACACGATGGCGCACTGCCTCCGCGCGGCGGCCCGCGACGGGCTGCCCGTGGTGGTCTGCGATCGGCCGAACCCGATCGGCGGCGAGCAGGTGGAGGGCCCGATGCTCGCGCCGGGCTTCGAGTCCTTCGTCGGCGAGTACCCGATCCCGATGCGCCACGGGATGACGATCGGCGAGCTGGCGCGGCTGTTCAACGACCACTTCGGCCTCGGCGCGAAGCTGGAGGTCGTGGCGATGCAGGGCTGGTCGCGCGACCAGTACTTCGACGAGACGGGCGCCGCGTGGGTCCTGCCGTCGCCGAACCTGCCGACGCTCGACAGCGCCATCGTCTATCCCGGCACGGTCCTGCTCGAGGGCACGAACGTGTCCGAGGGGCGCGGCACGACCCGGCCGTTCGAGCTGGTCGGCGCGCCGTGGGCCGACGCCGACGCCGTGGCGGCGGCCCTCACCGCGCTCGACCTGCCCGGCGTCGTCTTCCGGCCCCACTGGTTCGAGCCGACGTTCCACAAGCACGCCCGCGCGGCCTGCGGCGGGTGCCAGATTCACGTCACGGACCGCCGGATGTTCCGACCCGTGGAGACGGGAGTCGCGGTCATCGACGTGTTGCGGCGTGCCGACCCGTCGGCGTTCGCGTGGCGCGAGCCGCCGTACGAGTACGAGCACACGATCCCGCCGATCGACATCCTGTTTGGATCGGCCTCCCTGCGCGAGGGCCTGGCGTCAGGCGCCCGCGCGGCGGATCTCGCCGCCGCCTGGCGCGCCGCCGTCGACGCGTTCCTGCCCCTCCGCCGCAAGTTCATGATGTACTGACACTTGACGCGGGGTCAGGTCTTGGATCGCAGCCTGGGCGCCGCGCCAACGACAGAATTGTAAGGCGTGACCGACGACAAATCTGTAACGCCAGCCGGCCTGAGGCTGCGATCCAAGACCTGACCCCATGTCTCACGATCTCCGCTTCGAGCAGGCGCTCATCGTCGAGGCGCCGCCGCGTGACGTGTTCGACTGCTTCTTCGCGCCCGACGCGCTGCGCGCCTGGTGGCAGGCCGTGCGCTCGGTCACCACCCCGGTCCCCTTCGGCGTCTACGCCGTGCAGTGGGCGACGACGCCGTTCCGGGACGACCTGCTGGGCGCGCTGGGCGGCACCTTCCACGGCACGGTGATCGAAGCGGAGCCCGGACGGCGGTTCGCCGTGGCCGACGCCTGGTGGCTGCCGCCCGAGGGCGCGCCGCTCGGTCCGATGGCGCTCTCCGTCGAGTGCCTGCCGCATCCCGACGGCTGCGCGCTGCGCGTCGTGCAGGAAGGCGCCGAGCCGTCCCCGCGCTGGCGCCGCTACTACGCGGTCATCACGCGCGGCTGGCAGGTCTCGCTCGTGGCGCTCAAGCGCTACGTCGAGGCCGGTCCGGTCAGGACGGTCGATTCACCCGGAGCAGGCGACCGGCGATGAGGGCGAGCGGCGCCGCGGCGAAGCTGAGCAGCGCGCCCATCTTCGCCTCGTCGAGGATCGGCCCGGGCGGGAACGCGGCGGTGGTGAAGAACAATGCCACCGTGAACCCGATGCCCGCGGTGATGCCCAGGCCGACGAGCGCGTTGTAGCTCAGCCCCGGCGCCCGCCGGAACCCGACCCGCTCGGCGACAAACGTCGTCAGCACGATGCCGAGCGGCTTGCCGACGATGAGCCCGACCATGATGATCCACGTCACGTGGCCGACGCTCGACAGCAGGACGCCGGCGTTGGCGAGGCCGAAGGCGAACAGCACGATCTGCACCGGCACCTTCCACCAGTGCTCGAAGTGATGCATGGTGTGGTGCCGCACGGTCCGCGGCGCGTGGATCAGCCGGATCTCGACCTTCTCGTGCGGCATGAACGGCACGATCGGCACGAGCGCCAGCGCAGGATGGATGCCGCCCTCGTGCAGCCCGATCCACGCCATCACGCCCGGCCCCAGCACGTACCACCAGAAGCTCGCCAGGCCCGCGCGCCGGAACGCGTAGGCGAGCGCGATCGCGGGCAGCAGCCACGCGAACAGCTCGACCATCGAGACCGGCCCGCTCGGGTAGAACACCGCCAGGATGATGAGGCCCAGCGCGTCGTCGGCGATCGCGAGCAGCAGCAGGAACGGAATCGCGGGATGGCCCTTCGCGAACATCATCCGCGCGATGAGGTACGAGAAGGCGATGTCGGTGGCGCACGGGATCGCCCAGCCGCGCATCAGGTCGCCGTCGCCGATGAGCAGCACGAGCGCGACGTAGATGCCGGCCGGGAACATCATCCCGCCGAGCGCGGCCACCACGGGCACCGCGGCCTGGCGCGGCGAGGAGAGCGGGCCGCCGGGCAGCGTGGCCTCGTAGACCTCCTTGGTCGCCAGCGCGAAGAAGAACACCATCCCGATGTCGTTCACCGCGAAGTGCAGCGGGCCGTGCGCGAACGTGGTGTAGTGCTCGAGGTCGAGGTTCGCCCAGACGAGCGCGGTCGCCGCTCCGACGATGAGCAGGATCGAGTTGTCGATGATGAAGCGGAAGATCACTTCCGCCTGGGACGGTCTCGCCATGACCCCTACAGCCTCCCCACGTGGACGAAGTTGACGTCGTCGCGTCCCAGCACCGGGTGCACGGACACGTAGACGACGACGGACCCGGGCGCGAGCACCTGGCGGTCGAGCAGCGACTGCCGGGCGGCGGCGGCCGAGGCGTCGGGCAGGAAGAACGGCGTCACGCCCCACACGAGGGCGAGCCGGGCGACGACCGGCGCGTTCGGGGTGCCCGCGTAGATCGGCACGCCCGGCCGCAGCGCCGCCAGGGCGCGCGCGGTCTTGCCGGCCTTGGTCACCGCGATGAGGGCGGTCGCGCGCGTGCGGTGCGCCAGCATGACCGCGGCCTCGCAGATCGCGCGCTCGTGCTCGGTCATCCCGCCCTGGATCTCGCCGACGGGCATCGGCACGCCGACCCGCTCGGCCTCGCGGACGATGGCGTCGAGCGTGCGCACCGCGCGCACCGGGTACCGGCCCACGGCGGTTTCGCCGGCGAGCATGATCGCGTCGGCGCCCTCGTCCACGGCATGGGCCGCGTCGGTGACCTCCGCGCGCGTCGGGCGCGGCTCGGTGCGCATCGACTCGAGCACCTGCGTGGCGACGATCACCGGCACGGCCGCCTTCCGCGCCGCGTGCACGAGCTGCTTCTGCACGGCGGGCAGCGTTTCGAGCGGCATCTCGATGCCGAGATCACCGCGCGCGACGAGGATGCCGTCGGCCGCCTCGAGGATCTCGGCGATGCGCTGGACGGCCGCCGGCTTCTCGATCTTGGCGAGCAGCGGCAGATCCGGCGCCCCGGCGGCCACCGCCGCCACGCGCGCGGCGGTCACGTCGTCGGCCGACTGGACGAAGCTCAGCGCGACCATGTCCACGCCCATCGCGATGCCGGCGCGCAGGTCCTCAAGGTCCTTCGGGGTCACGGCCGAGGTGCGGATCGGCACGTTCGGGACGTTGATGCCCTTGTGCGCCTCGAGCGGGCCGCCGGCCACGACACGGGTCTCGAGCCGGCCAGGCGCCACGCCGGTCACCTCCAGCTCGATGCGGCCGTCGTCGACGAGGAGGCGCTGGCCGACGGCGACCGACGTGAACAGCGCGTCGAACGCGCACGCGACCCGGCCCGGGCCGCCCGCGAACGTCCCGTGCTCGATGACCAGCGCGTCGCCCTCGGCCAGCGTGATCGGCGCGGCCAGGTCGCCGATGCGGATCTTCGGGCCGCCCAGATCGGCCACGACCGCCACCTGGCGGCCGGCTTCAGCCGCCACGGCGCGGACCCGTCGGCACACCTCGGCGTGCCCGTCCGCGGTGCCGTGGGAAAAATTGAGACGAAATGCGTCGGTGCCCGCGTCGAGCAACCCACGCAGCGTGGCAGGATCGCTGCTGGCCGGCCCGAGCGTCGCCAGAATCCTCGTGCGGCGCATCAGTGGGAGCGAGCGTACAATTACGCGGACAGAACTACAACGGGTCGTCCCCCGGGGACGCCCACGACCGAGGCGACATGGGCGAACGGCTGGACGAGTTCCGCAGGTTCCGCGAGCGGATGAACGAGAAGATCCTCGCGGCCGACAACCTCGAGATCAAACGGTTCTTCGCGCTCGATTCGCGGGCGTACGACGCCGGCGCGCTGCCGGTGCAGACCAAGGAACTCATGGGCCTGGTCGCGTCGCTGGTCCTCCGGTGCGACGACTGCGTGACGTATCACGTCGTCCGCTGCCGCGAGGAGGGCGTCACGCGCGCGGCATTCCTCGAGGCGTTCAACGTGGCCCTCGTCGTCGGCGGGTCGATCACGATCCCGCACCTCCGGCGCGCGTTCGCGACGCTCGACGAGGTCGAGGCGCTCGACGAGGCCGGCCCGGCCGCCACCACGTCCGGCCCGGCCGCCGCCCCGAAAGGATGATCCGTGAGTGAGTTGTCGGGACAGCCGCCGGGCCGACCGGAGTCGCCCGAGGGTGCCACGCCACCGGCGTCATCGCCGGCCGCCGCGCGCGGGGCCGCCGGGGACCGCGCCGCCGGCACGATCTTCGGCGTGGTCGGCATCGCGCTGGCCGTGGTCGCGCTCGGCGCGCTCGCGCTCGTCTATACCAGCCTGACCCGGGAGATCGCGCAGCTCCGGACGAGCCTCCGCCTGATGACGGCCGAGGTCGCCGGGATGCGCCGCACACCGGTGGTCGACGTGGCCGGCGCGCCCGCCAAGGGCTCGCCCGACGCGGTCCTCACGCTCATCGAGTACTCGGACTACGAGTGCCCGTTCTGCATCGCGCACTTCCAGCGGACGATGCCCGAGCTGCAGAAGAAGTACATCGACACGGGGTTCATCCGGTACGTCTTCCGGGACTTCCCCGTGGACGAGAACCACCCGGAGGCGATTCGCGCCCACATCGCCTCGCGCTGCGCCGGCGAACAGGGACGGTTCTGGAACCTCCACGATCGCCTGTTCAGCGCGCCCGGGACGCACACGCCGGAGGCGCTCGCCGCGAAGGCCGCCGAGGCGGGCCTCGACACCGAGCGGTACGCCGCGTGCGTGGCGAGCGGCCGCTACACCGACGACATCCGCCGCGTCGCGAGCCAGGCCGTGAACATGGGCGCCAACGGCACGCCGGCATTCTTCATCGGCCTCCGCGACCCGGCCACCGACCAGGTCCGGATCATCCGCGCGATCTCGGGCGCGCAGCCGCTGAGCGTGTTCGAGCAGACGTTCGAGGTCGTGCGCCAGCAGGCGCAGGCGGCCGCGGACGCCGCCGCGGCCGGCGGCGGCTAGCGGAGCGGGCGGCCACGGTTCCCGGCACGCCGCCCTGGAGCGCGCCGGACGCCCGCCCGCCGCCTGCCGGCCCCATACCCGACAGGCGCCCGCGAGGCGGTCACCGCGACGCCGGCTTCGTGACGATCGCCTGCAGCCGGCCGACCATCGACCCCGACACCGCAATCGACGCCGCCACGGTGTACGCGCCGGGCGCGAGATCGCCCGTCGGGATCTCCGCGACCGCGGCCAGGGCGTCGCCGCGCGACGCCGGCGTGACATCGCCCTCGAAGACCGGCGTCGCCTGCCCCACCGGCGTGACCTCGACGTGGACGGAGACGTCGCCGGGCGCCACCGCGCCGGCCGCCGCGTAGCACTCGAGCGCGGCGTTCATCGCGACCGCGTCCGGCGGCAGCGCATCGAGCGCGAGGAAGCGCGGCTCGCGGCCGCCGGCCGTGGACGTGACGAACAAGTCGCTGACGAGAAGCGGGCCCATGTCGTGCAGCTCGGCCCGCACCGGCAGCTCGAGCTTGCCGAGGCCACCCGCCGCGTCGGCCACCGCGAACCGGAGGTGGTACCGGCCCGCCGTCGCCACCGGCACGGGCAGCGCGAGCTGGTAGTCGCTCCCGGCCGCCGGCGGCACGACGTCCCGGCGGCCCATCTGCAGGATCGCCCCGGCCTCGTCCACCAGCGCAAACATCGTCGCGATCGGCCCGGGCACGGAACCCGGCACCTGGACGTTGACGCCCATCTGCAGCGCCCCCGAACCCGGCGCGCGACGGATCGCCGTCCCGAGCGCGAGGGGCACCCCGTAGCCCGCGCCGCCCTGCGCGAGCGCGGTGCGGAGGCGCTGGTCCACGGGTATCTCGGCTTCGGTGCCGTCCGGGACGAGCGCCTGCCGGTTCACGCGCACCGTGACTCCCGGGCGGCGGACCTTGACCGACGGCTCGACGAACCGGCTGTCGGCCGGCAGGCTGCCAACCTCGATGCCCAGGCGGTACACGCCGGACGTCTCACGCTCGATCCGGCTCAGGAACCGCTGCGGCTGCCCGATCACGACGAACGCTTCACCGCCGGCCGCCGATGCCATGGTCTGGACGCCGGCGACGAGAAACTGCGATTCCCGGCGACGCGCGTTCGCGCGCTCCATGCTCGCGTCGGCGACGCTGATCCACTCGGGCGCGTCGGTGAGCGCGTACAGCTGGACGCCCGATTCGGCGGCGGCCTGCGCAAGCCGGTCCACCTGTGTCACCAGGTCGTGGTCGATGCTGGTGGCCACGCCGGCCGAGAGCACCACCAGCACCCGCGGCGCGGGCGCGTTGTGCAACGCGCGGATCGCGGCCTCGAACGCGGCCATCTGGCTCGCCACGCGGTGCACGGTGCCCTGGGCGAGCCCGCGTGCCAGCGCGGCGATCAGCGACTCGCAGCTGTCCGGCTTCAGGCCGAGCTGTGGACACTCCCGTCCCGCCACGGCCGGGAGCGTATCGGGCGGGAAGTCGCGATCGATCTCGAACGCCTCGTTGAGCCCGATGTAGAACGGCGCCGCCGTGTCGTCGAACCGGCCCTGGAGCCTGCGCGGCGTCAGGACGTCGAGGAGCGCCACGCGATCGCGCGTCGGGTCGAGGCTCGCGCCGAGGCCGCTGGTGGTCGCGACGCCGACCATGTCGTTCGGTTGCACCGCGTCGAGCATCCGCTTCGCCGTCGTGGCGACCTGGGCGCTGGCACCGGGCCCGTAGGACAGGTCGTCCACGAGGATCAGGAACACGCGCCCGCCGCGGCTCGCGCCCTCGGCCTCGGCCCGGGCGGTCGTGGTGCCGGTCGCGCTGGCCTCGGTGCCCGAGACCGCGCCGAACTCGAGGAAGTCGAGCGCCTGGATCCGCCCCGGCGTCCCGTCGAGCTTCACGTCGAAGTCGGCCGCCGTCAGGCCTCGGACCGGCGTGCCGTCCCGGCCGACGACGGTGACGTCCACCGTCACCAGCTCGACGCCGGAACGGAAGACCGGGCGCTGCTGTGGGGGATCCTGGGGCGCCTGTGCCCCGGCGTTCACCGTGGCGCAGGCGACGGCCATCGCCAGGACGAAGACTGGACGCATGAACGAAAGACCTTTCGGCGGGCGCGGGCCGACCCAGTCTACACGCACCGCCGGCCCCTTACCCGACAGGCGGCCGCGTGACGATGCCCGGATCCACCAGAGCCTTCGGGAACTCCAGCGCCTCGGCGGCCGCGAGCGCCTCGTTCAGTTCGTGCAACCCGTACGTCCGCGCACCGACGTCCTGCCACGGCACCTCGGCGCCCCAGCGCTCGAGCGCGCGCAGGGCGCGCAGGAAGTGGCCGACCTCGCTGCCCCAGCACCCGCGGATGTCGAGGTGCTTCCGGTTGACGTGCTCGTGCGCGTTGATCGTCGAGTCGCCGACGTTCGTGTAGTGGCCGGCCACGACGTAGGCGCCGCCGTTTCGGGCCATGCGCACGCCTTCCTCGATGGCGCCGGCCGACCCGGCCGCCTCGATCACGACATCGGCGCCGCGACCGCCGGTCAGGTCGAGCACCTCATCCACCCGCATCCCCGCCGTCGTCGTCTTCAGGTCGATCACGTGGTCCGCGCCCATGCGGCGCGCAAGGTCAAGCCGATCCAGCGGCGCACCGATCAGGATGATCAGGCCGGCGCCGGACTTCCGCGCGAGCGCCGCGGTGCTCAGGCCGACGGCGCCGGCGCCCTGCACGACGACCGTGTCGCCGAGGCCGATCCGCGCGCGCTCAACGATGTGCACCGACGTCAGCAGGCCGCAGCCGCCGCCGATGTACGCGTCGAACGTGACCGCCTCCGGCAGGCGCGCGACGACGACGCCCGGCTCGAGGTAGACCTTCTGCGCCCACCCGCCGAACAGGCCCTCGTCGGCCGAGTCGGTGATGCCGTAGACGCGTCGCGACGGACACCGCGTGGGCGTGCGATGCGCCGTGCACGCGAGACACCGGCCGCAGGTGCGGTGCACGTCGAAGAACGCGACGCGGTCGCCCTCCGAGAGCGGCCGGCCCTCGACGTCGTTCAGCGTGCCACGCACCGCGTCGAGTGTGCCGGTCGTCACGTGGCCCGGGATGATCGGATACGGCACGCCGGACAGCCGGCCGTGCCACAGGTGCACGTCGGTGCCGCAGACCTCGGACCGCGCGGTGCGCAGCAGCGCGCCGCCGGACGGCAGGTCGGGTTCAGGGTACTCGCGGATCTCGATGGGGGCGTGCGGCGCGGGCATGACCGCGGCCAGGACCGTGCGGGGCATGCGATAGGATACGTGGCCGGACCACCCGATGCGCAACCGGCAGACGATCCGCGCCGCCGCCCACGCCCTCAGGCACGGGGAGACGACGTCGGTGGCGCTGACCGAGGCGTGCCTGGCCGCGATCGTCGCGCACAACGCCGCGACGAACGCCTTCATCCTGGTCGACGCCGACGGTGCCCGCGAGGCCGCCCGCGCGGCGGACGCGTCGCGCGCCCGTGGCGTCGATCGCGGGCCGCTCGACGGCATCCCGCTGTCGCTCAAGGACCTGATCGACGTCGCCCGCCAGCCGACCACGGCCGCGTCGCGCGCCCTGGCGCACCGCGTCGCGCGGACCGACGCGCCCGTCACCGCGCGCCTGCGCGCCGCCGGCGCGGTGCTCGTCGGCAAGACCAACCTGCACGAGTTCGCGCTCGGCACCACCAGTGAGGATTCCGCGTGGGGCCCGGTGCGCCATCCCGACGACCCGGGACGATCCGCCGGCGGATCGAGCGGCGGATCCGCGGTCGCGGTCGCGACCGGCATGAGTCTCGCGTCGATCGGCACCGACACCGGGGGATCGATCCGCATCCCGAGTGCGGCCTGCGGCGTGGTCGGCCTCAAGCCGTCGCTCGGCGAGGTGCCGACCGAGGGCGTGATCCCGCTCAGCCGCACGCTCGACCACGTCGGGCCCCTGGCCGCGAGCGTGCAGGACGCCGCCTGGGTCTGGCAGGCGATCACCGGCCGGCCGTTCGAGGTCGTCGAGCCCGTCGCGGCCGCGGGCCTGACGCTCGCGCGAATCGGCGGCTGGTACGACGCCCCGGTCGCGCCCGAGGTCCGGGCCGCGACCGACGCGGCCGTCGCGGCCCTCGGCGCCGCCGGCGTTGCGATCACGCGCGCCGAGCTGCCCGGCCTCGAGACGCTGCGCCAGACCTACGTCGATCTCGTGCTGCCTGAGGCGGCCTGGTGGCACGCGCCGCTGATCGAGGCGCGCGGCGACGACTACACGCCGCGCGTCCGCGAGCGCATCGAGAGCGGCCGGGCCATCCCGGCCACGCGCTACCTGGCCGCGCTCGATCACCGCGCCGCGCTCACCGGCATCGTCAACGCCGCGCTCGGCCGGGCGGACGCGCTCCTGCTGCCCACGCTCCCGATGGTCGCGCCGCGGCTGGGCGAGGAGATGCTGGTGCTGGACCCGGCCCGGCCCGAACCGGAAGCGGTGCGGGCGCTGATGCTCAAGCACACGCAGCTGTTCAACATCACGGGGCACCCGGCCGTCTCGCTGCCGCTGCCGGTGGCCGGCCTGCCGATCGGGCTGCAGATCGTCGGCCGGCGCCAGCGCACGCGGGACCTGTTGGCAATCGCCGCCGCCTGCGAGAAGATCGTGGCAGGTTGAGACCCGCACCCCGCCGCTTCCCGAGACCCGCATGCCAAAACAGGTGACCGTGACCGAGGCCCTCGATCTGCAGAAGCAGGGCCACGCCTACGTGGACGTCCGATCGACCGGCGAATTCGCCGCCGGGCATCCCGAGGGCGCCATCAACATCCCGCTGCTCGAGCCGGATCCGCGCACGGGGCAGATGCAGCCGAACCCGGAGTTCCTGCGACACATGCAGACGACCTTCGCGGCCGATGCGCCCCTGCTCATCGGGTGCCAGGTCGGCGGCCGGTCGCAGCGCGCGGCGGTGATGCTCAAGGGCCTCGGCTACACCGATGTCGCGAACGTGCGCGGCGGCTTCGGCGGCCTGCGCGACGCCATGGGCCGCGTGGTCGATCCGGGCTGGGCCGACTCCGGGCTGCCCGTCGAGACCGGCCAGCCCGCGGGCCGGTCCTACGCCGACGTGGTCGCGAAGGCCGACGGATCGTCGTGATCGCCCGGGCGTTCCACGCCTGGGAGCGCCGGCTCGCCTCGATCGACACGAACCGCCTGGTCCGCCCGTTCGAGTGGGGCCTCGACTGGCTCGACGTCGACCCGCCCGCCTCCACGCCGGATGACGCCGGCGCGTTCCTGCGCGCGTGGTCGCGGGCGCGGGTCGACGACTCGGACGCCTGGTTCACCGCGCCCCCGACCACCGACTACGCGTTCGCGGACGGCACGCTCCGGTTCCCGAGCGCCGTGCGCACGCCGCATCCGGAGAACAACGTGGTCACCGCGCGCGTCTTCCCCGCGCGCGAGCGCCGGCCGGGCGAGCCGCGGCGCGCGGTGGTCGTGCTGCCGCAATGGAACGCCGACGCCGGCGGCCACGTCGGGCTCTGCGAACTGTTCGCGCGGTTCGGGCTGACCGCCGTCCGGCTGAGCCTGCCCTACCACGACGTCCGGCGCCCCGCGGACCTCGCGCGCTCGGACTTCATCGTGAGCCCGAACGTGGGGCAGACGCTGCAGGTCAATCGCCAGGCCGTGCTCGACGCGCGGCGGGTGATCGACTGGCTGGCGGGGCGCGGATTCGAGCGCATCGGCATCATGGGCACGAGCCTCGGGTCGTGCCTCGCGATGCTCACGATGGCGCACGACGCGCGGGTGCGGGCGGGCGCGTTCAACCACGTCTCGCCCTACTTCGCCGACGTCGTGATGGAGGGACTCTCGACCCGCCACGTGCGCGCCGGCCTCGACGGCCACGTCACCGCGGCGGAACTGCGCGACCTGTGGCTGCCGATCAGCCCGCTGCCCTTCGTCGAGCGCGTGCGCGGTCGCGAGGTGCTGCTGGTCTACGCGCGCTACGACCTGACGTTCCCCGTGCCGCTGTCACGCCGGTTCGTGAGCGAGTTCCGCGACCGGCGCATCCCGCACCGCCTGCGCGTGCTGCCCTGCGGGCATTACACGACGGGCCGGACGCCCTTCAAGTTCATCGACGGCTGGCACCTGACGCGGTTCTTCGCCAGACAGCTGTAGAGGTCAGGTCTTGGATCGCGACCGGAGGCTGCGATCCAAGACCTGACGCCTACAGGAACCGGAACAGACCCTTGAGCGCGTTGTAGAGGACGGCGCCGAGCGCCTGGATCACCGGCGCGACCTCGCCGGTCTCGACCGCGTTGGCGACCTGGACCGGATCGGTGAGCAGCAGCCAGATGAACGAGCCCGCCACCATCGCGGCCAGCACCCCGATCACACCGACCAGGCTGACGCTCCACCGCGTGGTGTTCATGACCCGGTCAGTCTAGCACCAGCACGACTTTGCCGAAGTGACGCGACGACTCCAGAAACTCGTGCGCGCGTCCGGCGTCGGACATCGGAAACGTGCGATCCACCACCGGGGTAAACACGCCGGCCACGAAAAGTTTCGCGGCGCGGATCAGCTCGGCTTTCTCGCCCATGTAGGACCCGAGCAGGGACAGCTGGCGCGCGAAGAGGTGGCGCAGGTCGAGCGCCGTCTCGTGCCCGGTGGTCGCGCCGCACGTGACCACGCGCCCGCCGCGCGCGAGACACCGCAGGCTGCGGTCCCACGTCGCCCGGCCGACGTGCTCGACGACGACGTCCACGCCGCGCTTCCCGGTCAGCGCCCGCACACGCGCCACGACATCGTCGGCGTAGTGATCGATCACGTCGCCCGCGCCGAGCGCCGCGGCGCGCGCGAGGTCCGCGTCCCCGCCGGCCGTCGCGATCACCCGCGCGCCGGCGTGCCTGGCGATCTGCACCGCCGCCTGCCCCACGCCGCTGCCCGCCGCCACGACGAGCACGGTCTCCCCCTCGACGAGCCGCGCGCGCGCGTACACCATGTGCCACGCGGTCAGGAACGTCAGCGGGAACGCCGCGGCCTGGACGAACGGCACGTGATCCGGCAGCGCGATGACGTTCGCGGCGGGCACCACCACCTGCTCCGCGTACCCGCCGTCGGACTGGTAGCCCAGCACGTCGTAGAACGGGCACTGGTTGTCGCGCCCGGACAGGCACGCCTCGCAGACGCCGCAGCTGAGGCCCGGCTGGATCATCACCCGCTGCCCCGGCCGGCAGTCGCGCACGCCCTCGCCCGCCTCGAGCACCTCGCCGGCGACGTCCGCGCCGGAGATGTGCGGCAGCGGAATCGTCACGCGCTCGAGCCCGCGCCGCTGGAACAGATCGAGATGGTTGAGCGCGCAGGCCCGCACGCCGACGCGCACGTGCCCGGGACGCAGCACCGGATCCGGCGCGTCCTCCCAGACCAGGACCGACGGCGGCCCGTGCTGATGGAACCTCGCGGCCTTCATGGCGCGCGATTATGGCACGCGGGCGGCCGGCATCCCGGCCGCCACATGCCGCCGCCACACGCCGCCGCCACACGCCGCCGCCACACGCCGCCGCCACGCCCGGCGCCGCCAGGCCTCCGCCCGGCGCGCGAGCCTCAGAACTCCGGCGTGACGACGCGGACGGGGCGCCCGAGCGCGGCGAGCGACGGCTGGATCGTCTCGCGGTCGCCGACGACGACGATGGTGCTGCGGTCGGGCTGGAGGTAGGCGTGCGCGGCGGCCGCGAGGTCCGCAGTGCGCTGGCGGCCGACGATCGGCACGAAGTCGTCGTACGTCTCGGATCCGAGATCGTGCACCGCGAGCTGGGCGCCCGCGCGACCGAGCTGGACGGCCGTCTCGAAGTTGCGGACGTAGCCGCGCGTGAGCGACGAACGCGCCAGCGCCAGCTCGTCCTCGCCGACCGGCTCGGACCGGATCGTCTCGAACTCGCGGAGGATCTCGGCAATCGCGTCCGCCGTGGCGTCGCTCTGCACGCTCGTGTCGCAGCCGAAGCTGCCCCCGGCGCGGCGGAACTCGAAGGCCGTCCGCGCGCCGTAGGTGACGCCGCGGGTCTCGCGGAGATTGCGGTTGATTCGGCTGGAGAACTGCCCGCCGAGCACCGCGTTGAGCGTGAGCAGCGTGAAGTAGGCCTCGGTGCGGCGCGGCGGTCCCGAGTGACCGACGCGCAGTTCCGACTGCGACGCGCCGGGACGGTCCACCAGCAGCACCGCGGCATCGCCGCCCGCCAGGGACACCGCCGGCAGCGGCGTCCGCGGCCGGCCGCCGCCCCACGTCCCGAACGTGCGCTCGACCACGGGGCGGATCGCGTCCAGCGTGACGTCGCCCGCCACCACGAGCGTCGCGCCGGCGCGCTCGAACCCCTCGGCCCACTGCGCGCGGGTGTCGTCGGCCGACAGCGTCCGCAGGGCGACCGTGGTCCCGAGCGTGCCGCGCGCGTAGGGATGCGCGGCGAAGACCGCGCCGTTGAACACCCGATTCGCCACGGCCGAGGGCGACCGGCTGAGCTGGCGGAGCCGGTTCAGCCGCAGGTCGCGGATCCGATCGAAGTCCCGGGCCTCGAGCCGCGGGCGGATGACGACGTCGGCCAGGAGCGCCAGCGCCTCGGGCAGCACGCGCGTGAGTGCGGTCAGGCCGAAGGTCGTCACGTCGGGCGCGACCTCGATCTCGAGGTGGGTGCCGAGGCGCATGAACGCGTCGGCCACGGCAATCGCGTCGAGGTTTCCCGCGCCCTCGTCCATCAGGTCCGCGGTCAACCCGACCAGACCCGGTTGATCCTCGGGGTCGCGCGCGGAGCCGTGCTCGACCACCAGCAGCACGGCGGCGAGGGGCGCGGCGGGCGCCGGGATGGACCAGACCCGCAGGCCGCCCGGCATCGTCTCCCGGGCGATCGGCGGGAAGTGCACGGCCGTCGGCGCGCCCGGCTGGGGCAGGTCGAACCGCGTGCTCACGAGCGCCCTCCGTCCGGCGTGCCGGCGGCGGGGCCCGGCCCGGAACCCGCCCGGGCCGCGCTCGCCGGCGCCGTGCCCGCCCGGGCCGCGCCCACCGGCACCGACCCCTCGAGCGCCAGCTCCGGCCGGCCCGCCGGCACGACCGACAGCTCGACCACCCGGTCCGGGTCGAGCCAGCGCGCGGCGGCGGCGCGCAGGTCCTCGCCGGACGCGCCCACGTAGCGCGCGAGATCCTGGTCGAAGTAGTCGGGCGACCCCGTGTAGACGTTGTAGGCGTTGAGCTGATCGGCCTTCCCGCCGAAGCCGCCGAGCGTCTGGGTCCGGAAGACGAACGCCGCCTCGGCCTGCGCGCGGCCGCGCTCGAGTTCGGCCTCGTTCGGACCGCCGTCCCGGAACCGGATCACTTCCTCGAGGATCGCGTCGCGCAGCTCGGCCAGCGTGCGGCCCGGCGCGGCGGTCGCGAGAATCTGGAACGTGCCGACCAGCTCGCGCGAGGTCTGCGCCGCGGCCAGCTCGGTCGCGATGCGCTGGTCGTGGATCAGCCGCGAGTAGAGGCGCGACGTCCGGCCGTTGCCGAGCGCGTCGGCGACCAGGTCCAGTTCCGCGTCGCCCGGGTGAAACAGGCCCGGCGTGGTCCAGGCGAGGTACAGGCGCGGCAGCTCGACCTGGTCCTCGAGCACGAGGCGCCTGGCGGCGGGCACCGGCTCGGCGGCGGTGACGGGCGGCACGGCCTCGCCGCCGGGAATCTCGCCGAACAGCTCCTCGACCAGCGCGAACGCGTCGGGCGCCGCGATGTCGCCGGCCACGGCCACCGACGCGTTGCCCGGGTGGTAGTAGCGCGCGAAGAACGCGCGCGCGTCGTCGATCGAGGCCGCGCGCAGGTCGTCGGGCTCGCCGATCGTCGGCCACGAGTAGGGATGTGCGGCCGGAAACAGCGCGTCGAGGATGGCGAACTGGGCCAGGCCGTACGGCCGGTTCTCGTAGCTCTGCCGGCGCTCGTTGAGCACCACGCCGCGCTGGGTCTCGAACCGCGCATCGGTCAGGGCCGGCAGCAGCCAGCCCATCCGGTCCGCTTCCATCCACAGCGCGAGCCGCGCGGCGTCACGCGGCACGACCTCCCAGTAGTTGGTGCGATCCGTGCTGGTCGATCCGTTCAGCGACGCGCCGGCCTGCTGCAGCGGCTCGAAGTAGCCGCGCGGCTGGTGCGCCGATCCCTCGAACATGAGGTGCTCGAACAGGTGCGCGAGGCCGGTCCGGCCGCGCCGCTCGTTCTTGGAGCCCACGTGGTACCAGACGCTGACGGCCACGAGCGGCACGTGCCGGCTCTCGTGGACGATCACGTCGAGACCGTTCGCGAGCGTCTGCTTCTGGAAGGGAACCCGCACGCCGCCCCGTCAGCCGACCGGCGTGAGGGGAATCGCGCGCCGCGAGAACGACGCGATCGACACCTGCTGGGCCACGCGCTCGGCCGCGGCGGCCAGCGCCTTCGAGGCCGGCGCGTCCGGCTCGGCGAGCACGACCGGCAGGCCCGCGTCGCCGCCCGTGCGAACCGGCGCGTAGAGCGGGATGCGGCCCAGAAACGGCATCGAGAGGTCCTCGGCCAGCGCCTCGCCGCCGCCGGCGCCGAAGATGTCGTGCTCGGCGCCGCACCCGGGACAGGCGAAGTGGCTCATGTTCTCGAGCAGGCCGATGATCGGGATGTTGAGCTTCCGGTACATCTGCGCCGCGCGGCGCGTGTCGGCCACCGACACGGTCTGCGGCGTGGTGACCAGCACGGCCCCCGACACGGGCACGGTCTGGCTGAGGCTCAGCGCGACGTCGCCCGTGCCCGGCGGCATGTCCACGATCAGGTAGTCGATCTCGCCCCACTGCACGTCGCGGAAGAACTGCTGGATGGCGCCGTGGAGCATCGGTCCCCGCCAGATGACCGGCGCGTCGTCCTGCGTGAGGAACCCCATCGAGACGGCCTTGAGCCCGTGGCCCTCGGCCGGGATGATCTTCTGCCCGTCGGTCTCGAGCTGCGTCTTCAGGCCCAGCATGATCGGCACGTTCGGCCCGTACATGTCGCCGTCGAGGATCGCGACGCGGCTGCCGCTCCGCGCGAGCGCCGCGGCGAGGTTCACCGAGACGGTCGTCTTGCCGACGCCGCCCTTGCCGGCGCCCACGGCGATGATGTTCTTGACGCCCTCGACCGGGGCGCGCCCGCTCTCGGGCCTCGGCACCGCGCGCACGGCCGCGGTCATCTCGATCGCGACCGACGAGACCCCCGGCAGCGCCTCGACCGCGGCGCGGGCCTGGTCGCGCATCAGGTCCTTGACCGGACAGGCGGGCGTCGTCAGCTCGATCGTGAACGCGACGTCGCCGCCCGAGAGCCGGAGGTTCTTGACGAACCCGAGCGTCACGATGTCCTTGTGGAGATCCGGATCCTTGACGGCCCGCAGCGCGTCGAGCACCGCGGCGTCGTTCAGCGTGGCCATACGTCGATTCTAGTCCGATTGCCCCCGCCGGCGGGGACGCCGATCAGCGCAAATGTTCCTCGATGGCGTCGCCGACGTACGGCAGCTTGAACCAGTGTCCCTGGAAGGCACGCGCCATCAGCACGATCCAGAGGATCACGGCGCCGATCGACGCCAGCGCCGAGAGCACCCGGCCCACCGCGGGGAGTCCGCTGACGATGAGCACGAAGACCATCACGCCGAGCGAGAAGACGATCGACTGCGTCGCGTGGAAGCGCACGAACCGGCTCTCGCGCTCGAGCGCGAGCATCAGCACGCCGGTGAGCGCGCCGAGGACGTAGGCCAGCGCGGCGGCCAGCGACGGATCCATGCCGGTCGACGAGGACTCGCGCGTCACAGCATCATCCGCCCGGCGCGCGCCGGCCGCCCGAACTCGCGCCGGGCATCGTCGTTCAACAGGACCCAGCAGGTGTAGATCGCCAGCGCGGTGCCGAACGGCACGACCAGCAGCTGGGGCACGGCCAGGCCGAGCGCGGCGCGCCGGCCCGGCGAGGAACGGCGCCGCAGCGCGCGGCCGGCCGCCACGAGCGATCCGCCCGCGACCACGAGCAGGGCCCCGGCGGCGGCGAGGACCCAGACGGCCTGCCCGCCGGTCGCCGGCGCGCCGGGATCGCCCGCCAGCGCGAACCAGGCGCCGACCGCCAGCAGGGCCAGCGCTCCGCCCGTAAGCAGCAGGAAGCCGCCCCAGAGGCTGTGGACCCAGCCGAGCACGTCGACGTGGTGGCGCATGGACGCCGCCGGGCTACCGCGGCGCGCGGAAGAAGGACGCCTGCATGCGGTCCACGATCGCGGTCATGTCGAGGAAGTCGATCGCGACGTCGAGCAGGGCCGGGCGGCGGACGCCCGCCCGCAGGGCGAAACGCTCGTCGGCGGCCGGCCGATCGGGACCGGTGCGGAAGTCCGGGTGCATGCGCGCGGCGCGGCGGGCGTTCGCGCGGCGGATCACCACCGCGGGAGCGTCGTGGGCCACGCCGAGAATCTGCAGGTAGTCGTGCACGGCTGGCTCGTACGATAGGAACCGATCGAGGCGGAAGTCAAGCGGCCGGCCAGAACCGGCCGGGCGGGGCGGGCGGGTCAGCGGACGCCGAGCGTCTGCAGCAGGTCGCGCCGGGTCTCTTCGTCGGTCGCTTCCAGATCCAGCGTGGTGTCGCACTCGTCGCAGAGGATCTCGAACAGCGCCGGCCGGCCCTCTTCCTGGGGTGGCTGGAGCTGGCCGTCGATCACTCGCAGGAGGTGCATCTGGAGAGTCTTGGCGAGGAAATTCTCGGAATTCCCGCAGTTCGGACACGTCAGCGGCAACTGATTACTCCGTTTTTCGGCCCCATCTCGCGGCCTCGGGGAGAGTGTATCAGCACCCGTCCGCTCACGGGTACACGATCTGCACACTGACTTCGGCGCCGCCGGCCGCCTCCGAAACGGCCCGCGCGTAGATTTCCGCCTGCCGGGCGTGCCATTCACGGGCGGCCCCCGTCTTCACCTCGACGACCGTGTACCCCCCGTCCGGCCGCGCGACCAGGCAGTCGATGATCCCGCGCACCACCCGCCCCGGGCAAGCCGGGTCGCCCGTCGAAAAGGGCACCTCGTAGAAGCGCTCGCCCGAGGCCAGCGCGGCGCGGAGCCCCGCGTGATGCCGGAGGCGACCGAAGACACGCGCGGCCGCCCAGGCGGCCGCGTCCGGATCCGCCACGTCCACGAGATCGGTCTCCCGTGCCAGCGCGCGGGCCCGGCGCGCGAGCGCCGCCTCGTCGAGATCGACGGGTGGCTCCTGCTGGAACAGCCGGTGGACGAGCGTGCCGACCAGCCGCTCGGCCCCGGGCTCGCCGGACGATGCGCGGGCGCCGGGGGCACCTCTCTCGACGTCCGCGGCCGGCTGGACCAGCGCCGAGACGGGCACGACGTCGGCGGGCGCGACCGCGACGACGTCGATCTGCACGGGAACCTCCTCGCCCGCCCTGTCGGCCACGCCGGGCCCGGCGGCCGGTGAAGGCTGGCAGAGTTCCAGCTCGAAGTCGCCCTCCGGCGTGGGCCAGCGCGCGGCCGTCTCGCCGCGCCCGGCCGCCGCGAACGCCTCGGCGAGTCCGGCGGGCAGCAGCCCCGAGAACGCCCGCGCGGCCCGACGGAGCTGGCCGCGGGCGTCCAGCTCGGACGCGAAGTACAACCGGTCGCGGGCCCGCGTCGCCGCGACGTACAACAGCCGCTTCTGCTCCTCGGTGTCGCGCTGCTCCTCGAGCCGCGTCGCCTCGGACGAGCCGAACGCGACCTCCGGCTCCCGGCCCGGACCGTTGTCGATCACCTCGACGCCGCCGCCGCGCCCGCGCCCGGGCACGTGCAGGTTGACGACGAAGACGATCGGAAACTCCAGCCCCTTGGCGGCGTGGATCGTCATCAGGTTCACCGCGCCCGAGGCCGCAACGATGGCGTTGGACTCCTCGCCCGCGCGGAGCGTCTCGAAGTACTCGGCCAGCCGCCCGAGGGTCGCGTAGCCGCGGCTCTCGACGCGCCGGATCAGCGCGCGCACCTTCTTCACGTTCTCGCGCGCCTGGTCCAGCCGCCGCCCGGCGAGCTCGGCCGCGTACGCCGACTCGGCGATCACCCGATCGACGAGTTCCGAGGGCGGCATCCGGCCGGCCGCCTGGCGCCAGCGCGCCACGGCGTCCCGCGCGCGGGCCAGGACCGCGCGGTCCAGGGGGCCCATCGCGTCCGGGATCGGCGCCGTGGCCGGCGCGGCGAGCGCCGCCGCGAACCCGGGCGCGATCGCGACGAGCCCCGGGTCGGACACCCGGAAGATGCGCGATCGCAGCAGCTCGGCGGCGCGCAGGTCCGACTCCGGTCGCGCCAGGTAGCGCAGCAGGGCCTGCAGGTCCTGCACCTCCGGCGCGTCGAAGAACCCGAGGCCCTTGTAGACGTAGGTCCGGATGCCGCGCGCCTCGAGCGCCTCCTCGAAGTACTGGTGGCCGGCGCGGACGCGGAACAGGATCGCGACGTCGTCGGGCTGCGCGGGCCGTGGCGGGCCATGCCGGTCGCGCACCTGCGTCCCGGCCAGCAGCCGCTCGATCTCGGCCGCGACGATGCCCGCGCAGTCGGCCATGGTCGGCGCGGCGACGATCCCGACGACGGGCCGTCCGTCGCGGAGGCCGCCGCGCTCGACCGGGGGCACCGGGAAGCGGTCGGTGTCCGCGTACCGGAACCGGTCGTCGAGGTGCGCGGGGCCCTCGAGCGTGGAGGCGAGCGCGTTGACGAACGCGAGCAGCTCGGGCACGGCGCGGAAGCTGGCCGAGATGGCGCGACGCACGTCGCGCCCGCCGCGCAGGGCCGCGATCTTCTCCGCCGCCGCGTCGAGCAGCGTCACCTCGGCATGGCGGAACCGGTAGATCGACTGCTTCCGGTCGCCGACCACGAAGATCGAGGTCGGCGCGTCGGCGACGCCGGCGCCCTCACCCCACGCGTCCACGAGCAGCTCGACCAGCCGCCACTGCAGGCGGCTCGTGTCCTGGAACTCGTCGACGAGCACGTGGTGGTAGCGCGCCTGCAGCTTCAGGCGGCTTCGCGCGAACTCCTCCTGCCGCCCGAGCAGCGAGACGGCCTTCGCGAGCATCCCGGCGAAGTCGAGCAGGGCATGCTCCTCGAGCAGCCGCTCGTAGCGCTCGTTCGCCATGGCGAGCACGACGAGCAGGCCCCGGGCGAGCAGCGCGTCGATGTCCGCGTCGAGGGCCTCGAGCGCCGCGAGGACGCCGGGCGCGAACGCGGACATCGCGGCTTCGTGGCGCGCGCGGACGGTCTTCGACGCGAAGAGACCGGTCTTGTAGGCGGAGGCGAGCCGCTTGCGTGGCGTGCCGGCAGTCGTCAGGAAATAGCGCTCGAGTCGTCGCCGGAGCGGCGGCACCGCCGGCGCGCCGACGTCGGCATCGGGCCCGCGCGGTCCGCCAGCGGCCGCCGCAACGACCGCGCGCAGATCGGCGGCGAGGCGGTCGAACTCCGGCGTGCCGGCCGGGCCGTCGTCGAGCAGCGCGGCGCGATCCGGGAACGCCGCGAGGTGGGCGGCGAGCCGCGCCCGGAACGCCGCCGCCACCTCGTCGGCCGAGGCATGGCGCAGCGTGCGCTTCACGTAGGCGCCGACGGCGGGCAGCGCCACGTGCCGCCGGTCGAGCAGCGTCAGCAGCGCGGGCCGCAGAACCGGCGCCTTGACGCGCGTGAAGAGCAGGCGGAGCGTCTCGTCCGCCTGCAGCCGGGCGCGGGCGGCGCGCAGCGTCAGGTCCAGCGCCTCGCTCGCGAACCGCGCCATCTCCGTCTCGTCGGCGATCTGGAACGCCGGGTCCACGTCCGCCTCGAGCGGGAACTCGCGGAGCAGGCCGAAGCAGAAGGCGTCGATGGTCGAGATCTGGATGTCGGCGATCCGCTCGCGCAGCACGCGCCACCGCTCGGGATCGAGCAGGCGCTGGGCCGCGCGGCGCCGGAGCTCGGCCAGGACGCGCTCGCGCATCTCGGCGGCCGCCTTGCGCGTGAAGGTGATCGCGAGCACGTGCCGCGGGTCCACGCCGGCCTCGAGCAGCCGGACGTAGCGATCCACCAGCACGCGCGTCTTGCCGGTGCCGGCCGACGCCTCGAGCACGACGTCGTTCAGCGGATCGACGGCAAACACGCGCGCCGCCTGGTCGGGCGGCGCGGGCGCGTCGTCCCGCGCGTCGGACGGGTCCGCGTCAAACAGGCTCGGCTGCTTCATCGTCCTCGGGAGCGGGCGGATATTCCTTCCGGCAGACGCCGGCGTAGCCGCAGTACTGGCACTCCATCGCGCGCAGGGGGCGCGGCGGGAATTCCCCCGCCTCGATCGCCTCGGTCGCCCGGGCGAAGCGCTCGGCCGCGGCGAGCACCTCGGCCGTGGGCGGCTCACTGGCCCGGCCGAGCCGCCCTTCCAGGTGCCGGTCGTCGCCGAACGCCAGGTACATCGCCTCCCGGACCGGGTGCGGCCGCCCGTCCCGCGCCGTGAGGTGGGCCTCGGCGCAGTACGCGTAGACGCCGATCTGCACCGACGCCTTCACGTCCGGCGCGCGGCCCAGCTTGTAGTCGACGACGCGGAGCGCGCCGTTGGCGAAGACGTCGATCCGGTCGGCCTTGCCGCGCACCGACACGGTGCGGCGCGCGAGGCCGCCGAGTTTCGGGAAGTCGAACGGGCCCTCGAGCTCGAACTCCAGCAGACGATCGGCGACCTGTCCGCCCGCGTCGGCCTCGAGCTCGAAGACGCGCTCGGCGACGCCGCGGCCGACGAGCGACCCGAGCAGCCGCGTCTCCTCGAGCACGCGATCCGGCCCCGGCACGTGCGCGAGCGCCTCGTGCGCCAGGTCCGCGAAGCGCGCCAGCGCCTCGGGCATGGTCGCCGGCGTGATCGTGCCGTGGCCGGCCGCGGCCCAGTCGCGATAGAAGCGCTCGAAGATCTCGTGCAGCAGGGTGCCGCGCTCGAGAGGCGTCAGGCCCGCCATCTCGGGCCGCTCCTCGTCGAGGCCGAGCACCGACTCGGCGAAGTACTTGAACGGGCAGGTCACGTAGCGATCGACGCGACTGACGCGGTAGGTCTCCGGCGCGCGCGGGCCGACCCGGCCCGCGTAGGCCGGCTCGACGATCGGCGGGCGCCGGCGGCGCAGGTCCAGCCACGCGGCCACGCCGGGCTCGAGGCCCTCGGGCGCCCGCGCCCGCGTGAGGGTCTCGTCGGGAAACGTCGGCCGGGCGTCCGGCGCGCCGGTCACGACCGGCAGGCCGCGGGCGAACTCGACGAGCGGTGACGGCGCCACCAGGCCGTCGCCCTCCAGCTCGAATGCGTGGAGCGTCGTCGTCCGGCGCGCCAGGCCGAGCAGGTCGCGGAACGCCGCCTGCTGCGCGCGGGTCTGGTCCGTCTCGTCGGGCCAGGACAGCGCGGTGAGCAGGCCGCTCGTGTAGAAGATCGTGCGTCGGGGCCGGTCGGGCCAGTCGGTCTCGACGAGGCCGACGAGGTGCGTGTGGTCGAACGTGCCGAACCGCGCGGCCATCGCGTCCACGAGCTGGACGCCGCCGTGGTCGCGGCGCGGCCGGAACGTCTGGGCTTCGAGGACGTGGCGCACCGCGGCGACCAGGGCCTCCTCGCTGCGCGCGGCGTCGGCATGCCGGGCGAACGCGTCGGCGAGGGCGTCGAGCGCGCCGAGCACGGCGGCGCGCGCGCGCCGGTGCCGCTCGATCCAGGGATCGTCGGCCGCCGGCGCGCGTTCGTGACGACGCAGGCAGGCCGCGAGCGCGCGGACCTGATCCGATCCGCGATCGGCCGTCCGGCACGGCGTCAGCTCGGCGGCGACGGCCGCGGCGGCCGCCGCGGCGCGCGCCGCCCGGTCCCGATCGATCCCACGGCGTCTCGGCCGATCGCCGAACCACGCGGCGACCTCGCCGGGAAACGTCGCCGCGCCCGACGACGCGCGTCGCTCGGCGAGCACCGCGTCGAGCGCGGCCACGTCGTCGAGATCGACGGCGTGGCCGTCCACCTCGACGCGCACGAGCGACGACCGCAGCAGCGCGCTCACCGCGTCGCGAGCGCCGTCGGTCCGGACGACCGCGAGCAGCAGGTCCACGAGCGCGGCGTACGGTTCCGACGCGAGCGGCAGCGCGTCGAACGCCTCGAAGGGCACGCGTGCGTCGCGCAGCACCTGGCCCGCGAGGTAGAGGTACGGCAGCGGCCGGTGGAACACGAGCGCGACCGGCGCGGCGGCGTCGCCGGCGCGCGCGCGGGCCAGGATCGCGCGCACCACGTCGCGCAGCTCCTCCTCCCGATCGCGGCTCACCCGAACGAGCGGCGTCACGCCGTCGGCGTCGGCAGGTGGCACGACCAGGACGGGTGCCGCGGCGACACCGGCAGGCCCGGCGCCGTCCGGCGCCGGGTCGTAGCGCGCTTCCTCGATGCCCGGCAGCTCCAGCTCGAGGCGCGCGCGCAGGCCCGCGTCGTGCGTCTCGTCGGTCATCACGACGTCCACCTGCGCCAGGCCGGTCAGCCGGCCGATCAGGTCGAAGTCCACCGGCCAGAGCCCGCGCGGATCGGCCGGATGGTCGGCGACGGCGACGACGAGGTGCGTGTGCGTGAGCGCGGGCTGGCCCCGTAGCAGCGCCTGGCGCAGCGCGTGCTCGTCGATCCGGCCGCTGCGCGCCATCGCGCGCTCGTAGGCGAGGAACGCGAAGCCGAGAAACGCGGTCTGGTGAATCAGCCCCTCGCTGCCCCGGTCCATGCCGAGTTCCACGCGCAGCTGGTCGAACAGCGTCCGGGCGAATCGCCGGACCGTGCGCTGGCGGCGGCGCAGCTCGTCGTAGAGATCGACCATCGCGCCGACCAGGCCGGGCCGGATCGTGAACGGCGCGCCGCCGAGCCGGGGCCGCCGGGCCGCCTCGCCGGCCGCCGCCTCGAAGAGGACGACGCGCTCGACGGGCGTGAGGAGGGGCGGCGCGCCGGGCAGCGCGTCCCGCAAACGCGCCAGCCAGCCGTCGCGCGTGACGATGTCGGGCAGCAGGAGCGCGGGGCGGCGGGCGCCGAGGGCCTGGCGCTCGATCGACTGGCGCAACAGCTCGCCCGCCGCGACGGTCGGCACGAGCACCAGGCGACGCCGCGCCTCGACGGGCGCGCCGGCCGTCGTGAGGTCGACGAGGGCGTCGCGGAACCCGCGCAGGTCGCGCGTCCGGATCAGGCGGCGCGGCCGCGGGACGTCCGGCGTGATCACCGCGACGCCGAGACCCGGAGCCGCGCGAGGATCTCCTTGCGGACCTCGTCGGCCAGCAGCAGCGCCCCGGCGGCGGCGGCCCCGGCCTCCGCGTTGAACGACTCGGTGGACGTGACCACGTACAGCCGCCGGCGCGCGCAGGCCTGCTGCGCCATGTGCAGCGCGCTGATGAGCGTGGCGTGCACGTCGGTCATCTCCTCGGGCGGCGTCACCTGCTGGACGAGGTCCAGGTAGCGCGCGAACCGCGCGATCGACGTCTCCAGGCGCTGGAAGTTGAAGTACTTCTGGTCGCGCAGGTACTCGAGCACGCTCCGCAGCCCGTCGATACCCGAGAGCGCCGGGCGCACCGCCTTCTCGTAGTCCACGATCTTCGCGCGCGCCAGCGCATAGCGGTCGAGGGTGAGCCGGCGCTCGACCGTCTTGTCGAGCCAGCCGTCGAGCGCCTTGCGAAGCGCCGCGACCTCGGCGGGACGCCGGCGCCCCAGCGCGGCGTCGCGATCGGAGAGGTCGGCGCGGATGCGCGCGAACGCGCTGATGTCGCCCGCCGTCGCCGCCGCCTCGGCGCGCCCGAGCAGGTCCTCGCCGAGCAGCCGGTAGGACTCGCCCACCGCTTCCTCGACCTTCAGCTCGCCCGAGACCGTGTCGCGCAGGTCGGCCACGTCCTCGTGGCCGTCGAGCGAGACGAGCGCCGTGCGGAGCACGCCCAGCCGCTCCTCGGGCACGTCGGCCGCGCGCGCCGCGGCCAGCGCGGCCTCGATCGACTGGCGGAGCGACGGGGGCTCGAGCAGCGGCTCGAGCGGCGCGGTCGCGCTGCCCGCCGAGAGGTCCAGCGTGAACGACGACTCGCCGGCCGCGGCGCGCAGCTCCGCAATCACCTCGTCGAACAGGCCCGCCAGCGCCTCGATGTCCTTCGCGCGGTACCCGTAGTTCTCCCGGGACCAGTCCATCAGCCGCGTCCGCGCCTGTTCGGCCAGCCGCAGGCGCTCCTTCGGGTCGGCGACCTGCGTCAGGTAGTCGAGCGCGGCCGCCACTTCCTGCGTCATCGCGGAGTAGTCGGCCTCGCCGCGCGTCGCCGCGTAGTACGACGCGCGCACCGACCGCGAGTAGCTCGCGGTCTTCTCCAGGTCGATCTCCGTCGTCGGCAGGCTCATCAGCTGGAAGCGGTAGTTCGGCGCCTCGCCCACCGCCAGCGTGAACACCGCGCGATCGGCGACCACGGCCACGTCGCCGTAGGCCGGCAGCGCGGAGCCGTCCCGCAGGAAGATGCGGAACAGTCCCCCCGGCGCGGGCGGCTGGGCGGCGGCCGCCGCCGACAGCACGACCAGGCCGACGGCGATGATCGCGCCGCGGATGGCTGGGGGCATGACCTCCTATTGTCCTGCATTGCGACGTCCCCTGCCATCCGGCGGACGCCCCACCGCCGGGCCGCCAGGACGCGAGGGAGCCCCCGCGCGCGGGGAATGTGGAAAACCTGTGGAAGACTCGTGGAGGCGCTGTGGACGGCCTGTCGGCGCGCGATCTTTTTTGCCCGCGTGCCGTCGGAACCCGGCCGTACGCACCACGGCTGTGCAGCTTTCGCATGCGCCTTCGCTTGCGTGGTCGTGTCAGGGAACTAAGATCGGTCGTCGCATCCGTGACGCACGCCGGTCCCGGGGCACGGCACGCCAGTGAACAACGTCCGGTTTCAGGAAACGATCAACGGTCGCGCATACGTCATCGAGGTCCGGCCCGTCGGCCGCGACCGGTGGCGTGCGCAAATCGCGAGCGGGCCCGGCGCCCGCACCGCGCTGATGCCGTTCTACGGGCCCACGCCCGACGAAGCCGCAAGCCGGCTGAGCGGCTGGCTGTCCCGGGCCGGACGCCGGCCCCGCTCCGAGTAGGCCCGCCCGGGGCCGCGCCGCTTCGGGCTGGTGCCGGGCGGGCGTATAGTACGCGGCCATGACCGCGACATTCCTCCTTCGTACCCGATTCCGGTTCGGACTTCTCGGTGTGATCGTCGCTGCCCTGGCCGCGGCCCCGGCCGGCGTGGCCGGACAGGCGGGTCAGGCCGGCGCACAGGCGACGCCTGGCCAGGCCGGAGCGGCAGGCCAGCGCGGCCAGGCTGCCGGCCAGCGCGGACGCGGGGCGGCCGCGCCCGAGGGCCCGCTGCCCAAGGTCTACATGTACGCGACGGGCGGCACCATCTCCAACCGCACGGGCGGCCGCCTGACCGTCAAGGAACTGCTCGATTCGATGCCCGGCGTCGCGCGCATCGCGCAGGCCGACGGCGAGCAGTTCCTCAACGTCGCCTCCGGCCAGGTGACGCTGCAGAACTGGCTCGACCTCTCGCGCGAGATCAACGCGCGCTACAAGGCCGACAAGGACCTCGCCGGCGTGGTGGTGACGAGCGGCACCGACACGCTGGAGGAACTCGCCTACTTCCTGCACCTCACGGTCCGTGACGAGCGGCCCGTCGTGGTCGTCGGATCGATGCGCAACCCGAGCACGACCGGCTACGAGGGCGTGGCGAACCTCGAGGACGCGTTCCGCGTGGCGGGCGATCCCGACTCGCGCGGCATGGGCGCGCTCGTCGTCCTCAACGACGAGATCAACTCGGCGCGCGAGGCGACCAAGACCGACGCGCGGCTGCTCAACACGTTCACGTCGCGCAATTACGGCGTGCTCGGCACCGTGTTCGATCGGGTCGAGTACTACCGGAAGCCCGTCAAGCGCCACGGCGCGCAGAGCGAGTTCGACGTCACGCAGATCCAGTCGCTGCCGCGCGTCGACGTGGTCTGGACCTACCAGGAAGCGCCGGGCGACATCATCAAGGCGATCGCCGATTTCGGCGCGAAGGGCATCGTGATCGCCGGCGCCGGCGTCGGCGCGACGAGCGGCACGCAGGGCGAGGGCATCCGGTACGCGCTCGACAAGGGCGTCTACGTGGTCACGACCACGCGCACGGGCAGCGGCTGGTCGAGCACCGGCGGCGGCCGCGGCGGCCAGCCGCGCATCGGCGGCGGCGACCTGCAGCCGGTCAAGGCGCGCGTCCTCCTCATGCTCGCGCTCGCGACGACGAACGACGTCAGCGAGGTCGTGCGGATGTTCGGCGAGTACTGACGGGATACCCGAGCCGGGCGTGCACTCCAGGCGGAGGCTGGCCGACGACTTCCGGGCGCTGGGCGTGGCGGCGGGCGACCTCGTCATGCTCCACGCGTCGGTCCGGGCCGTCGGGCGGGTCATTGGCGGGCCGGATCAGATCCACCTGGCGCTGAAGGACGCGCTGACGCCGGCGGGCACGCTCGTCATGTACGCGAGCTGCCCTGACCACTACGACGAGGTCGGCCGCGGCGGGCTGTCGGCGGAGGACGAACGCGTGATCCTCGAGCACCTGCCCGCCTTCGACGCGCGCACCGCGCGCGCGCAGCGCGAGAACGGGTTCCTCGTCGAGTGCTTCCGCACGTGGCCCGACTCGCGGGTCAACGATCACGTCGCGCGCTTCGTCGTCTGGGGCCGGCAGGCGGATCAGCTGCTCGCGCCACAACCGTGGAACGACGCGTTCGGCCGCGGCTCGCTTCTCGAGCGCTTCGCCGGCGCCGGCGGCCGCATCCTCCTGCTCGGCAGCGACCACGACACGGTGACGTTCCTCCATCATGCCGAGCACGTCGTGGACATCCCGGGCAAGCGCATCGCGCGCTTCAGGGTGCCGGTCCTCGAGGACGGCCGCCGGGTGTGGCGCGAGATGACCGAGGTGGACACCTCGAGCCGCGGCGCGCATCCCCACTGGCCGGATCGTTTCTTCGCGCGGATCGTCGACACGCACCTGGCCCGGTCGCGCAACTCCGGCGGACGGGTGGGCGACGCGCGCGCCTGGATCCTCGATGCGCGCGCCCTGCTCGCGTTCGCGCTGGACGTGATGACGAGGGTCGCCGCCGATCGCGGGGCGGCCGAGCGGTTGCTGGATCAGGAAGGCGGCTCACGCGGAAAGCCAGCGTGAGCGAAGGGTGGTGGACCAGACGGGAGTCGAACCCGTGACCTCATGAATGCCATTCATGCGCGCTCCCAACTGCGCTACTGGCCCACACGAAAGAACGTCGAACATCGGATTATATCGATCGGCCCGCCCGCTGGTCAAAGCCTTTCCGGGGCCCTGCCTTGACTTGGTCCGACGACCGTGCCTAGACTGACCATCGAAACGCTTGTCTTGCAACACTTTCGTAGGCCGGTGGCCTGCCCGGTGAGGAATCCGTCATGCCGAACGGCACGATAGCGCGTCTGTTGATCGATAAGGGATTCGGGTTCATTCGTGATGAGAGCGGCGTCGAGCATTTTTTCCATCGATCGGCGGTCCGCGGTGCGGTGTTCGAGCTGCTGAGAGAAGGCCAGCGCGTCGAGTTCTCGGTCGAGGAATCGCCCAAGGGCCCGCGCGCGGGTGAAGTCCGGCTGCTCGACGGCTAGTTCGCACGTTCACCCCGACGGGGCCAGGCCCGCAGGGATGGCCCCGGACAACCTGATCTTTTCCCCAAGCGCTCCGCGTTCAGCCCGCCGCGACCGGGCTACTTGCCCGCCCGGAAGCCAACGGGGCCCGGTGGCCCTCCCGGTCTTCAAAACCGGTTGCTTCCCGCGTTGAGCGGGATGGGTGGGTTCGACTCCCACGGGCTTCCGCCATCGTCGCCGCGCTATAGTCGTACCCAGCCATGCGCCCCGCGGACCTCGCGCCGACCGCCTGTGTCGTCATCGCGGCCGTCCTGATCGCGGCGTGGCTGCCGCTGCCGGGTGCACTGCCCGTGGTGGCGGCGCTCCTGATCCCGGTCTGGGGCCTCGAACCGCACCTCGTCGTCGTCTGGGTCCGTCGCGATCGGCCGCTGGGCCGGGTCCAGCCGATTGCCTGCGCCGCCCCCGCCGTCACCCGCGGCCCGCCCGACACCACCTCCCGCTGATTCCCCGTTCGCCGGTTTCACGGAACACGCCGGACGCGCCGGAGGTCTGCCCTCGCGCGCCCGCGGGAGGACCGCGTGTCGTTCAGACGTCGTCTTCGCACGCTCGCCGTGTGCCTCGTCCTCGAGGCCGGGGCGCTGCTCGGATCGCCGATGCGGGTGGAAGAGCTGGAGGATCTGCTGCGCTCGCTGAATCAACCCAGGGTGGCGCGGACCGATCCGGAGGCACGCGAGAGCGGCGACGGACCGCGCGGCCCGGATCGCGCGGCACGGTCGCGCCGACGCCCGCCACCGGCCGGATTCCCGCCCGCCTGAAATCAGGCCCGCGCGCGGATCCACTCGACGACGTCCGGGGCGTCGTCGAGCGTGGGCACGGTCAGGTCGGCGCCGGCCTCGGCCAGGGCCTGCGCGTCGAACGGGCCGGTGGCCACGGCCAGCGCCCGCGCGCCGTGCGCCCGCGCGCAGTCGACGTCGAGCGGCGTGTCGCCGATGACGACCACGTCACCGGGCGTCGCCGGGACGCACCCGAGCGCCCGCGCCTGCTCGAGCGCGACCGGCACGAGGTCGCGCCGGTTCACGTGGACGTCCCCGAAGGCGCCGAACGGAAACCGCCGCCACAGATCGAAGTGCCCGAGCTTGATGGCCGCGCCACCGGCGAAGTTCCCGGTCAGCAGGCCGACGACGAACGCCTCGGGCCTGGCCTCGAGGGCGGCGAGCACGCGTTCGACGCCCGGCAGCACGCCGACTGCCGCGTCGACCGGCCGGACAATCTCGGCGCGGAGCGCCTCGAGGTAGGCGTCGCGGAGGCCCGTGATGTCCGCCTCGCCCGCCTCCCGGCCCATCAGGCGGAACGCGTCGGCCACGATGGCCCGGTCGGTGCGGCCGGCGAACGTCACGCCGTCCAGGGCGTTCGCGCGCCGGTGGAGGCGCTCGAAGGCGAGGTTCATGCCGCGCAGCCCGGCGCGGCCGGTCTGCACGAGCGTGTCGTCGATGTCGAAAAGGACGAGGGTGCTGCGGCTCGAAGTCATGCGCGATCTACAATCGTTGATCGAAAGGGGGCCCATTCCATGAACTGGCGTGTTCCGACCATTGCCGCGGCGGCCACCGGCCTGCTGGCCACGACGTTCGTCACCGCCCAGACCGGCGCGCTCCGCGCCCACGCGGACATCCGCGGCGAGGGCATCACCGGCACCGTCGAGCTGCGCGAGATCGACGCGCAGACCGCCGGAGGCCACGACATGAAGTTCATGACGGGCACCAGGGCCGTCGAGCTGACCGTGGACGTGACGGGCCTCACGCCCGGTCCGCATGGCTTCCACATCCACGAGGTCGGCCAGTGCCAGGCGCCGTTCACGAGCGCCGGCGGCCACTTCGACCCGGGCCCGCGCGGCCTGAGCGATCCCGACGCGAACCACCCGTTCCACATGGGCGACCTGCCCAACCTGGTCGCCGACGCCAGCGGTCACGCGACGCTGACCGCGATCACGACCCGCGTCACGCTCGGCCCGGGCCCGGTGTCGGTGTTCGACGCCGACGGCACCGCGATCATCATCCACGCGAATCCCGACCAGGGCGTGACGGGCGAGTCGAAGTCCGGCCTGAGCGGCGGTCCGCGCGCGGCGTGCGGCGTCGTGATGCGTCGCTAGTCGTCGTGGTGAACCGCCGCGCCGGCTAGCGCGACCCGAACCAGCGGCGCCAGCCGCGGCCGCCGCCGTCCGTCAGGTCGCCGGTCGCCGGCGCGAGCCGTCGCGCCGGCACGCCGGTGGCGCGCGCGAAGACGTCGTCGGCCGTCAGCGCGATCCACCCGCACCCCCGCGCCTCGGCGACCGCGACCAGCAGGCGGCCGAACGCCTCGCGCTCGGCCGGTTCGGCCAGCGCGGCGGTCGGGTGCTCGAGCAGCAGCATGTCCGGGCCGGTCGCGACCGCGCGGGCGAGGTGCACGCGCAGCCGCTCCGCCGGCGTCAGCGTGCCGGCCGCGGCATCCAGCCGCGGTGTCAACGCCACGGCGAGGGCCAGGTCCTCCGCGTGAGCCCGTGCCTCGTCGGTCATCGGATCCACGGCCAGCGTCAGAGGCAGCGCCAGGTTGGCGGCCGTGCTCAGTTGTTCGAGCAGAACCGCGCGCTCGGTGACGAGGCCGAAGCGATCCAGCGATCGCAGCCAGTCCGTGTCGGCCGAGGCCTCGTGCGTCGCGCGGCCGTCGATCCGGACCTCGCCGGCCTCGGGCAGGGCCGCGCCCGTGACGAGGTGCACGAACGACTCGGCCGCGCCCTGATCGAACCCCGTCAGGACGATCCGGTCGGCGGCCCGGGCCTCGAACGCGCGGATGCGCAGGGGCCGCAGGCCGCCGTAGGCCCGGGTGACGCCGTGAATGGCGATGAGCGGCGTCTGGTTCACGTCGGGCGTGGCGCGGCGGCCAGCGCGCGGAGCCGCTCGAAGTCCGCCTCGGGCAGCCGGGTCCGGCCCAGGCCGTCCTCCCGACCGCTGCCTGGACCGTGGTAGTCGGAGCCGCCGGTCACGCCCAGGTCGGCGCGCGTCGCCAGCGCGCGGTAACGCGCCGTGTCGGCGGGCGTGTGGTCGGGATGATGCACCTCGATCGCGGGCAACCCGGCTGCCACCAGGCGCTGGACGACGGCCTCGTCGCCGAGCTTGCCGGGATGCGCGAGCGAGGCGACGCCGCCGGCCCGCGCGATGCGTTCGATCACGTCGGCGCCGGAGGCGCCGCGCCGCGGCACGAACCCGGGGCGGCCCGGCGAGAGGTACCGGTCGAACGCCTCGGCGATCGAGGCGACGTATCCGGCCTCGACGAGCGCGGCGGCCACGAGCGGCCGGCCGAGCGCCCGTCCGGGCGGCTGGCGCGCCTCGAGCGCCGCGACGTCGATCGCGACGCCGATGGCCGACAGGCGCCGGATGATCTCGACGAGGCGGCGCCGCCGGTCGGCGCGCTGGTCGTCGAGGAAGGCCTCGAGGTCCGGCGCGCGCCGGGCGCCGAAGAAGTACCCGAGCACGTGCACGTCGCGCCCGTCCTCGACGGCGGTGATCTCGATGCCCGGCACGCACGCGATGCCGCGCGCGGCGGCCTCGGCGGAGACGGCCTCCCAGGCGGCCGTCGTGTCGTGGTCGGTGACGGCCATCGTCGTGATCCCCGCGGCCTGGGCCTCGCGGACGAGGTCCGCCGGGGTCGATCGGCCGTCGGACGCGGTGGTGTGCAGGTGGAGGTCGATCACGCCGGCCGCCGTCGCCGCCCGTCGCGGGCGCGCCGCTGGCGGTTGACGAGCGACCGGTACTCGCGGAGCAGCAGGTCGAGGTGCTCGCGCTCCTCTTCGGCGAACTCGAGGAAGATGCGCTTGCCTTCCGACTCCTCGAACCGCTCGCCGTAGCGCTTGAAGAACCGGTGCGAGCCGCGCTCGCAGCGGATGCCGATCTGCAGGGCCTCGCGGTCGCCGGGCGTCTTGCGCAGTTCCTCGGTGCCGGCCGAGAACAGGCCGTTGGCGGCGCCCTTGAAGAACAGGAACGTCGGCTGCGACTCGAGCGCCGGGTCCTGCTCGATGAGCTCGCGGTAGCGCGCCTCGAGCCGGCCGAAGTGGTCCTGCTCCTCGGTGGCGAGCCGCTCGAACACGCGCCGGGCGCGGGCGTCGCGCGCGAGCTTCGCGGCGCGGGTGTAGAACTCGCGGCCGCTGCGCTCGGTCGCGATCGCGATGCGCAGCGCGTCGCGCGCGAAGACCGCGTCGGTCGGCGCCGGCGGCGGGGCGTCGGCGCGGCCGGTGCGGCAGGCCTCGCACGTGCCGTAGATCTGCAGCACGCTCTGGCGCGGCGCGAAGTTGCGCGCCTGCGCGATCTCCTCGAGCAGCGCCTCGACGTCGGAGCTGAGGAACTCGAACGACTGGTTGCAGGTCTTGCAGATGAGGTGGAAGTGCCGCGGGTGCCGGTAGGAGTGCTCGAACCGGAAGCGCCCTTCCCCGAAGTCCACGCGCCGCGCAAGCCCGGCGTCGACCATCCACTGCAGGGTGCGGTAGACCGTCGCGCGGCTGATGCGCGCGTCCTCCGCGCGAATCAGGTCCACCAGGTCGTCGGCGCTCAGGTGCCCTTCCTGGCGCAGGAACACCCCGACGATCAGGTCGCGCTTGCTCGAACGCCGGCCCCCGGCCGGCCGCAACCGCTCGACGAACTCCTTCGCGGACTGCATGGACAGGCGGCCGCCGGGCCTCCCGCAAGAGGCCGGGCGCGTGTCAGGCGCTGAAGGAGGAGCCGCAGCCGCAGGTGGACTTGGCGTTGGGATTCTTGATCGTGAACCCGCCGCCCATGTTGTTGTCGACGAAGTCCACCTCGGCGCCCTTGAGGTAGCGCAGGCTGATGGGATCGACGAACAGCCGGACGCCGTTCACCTGGAACACCTGGTCGGCGTCCGGGTCGGCCTCGCCGTCCTCGATCATGAGCCCGTACTGGAACCCCGAGCATCCGCCGCCCTGCACGAACACGCGCAGGCCGGCGTCGGTCTTCTCTTCCTCGGCCAGCAGTTCGGTGATCTTCTCCGCGGCCGCTTCGGTGACGTTGATCATGATCCGATTATACGGGCTGGCGCACCTTATAGACTATGCGGATGACCTCCGCTGCGGACTGGCCCTGCTGCCTCGCGGGCGAGTGGCGCCGGACCGGCACGGAACTGGCCGTCCGGAGCCCCTGGGACGGCCGCCTCGTCGGCCGGACGTGGCTGGCGGGCCCCGAGGCCCTGGAAACGGCCACCCGGGCCGCCGTCGAGGCCGCGCCCGGGATGGCGCGGCTGGCGGCCCACGAACGGGCCGCGATCCTCCGCCGGGTCTCGGCGGCGCTGGCCGCCTCGGCCGACGACATCGCCCGCACGCTGGCCGCCGAGGCGGGCAAGCCGCTGAAGGACGCGCGCACCGAGGTGGACCGCGCGCGACTGACCTTCAGCGTGGCCGCCGACGAGAGCCTCCGGATCGGCGGCGAGTTCCTGCCGCTCGACGTCGCACCGCCCGGCGAACGACGGTTCGCGGTGACGCGCCGCGTGCCGCTCGGCCCCGTCGCCGGCATCTCGCCGTTCAACTTCCCGCTCAACCTCGTCGCGCACAAGCTGGCGCCGGCCGTCGCCGCGGGCGACCCGATCGTCCTCAAGCCGGCGACGCGCACGCCGCTCTCCGCGCTCACCCTCGCGCGACTGCTCGTCGAGGCCGGCCTCCCGCCTGGCGGCGTGAGCGTCCTCCCGCTCGACCGGCGTGACGGCGACCGCCTGGTGACCGACGACCGCTTCCGGCTGCTCACCTTCACCGGTTCGTCGGCGGTCGGCTGGGACCTCAAGGCGCGCGCCGGACGCAAGCGCGTCGTGCTCGAGCTCGGCGGCAACGCCGGGCTCATCGTCGATCGCGACGCGCCCGTGGACTTCGCCGTGACGCGACTGCTCGCCGGCGGCTTCGGCTTCGCGGGTCAGAGCTGCATCTCGGTGCAGCGGGTCTTCGTGCACGCCGACGTGTTCGACGCGTTCGCCGCCAAGGTCGTCACCGGCGCCGAGCGGCTGGTCGTGGGCGACCCGCTCGACCCGGCCACCGACCTCGGCCCGCTCATCACCGAGGACGACGCCGCGCGCACCGAGGCGTGGGTCCAGGAGGCCGTCGCGGGCGGCGCGACGGTCCTCACCGGCGGCCGCCGCCTGGGCCGCGCCGGCTACGCGCCCACCGTGCTCACCGGCGTCCCGGCCGGGAGCCGCGTCTGCGCCGAGGAGGCCTTCGCGCCCGTCGTCGTGCTCGAGCGCGTGGACTCGTTCGAGGCGGCCATCGACGCGGTCAATGCCTCGCGCTACGGCCTCCAGGCCGGCGTGTTCACGCGGTCGCTGCCGCACGCGCTGGCCGCCTTCGATCGCCTGGAGGTGGGCGGCGTGATCGTCAACGACGTGCCGTCGTGGCGCATCGACCCGATGCCCTACGGCGGCGTCAAGGACTCCGGCCTCGGCCGCGAGGGCCCGCGCTACGCGATCGAGGACATGACCGAACTGCGACTGCTCGTCGTCAACCAGGATCCCGCATGATGCCGCCCGCCGAACTCGCCGCCCGCCTCGCCGAGGAACGTCTGCCGACGCGCATCTGGCGCCACGATGCCGCCGCGTTCACCACCGCCGGCGCCGCGAAGGGCCAGGCCGACGCGATCCGCCACCGCCTCGGCTGGCTCGACGTGCCCGAGCGCGCCGGCACCTGGCTCGACGACCTCGCCGCCTTCGCCGCCGAGGCCCGCGAGGCGGGACTGACCGACGTCTACCTGCTCGGCATGGGCGGGTCCAGCCTCTGCGCGGAGGTGTATCGCGACGTCCCCGTCCCCCGGACGGATCCGTGCACGCTGACCGTGCTCGACACGACCGACGAGCGCGCCATCCGCCAGGTCACCGAGGCCCTGCACCCCGACCGCGCGCTCTTCATCGTCGCGAGCAAGAGCGGATCGACGATCGAGGTGACCTCGCTCGAGGCGCACTTCCGCGAGCGGATGCGCGAGGCGGTCGGCGAGCGGGCCGGGGCGCACTTCATCGCGATCACCGATCCCGACACGCCGCTCGAAGCCCTGGCCGCGAAGCACGGCTACCGCCGCACGTTCATCAACCCGGCCGACATCGGCGGCCGCTACTCGGCGCTCTCGCTGTTCGGCCTCGTGCCGGCGGCGCTCCTCGGGCTGGACCTGCCGGTCCTGATCGAGAGCGCGCGCCGCATGGCCGGCCGCACCGAGGCCGACGCGGCCGACAATCCCGGCCTGGCCCTGGGCGCGTTCATCGCGGGGCAGGCCGCCGCCGGACGCGACAAGATGACGCTGCTTCTCTCGCCCGCCTTCCAGGCGCTGGGCCCGTGGATCGAGCAGCTCGTCGCCGAGAGCACCGGCAAGGACGGCCAGGGCATCCTGCCGGTCGTCGGCGAGCCGGTGGGCGAACCCGCCGACTACGCGCCCGACCGCGCGTTCGTGCTCGTCCGGAGCAGCTTCGCGCCCGGCCTCGACGAGCAGGCCGCGGCGCTCGCGGCGGCCGGCCATCCGGTCTTCACGATCGACACGTCGCCCGCCGATCTGGGCGGGGAGTTCTTCCGCTGGGAGTTCGCGACCGCGGTGGCCGGGTCGGCGCTCGGCGTGAACCCTTTCGACGAACCGAACGTGCGCGAGGCGAAGGAGCGCACGCAGAAGCAGCTCGACCTGCGCCGCCTGCGCGGCACCTTCAGCCTCGATCCGCCCTTCGAGAAGGGCCAGGGCTACTCCCGGCGCGAGCACCGGCCGGACCGGACCGGCGACACGGCCTGGACCCGCGGCCGGTACGTCGCCATCCTCGACTACCTGCCCGCCGATCCGCGCCGCATCGACGTCGTCTCGGGGCTGCGCGCGGCCCTGCGACGGCGCACGCGGCTGGCGACGACGCACGGGATCGGGCCGCGGTACCTGCACTCGACGGGCCAGTACCACAAGGGTGGGCCCAACACCGGCATCTTCCTGCTCTTCACCTCGGCCGACGCGAGCGCGACGCCCGTCCCGAAGACCGACTACACGTTCAGCGCGCTCAAGATGGCGCAGGCCCTCGGCGACTTCGAGGCTCTCGTCGCCGCCGATCGCGAGGTCGTCCACTACCACCTCGAGGACCCGGCCGCGGACACGACCGAGGCGCTCGAGCGGGTGCTGAAGGCGTTGCGCTGATGGGCGCCGGGGCGCGTCGCTGATGCGTGTCGTCATCGCCGTCCTGCTGCTCGGGCTGCTCGCGGTACTCGGGCGGATCGGGATCCAGCCCGCCGCGGGGGGCACGCCCCTGCCCGCGGCCGCGCCGCCGCTGCCGTCGGCCGGCGAGGCGCCGGGCACGCTCTTCTCGCCCGAGGACCTCAACATCCTCGAGGGCCCCGACCGCGGCGAGTGGCAGCAGCCCGACCGCATCATGGACGCGCTGCGCATCGCCGACGGCAGCCGCGTCGCGGACATCGGCGCGGGCGGCGGCTGGTTCACGATTCGGCTCGGGCATCGCGTGGGGCCCAACGGCCGCGTCTACGCCGAGGACATCCAGCCCCTGATGATCGAGGCCATCCGGCGACGAGTCGAGCGCGAGAGCCTCACCAACGTGGAGCCGGTGCTCGGCGCGCCCGACGATCCGCGGCTGCCGGGCGGGCTCGACGCGGTGCTCATCGTGGACACGTTTCCGCAGTTCGCGGATCCGGTCGGGCTGCTGCGTCACGTCCGCGACGCGCTCGCCCCGGGCGGGCGCCTCGGCATCGTGGACTTCACGGCCGACGGGTCGGGCGGCCCGGGCCCCGCGCTGGAATCGCGCGTGGAGCCGGACGTGGTGATCCGCGCCGGCGAGTCGGCCGGCCTTCATTTCGAGCGGCTGGAGACCTTCCTGCGATACCAGTACATGGTGATCTTCACCCGGCCGGCGCGATGACGAACCTGCCCGCCTTCTTCGTGGACTACCAGGTGCAGGTGACGCGGGCGCTCGAGGCCCTCGTCCAGGAGGAACCGACGTCGTCGCACCCGGCCGGCGAGGCGATGCGCTATACGCTGCTCGCGCCATCCAAGCGCGTGCGGGCGGTGCTCGTGCTGCTCGCGGCGGAGCTCGCGGGCCGCACCGACCGCGCGATGCCCGCCGCCTGCGCGATCGAGGCGATCCACGCCGCGTCGCTCGTCCTCGACGACTTGCCGTGCATGGACGACGCGCCGCTCCGGCGCGGCCGGCCGGCGGCGCACGTGGCCTACGGCGAGGCGGTGGCGATCCTGGCGGCGTTCGGCCTGCTCAACGCCGCCTACGGCCACCTGGCCGCGCGGTGCGATCCGGACCTCGCGGGCCGGGTCACGACGCTCTTCGCCGACGCGGTCGGCCTCGACGGCCTCGTCGCCGGCCAGGCCGAGGACGTACTCGCGACCGACGCGGCGATCAACTTCCCCACCCTCGAGCGGATCCACCGCCGCAAGACGGGTGTCCTCTTCAGCGCGGCGGCGGCGGCCGGCGCGATCTCCGGCGGCGCGCCGCCCGAGGACGTCGCGGCCCTCACCGCCTACGCGAAGAACCTGGGTCTCGCGTTCCAGATCGTGGACGACCTGCTCGACGTCACCGGCACGCCCGAGTCGACCGGCAAGGCCACCCGCCGCGACGCGCGCAAGACGACGTTCGTCTCGTTCAGCGGCCTCGACGGCGCGCGGCAGCTCGCCGACGAGCTCTGCGAGACCGCCGTGGCGGCGCTCGCGCCCTTCGGGCGCCGCGCGGCCCGGCTCGTCGCGCTCGCCGAGTTCGTCGCGCACCGGAGCACCTGAGGACCATGACGCGATGACGCCGCCGCCCGCCTCCCCGGGGCCCGACCCGAAGGTCGACGAGCTGCGCAGCCAGCTTCGCGCGCTGGGCTACCTCGACGCGCGCGTGGACCGGTTCGTGATCGGGCGCGCGGGCCCGACCGTCCGCCCGGCCCGGCTCGTGGCCGCGGCCAGCGCGCGCATCGGCCTGCTCGCGGGCGTGCTGCTCGGCCCGGCGGCGGCCGTCGGGCTGCGGGCGCGCGCGCCGGAGCTCGTGACCAACGGCACCGACGCGGCGATCGCGGCGTCGTACCTCGCGGTGCTGTTCGGCGTGGCGGCCGCGCTGGCCGCCGGCGTGGCCATCGCCATCGGGGTGGCACTCGCGCGACGCGCGGTCCGGCACCCGCACTTCCCGGCGCGCGCGGCGCGGGTGGCGGGCGCGGCGGGACTCGTCGTCGCGGCCGCCTGCCTGCTCTACCTGACGCTCTGGTGGCGCGCCGCCGCGACGAGCGAGACCGGATCGGTCGTCTGGACGACGGCCGCGCTCGCGGTGGGCGTCGCCATCAGCCTGCTGCTCGGCCACGCGGTCACGCTGACCGTGCTGGCGGTGCTCACGCGCGTCGGCCTCGGCCGCCTGCTGCGTCCGGGCCTCCCGCTCTCGTCGCGGCGCGCCGTCGTGCTCATGGCGGCCATCGCGCTGGCCGGCGCGGTCGGCCTGCTCGCCGCCACCGGGCGGGAACGCGCGCCCGCGCCGCCGCCGCCGCTCACCGTCGTCCCCACCGGCGGGCCGGTGGTCGTCATCGCGATCGACGGCGTGGACACGGCGACGCTGGAGCGTCTGGCGTCCGCCGGACGCCTGCCGGCCCTGGCGCGGCTGACGTCGGGCGCGGTCGCGAGGCTCACGCCGGTGGAACCCGGCGACCCGGCGCGCGTGTGGAGCACGATCGCCACGGGCCAGACGCCCGAGCATCACGGAATCCGCGCGCTCGAGAGCCGCGAGGTCGCCGGCCTCGAGGGCCGGTTGCCGCAGGATGCGCCGCAGCCGTCGGTGGTCACGCGGGTGACGGACCTCCTGCGGCTGACGCGGCCCTCGGTGGCCTCGGGCACCGAGCGCCGCGTGCCGGCGTTCTGGGAGGTGGCCGCGCGCGCCGGCCTGCGCACGGCGGTCGTGCACTGGTGGGCGACCTGGCCGGCCTCGACACCCGACGCCGGCATCGTGCTGTCGGACCGCGCGCTGCTGCGGCTCGAGCGCGGGGGCGAGCAGAATGGCGAGATCGCGCCGGCCGCGCTCTACGACACGCTCGAGCGCGACTGGCCCGCGCGCCGCGAGGCGGCCGAGGCGCTGGCGGCGCCGGTCGTGGCCGACGTCACGCCCGGTGCGATCGGCGACGTCATCCACCGGTCCGCGGTCATGGACGCCACGCTCGCGTCGATCGCGCGCGACCCGGCGCTCGGGCCGGTGGACCTGATGGCGGTCTACCTGCCGGGCCTGGACATCGCGCAGCACGCGCTGCTCGGCGGCGCCGACGCGCGCGCGCAGTCGCCGGGTGAGACCGCGGCGCGGCTCGCGGCGATCGAGCGGTACTACGTCTTCCTCGACGGGCTGGTCGCGCGACTGGCCGCGCCCGGTGACGCGGCCCCGGGCGCGACGGCGGCCTCGCCGGCGGCCGAGGCGACCGTCACGCCGGCCGCGCCGCGCACCCTGCTCGTCACGCAGCCGGGCCGGGTCGGGTCCCCGTCGGGTGGGCTGCTCGCCTTCGCGGGCGACGAGGCGAGCCGAGTGCACGACGAGGTGCCGGTGACGGCGGTGGCGGGGACCGTGCTCTACGCGGTGGGCGTGCCGGTCGCCGACGACCTCGCGGCGCCGCCGGCCATCGACCTGTTCTCGCCGGCGTTCGTCGCGGCACACGCGGTCCGGCACGTCACGACGTACGGCCCGCGGATCAGCCCGCCGCGACCGGCGGGCCGGCCGCTCGATCGCGAGATGATCGAGCGGATGCGCAGCCTGGGTTACGTGCGGTAGGGAACGCTAGCGGCGGCCGAGCAGGCGCCAGGCCTGCGGCAGGATCATCCCGGCGAGGCCGACCTTCGCGAGATCGAGGAAGAAGAACGGCACGAAGCCCGCGGCGAGCGCCGCCGCCGGGGCCTGGCCGATGACGACGGTCAGCCATGACACGCCGGAGAGGAAGATCACCAGCAGGCCGACGGTCATCGCCAGCACGGACGTCGCGTAGCGCCGGTCCCAGCCGCGCGCGGCGAGCCAGCCGGTCAGGTACGCGGCCGCCGGGTAGGCCCACAGGTAGCCCGCCGTCGGCCCGAGCAGCCGCGCGGCGCCCGGCGCGAGCAGCGGCGAGTTCGCCCAGACCGGCAACCCCGCCAGGCCCGCCAGCAGGTAGGTCACCTGCGCCGCCGCCCCGAGCCGCGGGCCGAGCGCGAGCGCGGTCAGCAGCACGACGGTGGGCTGCAGCGTGAACGGCACCGCCGTGAACGGCAGGGTGACCGTAAACTGGGCGGCGAGCGCGGTCAGCGCCGCCGCCAGCAGCACCGCGGCGGCACGCATCGCGCCGGCCGACGGGGCGCCGTCGAACGTGTGGGCGAACAGGGTTCCCTGGGCGGGCTGAGTCATCGTGGATGGATTCTAGCCAAATGCGAACGGCACTGACAATTGCGGGCAGCGACAGCGGCGGCGGCGCCGGCATCCAGGCCGACCTGAAGACGTTCGCCGCGCACGGCGTGTTCGGCACGAGCGCCGTGACCGCCGTCACCGCGCAGAACACGACCGGCGTGCTCGCCGTCCAGGCCCTGCCGCCCGCGCTCGTCGTCGCGCAGATCGACGCCGTGCTCGACGACCTCGGCGCCGACGCGATCAAGATCGGCATGCTCGCCGACGCCGCGATCGCGCGGGCCGTGGCGGGTGTCCTCGAAGCCCGACGGCCGCCGCGCGTGGTGCTCGACACCGTCATGGTCGCCAAGGGCGGCGCGCCGCTCCTCTCCCCCGACGCCGTCGAGGTGCTCCGCGCGCGCCTCCTGCCGCTCGCGACCGTCATCACGCCCAACACGCCCGAGGCCGAGGCGTTGACCGGCCGGTCGATCGCCTCGATCGACGACCAGCGCGACGCCGCCCGCGCGCTGCTGGACCTGGGAGCCCGCGCCGTGATCGTCAAAGGTGGACATCTCGACGGCGACGCCGTGGACGTGGTCGCCGACGGCACGACGATCGTCGAGCTCCGGGCCCCGCGTGTGCCGACCCGCCACACGCACGGCACCGGCTGCACGTTCTCGTCGGCGGTCGCCGCGCGGCTGGCCCTCGGCGACGACCTGGCCGACGCCGCGCGCCGCGCCAAGGACTACGTCACGGGCGCGATCCGCCACGCCCCCGAGCTCGGCCGGGGCCATGGACCCGTGGACCACTTCGGGGCGATCGATCGCCGGCCCTGAACCGGCTCGCGCACAGGGTGCACGCCGCGCGGCGCATCGTGCACGGTGCACGGTGCACGGCCCGACGATTCACCATGCAGGACATGCAGGGTGAACGCAAAGGTCGGCCAGACGAAAAGAGACGGAGACGCGGGGGGGTGGGTTGGGGGGGGGGCGGGGCCGGGGCGGCCGGGGCGGCCGACGCGCGCGCGTCGTCGATCGAGGCCGCGCGCAGGTCGTCGGGCTCGCCGATCGTCGGCCATGAGTAGGGATGTGCGGCCGGAAACAGCGCGTCGAGGATGGCGAA
>JAWKHR010000024.1:0-99714 GCA_041394725.1 Vicinamibacterales bacterium | reverse complement strand
AGGCTGGCGTGCGCGCCCGCTGCGTGCGCGACGTCCGTCGCCAGCCGGAGAGCGTCGGTCTTCGGGATGTCCGTGCCAAGGCGGACGTAGACCAGGACCCGGTCCCGGCTGCCCGAATCCTCCGCGGCAAACGTCGTCGCGCGCCACAGGCGCGTCGTCCAGTCCGGGAAACGGAAGCCGTCGGGCAGCACGCCGACCACGACGACCGGCGTCCCGTCGAGCGACACGCGTCGGCCGACGACCGACGGATCGGCGCTGAACGCGGAGCGCCACAGTGCTTCCGACAGGATGACCCGGTCGTCCGCACCGGGTTCGCCGTCGGCCGCGGAGAACAGCCGGCCGAGCAGCGGCCGCACGCCGCCGACCATCTCGAACGTCCCCGGCGTGACCTGCGCCTCTTCCTGCGCGGTCTCGCTGCCGTCGACGTTCAGGACCCGGGTCGTGGACCGGGTGGCCGACACTCCGTCGAAAGCGCCGAGATCGCGCCAGGCCCGATACGTCTCCAGCGGAACGACCGATGGACCGCCGTGTTCGGTGCCCATGGAGAGCTGCGCCAGCCGGTCCGGGTCGGGAAACGGCACCGGACGGATGAGCAGCGCATCGACGACGGTGAACATCGCCGTCGTGATGCCGATCGCGAGGCCGAGCATCCCGGCGGCGGCCATGAACCTGCCGGGCCGGCGGCGGACCGATCGCCACGCGTACCGCATGTCCTGCGACAGCGACCCGCTGAACGCGGGCCGCGGACGACGGTCGGCCCATCGCACCGCGATCGCGAACGTCACCGCGCGCAGGAGCAGCCGCAGGCCGCCCATTCGCGATGCCACGGTCGCCGAGCGGCCGATCTCCTCGTCGAGATCGCCCATCACGGTCTCGGCACGTGTCGGGCCCAGCGCGCGCCGCAGCGTCCAGAGCGCGAGACGCCGCGTCACCGGAGCACCCGTTCCAGGCCCGCGGCCATCGCCGACACGAGGCCGAGCGAGGTCTTCACGGCCTGGCGGCCCGCCTTCGTCGACGTGAAGATCCGCCGCGCCCGGCCACCCCGGACCGCTGACGACTCTCCGAGGGCCGACGTCACGAAGCCGTGTCGCTCGAGGCGCTCCAGCGTGATGAAGACCGCGGACCGCGAAACGCCGCGACCGGTGCGGGCCTCGATCTCGTCACGGATGGTCAGTGGATAGCCGGTGCCGTCCAGGTGCAGGACGGCGAGCATCACCGTCAGCTCGAATTCCCGGAGGGGAGGAGCGTTCGAGGACGGCCTCGGCATTTGGTAATTCAATGACTATTGAGGGGTGCCTGTCAATCCCCCGCGAGATTCCTGCCGGCTACCGGCCGCTCGCCACCGCGGGCGTCGCGTGCTGCGCGATCGCCGCGAGCTGACGAACCCGCGCCTCGACGGCGTCCACGACCGCGTCCGGCGTGGACGTGCCCGCCGTGATCCCCACCGTCCCGGCATCCTCGAACCAGTCCGCGCGCAGGTCCGACGCGGCCTGTACGTGGTGCACGCGGGCGCACCGGTGCCCGCAGGTCTGCACGAGCTCGCGCGTGTTGTTGCTGTTGGCGCCGCCGACGACGATGACCACGTCGCTCGCCGCGGCGAGATCGACGGCGGCCTGCTGGCGCTGCTTGGTCGGGAGGCAGACGGTGTCGATGAGCCGGACGTCGGACTGCGGGAAGCGGCGCCGGATCCGTTCGGTGAGCCGCCGGACGCGCTCGAGCGGCTGCGTGGTCTGCGAGGCGACCCCCAGACGCGGGCGGTACGCGAGCGCGTCCACGTCGGCCTCGTCGAGCACGACGTCGAACGCGTCGAGGTCCTCGGTCAGCCCGCGCACCTCGACGTGATCGCGCTGGCCGATGATCACCGGGTGATAACCGTCGCGTCGCAGCGCCGCGATGGCCTTGTGCGCGACGTGCACGAGCGGGCACGTCGCCTCGACGACGTCGAGGCCGCGCGCGCGGGTGGCGGCGAGCCGCCGCTCCGACGCGCCGTGCGCCGTGATCATCACGGCTTGCGTCCGCACCTCGGACGGGTCCATCGCGATCGTGATGCCGCGGGCGCGCAGGTCGGCGAGCACCGTCTCGTTGTGCACCAGGTCGCCCAGCACCGTCAGCGGCGCGGCGTCGGCCTGCCGTACCGCCAGATCGATCGCGTCACGCACGCCGAAACACATGCCCAGATGGCTGGCGCGAAGAATGTTCATGGAGTCCACCGGTCGGGACCTGAGGTTGAACGCGACAAGTTCTCTGTATTGCAAAGTAATGCAGGCACCGGACCGGTGTCAAGCAGGAGGAACCCTGGGCCCCTCCGGACCGGGGATTGCCCGGTCTGCTACTCCGCGCGCAGCGCCATCATCGGGTCCACGCGCGACGCGCGGCGGGCCGGCAGGTACCCGGCGATGAGCGCGACAATCGTGAGGACGACCGCCATGCCGGCAAACGTCGCCGGGTCGCGCGGCGAGATGCCGAACAGCAGGCCGCTCACCGATCGGACCGCGACCCACGACACGCCGGCGCCGAGGGCCACGCCCACGGCGGCGAGCCTGAGCGTCTGACCCAGCACCTGCCGCCGGACGGTACCCGCCGGCGCGCCGAGCGCCAGGCGCACGCCCATTTCGTGCAGGCGCTGGTGGACCGAGTACGAGATCAGCCCGTAGATGCCGAGCGACGCGAGCACGAGCGCGAAGGCGGCGAACCCGCCGAGCAGCAGCACCAGGAAGCGACGCGACGAGACCGATCTGTCCACGATCTCCTGCAACGTCCGGAAGTCACCACCCGGCAGCGAAAGCCCCATCGGCTCGAGCGCCGCGCGGAGCGAGTCGGCGACCGCGGAGGGGGGCAGCGTCGATCGTACGACGAGGTCCACCGAGGACATGTCCGGGCACTGCCGCACCGGGATGTACATCTCGTTGCCCGAGTCGCGCTCCAGCGCCAGGTGTCGCACGTCGCCGACGACGCCGATGACGCGTCGCGCGCTGTCGCTGCACGACCCGAGCACGTACTGGCCGACCGCGTCATCGCCCGGCCACAGCGCGCGTGCCATCGTCTCGTTCACGAGCATCACCGGCTCGTGGTCGGGTGTGTCGCTGGCCGTGAAGTCTCGACCCGCGACGATCGGGATGCCCATGGCCGTCACGTAGCCGTCGCTCACCACGCGCACGTAGGCGCTGGGCGACTGCCCGCGCTCGTAGACGACGCCCCTCGCGCGCGCGCCCCACGACCGGTTGCGGCCGAGCGGCAGTGCGTCGGTGAGGCCGGCGGCCGAGATGCCCGGCGTGTCGCGGACGCGCCGCAGCACTTCGTCCACGTAGGTGTTCAGCGCCTCACGGGTCTGGAACCCCTCGACGGGATCGACGCGGGTCGTCACCGCGCGCTCCGGCTGGAACCCCATGTTCACGTCGAACACGCGGAGCAGGCTGCGGGTGAGGAGCCCGGCGCCGACGAGCAGCACGCAGGCGAACGCCACCTCGGCGACCACGAGCGCGTGGCGCGCGCGGAGCCTCGACCGGCCCTCGGTGGACCCGCGGCTCGCGTCCTTGAGCGAGGCGATCAGCGCCGCGCCGCGCGCCTGCACCGCCGGCGCCAGGCCGAAGACGACGCCGGTGACGATCGCGAGCAGCACGGCGAACCCGAGGGCACGGCCGTCGGTGCTGACGTCGCGCAGCAGCGGGATGCTCACGGCGTCGAGGCGCGCGACGATCCTGGTGCCGAGGACGGCCACGCCCACGCCGGCCACCGCGCCCGCGCCCGAGAGCAGGAGGCCCTCGGCCAGCGACTGCACGAGGAGCCGCCCGCGCCCCGCGCCGAGCGCCGTGCGGATCGCCAGCTCCTTCTGGCGCGACGCCGACCGCGCGAGCAGCAGCCCGGCGAGGTTCGCGCAGACGATCAGCATGACGAGCCCGACCGCGCCGGCCAGCACCCAGACCGCCGGTCGCACGCCGCCGCTGACCTTCTGCGCGAGCGGTGTGACGACGCCCTCGAAGCTGTTGCGATCGGATCGCTCGGCGGTGAGCTGCGTGCCGATCGCGCGGACCTCGGACGCGGCCGCCGCCACGTCCACGCCCGGCTTCAGCCGCCCGACCATCGCCATCGTGTTGCCCCAGCGATTGGTCTCGTCGCTGAGCGGGAACGGGAAGTACAGATCGAAGTGCCCGCCCGGCGCGAAGACCGTGGCGAAGTCGAACGAGGCCGGCAGGACGCCAACCACCGTGTACGGTTCGCCGTTGAGCGTCAGCCGGCGGCCGATGATGGCCGGGTCGGACTCGAACCGCCGCGCCCACAGGCCGTGCGCGAGAATCACGGCGCGCGGCCCGTTCCAGCGGCTCTCCTCGTCGGTGAAGCCGCGGCCGATCTGCATCGGCACGCCCAGCACGTCGAAGAAGTTCCGCGACACCGGCACGCCGCTCAGGCGTTCAGGCTCGCCGTCGCCGAGCAGGGTGTCGCCCACGCCGTAGAAGGCGAAGTAGCCGGCCACCGCCTCGAGCGTCTGCGTGCGGTCCCGCAGATCCAGCATGTGGCCCACCTGCGTCGTCTGGCCCGAGAGCCCGGCCATGTCGTGGTTGGCGATCCAGACGAGCCGATCCGGCTCGGCAAACGGCAGCGGCTTCAGGATCAGCGCGTTGACCACGCCGAAGACCGTGACGCAGGCGCCGATGCCGAGCGCGGCAATCGCGACGGCGAACAGGCTGAACCCCGCGTCCCGGCGCAGTGACCGGACCGCGAAGCGGCACTCGCGCAGCAGCGTCTCGAGCGACATGTCCCCTTGGACGCGTGCAGGCGGGGGAGGGTTGTCCGGGGCCGCCCGGCCGCAGGCGCCCGCACCACGCGGGCGCGGCCGGCAGACGCCGTTCCCGGTGCGGTTTCCCGGCGGATGTGGCAGACTGGCCCGCACCGCTGGAGGATGACGATGCGTCTGTTCCTGGTCCTGTCCCTTGCCGGGGCCCTCGGGCTTCCCTCGTTCGTGCCGGCCCCCGCCCAGTCCACGGGGCACCTGAATCCCGTCATCGCCCTCCATGAAAAGGGGCTGCCGGTCTTCGGCATCACGCATCCCCAGATCGTCGCCCGCGGCGGCGGACGCGGCCGCCGTGGCGGCGCGGCCGCCGCGGCGCCCGCGACACCGCCGCCGCCCATCGACCTGGCCGCGGCCGCGAAGGAGACCGCCGACTACCACGGCGCCGACTTCATCTACACGTCCGGCACGTCCGACGCGTTCCTGAAGTACCTCGAGGAGCTGACGAAGGCCGGCGCGTCGGTGCGCACCCACCCGTTCAGCGCGAAGATCGGCATCTTCCACGAGAACCCGGAAGGCGTCACCGAGCGGATGGTCAACCAGCTCAACGCCGGCCACGCGAACGTGACGATGGAGGCCGTCGAGTCGGCGCAGGAGGTGCGCGACGTGATCAAGGCCCTGCGTTTCCCCGCGGCCGGTGGCACGCGGCCCGAGACCGGCCTCGAGCACGCAGCCGCCTACTGGGGCCTGTCGATCGACGAGTACAAGAAGAAGGCCGACGTGTGGCCCCTCGATCCGAACGGCGAAATCCTCGTCAGCGCGATCATCGAGAGCCGTGATGGACTCGCGCACGCCGACGAGATCGCGTCCGAACCCGGCGTCGCGCAGGTCTTCGCGGGCTACGGCACGCTCGGCCAGGTGTTCCGCGGAGATCCGGACGGCCGCGAGGCCGCCGCGATGCAGATTCTCGCGGCCTGCAAGAAGGCGAACAAGCCGTGCGGCTTCCCCGTGAACAACCCCGCCGAGATGGAGCAGCGGATGAAGGAAGGCTGGACCGTCTTCATCATGCAGCGCCGCGACGCGGACGGCCTCGCCGCGATCGACACCGGCCGAAAGCTGTCGGGGCGGTAGGCGGCGCGAGGTCGTCCGTCCCCTGGGCGGCGCCACGCACCCGCCGTGGGGGCGCGCGACATGTCGCGGCCGGCCGCGAGGCTGACGACCGCCGTGCGCGCCTCGCGCCCGGCCGTGTGCGTCCGCTGCTGGTACGGGAGTTGAAGCCCGATCTCCTCGGATCCGTCCGGTTCCAACGAGGAGGTCGGTCATGCCCAGGATGGCGTGCGGTGTGCTGGCGATCGGCGGCGGCGGCCTCGGCGCGGGAGCGGCGGCCTTCGGCCAGTGGTGGTGGCCGGCCCCGCTGTTGCTCGGTCTCGTCGGCGCCTGGATCGCGGTGCGCGGTTGCCGCCATCCTCATCCCGGCCTGCTGCCGCCGCTCCGGGGCGAGGGGCCCGAACGGGATCACGCGCGCTGGTATTGCGACCAGTGCGGGCACACCTGGAGCGCCTCCATCGCGCCGAGCCAGCCGCCGATTCCGCGCTTCGGCGGTTTCGACCAGAGCAAGGCGGTCGTGGCCGCCGGGCGCGCGCGTGCGCTCGACCGGCAACGACGCCGCCTGGCGATCGAACGCGCCGGTCTGCCGCTCGATCCGCCCCGACCGGCCTCGGCACCACAGGTTCTGCGGATGGTGGCTCAGGGCGGACGCGGTGAGGCGCGGGCCGTTCGATCGCGGCCGGCGACCGCGGCCGAGCCGGCCGTTCCGGCGGCGGACGACCTGCCGAACCCGTCGTGACGCCCCCTGGCGTGACCGTGTGACGTGGCGATCGAGTCGCGTCGGTCGGCGGGGCTGCCTCCGGCGGGCAGGCGACGCGCGGCTGTTCGCCGGAGCCATCCGGGTGGGATAATTCCGACGGGCCCTCAATGACCGCGCACCCGTCCGCATCCGACCAGGAGGCCGCTCGTCTCGCCGCGCTCCGGCGCTATCGCATCCTCGACACGGATCCCGAGCGGCAGTTCGACGACCTGACGATGCTGGCGAGCCAGATCTGCGGGACGCCGATCGCGCTCATCACGCTGATCGACGCCGACCGGCAGTGGTTCAAGTCGCGCGTCGGCGTGACCGAGACCGAGACCGCGCGCAGCATCGCCTTCTGCGACCACGCCATCCGCCAGCCCGACGTCTTCGTCGTCACCGACGCGCTGGCCGACGCGCGGTTCTCGGCCAACCCCTTCGTCGCCGGACCGGCCGGCTTCCGGTTCTACGCCGGCGCGCCGATCATCACCGACGACGGCCACGCGCTCGGGACGATCTGCGTGGTCGATCGCATCCCGCGGCACCTGAACGACGACCAGCTCCGCGCGCTCGAGGCGCTGCGGCGACAGGTGCTGGCGCAGCTCGAGCTCCGGCGCCACCTCGACGAGCTGCGCACCGCGCTCGAGGCGCGCGACGCGGCCGAGGCCGCCCAGCAGGAGCTCGTCCGGGATCTGCGGACGTCGCTCGACAACGTCGAGAAGATCTCCCGCCTGCTCCCGTACTCGGCGGGATGCTGGATGAACCTGATCGTGCCCGCCGAGCCGGCCGCCATCGACCGGGTCACCGAGGGCGTCATGCACGTCCTGCACGAACACGGCGTGAAGGACGACGACCACCACATCGAGCTGGCGCTGCAGGAAGCCCTCGCCAACGCGGTGCGGCACGGCTGCCGGAACGACCCCTCCAAGCAGCTGCAGTGCATCGTCACCTGCGACCAGGAAGGGGAGGTCGGCATCGTCGTGCGCGACCCGGGCCCGGGCTTCGATCCCGGAACCGTGCCGAACCCGCTGGAGGACGCGAACCTGTTCAAGCCGAGCGGGCGCGGGATCTACCTCATCAACCAGTTGATGGACGAGGTTCAGTTCGCGCGGGGCGGGAGCGAGATCCGGATGCGGAAGCGGCCGGGGCGGGCCGGAGAAGAAGCCCCCGCCGGCGCCGGTCCGCGGGGGACCAGCACCGGCGAGAGCGGGTGAGCGGGTCCTACGCGACGTCGAAGCGGTCCAGGTTCATCACCTTGTCCCAGGCCGCGACGAAGTCCTTGACGAACTTGTGCTTCGCATCGTCGGCCCCGTAGACCTCGGCGATCGCCCGGAGCTGGGAGTTCGATCCGAACACGAGATCGACGCGGGTGCCGGTCCACTTCGGCTTGCCGGTGGCCCGGTCGAGGCCGTCGTAGATGCCGTCGGTGCCCGACGGCTTCCACTCGGTGCCCATGTCGAGGAGGTTGACGAAGAAGTCGTTCGTCAGCGCGCCCGGCGTGTCGGTGAAGACGCCGTGCGAGGCGCCGCCGGTGTTGGCGCCGAGGACGCGCAGGCCGCCGACGAGCACGGTCATCTCCGGCGCGGAGAGGGTGAGCAGCTGCGCCCGATCGAGGAGCCGTTCCTCGGGCGAGAGCCGCTGGCCGGCGCGGTAGTAGTTGCGGAACCCGTCGGCGGTCGGCTCGAGCGGCGCGAAGGCCTCGACGTCGGTCTGGTCCTGCGACGCGTCGGTCCGTCCCGGCGTGAACGGCACGGTCACGGCGTGGCCGGCCTGGTTGGCCGCGGCCTCGACCGCGGCGCAGCCGCCGAGCACGATCAGGTCCGCCAGCGAGACCCGCTTCTCGCCTGAGCCGGTCGCGTTGAAGTCCTTCTGGATCGACTCCAGCGTCCTGACGACCTTCGCGACCTGCGCGGGCTGGTTGACCTCCCAGTCCTTCTGCGGCGCCAGCCGGAGGCGCGCGCCGTTCGCGCCGCCCCGCTTGTCGGAGCCTCGGAAGGTCGAGGCCGCCGCCCACGCCGTCGAGACGAGCTCGGCGGTGGTGAGGCCCGAGGCGAGGATCTTCGCCTTCAGCGCCGCCACGTCCCTGGCGTCCACGAGCGGGTGATCGACCGCGGGGACCGGGTCCTGCCACGGCAGTTCGCCCTTGGGCACGAGCGGCCCGAGGTATCGGGCGATCGGGCCCATGTCACGGTGCGTGAGCTTGAACCACGCCTTCGCGAACGCCTCGGCGAGCTCGTCGGGATGCTCGTAGAAGCGGCGCGAGATCTTCTCGTACGCCGGGTCGAACCGGAGGGACAGGTCGGTCGTGGCCATGAACGGCGCGTGGCGCTGCTTCGGGTCGTGCGCGTCGGGCACGGTGTTCTGCGCCTCGGGGTTCTTCGGCGTCCACTGGTGCGCGCCGGCCGGGCTCTTGGTCAGCTCCCAGTCGTACTCGAACAGGTTCTCGAAGAAGTTGTTGTCCCACTTGACCGGGTTCTTGGTCCAGGCGCCCTCGAGGCCGCTCGTGATCGTGTTGACGCCCTTGCCGTCGCCGAGGCTGTTGATCCAGCCGAGGCCCTGCGTCTCGATGTCGGCGCCTTCCGGTTCTGGGCCGACGTACTTGCCCGGATCGGCCGCGCCGTGGGTCTTGCCGAACGTGTGGCCGCCGGCGATGAGCGCGACGGTCTCCTCGTCGTTCATCGCCATCCGCGCGAACGTCTCGCGGATGTCGCGCGCCGCGGCGATCGGATCGGGCTTGCCGTTCGGGCCTTCCGGGTTCACGTAGATCAGGCCCATCTGCACGGCGGCGAGCGGGTTCTCCAGGTCGCGTTCGCCGCTGTAGCGCTCGTCGGCGAGCCAGGTGCCCTCGGGGCCCCAGTAGATGTCCGCCTCGGGTTCGTAGACGTCCTCGCGCCCGCCGCCGAAGCCGTAGGTCTTGAAGCCCATCGACTCGAGCGCGACGTTGCCGGCGAGGATCATCAGGTCGGCCCAGGAGATCTTCCGGCCGTACTTCTGCTTGATTGGCCAGAGCAGACGGCGCGCCTTGTCGAGGTTGGCGTTGTCGGGCCAGCTGTTGAGGGGCGCGAAGCGCTGGGTGCCGGACCCGGCGCCGCCGCGGCCGTCGCCGATGCGATAGGTGCCGGCGCTGTGCCACGCCATGCGGATGAAGAGCGGCCCGTAGTGACCGTAGTCGGCGGGCCACCAGTCCTGCGAGTCCGTCATCAGCGCGTGCAGGTCCTTGATCACGGCGTCGAGGTCGAGCGTCTGGAATTCCCTGGCGTAGTCGAACGCCTCGCCCATGGGATTGGACTTCGGGGAGTGCTGGTGGAGCACCGACAGGTCGATCTGGTTCGGCCACCAGTCACGGTTTCCCGGCCCCATGGACGCACGCCCGTGGGGGACCGGGCACTTGGCTTCAGTTGACATGGTTGTTTCCTTCCGACGGTGTGATGGTCTCTGGAAATTGTAGTGGTGGTGGCGGTCCGCGATCCATCACGCGGGATGCGCAGGATGCTGCCTGTCGCGGGTGTATGCTGACCGAACGGCACGGAGGCGCCGCACCATGACGATTCGCCGACGACTCTTCACCTGCGCGGTCATCGCGGTGGGGGGGGCCGCGGGCGTCTGGGCGATGGCGCCGCCGGCCGGCTCGACGAGGCTCGCCGCAGGCGCCGCGACGGGGCTCGCCGCGGACGCCGCACAGATGGGCGTCCCGCCCGCCGCCTACAGCGGCCTGCACTGGCGCATGCTCGGGCCCTTCCGGAGCGGCCGCACCGACGCGGCCAGCGGCGTGCCCGGCCGCCCCTACGAGTTCTACTTCGGCGCCGTCAACGGCGGCGTGTGGAAGACGATCAACGCCGGCCGCTCGTGGGAGCCCGTGTTCGACGACCAGCCGGTCGCCTCGATCGGCGCGCTCGCGGTCGCGCCGTCGAAGCCGGACGTCGTCTACGTCGGCACCGGCGAGTCCACGTTGCGCGACTCGATGAGCTACGGCAACGGCATGTACCGGTCCACTGACGCCGGTCACACGTGGACGCACGTCGGCCTCGACGACACCCAGCACATCGTCCGCGTCGCGGTCGATCCGAAGAACGCCGACGTCGTCTACGTCGCGGCGCTCGGTCATCTGTATGAGGCCAACGACGAGCGCGGCGTGTTCAAGTCCACCAACGGCGGCGCGACCTGGACGAAGGTGCTGTTCAAGGGCCCGGACGTCGGAGCCTCGGAGGTCGTGATCGATCCGACGAACTCGCGCGTCGTGTACGCCGCGCTCTGGAACACGCGCCGTCCGCCGTGGTTCACCTATCCGCCGTCGAACGGCCCGGGCGGCGGCCTGTTCAAGTCCACCGACGCGGGCGCCACCTGGACGGCGATGACGGCCGGGCTGCCGGGCGCGTGCATCGGCAAGGCGGGCATCGGGATCTCGCCGGCGAACCCGCGACGGCTCTACGCGGTCGTGGACGACTTCCTGCCGGAAGGCGCGGCGCCCGGCACACCGTGCCCGTCCACACCCACACCGCCGGCGCCGGCGGGAGCCGGGCGCGGGGGTGGGGGCGGGGCCGCCGCCGAGCCGCAGCAGGGCGGGGTCTTCCGATCGGACGACGCGGGCGCGACCTGGACGAAGCTCTCCGGTGACATGGCGCTCTGGGGACGCGGCTGGTACTTCGAGCACGTCGTCGTCGATCCGAAGAACGCCGACATCGTCTACGTCTCGAACGTGTCGATTTCGCGATCGACCGACGGCGGCCGCACCTGGGAGGCGCTGCGCGGATCGCCCGGCGGCGACGACTACCACCAGGCGTGGATCTCGCCAGACGACTCGAACGTGATGATCTCGTCGGGCGACCAGGGCGCGATCATCTCGACCAACGTGCTGGCCGATCCCGCCGACGTCGAATGGACGTCGTGGCTCAACCAGCCGATTGCGCAGATCTACCACCTGTCGGTGGACTACCGCTTCCCGTACTGGATCACCGGCGCGCAGCAGGACAGCGGCGCGGTCGCGGTGCGCTCGCGCGGCAAGTTCGGCGAGATCTGGCAGCGCGACTGGGAGCCGATCGGCGCCGGCGGCGAGAGCGGGATGACGGCGGGCGATCCGCTCCACCCCGGGATCGTCTACGGCGGCACGGGCCAGCGCTACGACATGGCGCTGAACACATCGGTCGGCCCGACGACCTCACCCCGCACGCCCGACGGTGAGGCGGCGCGCACGGACTGGACGCAGCCGCTGGTGCTGTCCCCGGCCGATCCGCACGCGCTCTATTACGCGAACCAGTACGTGTTCAAGAGCACCGACGCGGCCGCGTCGTGGACGCGCATCAGCCCCGATCTCACGCGTCCCGACCCGGGCGTGCCCGCGTCCCTCGACCCGACGTCGGCCGGCGACGTGGACCGCAACGACAAGCGCGGCGTCGTGTACACGATCGCGCCGTCGCCGATCATGCTGCCGAAGCTCTGGGTGGGCACCGACGACGGTCTGATCCACCTGACGACGGACGACGGCGGCCACTGGCAGGACGTCACGCCGGCGGCGGTCGGGCCGTGGAGCCGGATCACGACGATCGAGGCCTCGCACTACGACGTGGACACGGCGTACGCGACGGTCGATCGCCACCAGCTCAACGACTTCGACCCGCACCTGTACCGCACGCGCGACAACGGCCGGACATGGCAGGAGATCACGCGCGGCATCCCAAAGGGCGCGTACCTGCACGTCGTCCGTGAGGATCCCGCGACGCGCGGCCTGCTCGTCGCGGGCAGCGAGCGCGGCGCGTACGTGTCGTTCGACGACGGGGACTCGTGGCAGTCGCTGCAATTGAACCTGCCGACGACGTCGGTCCGAGACTTCCAGTTCTACGGCAACGACCTGATCGTCGCCACGCACGGGCGCGGGTTCTGGGTGATCGACGACATCGCGCCGCTGCGGCAGGCGCCGGCGGCGGCCGCGACGGACGTCTATCTCTTCAAGCCGTCGGTGGCGATCGACGTCATCCAGGGCGGCGACAACGGCACGCCCGTGCAGAAGGACGAGCCGCAGGCGGAGAACCCGCCCGATGGCGCCTACATCGACTACTACCTGAAGAACGACGCCACGGGCGACGTGACGATCGAAGTGCTGAACGAGGCCGGCGACGTGCTGCAGACCTTCGGCACCGGGACCGCGGCGGGCGGTCGCGGGCGTGGTGGCCGCGGCGGCGGGCGCGGTGGCGGCATTCCGAACACGTCGATCCTCTGGCGCATGCCCCCGGCGCCGTTCGCGACGACGGCCGGCATGCACCGCGTGGTCTGGAGCCCGCGCGGGGGCGGGCGCGGGTTCGGCGGCGGCGGCCGCGGCGGCCGGGGTGGCGGCGCGCCGACGACGGGCACGTTCACCGTGCGGCTGACGGCCGGCGGCCGGACGTTCACACAGCCGCTGGTGATTCAGCCGGATCCGAGACGGTGAGGCGGGAAGAAGCGCGGCCGGGCGCCCTCCGCGACCGGAGCTCCCGCGAGTGACGCGGCTCGTCTGGCTGGTGCCGCTCGCGGCCGTCGTCGTTCTCGTCATCTCGATCGTCCGCGACGCGCGCCGGCGCGCGGTCGCGGGCCTGCGCGCCGCATGGGGGCAGCCGTCCCCGCGCGAGCAGCGGATGGACGCCATCGCGGCGTCCCACCGGTCGCGGCTGGCCGAGCTCGGGGCGCGCGCCGCGGTGGACGACCGGACCTGGAACGATCTGGTCCTCGAGGACGTGTTCCAGGCCATCGATCGCACCGAGAGCACGCTCGGCCAGCACGCGCTCTACCATCGGCTGCGCGCGGCGCACGCCGACGCGGAGCTGGCGGCGTTCGACGCCCTGGTCACGCGCTTCGGTGAGGACGCCGCGCTGCGGGAGCGCGCGCAGCTGGCGCTCGGCCGGCTCCGCGATCCGCACGGCTACGACCTCTGGTGGCTCGCGCGCGAGGACGCGGTGGACGTGCCGCGCTGGTTCGTGGTGTTTCCGGTGCTCCTCGCCGCGATCGTCGCGCTCGCCGTGTTCGCCTTCGCGGGCGGCGCCGCGGCGTTGCGACCGCTGCTCGCGCTCGCCGTGGGCGTGAACCTGGCGGCGTATCTCGGCACCTTCCGGCGGACCGTGACGGTCGCGACGGCGTTCCGCCAGATCGCGCCGGTCGTGGCGACGGCCCAGGCGCTCCAGTGTCTGCAGGGCGAGGCGATCGATCCGGTCGTCGCGCCGTTCCGGCGGGACGCGCCGCGGCTCCGGCGTCTCAAGACCGTCGCGCGCTGGGTGTCGGGTGATCCGCTGATGTTGTCGGTGCATCCGAACCAGGCGGCCGTGATGGTCGCCGACGTCGTGAGCGTCGCGTACGACTACGCGAACCTCGTCCTGCCGGTGAACGCGACCGGCATGTTCGTCGGCGCCGCGGACCTGCGCCGCGACGGCGCGGCGCTCCTGCGCGTCGTGGCGGCCATCGGCGACGTCGATGCGGCCGTGAGCGTGGCGTCGCTTCGCGCGGGCGAGTCGCGGTGGACGCGGCCCGCGTTCGTGGACGCCGGCGCGCCGGCCGTCGTGACCGAGGCCGTGCATCCGCTCGTGCCGGACGCGGTGCCGAACTCGATCGTGCTGTCGCCGGGTGCGGGCGTGCTGGTGACCGGGTCGAACATGTCGGGCAAGTCCACGTTCCTGCGGACGGTCGGTGTCAACGCCGTGCTCGCGCGCAGTCTGTTCACGTGCTTCGCCGCGGGTTACGAGGCGCCGCGGTTCGAGGTCCGCAGTTGCATCGGCCGCGCCGACGACCTGCTGAGCGGGAAGAGCTACTACCTCGTGGAGGTGGAGGCGCTGCTCGGGCTCGTCGCGGCGAGCGGGGAGTCCTCGCCGTACCTCTTCCTGCTCGACGAGATGTTCCGCGGCACGAATGCCGTGGAGCGGATCGCCGCGGGGCAGGCCGTGCTGACCGAGCTCCTGGCCGGCCCGGCCGGCCCGAAGCCGCACGTCGTCCTGGCCGCGACCCACGACAGCGAACTGGTGGACCTGCTGGAAGGCCTCTACGCGCCGTGCCACTTCGGTGACGCGGTCACCGACGCGGGCCTCACGTTCGACTACCACCTGCGCGAGGGCCGCGCGACCAGCCGGAACGCCATCGCGCTGCTGCGCCTGCACGGCGCGCCGCCCGCCCTCGTCGAGCGGGCGCTGGCGTCGGCGGCGGCGCTGGAGGTCAGGTCTTGGCTATAAGCCTCGGGCGCCGGCCAGCGACAAAATTGTCTGACAATTCTGTCGCTTTCGCCTCCCCGAGGCTTAGAACCCCCACACCCCTCCTCCCCCGTTGTAGGATACGCGCCATGAAACCCCTGCTCACCGTCACCCTCGTCGCAGCCACCCTGCTGCCCGCCGTCCGCGCCGAGCGTGTGCCCGGCCAGAACGTGACGGGCGTGAACGTCGACTCGGTCGTCGAGCTCGAGCTGCTCACGCAGACCGAGCTGGCCCAGAAGATCAAGGACGGATGGACGTCGGCCTTCGTGGTGGCCGGCGGCACGGAGATTCGCGGGCCGCACGCCATCGCCGGCGTGCACACGATTCTCGCCACTCACCGCGCCGTGGAGGCCGCCAAGCGCCTCGGCAAGACCATCGTCGCGCCGACGATCCCCTACGCGGTGTCCGCGACCGGCGGGTTCAACGCCAACCAGTGGCAGGCCTTCGCCGACGGCACGGGCGGGACGGCGCCGAACCCCGGCGCGATCCAGGTGGACTCGGCCACCTTCAAGGGCATCGTCCAGGGCGCGGTCGAGAGCCTGATGTACATCGGCTTCACCGACATCTTCCTGATGGGCGACCACGGTGGCGGCCAGCAGGAAATGCAGCAGGTGTCCAAGGAGATGACCGACGCGTTCATGGCGCGCGGCATCCGCGTGTACTACGTCGGCGACTTCTACCAGAAGACGCACGACGACATCGACATGTACATGTACGAGCACAAGCTCCCGATCGCGGGTCACGGCGGGATGATGGAAACCGCCGAGATGATGTACTGGGAGCCTGAGCAGTACGCCTACATCCGGCCGAACTACAAGACCGTGCCCTTCGACGGCACCCGGTTCGAGGGCGCCTCACTCGAGGCGGACCTCGCGGCGTGGAAGGCATCGCGCGACGCGCGTGAGGCGCGCGCGGCGGCCGCGGCCGCCGGGGGCGGTGGCGGAGGCGGCGCGGCCCGCGGCGGCGGTGGCGCCACGCGCGGCGGCGGCGCGGCACGGGCCGGTGGCGGCGGCCGCGGCGGCGGTGGTGGCGGTGCGCGTGGGGCCGGCACGAACCCCGACGGCAGCCCGCGCGCGAACAACGGCCTCAGCGGCAACCCGCATCCCGCGACGAAGGAGATCGGCAAGGACCTCGCGGAGATCGGAATCACCAACACCGTGAACCAGGTGCGCGCGCTGCTGGCGGCGCGCGGCCGGTAGGCCGGCGCGAATCGGCGGCGGCGCCCGGGGACGGGCGTCGCCGCGTCGTCCCGTTCCGTCCCCGTCCTCCCGCTTCAGGTGTCCGCGGCCGCCCGGCGCCGGGCAAGCGACCCCAGCCCCGCCGTGATCAGGCAGACGATGCCGCCGACGACGATCGGCGCGCGTCCGCCGCCGATGTCCGCGATCCGCCCGACGATCGGGCCGCCGACCAGCGCCGTCCCGCCCATGAGCGCGGTCTGCAGCGCGAGCACCCGGCCGTGCATGTCGCGCCGGATGTCCACCTGCGCGAGCGACGTCGTCGCCGTGCGGTACACGATGCTCGCCGCGCCCACGAGGAACACCACGGGGACCGCCGCGGCCACCGACGGCATCGCGGCCAGCAGGAGCATCCCGAGTCCGAAGGCGATCGACCCGCCGATGACGTGCGGCAGGCGCACGAACCGGCGCTGGGCCACGACGAGCGCCCCGATGACCGCGCCGAGACTCAGGATGGAGTAGAGGATCGTGAACGCGACCTCGCTGCCGTCGAGCGACAGGGTCACGAAGAGCGGCAGCGAGACCCGGAGGTTGAACGAGAAGATGCCGATGGCGCCGAACATCGCGAAACTGATCCAGAGGTCCGGCACCGACGCGACGTAGCGCAGCCCCTCGCGCACTTCGCGGCGGGTGCGCGGCGCCGGCGGGTTCGGCCGGAGATCCGACGCACGCATCATCGCGAGGCAGGCGATCACCGCGAGGTACGACGCCGCGTCGATCGTGAAGCACCACCCGAAGCCGAGCGTCGTCGCGAGCAGGCCCGCGAGCGTGGGCCCGAAGATCTGCGACAGGCTGATGATCGTGCTGTAGAGGACGACCGCGTTGGGCAGGTCGTCCTCGGGGACCATCTCGGGCACGAACGACCGTCGCAGCGGGTTGTCGAGCGCGAGCACGACGCCGCCCCCGACGGCCAGCGCGTAGAGCACCAGCAGCGACGGCCGCGGCAGGAACGCGACGATCGCGAGGCCCGTGGACTGCGCCATCTCCAGGGCCTGCGTGGCGATCAGCATCCGCCGCTTCTCGACCCGATCGGCGACCGCGCCCGCCCAGGCGGAGAGAAACAGCAGCGGCCCGAACTGGCAGGCGGTGAGAATCCCGACCGCGAGTCCGGAGCCCGTCAGCTGCAGCACGAACAGGATGAGCGCGACGTTCGTCAGCCAGTTGCCCGTGTTCGAGATGGACTGGCCGATGTAGAACAGGCGGAAGTTGCGCGTCCGGAGCGACTGGAAGGTCCGGGTGATCGTGCGCTCGGCGCTGGCGAGTCGCGTGGGGCCGCCGACGGGATCGTCCATGGTGAAGGGGGCGGGTCAGCCGATGATGCGATCCCATCGTACTGCCGGGAGCGGCCTCACCCGCGTGGGAGCACGTTCCCCTGGAGAATCGGGACGCCTCGCCGGGCGCGCGGGTCGCGTCGCCGGCCGCGACGGTGTCCTCGCCGATCGCGTCCTGGCGACGGCCTTGCAGGATCAGCGATCGAGGAGGGCATCATGCCTCGAACGCACCGCACCCCGCCGCCCGTCGGATCCGAGCGACCGGCGCGCATCGACCGCCATCATGGCGGCCAGCAGCCGCCCGACGACGCCCAGCATCGGCCTGAACAGGACGCCGGATACGACCGGGCCGTCTCGGAGGGCGTCGCGGGCGAGCCCGGCAAGCCGGAGGATCCCGAGAGCGTCGATCGGCTGCCGGGCGAACCCGGCGCGGACCTGGACGTGCACGAACGCTGACGCGTCACGACGGGGCACGTGCGCCGGCGCGGCCGGCGTGCGTCCCCCGCGCCGGCGCGGCGCGGCGCGCGTGCGTCCCCGTGCGTCACGCCGCTACGAACCGCCCAGCGACTCGCGGATCGCCTTCGCCTGCTGGAGGTGTTCCTTCAACGTGGGCAGGACCTTCGCCGCCCATTGCTTCACCGCGGCATTCCCGGAGCCGTTGGCCTTCGCCTCGACGAGCGCCACGGCCCGCTCGTGGTCCGTCACCATCATGTCCATGTAGGCGCGGTCGAACTCGGCGCCCGACAGGTCGGCCAGCGTGTGTCCGGCCGTCTGGATCGCATCGGTGTCCACGGTGAGCACGACCGACGTCCCGGTCAGCGCCTGGCGGAGCTCTTCGCTGGCCTGCTGGTGATCGCGGATCATGCGGTCGGCGAAGCCCTGGACGTCCGGGGCGACCGCCCGTTGCTGCGCGATGCGGGCCATCTCGATTTCCTTGTCGCCGGCGGTCGCGACGTCGTTGACGAACGCGGGGTCGGGCGCCACGGTGGTCGTCGCCGGCGCCGCGGCGCCCGCGCCGTCGTCGGCGCCGGCCATGTACGCATCGGGCTCGCCGCTGCAGGCGCCGAGCGACACGGCCGCGAGCAGCATGAACGTGAGCGGCAGTCGTTTCATGATGTGCCTCCTGCTTTCCACATCGGGATGGGAGTGCAAGAAGCAGACCGGTCGGATCGCGAGGCCCCGTCACGGCGCCGGGCCATCGCCGGCCTCATCCCTGGAGTTTCCGGTGCCCGCGCCCGCGCCGCCGGCCTCGATGAAGATGTGGCGGACGCGCGGCTCGGCCCGCCGGATCGCCCGTTCCAGCCGCCGGACCGCGGTCGCGAGCTCGGCCGAGGAGAGATCCGGCTCGAACGCGACGTCGAGGTTGAGCAGGATCTCCTCGGGTCCGAGGTGCATGGTCATCACGCGGCCGATCTCGTCCACCGCCGGATCGGCGGCCGCCGCCTCGAGGACGTCGCGGATCACCCGCGGCGAGGCCGCCTCGCCGACGAGCAGCGCCTTCGTTTCCCGCAGCAGGACCGTCGCCACCGCGCAGAGCAGGACGCCGATGACGATCGAGGCCGCGCCGTCGAGGACGGGCATCCGCAGGTGATCGGCGAGGAAGATGCCCGCCGCGGCCACCGCGAGGCCGATGAGCGCGGCGCTGTCCTCGAACAGCACCGCGAACGTCGTCGGGTCCTTGCTCGATCGCACCGTCTGCCAGGCCGACCGCCCAGCCTGGACGCGCCTGAAGCCCTTGAGCGCGACCGCCCACGACGCGCCTTCGAACCCCGCCGCCAGGGCGATCACGACGTAGTTGGCGACCACGTGGGTCATGGGCTCGGGCCGCAGCACGTGCAGGATGCCCTCGTAGATCGAGATCCCGCCGCCGACGCCGAAGACGAGCATCGCGACCAGCAGCGTGTAGAAGTAGAGCTCCTTGCCGTGGCCGAACGGATGCTGGGTGTCCGGCGGCCGCCGGCTCACGCGCAGGCCGACGAGCAGCAGGACACCGTTGCCGGTGTCGGACACCGAGTGCAGGCCTTCGGTGAGCATCGCCGAGCTGCCGGTCATGCCGGCGGCGATGAACTTGGTCACGGCGACGGCGAGGTTGCCGAGAATCGCCGCGATGACCATCGGCTTGCTGGAGGCCACGGCGAACGAAGGTGCAAGCGCAGTACCACCGGCCGAGCGGCCGGTGCGTCGTTCCCGATCCGGCCTGGAGGCGCCGGGACTGCCGTTTGCGCCCGGTCGTGCGCGCCCGGGCCTGGCCTGCTATGCTCCACGGTGCCAGCCAGTCGCCCGCCTGAGCAAGGACTCGAGCCATGTTCAGGATCCGAGCGTGCAGAGGTTCGGCCGGCTCGCTGCTGGCGTGTCTGGTCGCTGCGACTCCGGCGGCCGCGCAGATCTCACCGGACGAGACCGGCTGGCAGATCGAGGCGCACATCGGTGGCGTCACCACCGGCGTGCCCGACAGCGGCAAGATCGATCTTCCCGGCCCCGGCCGTTCCTATTTCATCGGCGCGCCGTTCTTCAGGACGACGCGCATCGTGCCCTCGTGGTTCTTCGGTGACGGCGCGCTGCTGTTCCGGCAGAGCAACGCCGAGCACGCGATCGGGCCGACGGACATCGTCCCGCTCGACGACCTGCTCACGGGGCCGGCCGCCGAACGCGGTGGCGGGCTGGTGTTCGGCGTTCGGGCGCGCCGGCACGTGGCAGGCCGGTTCGGCGTCGAGTTCGGCCTCGACGTCGCGCACTCCGGTCCCGACTGGGCCGGCGCGAGCCGCGACGCGATCGAGGCGAGCCGGGCCAGCTTCGTCGCCGCCTGGTCGCCCCTGTTCGTCGGGTCCGGGTCGTTCACCGGCGCCGACGTCTCCGCGGTCGCCTCGGTCGACGATGGCAGCGCGCGCGAGGTGTTTGCGACCGCGGCCGTCGACGTCCGGCTCTGGTCGCGGGGCGGCGACGAGATCGTCGCCGTGGCGGGCGGCGGCGTCGTATTCCAGACCGGCGACCCGCCGTCGGCCACGCTGACGGGACACTATCAGGGCACCTTCGACGGGAGGATCCCGTACGACGAGACCGATCGGGTCTCGATCCGGATCGAGACCGGGGACGCCGCATTCGTCTCGCTGTTCGGGGCGGGATGGCGGCACCGGCTCACGGCGCGCCTGTCGGTCACGGGCGACGTCCGCGTGCTGCTGCATCGGTCGGCGTCGCGGGTGGTCGTCAGCGCGGATCCGTCGCTGGTCCTGACGTCGGATCGGTCCCGGCAGCTGGGCCTGTTCTTCGGGCCCGAGCCGGTTCTCCTGCTCTACAACGGCGCCGGCTCGCTGGTGACGTCGAGCCTGAGTCCCCCCGCCGTCCACGACTTCGTCACGTTCGAGTCGACCGGCTGGGAGCGCCACGTGCATGCCTCGGTCGGGCTGGCGGTGAGGTTCTGATGGCGGCGCCGCACGCGTCGCGGCGATTGGGGGACAGGCCGCACGTGGCGCGGCGCCGGCGGCTCGCGTCGCGTGCGACGCGGCGGTGGCTGGTCGCGGCGTGCGCCGGCGGGGCGCTGACGTGCGGCGGCGGGCGCGCGCCTGGCGCGCCCTCGTCCAGCGGACCTCCGGCCTCGGGCGTGGCGGGTACGATCGTGCGCGTGGTTGACGGCACGCCGATCGCCGGAGCCACCATCCAGGTGCGCGATCGATCCGCGGTGTCCTCGGCGTCGGGCCAGTTCTCGCTGTCCGCGCCCGTGGGGGCGGGCCAGACGATCTCGGTCTTCGCGCCGGGATACCTGCGCCACGACCTCAGCCTGGCGGTGGGGCGATCGGGCCTTCGGATTTCGATGATTCCCGACAGCCAGCCGTTCTCGCTCGGGTTCTACCGGCAGTTCGCGCGCAACGCGCACGACAGCCCGCTCGACCTGGCCGCGATCGATCGCTGGACGATCGCGCCGCGCTTCTACATCCGGACGACGGTGGACGATACGGGCGTCTCCGTGCCGGACGGGATCGTGGCGCGGATCGTCACGGTCATTCGACGGAGCGTGCCGGAACTCTCGGCCGGGAGGTTCGAGGCCGCGGCGATCGAGACCGGGACCGTCGCACGGCCGGTCGCGGCTGGCTGGGTGATCGTGACGTTCTCGCGCGACCTGGGGGGCCGGATCCTCGGTCAGGCCACGGTCGGAGGCAACTCGGGTGTGCTGCAGCTCCGCTACGACCCGGAGGCGCCGGACGTGATTCCCGATGATCCCCGCGGGTGCGGCGACACCGTCGTCTCGGTGGCCGAACACGAGATCACGCACACGATGGGATTTCGCCACACGGTGAACGAGCCCGACGACTTCCACTCGATTCCCGCGGCGGGCTGCACCGGCGCGCCGCGGCCGGAACACGTCCGCTATCACGCGGCGGTCGCCTACTCGCGGCCGCCGGGCAACCTGGACGTGGACGTCGATCCGCTGGACGCGCCGAGCCTGGGCGCACCGGCCGGCGGGCGCCCGGCGGTGCTGGTGTCCTGCGGGGCGGAGCTGTTCGGCCGGCGGTAGTCCGGGCGCGGCGGAGCCCCGGGGGCGCGATCGCGGCCGCCGGAGCCGGACGCGCCGATCAGTCCCCGCCCGGGATCCGCAGCGTCTGGCCCGGCCGGATGAGGCTGGACGAGAGGCCGTTGACCTGGCGAATCCGCGCCGGCGTGGTGCCGTACCGCTGGGCGATGTCCCAGAGCGTCTCGGCCTTCTCGACGGTGTGGAGCGGCCGCGCCTGCACGGAGGCGAGCAGCGACGCGCCCGATCGGCCGGTGAGGCCGGAGACGTACGTCAGGTAGGCGTCCGGGAACACCGCCACGTGGAAGTGGAGCGGCGACCGTTCGAGCGTCGCGTCGAGCACGCGTCGCCGCTCGAGCACGAGCAGCGTGGACTCGAGCGCCCGGCGGCACGCCGGCGTCGGCGGTACGCGAAGGTCCACCGCCATGCCCGTCGGATGGACCGAGTGCGCCGAGGCGTTCAGCGGCTGCTCCGACGTCGGCCGCGTCAGGCTCGTGACGACCATCGGCTCGCCGCACGCCTCGATGTACTGCGCCGAGAGGCGCTCGACGAACAGCTTGACCTCGGGCCGCGCCACGTTGAACGACACGTCGTGCAGCGTGTAGTGGTCGTCGCCCTCGAGCCGGACCAGCAGGCCCGCCTCGACGAAACGCTCCAGGTCCGAGGGACGCTTCAGGAACGTGAAGTCGTGCCGCTGCGCCGTCTGGTACTGGCGATCGACCGAGGCGCGGCTGCCACGCAGGGACTGCGCCGCCGCCGCCGGAGCGATCAGGGTGAGCAGGAACAGGGAGAAGAGCGCCGTCTGGATCGTCTTCCGGCGGGGCGCCGTCCGCCGTCGTGCTGTCAACATCAATTCACTCCGAACGTGCCGGTGTCGAGGAGTCTACCGGCGTTTCGGCTCCAGCGGCACCCGTCTCCAGCACTTTTTCGAGAAATTGCGCCGGCCGGCCAGTGTCCCGAGTCAGAGACTCGCCGCCATTTCCGGGGCGCGGGGCCCGGCCGGCTACGCCGGGATCACCTCGCGCCCATCGCCCGCCGACTCGCCCGCCTCGTCCGGGTGGAACACGTCCTCGATCGCCAGGCCGAACGTGCGGGCGATCCTGAAAGCCAGCGGCAGGCCCGGGTCGTACTTGCCGGTCTCGATCGCGTTGACCGTCTGGCGCGACACGTCCAGCGCCTCGGCCAGCCGCGCCTGCGTCCAGTCGCGCTCGGCGCGCAGGACCTTGAGCCGGTTCCTCATGCGTACCGCCGCATGCCGGTCACGATCCCGGCCATGTAGCCGATCACCATCACGAGCAGCAGGTCGCCCGCGTCGAAGGACCAGCCGCTGGCGCGCTCGACCAGCGCCAGCGTGAAGCTCCCCAGCATGGCCGCGCCGAATCCCACCCCGAGCGCCTCGAGCTGGATCTTGCGCAGCAGCTCGTCGGCCTCGCGGATGAACCGCACGTAGCCCATCAGCGCCCAGACGCCCAGCGCCGTCGACGCCGCGATGATCAGGTACGCCCACCCGCCCTCCGGGATGACGCCGCCGCGCAGCCCGAAGCTCGCCGCGACGAACGTGGAAGTCCAGGCCAGCAGCCGCCAGTTGGCGCGTCGCGAGTTGCGGCGGTCCCGCTCGGTGACGCCCTGACAGGCGCAGGCGAACTTTCTCCAGAAGCCGGCCGTTTCGGTGATTGCCGTCATGTGTCAACCAATCCTTTCTTTATGTCAAAGAAACTAGACACAAAATACGGCATGGCTGGCATAGTGTCAAGCGTCTTTTACTTCCTGGGCCTTCCGCCAGGAGCCTTGGAAGTGGCGTAGGGGACGGGATCGCAGGCGGCGGTCCACGACGGGTTCGAGGGCCGGGGGTCTTCCGGCGACAGGCCCGCGCCGTCCTCCGCGCCGGGGCGGCGGCCGCCAGCGTCGGTCCCGGACGGCATGACATCGGGATGGTGTCGCGCACGTCCTGATTTATCTATACAAACACGATGTAATCGTGCTACAACGCGCGGCATGAAGGGCGACCGCCTGGGTGAGTTCGAGGAGTTCACGCTGCTGGCCCTCCGCGCGCTGGGGGATGACACCTACGCCGTCCCGGTGCAGGAATTCGTCGAGCGCGCGACAAAGCGGGCCGTGTCGATGGGCGCCGTCTCCGCGGCGCTCGACCGGCTCGAGCAGAAGGGCTTTGCCAGGTCGTCGGTCGGAGAGCCAAGCCCGGTGCGCGGGGGCAAGGGCAAGCGGCTCTTCTCCGTCACCGCGCAGGGCGTGCGGGATGCTGCAGGAACTCAGGGCGCGTCCGCGAGCGGATCTGGAGCGCGATCGAGCAAGGCGGTCGGTCACCGCGCCGGCCTGCCCGCCGCGTCCGCCCCGCCCACTGCGCCCGCCGCGTTTCTCGCGGATGCTCCTGGCGCTTCGGCCAAGGATCGCGCCGCCGGCATCGCGGCCGACCTCGAGGACCTGTTCGTCGCGCGATCTTCAGTCTCGCCCGGGCGGCGCGCCGGTATCGGCGAGACGTGCTCGTTGATCCGGCGCATCGCCTACGGTCGCGCGCCCGGAGGTCCGCATCGACGGCGAGCCAAAGCCGGCTCTCCGGCGTCCTCGACGACGTCCGCTTCGCCACGCGCGTCTTCCGCCGCCAGCCGATGCTCGTGTTGCTGGCGCTATGGACTGGCGGGCCATGGCGATCGCCAATGGGCCGCGTTCACCGGCGGACGCCGCTCCTGCGGCCGATGCCCTCGTGCCCGATCCGACCTCGGTGGTCGCGCTCACCCGGGTCACGGGCCGCACGCGGATCGAGCCCGGCGGCATGTCGCTCGACGAATTCCAGGCGATCCGGGCCGGTCGGCCACGACCGTCCGCGCGGAAGCCGCCTACCCGACCAGCGCGCGCATCACGGATCCGGCAGCCGGTCTCGCCGAGCTTCCGCTGCGGACGACGTTCGTCAGCGACACCTTTTTCCAGACGTTCGGAGCGAGCCCGGCCGTCGGACGTCTTCCGGCCGCGGCCGATCACGAGCCCGGTGCGCCGCCGGTCGCTGCAGCTATGCATGCACGCTGGCGGACGACGTTCGCCGGTGCCATGGAAGTCGTCGGCCGCACCATCGACGCCAACGGCGTGCCGGTGACGATCGTCGGCGTCCTGGACGTGGGCTTCGGGGGGCCGTTCAAGACCGAAGACCTGCCCGACCTGTTCCTGCCGGCACCGGCGGTCGGCCAGATCGAGGATGCCGCGCGCCTCGAGCGTCAGCCGGGGCGCGGCCCTCGTCGCATGAGGTCAGCGGCCGTCTCATCGGCGGCGCGACCGTCGAACAGGCCGACGCCGAGATGCAGGCGATCGCGGCCTCGCTCGGTCTGCGTGACTCGACGATCCCAGGCGGCCTCCAGGATCGTCGCCCGACCCGCTCGTCAGCCGCTCGGCGGAGACGTGCTCGGCGCGCTGGCGGTCTTCGTCGTGCTCGTCGGCCTGATCGTGCTGCTCGCGGCGGCGAACGTCGCGAACCTGCTGCCTGCGGGACGGCGACGAGGGCCCGAGGCGCGGCCTCGGCGCTCGGCGCGAGCCCGGGGCGCATCGTGCGGCAACTGGTCACCGAGAGCATGCTGCTCGGCGTCGTTTCGGCGGCGGCGGGCGTGGTCGCGGCGAGCTGGCTGACCACGGCCGTGGCGTCGCTCTTCGGCGCGTCGCCGGGGCTCGATCTGTCGCTCAACCCGGTCGTCGTGGCCGGCGTCGCGGCCTTGTCGCTGGTGCTCGGGCTCGTGACGGGGCTGGAGCCGGCGCGGCACGCCGTGCGCGGCGACGTCGCCGGCATCCTGAAAGGGGCGGCCTCCACGGCGTCGGGCCGCCGCATGGGTCGGCTCCGCTCGTCGTTCATCGGCCTGCAGGCGGCGTCATCGATCCTGCTGCTCGTCCTCACGGCGCTCTTCTCGCGCGCGCTCGCCGAACCTGGTCGATGCGGCTGCCGTTCTGATCCCGCCGCGCTCGTGGAGGTCGAAGCGGCGTCGCATGGCGCCGCGGCCGCGCTGCCGGCGGACGATCACCGGTCCCGGCCCGACCGCGCGCCTTCTCGGTGCCCGGCGTGGAGGCCGCGTCACTCGTCGACGTGGGCCGTTCGGCAGCGTCCACCAGAATCCGACGAGCCTTCCGGCCAACCCGAACTTCCCGGTGCTCGTGCCGCGCGTGGACCATCGCTTCTTCGAGGTCACGGGTGTCCGCGTGCTCGCGGGCCGGACGTTCACGGCCGGACGAGGTGGCGACGCGCGCGCCGGTCGTCGTGGTCAGCGAGAAGTACGCGCGCGCGTTCTGGCCCGGTCTCGACCCGCTCGGCCGCCGTCCGTCCGACGTGGCCGACGACATGCCGGCGTCGGAGGTCATCGGCGTCGTGGAGGACGTGCCGTGGTCGATCAACCCGCCGCGCTATTTCGGCGCGGCCGCGCTGTTCGAGCCGCTGTCGGATCGATCCCGGGCCGAGCTGCTCGTGAGGATGGCCGGCGGCAGCGCCCCGACGTCGGTGCTGCGCGACGCGCTCGGAGCTCTCGATCCCGGACGCCGGACCCGGATGATTCGCATCCGCGATCGGATGACGGGCAGCCTGCGCCTGCACGCCGTGTTCGCGTCGGTGGCGGGCGCGCTCGGCGCGCTGGCGCTGTCGCTCGCGTTCGTCGGCCTCTTCGGCGTCACCGCGTTCGTGGTCGGCCTGCGGCGACGGGAGATCGGGATCCGGCTGGCGATCGGCGCGGCGCGCGCCGACGTGATCGGGCTCGTCTTCCGCGAGGGGATGCGGCCGGTGGTCATCGGCCTGGCGGCCGGACTGGCGCTGGCGATGGCCGGCGCCCAGGTCTTCACGGGCCTGCTGACCGGCGGCGTCGGGCCGCGCGATCCGGCCGCGCTGGTCTCGGCCATCACGGTGCTGCTGGCCGCAGGGGCCGCCGGTGTGTTCCTGCCGGCGCGGCGCGTGCTGGGGATCCAGCCGTCGGAGGTGCTGCGGGAGTCGTAGCGCCGGCTGGAGGTCCCAACGGCGGCATGGGCCATATCTATATGGTATATTTGTATGTATGAAGAAGACCCTCCATATCGATGAGCGCCTCCTTCGCGACGCCAGGGCGGCGGCAGGGGCGAGCACCGACACCGAGACCGTGCGGCTCGGCCTGGAGGCGCTGGTGCGGCGCGCGGCCTACGAGCGCCTGCGCGCGCTGCGTGGTTCGGAGCCGGGCGCGACGGTGACACCGCGACGCCGAGAGCGTCCAGGCTCGACCAGGCACCCGGCAGCATGAACGTCCTCGTCGACACGTCCGTGTGGATCCGGTTCCTCTCGAACCGGGCCCCGTTCGCGGCAGGGCTGGACAGGCTGCTGACTGACGACGCCGTGGCCGGCCACGAATTCGTGTACGGGGAACTGCTCGCGGGTGACCGCGGTGGCCGACAGCGGCTGCTGAGCAGCTACGAACGGATGGAGCAGATCCCACCCGTGCCGCACGGCGAGGTCGTGGCGTTCGTCCGGGCGCGCAGGCTCCACGGGCGTGGCATCGGCTGGATCGACGCGCACCTGCTGGCCTCGGCACTCGTCGGTCGGGTTCGACTCTGGACGGCGGACGAGCCGCTGGCCACGCTCGCCAGGGAACTGGGGATCGCGTACGACGTCAAGGACGAGGGGTGAGAAGGGCGTGAGCGGTCCTTCGAGGATCCGCCTGCGCCGGCGCGTAGGGCCCGTGACCTCGAGAAAGCAGACGCGCCCGACCTGCTGAACGTCTCAGGCCCCGCCGCGCATCGCGCCGATCGGCGGCACGCGCGCCGCGCGCGCGGCGGGTATCAGGCTGGAGACGAGCGCCGTCATGGCGGTGCCGGCCATCGCCCGCACCAGGGCCAGCGCCGTGCTGGTGCCGGTCGGGAACAGGTCGGCGTCGAGCCGCGGCACGACGCCGACCGCGAGCAGCGCCCCCGCTCCCAGGCCCGCGATCGCCAGGCCCAGCGCTTCCCGCAGGATCAGCGCGCGCACCGCGGACGGCGCGGCGCCGAGCGCCGCCCGGATCCCGAGTTCGGGCAGCCGGCGGCTCAACGAGAACGCCAGCACGCCGTACACCCCGATGGCCGCGAGGAACAGGCCGACCGCGCCGAGCGCGCCCGTCAGCGTCGTCGTCAGGCGCTCGGTGGCCGTGTAGCGGGCGAACCGGTCGTCGAGCGTCACGGTGTCCGAGATCGGCAGCTGCGCGTCGAGCGCCGACACCGCGGCCCGCGCCGCGGGCAGCAGGTCCAGCGGCGACCCGGTCGTCCGCACGACCACGGTCACCTGGTCGAGCGGCCCGGACGTCGCCTGCCGGTAGGGCAGGTACCAGGCGTCGCCCGCCGGGATGTCCAGGTCGCCGTTCTCGCGGATCGATCCGACCACGCCGATGACCTCCATCCAGGGCCAGGGCCCGTCCGCGGCGCCGCGCCGGACGCGCCGGCCGATCGGGCTGCGGCCCGGCCAGTAGCGATCGGCGAAGGACTGGCTGACGACCACGACGGGCGCCGCGTCCGTCCGGTCGCGGTCGTCGAAGTCGCGACCCGCCACGATCGGGATGCCGGCCGCCGCGAAGTACCCCGGCGTCACGGTCCTCGAGTGGGAGAGGAACCCGCCGCGCGCCGGCGGCTCGACGCCGTCGACGTTGAACACCGCGGCTTCGGTGCCGGCGAAGAAGGGCGCGGTCGTCGTCGCCGCGGCCGCGGAGGCGCCCGGCAGGCGATCGAGCCGCGCCACGAGATCGGCGAGGAACGCCGCGCGGCGATCGCGATCCGGATAGCGCGCGTTCGAGAACGCGACGTCGAAGGTCAGCGCGTGATGCCGGTCGAGGCCCCAGGTGTCGCGCGCCATCGCCAGCAGGCCCTGGCCCATGACCGCGGCGCCCGCGAGCAGCACGAAGGCGAGGGCGAGCTCCGCGACGACCAGTCCCCGCAGCCAGCGGCGGCTGCCCGCCGACAGCGTGCCCGATCGCCCCGACGCGCGCAGCACGTCGCTCGTGCCGGCGCGCGAGGCGCGGAGGGACGGCACCACGCCGACCACGAGGCCGACGACCAGCGCCAGGCCGGCGGTGACGCCGAGCGTCGGCCAGTCGAGTCGCGGTTCGATGTCGAACTCGCCCGCGCCGTAGAGGGGACTGAGCCCGACGAGCGGCCGCACGCTCCAGAACGTGAGCAGGAGGCCGGCGACGGCCCCGAGGCCGGACACCAGCAGGCTGTAGGTGACGTGCTGGCGGAGCAGCCGGCCGCGCGTGGCGCCGAGGGCCGCGCGCACGGCCGTCTCGGTCTGCTGGTCGAGCCCCTGCGCCAGCAGCAGGTTGGTCACGTTCGCGGTGGCAATCAGCAGGACCAGCAGCGCGGCGGCGCCGAGCGCGTAGAGGACGCCCGGCAGCCGGCCGAGCATCTCCGGCCGCAGCCACGTGGCCTGCGCGCCGAACGGCGTCGTCGGCGCCGGGTTCGCGTCGTGGAGGCGGCGCGCCATCGCGTCGAGCTCGGTGTTCGCCTGCGCGAGCGACACGCCGGGCTTCAGGCGGGCCGGGGCGTACACGCCGGTGGTGTCGGCCGCGTCCTCCCGGTAGCCGAGCGGGACCCAGAGATCGGACTGGTACGGGTGCCTGAACCCGCGCGGCATCACGCCGACGACGACGCGCGCGCGGCCGTTCAGGTCGATCGACCGGCCCAGGACGCCGGGGTCGGCGCCGAATCGCGTGCGCCAGAGCGCGTCGCCGAGGATCACCGCGTCGCGCCGCGCGGGGGAGTCCTCCTCGGCGGTGAACGTGCGGCCGATCGCGGGGCGGATGCCGATCACGTCGAAGAAGTTGGCGGTGACGACGCCCGCGGCGACGCGTTCCGGCCGGCCGTCGAGCGTCAGCGTGGCGCTCGTGCCGGTGCCGGCGGCGATCGCGTCGAGCACGGTGTTGGCCCGTCGCCACGACCCGAGGTTCGCCAGCGTGAAGCCGCGGACGTCGGGCGGATCGCCGGGCCGCGCGTGGTCTTCCCGCAATCGCACCACCCGATCGACGCCGTCGGTGCTCCACGACCGGAGGAGGAAGGCGTTGACGACGCTGAACGCCGCGGTGTTCGCGCCGATGGCGAGGCCCATCGAGGCGACGATGACGACGCTCACGGCGGGGCGCCGCCGCACGCGGCGGAGCGCCCACCGGAGGTCCTGGCCCAGCGCGCGCAGGGGGCGGGGCCGGTGGATCCGCGCGACCGCGCGCACGAGGTCCACGCCCGCGCGCAGGCAGACGCCCGCCGCGGCCCGCCGGCCGCGGGCGCGGTGTTCGTCGTAGAGGTCCGCGAAGGCGGCGGCGGCCTCGTCCGACAGGTCGCCGAGCAGCCGGGCCGCGCGGGCGTAGAGGCGGACGGGGACTGGAGGCCGGGGCGCGTTCATCGCGCGTCCCTGGCGAACACGCGGCCCATGCGGACGAGTTCGGCGAGGCGTTCCGTCTCGGCGAGCGCGCGGGCGCGGCCGGCGCGGGTGACCCGGTAGTAGCGGCGGCGCGCGTCGGCGGAGTGCGCAGTCCGGGGCGGGGGGACTTCCTCGATGAGGCCGTCGGCGAGCAGCGACTTGATGGTCGCGTAGAGCGTGCCGGGCAGGATCTCGATGCGCCCCCCGCTCGCCTCACGCGCCTCGCGCATGATCGCGTAGCCGTGCCTGGTGCCGGTCCCGAGGGCGAGGAGCACGTGCAGGGCGTGTGTCATGAGATAACTATAGTTGTAACAGCTATAGTTGCGCCAGGATCGTCCCGCAGAGCCGCGACCCTCCGGACCCTGGGACCCTGGGACCCTGGGACCCTCCGGACCCTTGCTATGCTCCCCCGGTGACCGCCCCCCGTCCCCGCTGGTCGATGATCCGCGCCTACACGCCCGCCGACCTGATCACGATCGGGAACGCGAGCTGCGGCACGATCTCGATCTTCCTGTGCCTCGACTTCATGGCGTTCGGCGACCACCGGCGGATCTGGGTCGCGATCTGGCTGCTGCCCGTCGCGCTGGTCTTCGACGTCCTCGACGGCTACGTCGCGCGGCTGAGCCGGTCGCGCCAGTCGGTGCTCGGCGCCGACCTCGACTCGCTGGCCGACGTGATCTCGTTCGCGGTCGCGCCCGCGGTGCTCGGCTACACGCTGGGGCTGCGCGGCGGGTGGGACATGGTCGCGCTCGTCTTCTTCGTCGTCTGCGGCGTGAGCCGCCTCGCGCGCTTCAACGTCACCGCCGAGGCGCTCACCAGCCAGGCCACCGGCAAGGTGCGCTACTTCGAGGGCACCCCGATCCCCACGAGCATCGTCATCGTGGGCGTCCTGGCCCTCGCGCTGTGGCTGAACCGGGTGCAGGGACAGCTGTGGCTGGGCGGGCACCGGATCGGACCGGCGCTCCTGCATCCGCTCGTGCTGCTCTACGTCGCGAGCGGCAGCGCCATGATCAGCACGGTCAGGATTCCGAAGCCGTAGACCGGCCGGGCCGTGCGCGCCGTACGATACAGTGCCGGCCTGCTCATGGACCGTCGTCGCCGCTCGCTCGCCTCCGGCGTTCGGGGCCGATGGCTGGTCCCCCCCGCTGCTGCGCTGGCGCTGGTCCTCGCGGCCGGGCCGATCGGCACGAGCGCGCGCGCGCCCGGGCCCACGCCCGCGGCCGCCCCTCCCGACGATCGGCGGACGGGCGACTACCGGGTGATGCACTGGACCACGGCGGAGGGCCTGCCGCAGAACTCCGTCAACGACCTGATCATCCTGTCGAGCGGCGAGATGTGGGTCGCCACGTTCGGCGGCCTCGCGCGCTTCGACGGGAACGCCTTCTCGATTCTCGACATCGCCGCCGACGATCGGCTGCCCAGCAACCGGATCGTCGCCCTCAGGACCGCGGGGCCGGCCTCGTTCCTGTTCCTCACGCAGCAGGGACATCTCGGGCGCGTCGACGAGGGGCAGCCGGTGCTGCTGGCCCGGTCGCCGATCGCCTCGCGTGACTTCCTGCAGCTCGAGGTGGACGGCAGCGGCCGGATGTACGGCCGCATGGTGGACGGCCGGCTCTGGGTGAGCGACGGCGCCGGGAGCTGGGACCCGGTGCCCGGCGTCGCGCCGGACCTCGACGCCCCGTACAGCATCGCGACCGACGCCGACGGCGTCCTGTGGGGCGCGTCCGACCGGGGGCTCTCCCGGCTGCCGACCGGCCGCGGCGGCGATCCGATTCCGGTGTCGGTCCCGGATCCGCGAAGGCTCGCAAGCCGCACGGGCGGCGGGCTGTGGATCGTCCAGGGCGACGGCCTCAGCCGGTTCGTCGGCGGCCGGGTCGAACGGCAGGTCATCGACCCGCCGCCCGCCGGCGTCATCTCCGCCATCGACGACGGCGCCGACGGATCACTCTGGATCGCGACGCCGGGCGACGTGTCACGTCTCGATCCCCGGCCCGACGGCACGTGGCTCCGCACCAGCCTGCCGCTGGGGTTGTCGCCGATCGACGGCGTGCAGGTCCTGCACGACGATGGCGCGGGCGCGCTCTGGATCGGCACCGACGGACGCGGCCTCTACCGCGTCAGCCGCATGCCGATTCGCCGTCTCGAGACGGACCCGAGAAATCGCGGCGTCGCCGGGCTGGCCGCCGACGGCACGGGCGGCGCCTGGGTGGCGAGCGGATGCCTGCGCATCCTGCACCTCGATCCGTCCGGGGAGCGGCTCCTGCTCGACCTGAACGAGTTCAGGAGCAGCCCGCAACTCTCCAACTGCGGCGCCTCCCTCTCGTCGGGGCCGGGAGGGAGCGTGTGGATACGCACTGGTCCCGACCTGAACCGGATCCCGAACGGGACGACGATCGTGCGGCGCGTCACCCGGAACCTGCCGCCCGAGGAAGGGCCGATCGTGGCGGCGGCCGACGGTTCGCTGTGGGTCGTGTCGCGCAGCGGCCGCGTGCAGGCCGTGTCGGCCGACGGCCGCGTGACGCGCGAGCTGTCCCTGCCGGCGCGACTGTACTCGGCCGCCCTCGGGCCCGACGGCGCCCTCTGGATAGGCGGCGGCGACGGTGAGGTGTTCCGGATCCTCGACGACGCCGTCGATCGGTTCGGCCCGGAGGCGCAGGTGCCCCGGGGACTCATCCGCGACATCCTGGTGGACCCGGACGGCACGGCGTGGATCGGATCGTACGGCGGGGGCATCGGCCGCCTCCGCGCGGGACGCGTGGCGCGGCTCACCGTCGATCAGGGCCTGCCGGACAACGCGATCTCGCGGCTGCTCGTCGATCGGTCCGGTCGCCTGTGGATCTCCACCAATCGCGGCATCGCCATCGTCGACCGCGACCGGCTCGAGGCCGTGGCGGACGGGCGCGAGCGCAGCCTCTCGCCGGTGGTCCTCGGGGTCGACCGCGGCGTGCCGGAGGCGAACTTCGGCAGCCCGGCGGGATTCGCCGACGCGAACGGCCGGCTGTGGTTCGGGACGATCGACGGCGTGGTGGTCCTCGACGCGACCCGGTTTCCCGAGGACACGACGCCCCTGCCCGCGCACATCGAGGCCGTGCGCGCGGACGACCGCGCCCTCGCGCTCGATCCGGTCGTGCGGGTGCCGCCGCTGACCGCGCGCGTGCGCGTGGCATTCACCGCGTTCGATCTGCATCATGCCGAACAGGTCCGGTTCCGCTTCCGGTTCGAGGGCAGCGATCCGGACTGGATCGACGCCGGCGGCGCGCGCTACGTGGACTGGACGCCCCCGTCGCCGGGGCGCTACCGGTTCCTGGTCGAGGCGCGCAACCGGGACGGCGTGTGGTCCCGGAGCCCGACGAGCCTGGTGATCGACGTGCTGCCGGCCTGGTGGCAGACGACCCTGGCGCGCGCCGCGGCCGTGCTCGGCCTGCTCCTCGTCGGCACCATCGTGGTCCGCCGGCGCCTGAGCGCCATCGAGGGCCGCCATGCCGCGCGCGTGCGCGCGCTGGAGGATCAGCGCCGCGCCGAGGAGCGGCTGGTCAGCATGCGGGCGCAGCTGGAGCGCGTCTCGCGGGCCGCGCTCGCGGGCGAACTCACCGCCAGCATCGCCCACGAGGTGGGGCAGCCGGTCGGCGCCATCGTCAACAACGCCGAGGCGGGCCGGCGGCACCTCGACGAGTACCTGCGGCGGCCCGACGACCTGCGACACCTGCTCGGCGACATCGTCGACGACGCGATGCGGGCGTCCGAGGTGATCAAGGGCCTGCGCGGGTTCCTGCAGCCGCGCGGCGCCGACGCCGCGCCCATCGATCTCTCGGATGTCGTGGAGGAGGCGCTGCCGCTGGTCCGCCGGGAAATCCAGGACCACCACGCCCTGGTCGAGCTGACCCTGGCGAGCGACCTGCCTCCCGTGGAGGGCCTGCGCGTGCAGTTGAGCCAGATCGTCGTCAACCTCGTCGTCAACGCGTGCGAGGCCCTGTCGCACGTCGAGCACGAACGCCGGATCCGCATCTCGACGGTCCGGGCCGGCGACCGGGTCGAGCTGGCCGTGTGCGACAACGGACCAGGCGTCGATCCGGCCGTGGCCCCCCGCCTGTTCGATCCCTTCGTCACCACCAAGCCCGGCGGCCTCGGCGTCGGGCTGGCGGTGTGCCGATCGATCGCCGAGCGCCACGGCGGCCGCCTGACCGCGGCCGCCGGTCCGGACGGCACCGGCGCCTGCCTGACGCTGTCCCTGCCGGCCTCCGGGCCGAACGGGTCGCCGTCATGACGCCGATGCCGACCGTCCACGTCGTCGACGATGACCTCTCGACGCGCAAGTCGCTGGCGCGGCTGATCGGCGGGGCGGGGCATGCCGTCGCGCTGTACGAGTCGGCCGAGGCGTTCCTCGACGTCGCGAGCCCGGCGCTGGCCGGCTGCGTCCTGCTGGACCTGCGGCTGCCGGGTGCCGGCGGCCTCGAGGTGCAGGATCGCCTGGCCGAGCGCGGCTGCCGGATCCCGATCGTGTTCCTGACCGGGCACGGGGACGTGGCGGCCAGCGTCCGCGCGATGAAGCGGGGCGCGGTGGACTTCCTCGAGAAGCCGGTGGTCGCCGACGAGCTCTTCGCGGCGGTCACCACGGCGCTCGAGCGCGACGCGTCGTCGCGGCTCGAGGCCGACGAGATCGGCCGGCTGCGGCGGCGCGTCGAGTCGCTGAGCGTCCGGCAGCGCGAGGTCTGGCTGCGCGTCGTCCGCGGCGAGCTCAACAAGCAGATCGCGGCGGACCTCGGGATTGTCGAGCGGACGGTCAAGCTGCACCGGGCGAAGGCGATGGAGAAGCTGGGCGCCGACTCGACGGCCGACCTGGTGCGCATCGCCGAGCGCCTGCACCTGATCGGCTCGAGCCGCTGACGAGACGTATCGATCCCCGGCGGACCGCCCTGGCGGCCAGTCGCGGATGGCGAGGGCGGGCAGGAATTACACGGCGCGTTCAAATGTCGTCCGTTCCGGGCCGCCGGTGGCTCGCCGCACTGGCGGTGCGCCGTCCGGCGGGGCCCCGCGCGCGGGCATCCGTCTTGCTTAGGACTGTCGCGTCCCCCTGAAGTGTGAACACGTTTCGGAGGGATACGTGCGTCGATTCATCGCTCTTCTCGTCTTCCCGCTCGCCGCGATCCTGGCGGGCTGCTCCAATACCGCCCCCACGGCCACCGCCCCTTCCGGGGTCAGTTCCGCGTCGGCGGGCGCCACGATTTCCGGGTCGATCCAGGCCACGGCCGTCGCCGGCGTCAGCGTGACCGCTCCCGGTACCGGCCGTACGACCATGACCGGATCGCGCGGCGAGTTTCTCCTGACGGGCGTGCCCGAGGGCACGGCGGAACTCCGGTTCACCGGCGCCGCGCTCGACGCGTCCCTGGCGATCGCGTCGGTCAGGGATGGCCAGATGATCGAGATCTCCGTGGCGATCGCGGGCAACACCGCAACGGTGTCGTCCGAGCGTCGCAGCGGGATCGGCGAGGAAGAGATCGAAGGGGTCGTTGACGCGGTCGGGACCGGCGGCACGTTCACCATCGCGGGCCGACAGGTCACCACCGATGCCGCCACGGTGTTCCGGCAGGGGACCGCGCCCGCCGGCTTCGCGGCGCTGGCCGCCGGCCAGCGCGTGCGCGTCAAGGGTCGGACGGTCGGGAGCTCGCTGCTCGCCGTCGACGTCGACATCCGCGTCGCCGACGACGATCGGCCCGGAACCGAGCCGGCCGAGGTGGAGACGACCGGCGTGATCGACGCCCTGTCGGGTTCGGCCGACGCGTTCAGCTTCCGGATCGGCAGCCTCGAGTTCCGCGGCGATCGGACGACGGTGTTCGTCGAGGCCGCCGGGTTTGCGGGGCTCGCGAACGGCGTGACGGTGGAGGTCAAGGGCGTTCGCGATGCCGGAGGCGTCGTGAGGCTGACACGCGTCCACCTCGAGGACGAGGGCGCGGGCGGCGCGGCCGGAGACGACGATCGCGACGACGATGACGGCGCGGACGCTGGCCGGAGCACGGGAACCCTCTCGGCCGTCGCCGGATCCGGATCGGCGCTGACGCTCACGATCGGCGGGCGGACCGTGACGACGTCCGCGGCCACGGAGGTCCGGCGGCGCGGCGATCGGGTGCCCCTGGACGTGCTGCAGATCGGCATGGTGGTGGAAGTCGAGGGCTCCACGTCCGGCGGCGCCGTGCTCGCCCGCAAGCTGACCATCGAGAGCGACGGCCACGATGCCGACGTCGAAGCCGTCGTCGGCGGCCCGGTCACCGGCGCGTGTCCGGTCATCCGCTTCACCGCGGGCGGGCGCGCCGTCGAAACCACGGTGTTCACCGGGTTCAAGGACGTCTCGTGCGCGGCGATCGCGGCCGGGACGAGGGTGAAGGTCCGCGGCGTGGTGCATCCAGACGGACACATCGTGGCGACGCGAGTGGAGGGGAAGGACTGACGGATTGCGGGGGCCAGGCGCGGGCGACCTGCAGCTCGGTCCAGCGGAGCCCCGATCGCCGCGTCGCCTGGCCCCCGGCCCGGCGCGCGGCGGGCGCGGATCCGCGGCGACCCGGCGCGCCCGATCGCTCGTCATGGGCCCGACGCCCATCCTGCGGTAAGCTGATCGCGTTTCTCCCGCCTGACCAGCGGGGCCTGCCTGTGACTGCTGGCGGCATGCCGCTGCCGGTATAGTGATCGCTCTGGGTGTTTCATGCCGCGACCGTCCGGGTGGCTCCGTCAACTCCTGATCTCCGCCGCAGGTCTCGCGATCGGGCTCGGCAGCGGGCTGGCGGTCGTGCGGCTCCAGGCGGCGCCGTCGCTGCTGCTCGCGTCGCCCTCGAGCGGTGCCGTCGTGAGCGGCCAGGTCCGGCTCTACGCGTGGACCGACCAGCCGGGCCTGCGCGACATCCAGTTCCTCGTCAGCGCCTCGCCCGTCGGTCCGCTGATCACGAGCGGTGACTGCGTCGCGAGCTGGAACACGACGGCGGTCAAGGACGGCACCTACACCGTGTCCGCGCTCGCGCACGATGCGACGGGCACGCCGGTGTTCTCGCAGGCGGTCAGCGTCCGCGTGGACAACCTCGGCCCGGGGCTGCAGCTGGAGGTGACCGACATCACCGACACCGAGGCGACGATCCGCTGGGTGACCGGCGTGCCGGCCGACGGCCGCGTGGAGTTCGGGCTGTCGAAGGCCTACGGCGACGGGACGCGGACGTATCCCGACCTGGTGACGACGCACGCGGTGACGATCGCGGGGCTCGCGCCGTCCACGGCGTATCACTATCGGATCCACTCGCGCGCGTCCGACGGCCAGGTGTTCACGTCCGAGGACGAGATCTTCATCACCGAGGCGCCGCCCGGCCCCGAGATCGAGCTGCTCTCGCGCACCCGCGGCCGCACGGACCCGGCCGGCACGATCGCGCGGCCGTCGGCCGACCTGCCGCGGGTGGTGCGGACCGATCCGGCGGCGCCCGCGGTGCTCGGCCGCCAGCTCACCACGGCGCGCGCGCAGGCGTTCATCGAGGCGGACGCGCGCGGCCTGGACTACGTTCCCGGCGAGGTGCTGGTCCGCTTCAAGCCCGGCATGACGCCGGCCGACCAGCAGCGCGCGCTGCTCGCGCTGCGCAGCCGGCCGTCGGTCGGCGACCTCGACTGGCACGGCGAGGTCGCCGTGCTCCGCGACGAGAGCCAGCCCGACGCGCGGATCCTCGCCGCGCAGCTCGGCGGGCAGCCCGAGGTGGACTACGCCGAGCCCAACTACCTGATGCGCGTGCGTCCCCGCCGCGCGCGGCCGCCGAAGCCGCTGGCCAGCGGGCCGGTCGGCCTGACGCCGAACGACACGGACTTCGGCGATCAGTGGAACCTGACCGCCATCGACGCGCCCGGCGCGTGGGACATCCAGCCGGGCGGGCGGTCCGACCTGATCGTCGCGGTCGTGGACACGGGCGTCACGACGGTCAACGCCTCGTTCAACCTGCCGCTCTGGACCGGCACCGCGATCGAGACGCGGTCGATTCCGTTCGCGATGAACCCGGATCTCTCGGCGGGCCGGCTCGTCGGCGGGCGGGACTTCGTCTTCTCCGAGGTCAACGGGCCGGTGCTCGACATGGACGGCCACGGCACGCACGTCGCGTCCACGATCGCGGAGGACACGAACAACGCGTTCGCGCTGGCCGGCGTCGCGTACAACGTCCGGGTCATGCCGGTGAAGGTCTGCCTGACCTACTGGGACATCCAGTTCACGATGTCGGCGGCCGGCATCACGGGCTTCACGCCGCCCACCGCGGGCGGCTGTCCCATCAACGCGATCGCCGACGGCGTGCGCTACGCCGCCGACAGCGGCGCGAAGGTGATCAACCTGAGCCTCGGCGGGCCGGGCCAGTCGCTGACGCTGCGCGCCGCGATCCAGTACGCGGTGCAGCGCGGCGCGTTCGTCGCGATCGCGAGCGGCAACGAGTTCACGAGCGGCAACGCGTCGAGCTACCCGGCGGCCGACGCGGCCTCGATCGACGGCGCCATGGCGGTCACCGCGGTCGGCCGGTCGCTCAACCACGCCGGCTACGCGAACACCGGCAACTACAACGAGATCGCCGCGCCCGGCGGGGACTTCGACGACGGCGGCATCAACGGGCTGATCTGGCAGGTCACGCTCAACCCGCTGGTCATCGACCCGTTCGACGTCGTCTTTCCCGTCTTCAACGTCTACGCCGAGGTCGCCTACGAGGGCACGTCCAGCGCGGCGCCGCACGTCGCGGGCGCCGCGGCGCTGCTCGCGAGCCAGGGCATCACCGATCCGGCGACGATCGAGGCGATCCTCGCCGCCACGGCCCGCGACCTGGGAGCGCCGGGTCGCGACGACACGTTCGGCGCGGGCCTGCTGCAGGCGCGCGCCGCGCTCTTCGGCTTCGGCATCCGGAAGTAGGTCGCATGCGTCCGTCCCGTCTCGCGTGGTCGTCCGTGCTCCTCGCCTGCGTCGCGTTCGCGACGCCCGCCGCCGCGCAGGGCGCCGGGCCGCGCCCGCCGGGCGTCCCGCGTCCCGCGATCGGCCTGGGCGTGCGGGCGTTCGTCTCGTTCGATCGCCTCTCGATGACCGCGTCGCAGTCGTTCGACGCCGTGCTCGACACCCACACGTTCACCGCGCCCGGTGGCGGCGTGGACGTGACGGGCCTCGTGAAGGGCGTCTTCGCCCGCGTCGCGTTCTCGCGCGCGTCGGCCGACGGCGAGCGGGCCGTGATCGTCGACGGGCGGGCCGTGCGGCTCGGCATCCCGCTGCGCGTGGAGCTGTCGCCCGTCGAAATCGGCGGGGGCTGGCGCCAGCCGCTCGACCGCCGCGCCCGCGTCGTGGGCTATGGCGGCGCCGGCGTGCTCCTGCTCGGGTACAAGGAGACGTCGGACTTCGCGAAGCCCGGCGACGACGTGGACGAACGGTTCCGCGGCTGGACGATCTTCGCCGGCGCGGACGTCGATCTCTGGCGCGGCGTGATGGCCGGCGTCGAGTACCAGTACCGCCGCGTCGCCAACGCGATCGGCGAGGCCGGCGTGTCGCAGGCGTTCGGCGAGACCGACCTGGGCGGGTCGGTCCTCCGCGTCGTGTTCGGATTCCGGCGCTGATGCGGAGCGTGTCGTAGGGCCGATGGACGTGCCGTCCGCCGATCACGCGTTCATGCGCGAGGCGCTGGCGCTGGCCGGCGAGGCGGCCCGCGCCGGCGAGGTCCCGGTCGGTGCGGTCGTCGTGGTCGGCGGCGAGATCGTGGGCCGCGGCCGCAACGCGCCGGTCTCGTCGCACGATCCGACCGCGCACGCCGAGGTCGTCGCGATCCGCGACGCCGCCCGCCGCCTCGGCAACTACCGCCTCACCGGCGCCACGCTCTACGTCACCGTCGAGCCGTGCCTGATGTGCGTGGGCGCGATGGTGCACGCGCGCATCGGCGCACTCGTCTACGGCGCGCCGGAACCGAAGGCCGGCGCGATCGAATCCACGCAGCGCGCGCACGCGCATCCGGCCCTCAACCACCGGTTCGTCGTCGTGTCGGGGGTGCTGGCGGCCGAGGCGCGTGAGGTCATGCGGACGTTCTTCCGGGAACGCCGGGGCGGGCCGGGCGGGCGCGTCGTGCCGTCGCCCTGAAACGAGGGGGCCTCGGCGAGCACCAATGCGTGCTGACAATTTCGTCGTTCAGCGGCCTCGAAGTGCGCGATTCGGCGCGGTTCGGCGGGCCCGGACCAGACTCGGCCCGAGTACCCGGATCCGGGTCGAGCGCGGCGGCGCCAGCGGATGTAAAGTTGAGCCTGCCGGCCGATTATCCTGGGGCGCGGGCGCGGGCGCGACGCGCGGCGGCGGCAGAAGCAGATGTCTTCAGAAGTTCGCGGGTGGTTCGTCGGAAGCGGGGCATTGCTGCTGCGCTGCGCGGAGCTCTACCTCGACCGCGGGCACGTCATCGCCGGGATGGCATCGTCGGACGCCAGCGTGCGGGACTGGGCCGCCGCCCGGCAGCTGCCGACGAGCGCCCCGGGCCCGGAACTCGTTCACGCCCTCGCCCGGTCGCCGTTCGAGTACCTGTTCAGCATCGGCAACCACGCCGTCCTCCCCGACGCGGTCCTGACCGCGGCGTCGCGGCTGGCGATCAACTTCCACTACGGCCCCCTGCCCGAGTACGCGGGCGTGCACGTCCCGGTCTGGGCGCTGCTGCGCGGCGAGCGCCGCTACGGCGTGACGTGGCACGAGATGACGGCGGACGTCGACGCCGGCCGCATCGCGGTCCGGGCGTCGTTCGACCTGCCGGCCGGCGAGACCGCCGCGGACCTGCTGGCGCGGTGTCACGAGCACGGCCTGCAGAGCTTCGGGACGCTCCTCGACCAGATTGCCCGCGATGCGCTCACGCTCACGCCGCAGGCTCCGGCCTCGCGCGAGGTCTTTCGCCGGCACGCACGTCCCGACGGCCACGCGGTCGTGGACTTCGCCGCGCCGGCGGACGAGGTGCTGCGGCTCGTCCGCGCCCTCGACTTCGGTCCACTCGAGAACCCGTTCGCCTCGGCGCGGCTCATCGTGCCCGGCGGTGCCGTCATCCTCGCCGCGGCGGAGGACGCCGGTGCCTCGCCCGCGCCGACGCCGCCCGGCACGGTCGTGTCGATCGGCGACGCCGCCGTGGTGGTCGCGACCGCCACCTCGCGCGTGGCGATTCGCGCGGTCCGGCGGCTGACGGGCGAACCGCTGTCGCTCGCGGCCTTCGTCGAGGCCGCGGGCCTCGCTCCCGGCTCGGTACTGCCGACCGGCGCCGCGGCCGCCGACCCGGCGGCCCTCGAGGCCGCGGTCCGCCACGAATCGCACTGGGTCCGCGCGCTCGCGTCGATCGAGCCCGTCGCCGTTCCCTACCTGGACGCGGGGGCGCCCGGCGCCGCGCCAGACCTGGACGCGGCGACGCCCGCCACACCGGACCCGCCGCATGCGCGGACGACCGTCGAGGTCCCGCGCGACGTGGTGGACGCCCTGGGCGGCTCGCCCGACACCGGCGCCACGCTGCTGGCGCTCGCGGCGACGTACCTGACCCGGCTCTCGGGTGCCCAGGCCGCGACCCTCGCCCTGCGGACGCCAGCCCTGTCGCGCCTGCGCTCGCCGCTGCTGGCGACGCAGGTGCCGGTGCGGGTGGATCTCGCCCGCCCGTGGTCGGAGGTGCGGCGCACGCTGGCCGCGCGCGTGGACGAGACCGCCACCCGCGGCACGTTCTTCGTGGACGCCTGTGCGCGCCACCCGGAATCGGCGGCGCTCTCCGCCTTCGGGCGCTGGCGCCATCACGTGGTCCTGTGCCTCGCCGACGATCCGTCGGCCGTCGACGTCCCGGCCGAGACCACGCTCATGATCGTGGCGGCGCCCGCCGGCACGTCGCTGACCTGGATCGCCTCGGCGGCGCTGCCGGCTGCGTCGATCGCCGCGATGCAGCATCAGCTCGGGACCGTCGCCGCCGCCCTCGCCGCCGATGCCGACCAGCCGCTCGAGGACCTGCCGCTGCTCGACGCCGACGAGGCCCGGACCGTCCTGCACCGGTGGAACGAGACGGCGCGCCCGGTCGAATCGAGGGCCATCCACGAGCTGTTCGAGGCCCAGGCGGATCGCACGCCGGACCGCGTCGCGGTCGTGCATCGCGATCGGTCGCTGACCTACCGGGAGCTCGACGAGCGGGCGAACGCCCTCGCGGCCAGGCTCACGGCACTCGGCGTGGGACCGGAAGAGGTCGTCGGCGTCTTCGTGGATCGATCGCCCGACATGCTCGTCGCGCTCCTCGGCATCCTGAAGGCCGGCGGCGCGTACCTGCCGCTCGACCCGGCGTTTCCGCAGGCCCGCCTCGCGTGGATGCTCGAGGCCACCGAGGCCCGCGCGATCGTCACGCAGGCCGCGCTCGGCTCGGCGCTGCCGCGACACCAGGCGCAGGTGGTCTTCGTCGATGCGGCCGCGAGCGAATCGTCCTCGCGTCGCCCGTCGAGCGGCGTCCGCCCCGAGCACCTGGCGTACGTCATCTTCACGTCGGGCTCCACCGGGCGCCCGAAGGGCGTGATGGTCGAGCACCGCCAGGTCGCCAGCTTCTTCGCCGGGATGGACGAGCACCTCGGCGGCGCCGACGGCGGCACGTGGCTCGCCGTCACGAGCATCTCCTTCGACATCTCGGTCCTCGAACTCTTCTGGACCCTGGCGCGCGGCTTCACCGTCGTCGTGCAGGAGGAGCTGCGGAGGGCCGCCGGCGAGGCCGGCACCGGCGACGAGGCGCCCGCGCGCCGGCCGATGGACTTCAGCCTGTTCTATTTCTCCGCCGACGCGACCGAGGACCGGCGCCAGCCGTACCGGCTGCTGCTCGAAGGCGCCAGGTACGCGGATGCCCACGGCTTTCGCGCGGTCTGGACGCCGGAGCGGCACTTCCACGAGTTCGGCGGGCTCTACCCGAACCCGGCGGTGACCAGCGCCGCGGTCGCGGCCGTCACGTCGCGCGTCCGGGTGCGCGCGGGCAGCGTCGTCCTGCCGCTCCACAATCCGCTGCGCGTCGCCGAGGAATGGGCGGTCGTCGACAACCTGTCCCAGGGCCGCGTCGAGCTCTCGTTCGCGTCCGGCTGGCACGCGAACGACTTCGCGCTGAGGCCGGAGAACTACAAGGACCGGCGCGACGTCATGGCCCGCGGCATCGAGACGATCCGGACGCTGTGGCGCGGCGAGCGGGTGCCGGCGGTCAACGGCCACGGCGAGCCCATCGAGGTCAAGGTGTTCCCCGCGCCGCACCAGCCGCAGCCGCCGATCTGGATCGCGGCCGCCGGCAACATCGAGACCTTCAGGATGGCCGGACGCCTCGGCGCCCGGCTGCTGACCAACCTGCTCGGCCAGAAGACGGACGACGTCGCGACGAAGGTGGCGGCCTACCGCGAGGCGTGGCGGGAAGCGGGGCATGACGGCGACGGCACGGTCGCGCTGATGCTCCACACGTTCGTGGGGCCGGACCTCGATCGCGTCCGCGAGACCGTGCGCCGGCCGCTCATCGAGTACCTGAAGACGTCGACCGAGCTCGTCAGGCAGACGCGGTGGGAGTTCCCGGCGTTCGCGACGCCGGGCGGTGCCAGGCCGGTCGGGGACGTCGACCTCAGCGAGGCCGAACTCGACGCGCTGATGGGTCATGCGTTCGAGCGCTACTTCCGCACGAGCGGGTTGTTCGGGACGCCGGAGATGTGCCTGGAGCGCGTGCGGGAACTGCAGGCGATCGGCATCGACGAGATCGCCTGCCTGCTCGACTTCGGCGTCGCGACGGACACCGTGCTCGCGCACCTGCCGTACCTCAACCAGGTCCGGGCCGCGAGCGCCGCGGCGTCGGCGAGCCAGGGTGACTTCACGATCGCGGCGCAGATCGAGCGCCACGGCGTCACCCACCTGCAGGCGACGCCATCCCTGATGCGCGCGATCGTGGCCGACGGCCACGGCCGCGCGGCGCTCGGACGGGTCTCGACGCTGCTGGTCGGCGGCGAAGCGCTGCCGCCGTCGCTGGCCGCCGACCTGCTGGCCTGCTCGGCGGGCCGCGTCCTGAACATGTACGGCCCGACCGAGACGACCGTCTGGTCCACGGTCGCCCCGATCAGCGACGCATCCGAGGTGACGATCGGCCGCCCCATCGCCAATACCCGGACCTACGTCGTGGACCGCCGGGGCCTGCCGGTGCCGGTGGGCGTGCCGGGAGAACTCCTGATCGGCGGGTCGGGCGTCACGCGCGGCTACTGGCGGCGCCCGGACCTGACCGCGGAGCGGTTCGTCGCCAACACGGCCGTCCGGGACTCCGGGGATCGGCTCTACCGCACCGGTGACGTCGCCCGATACCGCCCCGACGGACGCCTCGAGTGCCTCGGCCGAATCGATCACCAGGTCAAGGTAGGCGGACACCGGATCGAACTCGGGGAGATTGAAGCCACCCTCGCGGCGCATCCCGAGGTGAGCCAGGCCGTGGCGGTCGTCAGGGGCACGAAGGACGCGAGGGACGGGACGGACGCCACGACGCCCGGCGAGTCGGGATCGGGCGCCGCCCGCCTGATCGCCTACGTCGTCCCCGCGCGGCGGAGCCCGGGCGATACGGGCGGGGTCGAGCGCTGGCAGGCCGTGTGGGACGAGACCCATGGCGGGCTCAACCGCAACGCGCCGGCGGCCGACGCGGCGTTCGACACCTCGGGGTGGCGTGACAGCTACACGGGCGAGCCGACGTCGGAGGCCGACATGCGGGAATGGGTCGATCGCACGGTCGCCCGCGTGCTCGCGCTCCGGCCGCGGCGGATCCTCGAGATCGGCTGCGGCACGGGCCTCCTGCTCCATCGGCTGGCCCCGGCCTGCGAGCACTACACGGGGGTCGATTTCTCCCCGACGGCGATCCGGCGGCTGCAGTCCGCGGTGGACGCCGCCGAACTGGACCACGTGTCGCTGCGCGTCGCGGCCGCCGACACGATCGGGGCGCAGCCGGATCTCGGCCCGGTGGACGTCGTCATCCTCAACTCGGTGGTCCAGTACTTCCCGGATGTCGACTACCTGGTCCGGGTGATCGAACGGGCCGCCGCGCTCGTCTCGCCGGGCGGCAGCCTCTTCGTGGGCGACGTCCGCAGCCGGGCCCTGCTCGAGGCATTCCACACGTCGGTCGAGCTGGCCCAGGCGCCGGCGTTGATGGCGGCGACCGATCTGCGCCAGCGGATCCGCGACCGCGTCGCGCAGGACCCCGAGCTGGTGATCGATCCGGCGTTCTTCGAGGCGCTGCGCGCGCACCTGCCGGCGATCACCGGCGTGGACGTGCGGCTCAAGGCGGGCCGGCGCTGGAACGAGATGACGCGCTTCCGGTACGACGTGGTGCTGCGCGTCGGCGGGGCGCCGTCGGCGCCGGCGCCGGAGCGGCACGCGTCCGGCCAGGGCCTTTCGTCGGGCGACGTCGCCGCGCTGCTTGACGCCGGGACGAGCGTCGTGCTGACCGGAATCCTGAATCCCCGCGTGGCCGCCGACTGCGCCGCCGTGCGGATGCTGGCCGCGCCCGACGGCCCGGAGACCGTCGCCGACCTGCGGCAGCGCCTCGACGCCCGCCCGGCGGAGGGCATCGATCCCGAGGCGCTCGCGGACGCGGCCCCGGGCTGGACGGTCGAGTGCCGCTGGACGTCACCCGACGCGCCGGACCGCTACGATGCGATCCTCCGCGCGCCGGGCGCCGAGGCGCGCCGGGACGTCGCCGCGCCGGCGGCGGCCGCGCCACCGCGCCCATGGCGGGAGTACGTGCATCAGGCCGAGCCGCACCAGGGGCGGCTCGTGCAGACCCTGAAGGCACACCTGCGGACGCGGCTGCCCGCCTACATGGTGCCGTCCGCGATCGTGTGCCTCGAGGCGCTCCCGCTGACGCCGAACGGCAAGATCGATCGGCAGGCGCTGCCCGAGCCGGACCACCGGCGCGACCGCCGCGCCAGCGCCTACGTGGCGCCCGAGACGCCCTACGAGCGGCAGATCGCCGAGACGTGGCAGGCGCTGCTCGCGCTGGACCGCGTGGGCGTGCACGACAACTTCTTCGACCTGGGCGCCAACTCGCTCCTCGTGGTGCAGGCGCATGCCGCGCTCCGGGACCGGTTCGACCGGCCGCTGTCGCTGGTCGACCTGTTCCGGTATCCGACGGTCAGCGCGCTGGCCGGGTTCCTGAAGCAGGAGCACGACGGGGCCTCCGTGCTGGCCGAGAGCGAGGCTCGCGCGCAGGCGCGGCGTGAGGCGATGTCGCGCCGGCGGCGTCCGTCGCCGTCCGTGCCGGCAGGCCGGGCCGCCATCCCGCCGCAGGAATCATGAGCCAGTCGCCGGGCCTGACCGGATCGGAGATCGCCGTCGTCGGCATGAGCGGCCGGTTCCCCGGCGCGCCGACCCTGGACGCGTTCTGGCGCAATCTGACGGCGGGCACCGAGTCCGTCCGCCGATTCACGATCGACGAGCTGCTCGGGGCGGGCGAGTCGCCCGACCTCGTGGCCGACCCGGACTACGTGCCGGCCCAGCCGGTGCTCGAGGACGTCGACCTGTTCGACGCGGGCTTCTTCGGGCTCTCGCCGCAGGACGCGGCGATCACCGATCCGCAGCATCGCGTCTTCCTCGAGGTCGGCTGGGAGGCGCTCGAGGACGCCGGCTACGACCCGGCGCGCTTCGGCGGGCAGGTCGGCGTCTTCGCGACGTGCGGCATGAACAGCTACATGATGCGGCACCTCGTGCCCAACGAGCGCATCATGCGGACGGTCGGCGAGTGGCTCGTGCGGCACACCGGGAACGACATGAGCTTCCTGGCCACGAGCCTGTCGTACCACCTGAACCTGCGCGGGCCCAGTTTCAACGTGCAGTGCGCGTGCTCGTCGGCGCTGGTGGCGATCCACCTCGCGGTGCAGAGCCTGCTCAGCGGCGAGTGCGACATGGCGCTGGCCGGCGGCGCGGTCGTGATCCTCCCGAGGGACCGCGGCTACCTCCATCAGACGGGCGAGATCCTGGCGCGTGACGGGCACTGCCGCCCGTTCGACGCGGGGGCGACCGGCACGCTCTTCGGCAGCGGCGCCGGCGTCGTCGTGCTGCGACGGCTGACGGACGCGCTCGCGGCCGGCGACCGGGTGATCGCCGTCGTCAAGGGGTCGGCGGTCAACAACGACGGGTCGATGAAGGTCGGCTTCCTCGCGCCGAGCGTGGAGGGCCAGTCGCGGGTGATCACCGAGGCGCTCAGCCTCAGCGGCGTGGACGCGGACAGCATCGGCTACGTCGAGGCGCACGGCACGGGCACGATCGTGGGCGACCCGATCGAGGTGGCCGCGCTGACCGACGCGTTCCGGCGCGACACGGCGCGGCGGCAGTACTGCCGGATCGGGTCGCTCAAGTCGAACATCGGCCACCTCGGCGAGGCGGCCGGCGTCGCGGCGTTCATCAAGACGGTCCTGAGCCTCCGGCACGGCCGGATCCCGCCGAGCGTGAACTACACGACGCCGAATCCGCAGATCGACTTCGCGGCCTCGCCCTTCGTCGTCAACGACACGCTGACCGAGTGGCCGCGCGGCACGACCCCTCGCCGCGCCGGCGTCACCGCGCTCGGCGCCGGCGGCACCAACTGTCACGTCGTCCTCGAGGAGGCGCCGGCCACCGACGACGCGCGGCCGGACGACGGCCGGCCACGGGTGCTGGTGCTCGCGGCCCGGACGCCCGCCGCGCTCGCGGCGATGCGCGAACGGCTGGCGGACGCGCTCGAGGCGCCCGGCGCGCCGCCGCTCGCCGACGTGGCGCACACGCTGCAGGTCGGCCGCGCGCAGTTCGCGCATCGCTGGAGCGCCGCCTGCGCAACGCCGGCCGATGCGGTGCAGGCGCTGCGGGCCGGTGGGGCGACGGCGCAGCCCGCGTCCGACGCCCCGGTCCGGGTCGCGTTCCTGTTTCCGGGTGGCGGCGCGCAGTACCCGAACATGGGGCGCGGCCTCTACGAGCGCGAGCCCGTCTTTCGCGCCGAGGTCGACCGGTGCCTGACCGTCCTGCGGACCCGTGACGGCATCGACCTGCGGCCGGTCCTGTTTCCCGCCGACGACGCGGTCGAGGCGGCGGCGCAGCTCGCGCGGCCGATGCCGTCAATCCTGGCGGTCTTCGTCGTCGAGTACGCGCTCGCCCGGCTGTGGATGTCGTGGGGCATCGAGCCGGCCGCGATGTCGGGGCACTCGCTCGGCGAGTACGTGGCCGCCTGCCTCGCCGGCGTCTTCACGGTGGAGGATGCGCTCGCCATCGTGAAGGCACGCGGCGACGTGTTCGACCGCCTGCCGCCCGGCGCGATGCTCGGCATCCTGCGGCCCGAGTCGGAGGTGCGCGCGTGGCTGACGGGCGGCCTCGCGCTGGCCGCCGTGAACGCGCCGACGAGCTGCGTGGTCTCGGGCCCGGTGGACGAGGTGGCCGCGCTCGAAGCCCGGCTGACGGCGGACGAGGTCGAGACCCAGCGCCTGCACATCGACGTGGCCGCGCACTCGCCGATGCTCGATCCGTTCCTCGACGGGTTCTCGCGCCGCATCGCCACGATCCCGATGGCCGCGCCGACCAGGCCGTTCATCTCGAACGTCACCGGCCGGTGGATCACGCCCGAGGAAGCCACCAGCCCGGCGTACTGGGTGCGGCACCTGCGCCAGACGGTGCGCTTCGCCGACGGGCTCGCGACGCTTCTGGCGGAACCCGATCGGGTCCTGCTGGAGGTCGGCCCCGGCCGCACGCTGACGTCCCTGGCCCGGCAGCAGCCGACGCCGCCGCCCGGCCTGGTCACGTCGCTGCGCCACCCGACCGAGACCGCCGGCGACCTCGAGACGTGCCTCGGCGCGCTCGGCCGGCTCTGGTCGCTCGGCGTGGCCGTGGACTGGGACGCGGTCGCCGGCGACGCGCCACGGCGGCGCACGGCGCTGCCGACCTACCCGTTCGAGCGGCAGCGGTACTGGATCGACGCGCCGGGCGGGGCGGCCGGCGCCGCCAGGACGTCCCCGGAAGGGCCTCCCGCGGCGGCAACCGCGACCGAGGCGCGGGGCGGCACCGAGAAGCGGTCCGACATCGCCGACTGGTTCTACGCGCCGGTCTGGACCGCCGTTCCGCCACTCGCCGAGCCCGATGCGCCCGACGCCGAGGCCACGGCACACGTCGTCGTCTTCGCCGATGCCGTCGGACTCGCCGCCGAGGCTGCCGCGCGTCTTCAGGCCGCCAGGCCGGGACGGACGTGGATTGTCGAAGCGGGCACGAGCTACACCCAGGTCGGCGAGACGCGGTTCACGATCGACCCGCGGAACGCGGACGACTACGTCAGGGTCCTCGAAGCGATCGGCGACGTCGCCGGCGACATCACGCATGTCGTGCACGGCTGGAACCTGCCCGCGCCGTCGATGGCGGCCGAGGAGATGGAGGCGGAACTCGACGCGGCGTTCTTCGGCCCCCTGGCGCTGGCGCAGGCCATCGGACGCCAGGAACTCGACCAGCCGCTCTCCGTCGTCTTCCTGACGAGCGGCGTGGCGCAGGTCGCGGGCGAGGCGTCCGTGGCGCCCGTCAGGGCCGCGCTGCTCGGACCGAGTCGGGTCTGGGCGCGCGAGATGCCGAACGTCGTCACGCGCGTGGTGGACGTCGCGCGCCCGGCATCCGCGGGAGACACCGATCGGCTCGCGCGCCTCGTCGCGCGCGAACTGGCGGACGCGCGCCCCGAACCATTCGTGGCCCTGCGGGGCGAGTCGCGCTGGGTCGAACGCTTCGCCCCACGCCGGCTCGAGGCCACGGGCCCGTCGGCGCTCCGCGAGTCGGGCACGTATCTGATCACCGGCGGTCTCGGCGCCATCGGGCTGGCGCTTGCCGCGCAGCTGTCGGCGCGTGTGCGGGCGCATGTGGTGCTGATCGGCCGCAGCCCGATGCCGGCGCGCGAGGACTGGGATCGCTGGCTCGGCCAGCACGACGCCGACGACACCACGAGCCGACGCATCCGGGCCATCCGCGATGCCGAGTCGGCGGGCGGTCGCGTGGACGTGCTCACCGCCGACGTCGCCGACCCGCGGCAGCTCGCCGACGTCCGGCGGCGCGTGCTGGAGGTGTCGCCGGCCATTCACGGCATCTTCCACGCGGCCGGTACGCTGGACGACGCGCCGCTGATGACGAAGACGCGGGACGCGGCGCTCGCGGTGCTCCGGCCCAAGGTGCACGGCGCGCTGGCCCTCGTGCGGGCCTTCGAACCCGACGCACCGGACTTCATCGCGCTGTTCTCCTCGGTGAGTGCGGTCCTCGGCCTCCAGGGGCAGGTGGACTACACCGCCGCCAACGCGGTCCTCGACGCGTGCGCCGACGCCGCCGGCGATCGGCGCGTCGTGGCCATCGGCTGGGGTCCGTGGGCCGAGGCCGGCCTGGCCGTCACCGCCGCGCACCGGCGCCGCAGTCCGACCTCCGAGACGGGGCACCCCTGGCTGCCCGCCATCCGGCGTCGTCCCGGCGGCGGCGGCGTCGCGCCGCTCGCGCTGAACCGGGACGCGCAGTGGATGCTCGGCGAGCACGTCGTGCGGGGAGCCGACGCGGTGATGCCGGGCACCGGGTACCTCGAACTCGCCCGCGCCGCCCTGACGGCCCTCGAGCCCGGAACGACGGTGGAGCTGGCCGAGCTCGTCTTCCAGGCCCCGATCATCGTGGCCGCCGGGGAAACGAAGACGGTCGATCTGACCGTCACGCCCGTCGGTGACGGCTACGAGTGCCGGTGGGAGTCTGGCGACGACCTGTTCGCCACGGGGCTGGCCCGACATACGGACGCGCCGGCGCCGGAGCCCATCGACCTCGACGCCATCGGCGCGCGATGCGTGGCGAGGGACGACCGGCCTGGTGGCTTCCTGCCACAGCCGTTCATGGCGTTCGGCCCGCGCTGGGCCAACATCCAGCGCGTGCGCTTCGGCGAGGACGAAGCGCTCGTCGAGCTGGCGCTGCCCGAAGCGTTCGCCGGTGACCTCGCGTGGTGTGGCCTGCACCCGGCATTGCTCGACATGGCCACGGGCGGCGCGCAGGCGCTGATCCCGGGCTTCGACCAGAGCCGGCACTTCTACGTCCCGATTGCGTACGAGCGCGCGCGGCTGTTTGCCCGACTGCCGGCCCGGGTGTGGAGTCACGTGCGCCTGCGGCGCCACGGCGCGGACCTGGCGACGTTCGACGTCACCATCGCCGACGAGACGGGCGCGGTGCTCGTGGCCATCGACGGCTTCGGCATGAAGCGCGTCGACACCACGGCGTCGCTGGCGCGGTCGACGAGCGCGGGGACCGCGTCCCGCGACGTCCGCCTGTCGCCGGCCGCCGCCGTCGCCGAGGACCTGCTGCGGAGCGGCATGCGCGTCGACGAGGGACTCGACGCGCTCGCCAGGGTGCTCGCCGTGCCGACGGGGCCACGGGTCCTCGTCTCGCCCGGCGATCTGCTCGCGTGGCGGGCCCGGATCGATCGGGAGTTCTCGCGTCCCGCGACGCCGGCGGGTTCACGCCCCGGGCGCCGGGCCGCGGGCGGGCATGCCACGATCGAGGAGACCGTCGCCGATCTCTGGCGTGAGCTGCTCGGGACGGACGAGGTGCGCGTCACCGACGACTTCTTCGAACTCGGCGGCCATTCGCTCATCGCGGTCCGGCTGCTGAACCGGCTGGAGAAGCGGTTCGGCACGCGCCTCACGCTCCCGACGCTGTTCGAGGCGCGCACGGTCGCGAGCCTCTCCGCGCGCCTGCGCGAGCGCGCCGCCGGGACGGCCGCGCCCGGCCGCGAGGCGGCGGCCGACGCGACCGACTCGGGCGAGTCGCGGGAACCCGCACTCGTCGCGATCAGCCGCGATCGGCTCCGAGCGTCCCACCGCCGGCCCCCGTCGTCCGGAGGCACACGATGACGACGCGTCCCGACGACGCGTCGGCGGCGGTCGGCCGGGAGCCGCCCTCGTCTCCGGGTGAGGCGCAGCCGGACCTGTACGAATGCCCCGCGGCGCCCAACCAGCAGGGACTCTGGTTCATCGACCGGCTGTCTCCAGGCTCGCCGGCGTACAACATTCCGCTCGGCTTCGAGTTGACCGGCCGCGTGGACTGGGCGGCCTTCCAGCAGGCCCTGGACGCGCTCGTCGACCGCCACGAGTCGCTGCGGACGACCCTCTCCCAGGTGGAGGGCCGCGTGATGCAGATCATCGCGGCGCAGGGCGACGTGCGGGTGGCACACGTTCCGGTCGAGCCTGGCCCGGACGCCCTCGCCCGTGCCCGGATCCTGGCGACCGAACTGGCCGCGCGCCCCGTGGACCTCGAGCGCGGCCCGCTCTTCACGGTGACGCGCGTCGGGATCGACGACGAGCACGCCGTGCTGCTCGTCAACGCGCACCACAGCATCGCCGACGGCTGGTCGATGCTCGTCCTGCTCCGGGACCTGGGCCGGTTGTACGACGCCATCCGACGGGGCCAGTCGGCCGATCTGCCGGCGCTGCCGGTGCAGTACGCCGACTTCGTCCTCTGGCAGGAGCAGCGTCTCACGCCGGCGCGTGTCGAGTCGCAGCTCGCATACTGGCGCCGCGCGCTCGAGGGCGCCTCCGAGGCGCTCGACCTGCCGCTGGACCGGCCGCGCCCGCCGATGCCGTCGGGCCTGGGCGGCCGGGTGGCCTGGACGATCGACGCGGCGACGACCGAGGCCCTCCGGGCGCTCGCGCGCGCCGAGGGCGTCACGATGTTCATGCTGCTCGTGACGCTGCTCGAGGTCCTGCTCGCGCGCCTCAGCGGCCAGGACGACATCTCGATCGGCGTGCCGTTTGCCGGCCGCACCAGGCCCGAGGTCGAACAGGTGGTCGGCTACTTCGCCAATCCCGTCGTCATCCGGTTGCAGCTGGAACCGGAGGACTCGATCCGCGCGTGCCTCGCGCGCGTCAGGACGGCGACGCTCGAGGCGTTCGAGCACGGCGACGTGCCGTTCCAGGGCGTCGTGGAGGGCGTGCGCCCCGAACGGCACCTGTCGCGCAATCCCCTGTTTCAGGTGCTGTGCACCGTCCAGCGTGTCCCCGAGTCGATGCTGGCGATGGACGGGGTGGGGATCGAGCAGTTCGACATCGGTGTCGGACGGTCGCGGTTCGATCTGCTGGTGGACTTCCGCGAACGCTCGGCGGACATCATCGCGTCCATCGAATACGACGCCGATCTCTTCGACGACTCGACGGTGCAGCGGTGGACGCGGCACTTCGGCGCCATGGCGCGCGCCGTCGTCGCCAATCCCGATCTGCGACTCTCCGCCGCGCCGATCCTGGACGCCGCGGACGCGACCCTCGTCGAGGCCTGGGGCCATGGCCCCGTCGCGGCCGCCGAGCCGCCGGTTCCCGCGCAGGTCGCGGCGCAGGCCGCCGCCAGACCCGGTGCGCCGGCGATCGTCTTCGGCGACGAGACGGTCGAGTACGCCGGCCTCTGGGGGCGCGTCGAGCGCCTCACCGCGCGCCTGCGACGCGCGGGCGTCCCCCCGGGCGCGCGCGTGGGCATCGCGCTGCCACGGTCGGTCGACATGGTCGTCGCGGTGCTGGCGACGATGCGCGCCGGCGCGGCCTACGTGCCCCTGGATCCGGCGTTCCCGCCGGCCCGGCTCTCGCACATGGTGCGCGACAGCGGGATGGTCGCCATCATCACGCAGGAAGACCTGATCGGCGGGTACGAGACCCTGCCCGACCTCGTCATCCGCATGGACGACCCGGCGGGCGCCACGGACGGCGGGCACGAGGCGGAGCACGCGGACGCTGCGACCGCCGCGAACGACGAGGCGATGCCGGCGCCGACCGATCTGGCCTACGTGCTCTACACGTCCGGGTCCACGGGGCTGCCCAAGGGCGTCGAGATTCCGCACGGCGCGCTGTCGAACCTGCTCGGCGCGATGCGGCGCCAACCCGGCTTCACGGCGCGGGACCGGCTGCTGGCGGTGACGACGCTCTCGTTCGACATCGCGGGACTGGAGCTGCTGCTGCCACTGACCACCGGCGGCGTCGTGATCCTGGCCGACCGCGAGGAAGCCATGGACCCGGTGCGGCTGGCGCGTCGGCTCGAGACCTCGGCCGCGACCGTGATGCAGGCGACGCCCGCCACGTGGCGCGCGCTCGTCGAGGCAGGCTGGGACGGGCGCCCGGGCCTCACCGCGCTGTGCGGCGGCGAGGCGCTGCCGCCCCGCCTCGCCGCCGCCCTCGTGCCACGGGTCCGGGCGCTGTGGAACATGTACGGGCCAACCGAGACGACGATCTGGTCCACGTGCGCGCGCATCACCAACCCGGCGCGCGTGACCGTCGGCCGACCATCGCCAACACCGAGGTCGTCATCCTCGACCGCGACCGGCAGATCGTGCCGCCCGGCGTTGCCGGCGACCTGTTCATCGCCGGTGACGGTCTGGCGCGCGGCTACCACGGCAACGCGGCGCTGACGTCCGAACGCTTCGTCCCCCACGTGGCAGATCCCCGCGCCCGGATGTATGCCACCGGCGACATCGCGCGGTGGACCTCCGACGGCATGATCGAATTCCTCGGGCGGGCCGATCACCAGCTGAAGGTGCGCGGGTTCCGGATCGAGGCCGGCGAAATCGAACGCGCCCTCGCCGATCACCCGCGTGTGCGCGACGCCGTGGTCGTCGCGCGACCGGATTCGGCGGGCGACAAGCGCCTCATCGCCTACGTGCTGGTGGAGCGCGGCTCCAGCGACGCGGCCGAAGAGGAGGCCCAGGTCGCGGGCTGGGCGTCACTGTGGTCGCGCGCCTACGCCGATTCCTCGGGCGACGACCGGACATTCGATACCGCGGGCTGGACGAGCAGCTTCTCGCGCGAGGCACTGCCGGCGGAGGAAATGCGCGACTGGGTGGACGCGACCGTGGCCCGCCTCGTCGCCCTGGCCCCGAGGCGCGTCTGGGAGATCGGGTGCGGGACGGGCCTGCTGCTGCACCGCCTCGCGCCTGGCTGCGACGTCTACCTCGGGACCGACGGCGCCGAGGCCGCCGTCGCGGGACTCCGGGAGAGCCTGCCCGCCGGCGCCCGGGTCGAGCAGCGCCTCGCGCACCAGGGTTCGGGTGGCGAGCCACGGTCGTTCGATACCGTGGTCATCAACTCCGTCTGCCAGTACTTCCCGAGCCTGGAGTACTTCGAACGCGTGCTCGACCAGGCGATCGAGGCGGTCGCGGACGGTGGACGGGTCTTCGTGGGCGACGTGCGCAGCCTGCCCCTGCTCGCCGCCTTCCACGCCCTCGTGGTGACGGCCGCCGCGCCGGCCGATGCGAGGGCGCGCGAGCTGGGAGATCGCCTGCGGCAGTCCGTGGACGAGGAACGGGAACTCGTCGTCGCACCGGCGTTCTTCCAGCGGCTCGCCTCGCGGCACTCCAGGCTGACGAGTGTCCGCATGGAGGTCCGGCGAGGCCGGTACGCGAACGAGATGACGCGGTTCCGATACGACGTCTGGCTCCAGGTCGGGGGAGCCGTCGCCCCGTCGCCACCGGCGGAGGTCCTGTCCTGGAGCGGCGATGGCACGGATCGGGCGCGGATCGAAGCCGCGATGCGTGGAGCGCCCGGCTCGCTGGCCGTGCGGGACGTGCCAAACGCGCGCGTCGCCGGCGCGGTCCGGCTCGCGGAAGCGCTCGAGGCGGCGGCCGGGGGCCAGCGGCTGTCGGACCTGCGGCCGGCGATCGAGGCCGCCGAACGCGAGGCGCTCGATCCGGAAGATCTCCGCGCGATCGCGGAGGCCCACGGCTGGGACGCCCGCGTCTCGTGGAGCGCGTCCGGCAGGCCGGACACGGTCGACGTGGTGTACTGGCACCCTGCGGTGCCGGCGCCGGCAGCACCTGGCCCGGCCGTGGGCGACTCACCTGTCGCCGCGCCGCTCGCGAACCAGCCGATCGAGGCGGAGATGCGGCGGCGCCTGCCCGCCCAGTTGCGGGACGGTCTGCGGCAGCGGCTGCCTGAGTACATGGTGCCCTCGGTCGTCGTGCCGATGCAGGCCTGGCCCCTCACGCCGAACGGCAAGGTCGATCGCAGGGCGCTGCCGGCGCCGACGCTGCCCGCGTCGCAGCCGGCGTTGAGCGCCGTGCCGTTGACGCCGACCGAAACGCAGCTGGCGGCCCTGTGGCGGGAGGTCCTCGGCATCGAGCACATCGCGGCCGGCGACGACTTCTTCCTCCTTGGCGGACACTCGCTGCTCGCGATGCGCCTCCTGCATCTGATGCACGAGGCGTTCGACGTCGAGGTGCCGATCGGGGCGCTGTTCGGACACTCGACGCTCGGAGCCCTGGCCGGCTACCTGGACGAGTTACGCAGCGGGAACCCGTCCGAGGCCGCGGACGAGGGGTCCGCGGTGGTCCGGATCGAGCCGGGTGGCGAGGGCGCGCCGTTCTTCTGGGTCCACGGTGTCGGCGGCGAGGTGTATCAGTACATGGAGATCAGCCGGCACCTCGGCCGGCACCGGCCCGTGTACGGTTTCGCGTCGGACTGGACGCGCTGGCCCGAGGCCGAGCGAGATTCACTCGAGGCGATTGCCGCGCGGTACGTCCGCGAACTGCGCGCCATCCGGAAGGATGGCCCGTACCACCTCGGCGGCTTCTGCAACGCCGCGCCGCTGGCGCACGAGATGGCGCGTCAGCTGCAAGAGGCGGGCCACCAGGTGGGGATGCTCGCGGTGCTCGACTACGATCTGCGGCCGGGGACCAGCTCGCCGCGTGGCGTGGCGGCGATTCCCACGTTCCTGCGGCACCTGCCTGCCTGGCTGCGCACCGACGCGCTGGAGAGCGGCTGGCGGGACCTGTTCAAACGCGGGAGGGCCTATCTGCGGCGACGACTCCCTGTCCTGCGGCCCCGGGGCGCGTCAGGTGGGCGCACCGCGGTCGACATCCGGGACGAGCTCGGCATGTGGCGGTTCCCGGACTACTCGGTGCCGATGCTGGAGTTCCACTTCAAGCGCATTCGCGAGCATGCGTTCAGGCCCTTCGATGGACAGGTCACGCTGTTCGTACCGGGCGTTCGGCCGATCTTCGGCCCCTGGCCCAGCGGTCCGCACGACGCGTGGCGCCGCGTCGCGCGCCGGGGCGTCGTCGAACACGTGGTGCCAACGTCGCACTTCGGCCTGCTCGCCGATCCGGGCGCGGAGCTGGTGGCCGACCTCCTCGAACGCGATATCGAGGCATCGGAGCGGGAGCCGGCCCGTTAGGCGGGCCGTGGACGCGCTCGCGGAAGCGCGTTGGCCTGCCAACCGGAGCTGCTCGCGGAGCGAGCGGGAGCGAAGGTTGGCGGAGAGGGTGGGATTCGAACCCACGTGCCGGTTTCCCGACAAGACGCTTTCGAGGCGCCCCCGTTATGACCACTTCGGTACCTCTCCGCTCGGGAGGACCCTACATCATAGCGCCTTCGGCGGCCGGCTGGGAACCGCGGCCTCCCGGTCCCGGCCGGTTCTGACAGGGGCGGCGCCGGAACGCGTGGCTCGGCGTGGCTGCGGTGCGGAGCCGCTCCACTGAACCCTTCCGCGCGACGCTCGTATCGTCGACTATCGCCCGCCCGCCCCGGAGCTTCGACGATGGTCCGTGCGATTGGCATCTACCGCTGGAAGGAAGGCGCCGTCTTCGACCATGCGCGCTATCGGGCCGAGCACCTGCAGACCGCCCGCGCGCTGCTCGAACCGCTGGGCCTGCTCAGGCTCGAGTCCGACGAGTTCGTGCTCGGACCGCGGCCCGGTGACGGCGCGATCATCGCTGCCACCTACGCGTACTTCGAGTCCCCGGCGACCGCCCGCGCGGCCCTCTCGGCGACCGGCGCCGCGCTGACCGAAAGCGTCTCGGCCTGCACCAACCTCGTGCCCGAGGTGGCGCTGGGCGTCGTGACGACGCACTTCGGCGGCCCCCACGACGACCGGTAGCCCGCCGCGAGGCCGGTTCCCCTTGCTTACCGAGAGAAGACGATGTATTCTCCTCTCGGAAACCGATGTGAGCAGACCCAACGACCTCGTTCAAGGCACGCTCGATCTGCTCCTGCTGAAAATCCTCGCGCTGGAGCCGATGCACGGCTGGGCCATCAGCCTGCGCCTGCGATCCATCTCCGGCGACGTCCTGCAGGTGAGCGAGGGCTCGCTCTACCCGGCGCTGCACAAGCTCGAACAGGAAGGCTGGATCTCGGCCGAGTGGAAGCAGACTGAGAACAACCGGCGCGCGAAGTTCTACGCGCTGACGCGCCCGGGCCGGAAGCGGCTCGAGCTCGAGGCGGCCAACTGGCGGCGGCTCTCGAACGCGATCTCACACGTCGTCCAGCTGTCGGAGATCTGAGGCCCCGTCATGCGCATCAGGCGATGGTGGTCCACGGCGCGCCTGCGGCTCCGGTCGATCCTGCGGTTCGGCCAGGTCGAGCGTGAGCTGGACGAGGAACTCGAATTCCACCTGCATCACAAGATCGAGGAAGGCATCGCGAACGGGCTGTCTCCGGGCGCGGCGCGCCAGGCGGCCCTTCGCGCGATGGAAGGACTCGAGCAGCAGAAGGAGGCGATCCGGGACGCCCGGCGCGTGCATTGGCTGACCGACTTCGTCGACGACGCGCACTATGCACTGCGGAGCCTGCGCCGCACGCCCGGCCTGACGCTGTTCGTCGTCATGACGCTGGCCCTCGGCATCGGCATGACGGTGACGCCGTTCAGCATGGCCGACGCCCTGGTGTTCCGGCCCTACCCGGTACCCCATCCGGGCAACGTCGTGACCCTCGTCGGCACCTCGCGCGAGAATCGCTTCGATCTCTTCTCGCACCGCGAATACCTCGACATCCGCGCGAACACCACCAGCTACGACGACGTGCTGGCCAGCACCGCGCTGGTGGCCGTCGGGTTCAGCCCCGACGTCGGCATGCCGGCCCGGGTCAGGACCGCCATGATGGTGTCCGGCAACTATTTCCGCGCCCTCGACGTGGAGCCGACCCTCGGACGGGCCTTTCGCGACGACGAGGACGCCGTGCGCGGGCGCGATGCGGTCGCCGTGCTGGGTCCGGACTTCTGGCGGCATGAGTTCGACGGCGATCCGTCGGTGGTCGGGCGGACCATTCGATTGAACGGCCGGGCGTTCACCGTGATCGGCGTCGCGCCCGAGGCGTTCACCGGGATGCTGCTCTTCTCCCGGCCGGACGTCTATGTGCCGTTGGCCATGGCCGACGCGTTCTCGACCAATCCGCGGAAGGACTTCTTCCGGGACCGTGACGACCGCGAGGTCAGCGTCAAGGCGCGGCTGAAATCCGGCGTCTCGCTCGCGAGTGCGCGGAGTGAGCTGGCCGCGCTGGCCACGCGCTTCGAGCGCGACTACCCCGAGGAGACCGCGGACCGCGGCGCGGCCGTTCGAACGCGCATCGAGATGCGGACGCAGGGCGACGCGGTCGAGTGGAAGTTCGCCGTGATCTTCTCGGTCCTGGGGATCGTCGTGCTGCTCGTCGCCTGCACGAACGTCGCCGGGCTGCTCCTCAGCCGGGCCCGCACCCGGAGGCGGGAGATTGCCGTCCGTCTGGCGCTGGGCGCGGGACGCTTCCGGTTGATCCGCCTGCTGCTGACCGAGAGCCTGATCCTCGGGTGCGCCGGGGGGCTCGGTGGCCTCGCCGTCGGCTACGGCGGCATCACGCTGTTGCGCCGGTTCAGCATTCCGAGCGAACTGCCCGTCGAGATTCCGTTTCGCATGGACGGACGCATGCTCACGGCCAGCCTGGTGCTGGCCCTGGGGAGCGCGCTCGTCTGTGGGCTGGCGCCCGCGCTGCAGAGCAGCCGGGCCGACGTCGTGACCGGTCTCAAGTCGGCCGACGTCGACGAGCCCGGTCAGCGGCGCCTGTGGGGACGCAGTGCCCTCGTCGTGGCACAGGTCGCGATGTCGCTCATGCTGCTGACGGCGTCGTTCCTGATGTTCCGCGGGTTTCACCGGGCCTTTCTCCAGGGCACGGGGTTTCCCACGGATCACCTGCTGCTGGCGAGCTTCGATCCGCGGCTCCTCCAGTACGATGCGGATCACACGGAGCAGTTCTACACGCGCCTCGCGGAGCGGGTACGCGGCGTGCCGGGCGTCCAGCGCGTGACGCTCACGCAGAATCCACCGCTGGGTCTCGAGGACTTCGAGCGCGTGGCGTTCGTGCCGGACGGCCTCGAAATGCCCCGGAATCGCGAGACCTTCGATGTGTCGATGGACACGATCGGCGAGGACTACTTCGAGACGCTGGGCATTCCGGTCGTTCGGGGGCGGGGCTTCCTGGCCTCGGATACCGCCGACGCTCCACGCGTGGCCGTGATCAACGAGGCGCTTGCACGCCGGTACTGGCCGGACGGCGACGCCGTCGGACGGCGCGTCCGGCTCGACGACGCCAGCGCCACCCCCGTCGAAATCGTCGGCGTCGCAAGGACGATCAAGTATCGCGATGGCGACCCTGGCGGCACGCCCTTCCTGTACATGCCGCGCACGCAGCGCCAGGTCTCGAGGCTGGTACTGATGGTCAGGGCCCGCGCGTCGATGGCGGATCCGATCGCGCTGATGCCGGCGGTCAGGGAGATCGTGCACGCGCTCGATCCCAACATGCCCATGCTCCAGGCCCGTTCCTACGACGACCTGATGCGCTACTCGACCGTTGACGGGCCGGGGGTCGCGGTCCGGCTGGTCGGCACGATGGGCGGGGGCGGCCTGGTGCTGGCCGTGGCCGGCCTGTACGGCCTGGTCGCGTACTCGGCGAGCCGGCGGACCCGGGAGATCGGGATCCGCATCGCGCTCGGCGCCGTGGTCGGGGACGTGCTCCGCCTGGTCATGGGCCGGGGCCTCGCCCTCGTCGGTCTGGGGACGCTGATTGGCCTCGCGCTGGGATTCGGCGTCGAGCAGCTGATGAACGCCATGCTGTTTCACGCGGGCGGCGTGGACCTGGTCGCCTACCTCGTCGTGGTGCCCTCGATGTGTCTGGTGACGATGCTGGCGACGTACGTGCCGGCGCGCCGGGCGTCGCGGATCGCGCCCACTCAGGCACTCCGGCAGGAGTAGGCGCATTCCGATGACAATCCGTTTCGACGGGCTCTGTCCGCTCCTCGAGGTGTTCGACATGACGGCGGCCCTGGACTTCTATCGACGCGTCCTTGGCTTCCGTGTGGTGCGTGCCGCGCCGCCGATCGATGACTGTGACTGGTGCCTGCTCGAGCGAGACGGGGTGCAGGTGATGCTCAATACGATGTACGAAGGCGATCGACGTCCACCCGAGCCAGACCGGCGTCGCCACGCGGCCCATGGGGACACCTCGCTCTTCGTCGGGTGCCGTGACCTCGACGCGGCGTATGCGCACCTGCTCGACCAGGGCGTCGCGGTCCAGCCTCCGGTCGTTCGTGACTACGGTATGCGGCAGCTGTCCTTTCACGACCCGGACGGCTACAACATCTGCCTTCAGTGGGCCGTCGAGTAGCCCCCTTCACTCCCCCCGCAACGCCACGACCGGATCGGTCAGCGCCGCACGACGCGCGGGCCGGATCGTCGCGACGACGGCGACCGCCAGCAGGAGCGTCACGGCTCCGGCGAATGACGTCCCATCCAGCGGCGTGACGCCGTAGAGAAATCGCTCGAGCCCGCCCGCCACCAGCGCGGCCGCCCCGACACCCAGGACCAGGCCGGCGCCGACCGCGGCGGCCGTTCGGCCGAGGACGGCCCCCGTCACCGCCGCCGGCGACGCGCCGAGCGCCAGCCGAATCCCGATCTCCGCCGTGCGCTGGCTGACCGTTGACGACACGACGCCATAGATGCCGACCCCCGCCACCGCGAGCGCAATCGCGGCGAACGCGGAGAGCAGCAGCGACCCGAAGCGCTGCGGCGCGAGCGCCCGGTCCACCTGCGCCCCGACCAGGCGAACGTCATAGAGCGCGACGTGCGGATCGATCCCCTGAAGCGCCGCGCGCAGCAGCGGGAGCGTCGCCATCGGCCGGTCGCTCCGCGCCACCAGCGAGACGCCACCCACGGGCGGATCCTGCGGCAGGTGCCAGTAGAGCATCGGCACGCCGGCATCGCGCACGCTGCCGTACTTGGCGTCCGCCACCACGCCGACCACCACCGACGACAGGCTGCCGTAGACGCGCACCTCGCGGCCGATCGGCGACGCCCCGGGGAAGAGCTGCCTCGCCGCCGTCTCGTTCAGGACCGCCACGCGCGGCGCGCCCCGCACGTCCGTCCGGGCGAACCGGCGGCCGGCGATCAGCGGGATCCCCATCACGTCGAAGAACGGGCCCGTCACCGCGCTCAGGCCGGTGTCGAGCGGGCGATCGATCGTGTACGGGCCATCGTCCGTGTCCAGCGGAATCTGCCTGACGGGCGACAGCGGCACGTGCGTCGCCAGCGCCACGCGCGTGACGCCGGGCACCCGGGCCGCCTGCTCGAGCATGCGGTCGTAGTACTCGGCCGCGCGGACGTCCGTGTACCCGTAGCGCAGCAGGTCCACCGAGATCGCGCCGAGCGGTGCCGGATTGAACCCGAGGTCCGCGCGCAGGCCCTGCTGCAGGCTGCGCACGAACAGGCCGGCGCTCACGAGCAGCGCCATCGTCAACGCGATCTGCCCGGCAATCAGCACGCGGTGACTGCCGGTCCGGCCGGCGGCGGCGCCCCGCGCGGTCAGCGCGCCGGACGACGACGCCGACAGGCTCGCCGCGCGGCGCACGGGGCCGGCGCCGATGACGAGCGCCGTCAGCAGCGTCAGGCCTCCGGTGACGACGAGCACGCGGGGCTCCAGCCGCATGTCCACCTGCTCGAGGCTGACCCCGCCCGGCAATGTGAACGCCGAGAGGAGCCGCAGCGTCCCCGCCCCCACGGCCAGCGCGGCAAGGCCGCCGAGGGCGGCCAGGAGCAGATGCTCCGTGAACACCCCGGCGGCCAGCCGCGCCCGGCCGGCTCCGAGCGCCGACCGCAGCGAGAACTCGCGCGTGCGGTCGCCCGCGTACACCATCGAGAGCGCGGCGATGTTCATCCACGCGATGGCGAGCGTCAGCCCGACCACGCCGGCCAGGATCGCCACCAGCCGCACGAGGCTGCGCCGATCCGCTCCCGCCGCGACATCGACCAGCGGCCGGAAGACGACGCGCCGGGCCTCGGCGCCCGTCGCCGGCGCTGCATCGTCCCCGCGGCCCAGCATCGCCCTGACTTCCGCCTCGGCTGACGGCCTCGACGCGTCGTCGGCGAGCCGCCCCAGGGTGCCGACCCAGCCGAGCGGGTGGTCGCCCAGCATCCGCGTGCCGAGCGCGCCCGACCAGATGCCTCCGGCATGCACCGACGTGAGGCTCGTGATCGGAATCCAGACGTACGGCTGGCTGTCGAGGCGCGTGCCGCGGAAGCCGCGCGGCGCGACGCCGACGACCACGAACGTGGTCCCGCCGATCTCGACCGACTGGCCGACGATGTCGGGAGATCGGTCGTACTCGCGCGCCCAGCAGGCGTCGCTCAGCACGACGACCCTCGACCCCGGCGCATCGTCGGCCGGTCCGGGCAGCCGGCCGATCGCCGGATCGAGGCCGAGCAGCGAGAAGTAGCGGCCGGACACGGCGCCGGCCGTGACCTGGCTGACCCGGGTCCCGGTCCGGAAGCCGACCTCGACGTCGATGAAGCCCGCGACGCTCGACAACGTCGCGGCGTCCGCCTCGAGCGTGCGGAAGTCCGAGTACGACAGGCCTTCGTCGAGTCCGTATCCCGCCGTGGCGACGTCGCCGCGCGGATGGAAGATTGCGACGACACGATCGGGTGCGGCGACCGGGATCGGATGCAGCAGGATGGCATCGACCAGGCGGAACACGGCCGCGTTCGCGCCGACGCCCAGCGCCAGCGTCAGGACGATCGCCCAGGAGGCGAGCGGACGCCGCCGAAGGGATCGGATGGCCGCGCGCGCGTCGAGGCGGAGGATGTCGAACACCGCGACTCTCCGAGAGGTGACAGGGGCGCGGTCCCTCGAACGCCGGAAGGGCTGGAACAGCACGCGGGCCCACTCGCAGGCCACCGACCAGGCGAGGTCCGCGAAGGCGCGCGCCACGAAGCGCGGGCGCGCCCGTCCACGCCGGCGCCGGAGCCGCTCGCCGAAGCTCTCGGCCATCTCGGCCGCGAACCGGTCACGAAACGCATGCGGCAGGAACCCGAGCAGCAGCCGATAGGCTCGCGCCAGCCAGGCGGCCATCAGCGAGCCGGCCGGGCCAGGCTCCGGCGTCCCGTCTGCACGAGCGCGGCCAGGCGATCGAGCGCGGCCTGAGCGACCGCGCGTCCACGGGCGGTCACCCGGTAGAAGCGGCGTTTCCTCGCGTCGCGCGGGCTCCGCTCCGGATCCGGGCGCTCCTCGACGAGGCCATCCTCGAGCATGTTCCGCAACAGCCGGTAGAACGCGCCGGCCTGCAGGACGACGGTGCCGTTCGAGTCCTCCTCGATCTTCTGCATGACGGCGTAGCCATGCATCGGCTCGTTGACGAGCGCGAGCAGCACGAGGAGCACCTCGTTCTTGAGCGGCTGGGTCGAGGTGGGAATGCGCTTCGGCGGCATCGCGGCAATATAAACATAATGTCTATGTATGCGCAAGCGGACCGCGAGGTCCTCGACCCGCGCGCGTCCGGCGGCGCCTTCACCACGCCTCGTAGACCTCGCCCTGCACGAGACCCGCCGGGTGAGGCCGGGTGTTGCGAAAGACGACCGGCAACGTCCGGCACGACGTCGGCGGGCAGACCGCGACGTCGAAGTGCAGGTGGGGCACGCCGTTGGTGCGGCCGGTATTGCCGCTCAGGCCGACGAGCGTCCCGGCGGCGATCGCCTCCCCGACCGTCACCCGGACACCGCCCCGGGTCAGGTGGAAATAGCGGCCGATCGTGCCGTCATCGTGTCGCACGAAGACGAAGTTCTCCTCGCCCGGCGTGCCGTCCCCGTCGGGATACCGGTCCTCGATCGCCATGACCGCGCCCCCTCGCGCGGCGTGCACCGGCGTGCCGACCGGCATCGTGAAGTCGTACCCGTACTTGAAGACGTCACCTGGCCAGTGCGTGAACGGCCCGCAGTTGCCCTGCAGGACAAGATACGCCGTGCCCGGCGGATACGGCAGGACGAACGGCGATCGATCCTGTGGCTCGTAGCCCGTGCACGCCAGCGCCGGCGCCACGTCCGGGCCGGCCAGGTGCGAGACACGCCCGCACGCCGTCGCGACGACGATCGACGCGGCCAGCGCCACGATCCGGCCGGGCGCCGCCAGCACCCCGGTCATCGGAAGTCGATCCGCAGTCCGGCGATCGGCAGGAGCGGCAGCAGCGATTCGACGGGCGCGCGCACGCGCCCGTAACGGACGTCCACGAAGGTGTCGGTCGGCGCGACGTTCCGGCGATTGAGGACATTCAGGATCTCGACGAACGCCGTGACGCGCCGGCCGCCCCAGTGCCACGTGCGATCCACGCGCACGTCGAGCCGGGCGTACGGCTGGAGCCGCACCTGGTTGCGTTGGTCGCCGACGTAGTAGTCGTCGCCGACCCGCTCGAAGTAGCCCGGCAGCGGCAGTCCGGATCCGACGCGGAGCCGGGCTGACGCTCGCAGATGGCCGGAGACGCCGAACGCGCCGAACGCGGTCAGCGCGTGTCGCTGGTCCCACGCCTCGGGGAACGTCTCCCCGCGCTCGGGATCCCGGAGTTCGGTGCGCCCGTACGCGTAGGCGATCCAGCCGGACAGCCCCGTCGTCGAGGTGCGCTCGGCACGCAGGCTGGCGCCCCACGCGCGGCTCCGGCCGCCCTGCCACCATCCCACCGCGGCTTCCCGGACCACGATGCCGTCGAGCACTCGCCATTCGCCGGCCGGCGCGATGAGCCGGCCGTCCTCGTGACGCGCGTACGCGGCGACCTCCACGTGCCATCCGCGTGCCGGCGTCGTCGAGAACGATCCCTCGACGCCGGTCGATCGCTCGGCCGCGAGGCTGCGCGGGCTGGCGATGAGCATCTGCCCGGGCTCGGGAACCTGTTCGACCCGGCTGAACGAGGCCTGAACCTGCGTCGCCGGCCCGACCGCCCATTCGCCGAGCAGCCACGCGGAGGTGGACGTGGCCAACGTCCCCGTCCGTCGCTCGACGCGCGCGCCCGGAGCCAGGACCACCGCGGGTGTCACCGCCCACCGCACGTGAAACCAGGCACCGGCCAGTCGATCCGAAGCCGATCCGTCCACGGCGACCCGGGGCGCGGCGCCGTCGAACGTCCGGACCAACCGGTGAGCCTGCCGCCAGCGCGCGTCGGCGCCGAGGTCCACGCTGCCCCAGGCACGCGAGGTCCGGGCCGTCGTGCGCCAGTCGGTCCAGCGTTCGCGGCCCTCGTCGAGAGGCCGGCCGTCGGCGGCCGCGTTGCGGTGTCGATCGATCGACGCTGACAGCGCCTGCGACATCGTCCACGCCCGCGCCGGCATCCACTCGCCCTGCAGGCTCGCCGTCCCGCCGCTCGTGGTCGCGCGCCGGACGTCGCTGTCGCCGGCGGCTGCGTCATCGTCCAGCACCGACCGGCCGGCGAGGAACCAGGCTCGATAGGCCTGCCGGCCCGACGGCCGCCACCGCAGCTTGCCGAAGCCGTCGGTGAAGTTGAACGCGTTGTCCGATTCGGGATCGAGCGCGCGGAGCAGCCAGCCGAGGTAGCTGCGGCGAAGCGAGACGAGCCAGCCCGCGCGCGCCCCGGTTCCGGCAGGTCCGGCGGCCGTGAGTGAGGTCGCGGCGGCGCCGATCGTGGCCGCGACCGACGGCTCCGAGAGCGCTTCGCGCGAGACGAAGCGGATCGACGGCCCGAGGCGTGCCGGAGCCTCGACCGGTGCGGGGGACGCGACGACGGAGACCTGCTCGAGGACATCGGCCTGTACTCGTGAGATCGATCCCGTGTCGGATCCGCCGCGGACCGAGTGCCAGGGCTGCAGGAGCTCGACGCCATCGAGCGTCACGGTCTGATGCGGCGGTCCCCAGCCGCGGACGCCGACTTCGCCGCGGAAGTCGTCGGTGGCGACGATGCCGGGCGCGGCCTGAAGCGCCCGGAACGGATCGTCGGTCAGCACGCCGCGGAGATCGGCCAGGTGCCCCGCGTCGAGCGTCACCGTGGAGACGCCGACCTCCGACGCGGGCGCGCCGGTGCCGACGACGTCGGTCGCCGCCTCGAACCGGGCAGGGCCGGGTGCCAGCACGACGCGGAGGGCGACCGACTCGCCGGCCCGGAGTTCAACGGTCCGTTCCTCCACGGCGTAGCCGACGATCTCGAAGGTCAATCGCGAGCGGCCGGGAGCCACGACCAGACGAAAGCGGCCCGACGGATCCGAGGAGACGGAAGTCCCTCCCTCGCTGCGCACGTCCACGGCGGGCAGCGGCGTGCCGGTTCGGGCGTCGATCGTGACGCCGGTGACGAGGCCCGCCGCCTGCCTGGCGGGGACGCTGCCGGCCGGCGGTGAGACCAGCACGATCATCCAGACCGGCACGATCCACGACATGGCCGGCACTCTGCCACGCGCACGCTCGCGCGCACGTGCCGTGTCGCGGCAGGGTTCCGTGACGTTGTCGATGGGGGAGCGGCCTGCCGCCCGCATCGCCGGCGGACCCGCTGGCGACTCGTCGGCCAGACGATCTCCCGCGCGAGGCCCGGCGCGGTATCCTGCGTCAGCGTCATGCGACCCATGGCCTGGGCCTACAGCGCGGCCGTCTTCCTGGTGCTGGCGGCCTCATCGGCATCGGCCGTCCACGTGGACCTGACCCGCGCCGGACGTGCCGTGGCCTGGGGCACGCTCTTCGTCTCGATGCTTCCGTCGGCCGCACTCTGGGCCGCGGTCAGCCCGCTGCTGGTGGAACTGGCGCGCCGGCGGCCCGTGGCGAGTCCGCGACGCCTGGCGAACGGCGCGATCCTCGGCGCGGCGGGCGCGGCGTGGCTCGCGACCGCGACGTTCGCCACCGTGGCGATCGACCGCTGGTCGCAGGGGCTTCCGCCGGTGTCCGGTGCGACGGCCAGCGTTTATCCGATCGGCGTGCTGATCGACGCCCTGATCGTGGCGGGCCTGCTGACGTTCGGGACCCAATGGCACCTGCGGGATCGGGCGCGTGAGGCCGAGCGCGCGCTGGCCGTCGAGAACGCGCGCCTGCTCGGATTGCTGGCCCGGTCGGAGCTGCTGACGCTTCGCGCCCGCCTGCAGCCGCACTTCCTGTTCAACGCGCTCGGCGCGGTCGGCGCGCTGGTGCGGAAAGGCGAGGCGTCGCACGCCATCAGCATGCTGGCGGGCCTCGGCGATCTGCTGCGCTCCGCGCTCCAGTCCGAGAAACGGCCGTACGTCCCGCTGGACGAGGAGCTGGCGCTGGCTGCGCGCTACCTCGACATCCAGGCCGTGCGCTTCGGTCCGGCGTTGACGTGGAACATCGAGGCCTCGCCCGACGCCCGCGTGTGCGCGGTGCCCTGCCTCGTCCTCCAGCCCCTGCTCGAGAACGCCGTCGTCCATGGGATCGAGCGATCCCCCGAGCCGGGCCGCGTGCACATCGACGCGACGATCGAGAGCGGCGGCCTCGTCGTCAGGGTGATCAACGATGGTCCCGGACTGCCGGCAGGCTTCCAGGCGGAGCGCGACGGCGGCGAGGGACTGACCGTCACGCGAGAGCGGCTGGCCGTCGTCGGAGGCGGCCTGGCGTTCCGCCCGCGGGAGGGCGGCGTGTGCGCGGAGATCCGGGTGCCCCGATCGCCGGTGGCAGGCTCGGTGGCCGACCAGGTGTCATGCGCGTCCTGATCGCCGACGACGAACCGCTCTCGCGGGAGAACGTCGAGCTGCTGCTCGCGCGGCATCCGGACGTCTCGGCCGTGGCCTCGTGCGCGACCGGCGAAGCCGCCGTCAGCCTGGCGGCGACCTTCCACCCGGACGTGGTGCTCCTCGACATCCGCATGCCCGGCATCGACGGGTTCGAGGTGGTTCGCGCGCTCGGCACGCCGCCGCCGCTGGTCGTCTTCGTGACCGCGCACGACGAGCACGCGGTCGCCGCCTTCGAGACGGCCGCCGTGGACTACCTGCTGAAGCCGTTCGACGACGCCAGGTTCGACCGGATGCTGGACCGGGTGCGGGATCGCCTCGCCAGCCGCGCGGGGCGGGAGCCGAAGAAGGATCCCAAGACGAACGTCGAGGCGGCCGGCGCCTCGACAGGCCCGGCGGCCTCCTATGCCGAGCGCCTCGTCATCCGCGAGGTGGGGCGCGTGCGCATCGTGCCGGTCCGCGCCATCGACTGGATCGAGGCGCAGGGCGTCTACGCGTGCCTGCACCACGAGGGTCGCGCCACGCTCCTCCGCTCGACGATGGACCGGCTGGCGCGGGAGCTCGATCCGGCCCGCTTCGTCCGCGTGCACCGGTCGGCGATCGTGCGGCGCGACCGCGTGCAGAGCCTGCGCCCCAACCAGCACGGTGACTACGTCGTCGTGCTGACCTGCGGGACCGAGCTGCCGCTCAGCCGGCGGCGCAAGGCCGCGCTCGCGTCGTTGCTCGCGCAGGCCTGAGGCGCGGGGTCGGTGTGCCGGACGGCACGAGGCGTGTTGCCGGCGGTCGCGACCCGGACCGCCGGTCGTGGGAGCATCGGTCGAGGAGGGAGCGACCGATGATCTCCAGTGCCCGAAGCGTGGCCGAGTACCTGCGCGAGGTTCCCGAAGCCGAGCGGCGTGTGTTGCGGACGCTGCGCCGGGAAATCAGGGCGGCGGCGCCCGACGCGCGGGAGTTCATGAAGTACGGGCACCCGCACTACGACCTCGGCGGCTCGCTGTTCGCGATCGCGCGGCAGAAGCACTTCGTGGCGCTCTACGTCGCGGAGGCGGCGGTCGTGCGGGCGCATCGCCCCGCGCTCGAGGGGCTGAGCGTCGGGAAGAGCTGCATCCGCTTCAGGCCGAGCCAGCCGGTGCCAGCGGCGATCGTGGCCGATCTCATCGGGGCGGCGGCCGCGGCGCGCCGCGACCGTCGCAGGGCCTGAGCCGCGGCGACGCGCATCGCCGCCCGTGCCGCTGACGCCCGGTGCGGCACTGACGCCGACGCGCCACTGACGTCGTCGCGCCGGCCGCCGGCGACTCGTGCGGCATCCACCGCGGGGCGTCATGGCACCGTGGGCGCATGGCTCCGACACCCGTTACCCGCGTCTCCGCCGCGATCGCCATCGTCCTCGCCCTGGTGCTGGCTCACGCCGCGGGCGCGAGGGCACAGCAACTCGACCTCACGCCCGGCTTCGACCCCGGCCCGCCGCAGGACATGCGGAAGATCGCGTTCCTCGAGGGCCGCTGGGCAGTCACGCCGGAATTCGGCGACGTCAGGGACCTGTCGCGGCCATGGCTGGCGACGAAGACGGTCACCACCACGTTCCGGCCGAGACTCGGCGGGGCGTTTCTCGAAGCCGACCTCGCGGTCACGTGGCCGGATGGGCAGGTCTGGCAGACGACGTCGATCTGGTCGTTCGACCGGTTCCGGAAGACGTTCCGCGTCGTCTACCTCGACGACCTCTGGGGGCTGCTGGACGTCTACGAGGGTGACTTCGTGGACGGGCGGCTCACGCTCAGCAACGAGCGGGCGGCCACGCTGGGCCCGCCGGGCGCCGACGGCCGGCGGCTGATCGGCCGCACGGTCGTGCGCGACATCACACCCGGCGGCTTCGTCATCGAGTGGGAGACGTCCGCGGATGGCCGGACGTGGACACGGGCGGGCCTGCGCTGGGTGTTTCGCCGGGCGGCCTCGCCTGAATTTCCTTGACGGCGCGACTGCGGAACGCACAAAACTCCGAGAGGGGACACGTGACTCAGCACGACACCTTTGGCCGGCAGATGGCGCGCCGGGCGGTGGTCTCGGTCTGCCTGGCCGCCGTCGGGGTAGGTGCCTCCAGTCTCGCCGTTCCCGGGTGGAGCGCGGCGGTGAGCGCCTTCTTCGTGTGTCTGTCGGTGGGGACCTTCTTCGGCAGCGTCGGCGTGTCGGTCCGCTCGAGCCTGCCGTTCACGCTGCTGGCCCTGGGCTTCGCGATGGTCGTCTTCGCCTCGCAGGAGGGCCTCGGGTCCGGAGCCCGGATCGTCGCGATGACGCTGGCCGTGGTCACGGCTCTGGTGGCGGTCGGCGTCTGGCGAAGTGAGAACCAGCCGCGCAGGGCCGGATGAATCGGCGAGAGCCATTCGTGTACTACATCAGTCAGCGCACGCCGTTCCCGGGTGTGCGGGAGTGGCTGACCGCGCATCAGGACCGCATCCAGGCCTTTCTCGAGTGGGCCCGGGCGTACCAGTGGCCGTCCGCCGTCTCCGGCGGTTGAACACCGACCGCCGACTCGCGGTACGATTCCCGGATGAGGCGTTCCGCGTGACCCCGATCGGCATCACCGTCTTCTGCGATGGCGCGGCCAAGGGCAATCCCGGCCCCGGCGGCTGGGGCGTCGTGGTCGTCACGCCCGACGGCCACGTCGCCGAGCTCGGCGGGCGCGAGACGCACACGACCAATAACAGGATGGAGCTGACCGCGGCGATCCAGGCCCTGTCCGAGATCGAGGCCGTAGACGGCGTGGTCGCGATCTACACGGACTCGACCTACGTCATCAAGGGCATCCGCGAGTGGATCCACGCCTGGCGCCGGCGCGGCTGGAAGACCGTGGGCGGCGACGACGTGCTCAACCGCGATCTGTGGGAGCGGCTGGCGCGCCTGGCCGACGCACGGGGCCGCGGCGGCGTGCACTGGCACTACGTCCGTGGCCACAGCGGGATCTGCGGCAACGAGCGCGTGGACGAGATCGCGGACGGACTCGCGCGCGGGGAGTCGATCGCGCTCTACCAGGGCCCGCTCGCCGCGTACGACCGGCCGATCCTCGACGTGCCCGACGAGACCGGCGTGCCGGCCCGGCGCGAGTCGTCGCCCGGGAGCGGCCGTCCCTCGAAGTCGGCCCGGGCGCACTCCTACGTCAGCGTCGTCAACGGCCGCGCCGCGCGCCATGCGACCTGGGCCGAGTGCGAGCGGCACGTGAAGGGACAGTCGGGCGCGCGGTACCGGAAGACGACGAGCGCGGCCGACGAGGCGGCGATCCTGCGAAGCTGGAACATCGACCCGGGCACGCTGTAGCCGCGCGGCGGGCACGCCGCAGTCGCGCGCCGGGCACGCCGCAGCCACGCGCGTCGGCGCGCTCACGGTTTCGGCCGGCGAATCGCGCGCTTCCCGTTCCCGGCCGCCCGGAAGACGCGCTCGCGCAGCCACGCGTGCACCGGATCGGCATGCAGGCGTGGATGCCACATCATCGACACCAGGAGTGACGGCAACCTGAACGGCAGCGCGAAGGTGTACATTCCCGCGCGCAGGGCCGCCGTGTGCCGCTCGGGAACCGTCGCGACCAGATCGGATCCTCGCGCGACCGCGATCGCCGCGGCGAAGCCGCTCACGAGGGTCATCACGCGGCGTTCCAGCCCCATTGGTGCGAGGGCGTCGTCCACCCACCCCTGATCCACGGTCTCACGCGACACGCCGACGTGCGCGGCCGCCGCGTAGGCCGCCGCGGTCATGCGCGCCCGCCGCACCGCATGACCGGCGCGGGCCACGCCGACCAGCCGGTCGGCGAACAGCGGCCGCTGGTGCAGCTCGGGACTCGTCCCGGCATCGACCACGCCCGTCTCGAGATCGACCGTGCCGTCCCGCAGGCCGGTCGCCTCCCGCGTCTGCCGCGCGACGAACCGCAGGCGGACGCCGGGCGCCTCCCGCATGACGGCTTTCACGAGCCCGGGGCCGAACGTCTCGGCGAACCCCTCGCTCGTCCTGAGCGTGAACGTGCGCTCGACGCGCCGCAGGTCGGGAGGCCGGGCCGGCAGGAGCAGCGACTGCGCCTCCTCGATCACCTGCTCGACGCGGTCGCGCATCGCCACGGCCCGCGGCGTTGGGACGAGCGTCCGGCCCGACTTGACGAGGATCGGATCGCCAACGGTCTCGCGCACGCGCGCCAGCGCCCGGCTCGTCGCCGATGGACTCAGGTGGAGGCGTTCCGCCGCGCGCACCACGCTGTGCTCGCGCAGCACCGCGCGCAGGACGAAGAGCTGGTTCAGGTCGGGTGTCGCCATGCGGGGGACGATGGCACGGCCTGCTGACGGGCGTCAAATGCACGGCTCGAGTGCAAACGTTGCGTCTTCCGCCATGCGTCGTCCGTCGCTACGCTGGCAGCCATGGTGGCGGTGATCGAGTCGCGACGCGAGCGATTGGCGGTGGGCAGCCTGTCGCTGGCCCTGTTGATGACGACGCTGGATGCCAGCCTGACGAACACGAGCCTGCCGGCACTGGCGCGTGCGTTCGGCGGATCGCTCGCCGACGCCCGGTGGATCGTGCTGGCCTGCCTGCTGGCGGTCACGTCGCTGACCGTCGTGGCCGGGCGACTGGGCGACGTGCTGGGCCGCCGCCGGGTCTTTCTTGCGGCGATCGCCCTCTTTACCGTGGCGTCGGCGATCGACGCCGTCGTGCCCTCGCTGCGATGGCTGCTGGTCGCCCGCGCCGTCCAGGGCGCCGGCGCGGCGGCGATGATGGCGCTCGCCTTCGCGATGGTGGGCGACCTGCCGCGCGTGAGGCCCGAGCGGGTCATGAGTCGGCTGGCCGCGATGTCGGCCGTCGGCACGACCCTCGGTCCCGCGATGGGCGGCGTCGTCGGGCACGTCGGACCTGGCGCGATCTTCCTGGTCAACGTGCCGCTGGGCATCGCGGCGTTCGCGCTGGCGTGGCGTCATCTGCCCCGCGACCGTCGCCGCGCCGCGCGCGCGCGTGTCCTTCGACTGCCGGGCACGCTGCTGCTCGGGAGCAGTCTCCTGGCCTACGTGTTCGCGATGACGGGCGGCGCCGCGGCGTGGGCACCCTCGACCATCACGCTGTTGACCGGAGCCGCCGCCGGCGCGGCGGCCTTCGTGTTCGTCGAATCCCGGACGCGGACGCCGCTGGTGCCAGTGACGATGTTCCGCCGGCCGCTCCTGTCGGTTTCGCTCGCGACCAGCTCGCTCGTGGCGACCGTCGTCACGGCCACGCTCATCGTCGGGCCGTTCTACCTGGCGCGCGGACTGGGGCTCGGGCCGACCCGCACGGGCCTGGTGCTCTCGATGGGGCCCGCCGCGGCCGCGGTCACGGCCTCGGTGGCCGGCCAATGGCTCGAACGCGTCGGCGCCACGCGCGCCGTGGTCGCGGGCCTGGTGATGATGGCGGCCGGCGGCGCGCTCCTCGCGCTGCTGCCATCGGCGACCGGCGTCACCGGCTATGCGGTCCCGCTCGTCGTCATGACGTCGGGCTATGCGGTGTTCCAGACCGCCAACAACACGGCGGTCCTCGCGGACGCCGGCGGCGATCGCGGCGTCGTCGCCGGGCTGCTCACCCTGTCGCGCAACGTCGGGCAGATCACCGGCGCGTCGGCCATGGCCTCGGTCTTCCTGCGCGGCACCGGCGCGGAGGGGCTGGCATCGGCGGGCCGGGAGGCCATCGCCGCCGGCATGCGCGGAACGTTCGCGGTGGCGACGGTGCTCGTCGTCACGGCGCTCGTTCTCACGCGGCTCGCCCGCCCCCGTCCCTGCCCGGGCGCCGGACCGGCCGGGCGCCGGGCGGCGGTTCAGCCGGACGGGGCTCCCGCGCGAATTGCGTGAGCCGGGCGTTCCTGTCAGGCTGGACCGCGCCATGAGCAAGGTGCGCAGGGCCAAAACGCCGAAGACGGCGACCGGCGGCGCGAGGCCGGCCGCCGTGGACTGGACCGGCGTCGTCGTGCGTCACCGCGAATACGCCACGGGCGCGCGCATCTTCGCCCAGGGAGACCCCGCGACGAGCGTCCTGTACGTATCGCGCGGCGCCGTGCGGCTGTCCGTGCTGTCCTCCGGCGGCAAGGAGGCGGTGGTCGCCGTCCTCGAAGACGACCACTTCTTCGGCGAGGGTTGTCTCATCGGGCAGACGCACCGCATGGTGACGGCGTCGGCCGTGGCCGACTCCACGGTCGTCGTCATCGATCAGGCCGAGATGGCGCGGCAGCTCCGCGCCCGGCCGGCGTTCGCCGATCGCTTCCTCCGGCACATGCTGGCGCGCAACATCCGCATCGAAGCCGACCTGATCGATCAGCTCTTCAACTCCAGTGAGAAGCGTCTCGCCCGCACGCTCCTGCTGCTGGCCCGGTACGGCGAACCCGGCGCTTCGCACCGGACGCTGCCGAAGCTGTCTCAGGAAACGCTGGCGGAGATGGTGGGCACCACGCGATCGCGCGTGAACTTCTTCATGAACAAGTTCCGGAAGCTCGGGTTCATCGAGTACAACGGCGGCCTCAAGGTCCATCACTCACTGGTGAGCGTCGTACTGCGTGACTGACGGGGCCGGCCGCCGACGCACGGCCGGGGTATACTGACTCGTCACTGCTTTCCTGAGTCCGGCGGCCAACCCGGCTTCCCACCCCTCACCAAAGCACATCCAAGGAGGGCTGGTGCCGCACTTCAACCAGACGAATCCGATCCGTTCGCCGGACGTCATTCCGCCGTGTCCCGCGTGCGGATCCGCGTCGGTCCTGAGTACCGAAAAGCGGCCGACCGCCAGCAGCTACTGGCGCTGCGAGCGCTGCGGTGAGGTCTGGAACGTGGACCGGCGCCGTGTCGGAACGACCGGAGGTGGCCGATGGCGCTAGTCCCGCTCGACCTCGCCGGGAGACTCCGTGAACTCATTGCGGCGCTGGATCGGAGGATTTCGCGCACTGCCCGCGCGGGCGAGGCGGCGATCGTCCGCGATGCCGCCTCCCTCCGCGTCGAGGCTGCGGACCGGCTGGCCGCGGTCGAAGCCCGCGCCCCCCGGTCGCTGGGCGCTACCGCTGCGCCGCCCGAATCCGCTCGCTCATCGTCTGGCCGGGGTCCTTCCACAGCGTGAGAAGGGCAATCGGAGGGCACAGACCGAGCAGCACGACGGCCACCGCGGTCGTCCACGACCACGGCAGCATGAACGCCACCGCCACCGCCACCAGCAGCCACACGACGGCGACGGTCATCTTGATCGACTTGAGGGCCATGGAGGCAGGCTATCGTGCGGCCCGCCTGCGGGCTGTGCAAAACAGCACGGTGCGACGCGGGCGTCGCACGATAGGCTGACGTGACCATGGACGACTTCATCGGACAGGTCGGGCCTCAGGCCGGCCCGGCGTGGCGCGTGATTCCCGCCGAGTACCGGGTGCTGCACAAGTTCCTGAACACCCGGTTCGCCGATTCCGTCGTGCTGACGTTCGCACAGATCGAGGACCTGCTCGGCTTCGCCCTCCCCGACCTCGCGCGGCGCCAGCCGGGCTGGTGGGCGGATGCCGACACCGAGGGCGCCACGTCCGCGCAGGCCATGAGCTGGACCCAGGCGAACCGGCGCGCCCGTCCCAATCTCTCCGCGATGACGGTGACGTTCGAGCGCGCCCGGGCGTAAGCCCGAATGCACTACACTTCCGCCGGTGGAACTGATCCCCGGCTCCCACCTCGGCGCCTACGAGATTGTCGCGCCGCTCGGCGCGGGCGGCATGGGCGCGGTCTACCGGGCGCATGACGCCAGGCTCGACCGCGACGTCGCCATCAAGGTCCTCGTCGACTCGCTGACGCGCGACGAGGCGGCGCTCGCCCGGTTCGAGCGGGAGGCGATGAGCGTCGCGAAGCTCTCGCATCCCAACATCCTGTCGATCTTCGAGTTCGGCAACGACGCCGGCACGACGTTCGTCGTCATGGAGCTGGTCGAGGGCGAGACGCTGCGCGAGCGGCTGGCACAGGGGCCGATGCCGCCGCGCAGGGCCGTCGCGCTCGCGCTGCAGATCGCGGCCGGCCTCGGCGCCGCCCACGCGCGCGGCATCGTCCATCGCGACCTCAAGCCCGAGAACGTGATGATCACCCGCGACGACCGGGTGAAGATCCTCGACTTCGGCCTGGCCAAGAGCGCCGCGCCGCGCGGCGAGGGGTCGGCCGCGGCCACGCAGCTCGCCGAGACGACGCCCGGCACGGTGCTCGGCACCTTCGGCTACATGGCGCCCGAGCAGGTGCGCGGCCAGGCCGTCGATCACCGGGCCGACGTCTTCGCGTTCGGCGCGGTGCTGCACGAGATGCTCTCGGGCGAGCGCGCGTTCCGCGGCGAGACCGCCGCCGACACGATGACCGCGATCCTGACGAAGGACCCGCCCGACTTCGATCCGGCCACGCCCGCGATCCCGCCGGGCCTCGAGCGCATCGTCCGCCGCTGCCTCGAGAAGAACCCCGACCTGCGATTCCAGTCGGCGGCCGACCTGGCTTTCGCGCTCGAGACGCTCACGACGTCGAGCGGGTCCACGCGGAGCGGCGCCGCCGAGGCCGTCGCGGCGGCCGATGCGGCACCCGCGGCGCGTCCGGCGCGCTCGGCCGTCCTGCCGTGGGCCGTGGCCGGCATCATGGCGGTGATTGCGGCGGCCGGCTGGTTCCTGCGCGGCGGCACGCCGGTGGCGGCGCCGCCCTTCGACACCTTCACCCGCATCACCGAGCTCGCCGGTGAGGAAACCGAGCCGGCGCTCTCTCCGGACGGCACGACCGTCGCCTTCGCCGTCCGCGTGGACGACAGCTGGGACATCCACACGCAGCGGGTCGGCGGCCGGAACGCGACGCCGATCGTGCACGATCCCCGGCGCAACGAGAAGGGGCCCGCGTTCTCGCCGGACGGGGCGTCGATCGCGTTCTACGAGTCCGACATCGACGGCGGGATCTTCGTGGCCGGCGCGACGGGCGAGTCCGTGCGGCGGCTCACCGAGTTCGGGTTTCATCCCGCCTGGTCGCCGGATGGCAACCGGATCGCCTTCACGACCGAGGAGATCTTCGATCCGGCGGGCCGGCTGGGCGAGTCGGCGCTCAACGTCGTCGATGCCGCGGGCGGGACGCCGCACCGCATCGTCGAAGGCGATGCGGCGCAGGCCTCGTGGTCGCCGTCGGGCGACCGCCTCGTCTACTGGGCCAACACGGACGGGCAGCGCGACCTGTTCACCGTGCGCGCCGACGGCGGCACGCGCGTCGCGCTGACCGACGACGCCGCGATCGACTGGTCGCCGGTCTGGGCGCCGGACGGGCGCCACGTGTACTTTTCCAGCGACCGCGGCGGGGCGATGAACCTGTGGCGGATCGCGGTCGATCCGGCGACCGGCGAGCCGCTGGGTGCGCCCGAGCCCGTCACGATGGGCGCGCAGGCGACGGCGAGCCTGCCGTCGTTCTCGAAGGACGGCCGCCGGCTCGCCTTCCGATCGCGGATCGGGTCCGTCAACCCGTTCGAGATTCCCTTCGATCCGGCCACCCTGAAGGCGGGCGAGCCCCGGCTGCTCGACTCGCGCGCCAACGCCCGGATCCCCAGCGGCGTCTCGCCCGACGGCTCGCTGGTGGCCTACTTCAGCCTGGGCGACCGCCAGGAGGACCTGTTCGTGGGGCCGCCCGGCGGGGGCATGCGCCGGGTCCTGGACGACGCACCGCGGGACCGGGCGCCGATGTTCACGCCCGACGGCCAGTCGCTCGTCTTCTACTCGAATCGCAGCGGGCGATGGGAGCCGTGGAAGATCGCGCTCGATGGCAGCGGTCTCGAGAAGGTGGCCGACGTGCCGGCGGGCGTCGTCTACCCCCTCATCTCGCCGCGGGGCGACCGTCTCGTCGCCGCCGCCGGCACGAGCCGCACCGTGTTCACCGTGCCGCTCGAGCCCGGCGGCCAGCCGTCGGAGCTGCCCGGCGTCATGGTGGGCGACGACATCTTCGCACCGCTCGCCTGGTCCCCCGACGGCCGGCGCCTGACCGGCACCCTCGGTGCCCCCAGCGGAGCCTCGACGGGCGTCGGGGTGTACGACTTCGCCTCCAGGACGGCGACCCGGGTGTCGCCGGATGAGACGTACGGCGTGCAGTGGCTGCCCGACAGCCGGCGCGTCGTCTACTTCACGAACGGCGGCTGGCAGCTCGTCGTGCTGGACACGGTGTCGGGCGTGCGGACGCCGGTCGCGCTGCGGCTGCCGGCACCGCAGTACATCGACGTGTTCGCGATCAGCCGCGACGGCCGCCACATCTACTATGCCGGCGCGCGCGCCGAGGCGGACATCTGGCTGCTCGAGCGGAAGTGATGGCGACGCGCGACGCGGCCGGCAGCCTGCAGCGCTGGGTCGACGGCCACCGGCACGTCTTCGTGCTCACCGGCGCCGGGTGCAGCACCGGGTCCGGCATCCCCGACTACCGCGACGAGCACGGCCAGTGGAAGCGACGCCCGCCGGTGATGATCCAGGCGTTCCGCACGCAGCACGCGGTGTACCGCCGCTACTGGGCGCGCGCGTACGCGGGGTGGCCGCGCTTCACGGCGGCGGCGCCGGGCGCGGCGCACCGCGCGCTCGCGGCCTGGGAACGCGCCGGGACGCTCGCGCGGCTGGTGACGCAGAACGTGGACGGGCTGCACCAGCAGGCCGGCAGCCGCGCCGTGATCGACCTGCACGGCCGCCTCGACGTCGTCGTCTGCCTCGGCTGCCGCGCGCGGACGTCGCGCGTGGCGCTGCAGGACGCGATCGCGCTCGCGAATCCCGGGTGGCACGCCGACGCGGTCACCGCGCCCGACGGCGACGCGGACATCGACGCGGCGGCCGTCGAGGCGTTCGCGCCGCCGCGCTGCGGGCGTTGCGACGGCCTCATGAAGCCCGACGTCGTGTTCTTCGGGGAGAACGTCCCCGGTGAGCGCTACGAGGACGCGCGCGACGCGCTCTCGCGCGCCGACGGCCTGCTCGTGGCCGGCTCGTCGCTGATGGTCTACTCGGGCTACCGCTTCGTGCGCCAGGCGCGCGAGGCCGGCCTGCCGATCGCGATCGTCAACCGCGGCCGGACCCGCGGCGACGAGCTCGCCGACCTCAAGATCGAGGGCGACGTGGGCGCGCTGCTGACGGACGTCCTCGGCGCCTGACGTCGCCGGCCGCCGTCCCCGCTCGCACGGCCGCCGTCGTTGCGTCGCACGGCCGACGCCCCGCCGCCGCCCCCGCCTGCGCGATAATGCTGGCGCCAGCCTGCCAGGGGATCTGCATGCGCCGAGGGCGACGTCCGTTCGGGGTCGTGATCCGCCTCACCGCGGTGGTCGTCGCGACCGCGGTCGTCGCGCTGCTCCAGGTCCGGCCCGCCGCGCGCCACCGCCAGGATCCGCGCCAGGTCTTCCGCGGCAACGTCGATCTCGTCCAGATCGACGTCGTCGTCCTCGACGCGCAGGGGCACCCCGTGCGTGGCCTGACGAAGGACGACTTCACGCTGAAGGTGGACGGCGCCGTCCGCGCGATCGACACCGTCGCCGAGGTCGTGCACGCGCCGCGCCCGCGCGACTTCGGCCTCGAGGTGCAGGAGGACGTCGCGCGCAACGACACGCGTCCCGACCGGCTGGTGATGCTGGTCCTCGACGATCTGCACTTCCGCGGGCGCACCGAGGAGGTGAAGTCGCTCGTGCGGCGGATCGTCTCCGGCCTCGGCACCGGCGCGGCCCTGGGCCTCGTCACCACGTCGGGCACCTTCGGCGTCGAGATCACGGAGGACCGGGCGCGGCTCCTGCACGCCATCGACGGGTTCCTCGACCGGTTCGATCCGGGACGCGGCCTGCGGGCGCCGGTCGTGTCCACGGCCGGCCGCACGTTCAGCGAGACCGACGATGGCCGCACGCGGATCACGGTGAGCCCGACCGGCGCGATGTCCCTCACCGGCGGCCCGTCGGACCCGGCGTCGTTCTTCGGCGCGATCAGCGGCTATCGGACGGTCGAGGACGTCGCGCGGATGGTCGCGGCCGAGGACGGCCGGCGCAAGGTGTTCATCTGGATCGCGTCGAGCCTGCCCGGCGCGAACCTCACCGGCGCCGCGATCGAGGCGCCGGGCGCGCACAGTCCCTGCGAGAGCGTCGCCGCGGCGTGGGTGTGCGGATCGATCAGCACGATGTTCGACGGCCTCCGCGCGGCCGGCGTGAGCGTGTTCGCCGTGAGCCCGGGCGGACCGACCGACGGGGGCGACCCGCTGGCGCCGATCGCGGCGAACGCCGGCGGCGCTGCGCTGGACGCCGGCGCCGATCCGGGCGCGGTGGACGCCCTGCTGGCCGCGCTCGACAACTACTACATGGTCGGCTTCCCGCCGGCCGGGCCCCTGGACACGCGGACGCACGACGTGGAGATCACGGTGAACCGGCCGGGCGTCATCGTCCGCCACCGGAGCGCCTACGCGCTGGCGACGCCGGCCCCGCTGCCGCGCGACACCACGCCCCTCGCCGCGCTCGCGCGACCGGTCGAACCGATCCGCGACCTGCCCGTCCGCCTCAACGTCGTGCCGTTCTTCACCGCGAAGGGCACGACGCAGGTGCTCGCGACGCTGGACGTCATCCCCGACGACCGGCCGCCCGCCGACGCCGACGGTCACTACCGCGACACCGTCGAGTTCGGCGTGTTCGCCGTGGACCTGCGCCGCAAGAAGGCCGACGTGAGCGACGCGCGCCGCGTGCCGGTCGAGTGGTCGGGCCGCGACGAGGGCTGGCAGCGCCTGCCGCCGTTCCGGCTCCAGACCGCGTTCGAGATCCGCCCGGGCGCCTACCAGTTCCGCGCGTCGGTGATGTCCGCCGCGCTCGGCCGGTCCGGCAGCGTGTACCTGCAGCTCGACGTGCCGCCGGCGCACGACGAGGCGATCGCCCTGAGCGGCCTGGCGCTCGCGCCGCAGGGCGACCTGCCCGACGTGCCGGTCGTGCGGTCCACGCCGATCACCGACGTCGTCCTGCCGTTCGCGCCGTCCACCTCGCGCGTCTTCTCGACCGCCGGCGGGCTGCGCGTGTTCTTCCAGCTGCTGTCGAAGGACGACGCGCCGGTCGCGGGACGCGTGCGGCTCCTGGACGCCGCCGGCGGGGAGTGCCTCGGCGCGCCGTTCGAGAGGGCGGAGCGCGGCCTGCACCAGTTCGAGTTCACGCTCCCGCTCGCCGACCTGGCCGCCGGGCCATACCGGCTGGTCGTCGAGGCCGCGTCCGGCGCGACGACGATCCGCCGCGAGCTGGGGATCCGGCTGACGGCGGAGGCCGGGTCGCCTACTCCCGGCGCAGCGCGATGATCGGATCCACCCGGGTCGCGCGGATGGCGGGCGCGAGATCGGCGGCGAGGGCCACCAGCAGGAGCAGCGCGGCCGCGCCGGCGTAGGTCGGCACGTCGGTGGCCGTGACGCCGTAGAGGCGCGACGCGATCAGCCGCGACAGCCAGATCGCCAGCGCGATCCCGACCGCGACCCCCGCGCCGGTGATGACGAGCCCCTGGCCGACGACCAGCCGCCAGACCTGCCAGCGATCGGCGCCGAGCGCCATGCGGATGCCGATCTCCTGCGTGCGCAGGCTGACCGAGTAGCTGATCACCGCGTAGAGCCCGACGCCGGCGAGCGCCACGGCCAGCGTCGCGAGCAGCGCGAGCAGCGTCGAGTTGAACCGGTCCGCGCTGATCGACCGCTCGGTCCACGCCGACATCGGACGCGCGTCGTAGACGGGCTGCAGCGGGTCGATCGCACGGACCATCTCGCCGATCGGCGCCGGGTCGGTCGCGCCCGTGGTCCGCGCGACCAGCGTCATGTCGGGCCACGTCCCGGCCTGAGCGTAGGGCCGGTACCAGATCGGCGTCTCGCCCTCGGCCAAACCCTGGTGGTGTACGTCGCCCACGACGCCCACGACGGTGAACAGGTCCTCGGGCCCGGTGCCGATGCGGCGGCCGATCGGATCCGCGTCGCCCCAGAAGCGCCGCGCGAGCGACGCGCTGACCAACGCGACGGGGGGCGCGCTCTCCGTGTCGGCGGCGGAGAAGTTGCGGCCGCGGACGACCGGGATGCGCATCGCGTCGAAGTAGCCCGGCGTGACCAGCCGGTACTGGAGGAAGAACCGCGAGTCGCCGTCGAACGGGTGGTCCGACGGCGCGACCCACTGGTCGCTCGTGTAGTTCGACAGCGGCAGGATCGTGATGATGCCGGCCGCCTCGATGTCCGACCGGGACTCCAGGCGCGTCACCACGTCGTCGAAGAACCGGCGGCGCGCCGCGTCGTCGCCGTAGCGGGACGGGTCCAGCGTGAGCCGGCCCGTGATCACCTGGTCGGCACGGAAGCCGGGATCGACGGCGAGCATCCGGCCGACGCTGCGGACGAGCAGGCCCGCGCCGACGAGCAGCACGGTGGCCAGTGCCACCTCGGCGACCACGAGCGCGGACCGCGTGCGCCGCCGCGCCGATCCGCCGCCCGCGCGGCCGCCCTCCTTCAGCGTGCCGGCCAGGCTGGCCCGCGCCGACCGGCGCGCCGGCAGCAGGCCCACCACGAGGCCGGTGATCACGACCAGCAGCCCGTTGAACGCGAAGACGGTGCCGTCGAGACCGATCGTCTGCGCGCGCGGCAGGTTCGCCGCCGGCATCGCCAGGATGAACCGGACCGCGAGGCCCGCCACCGCGAGGCCGCCCAGGCCGCCGGCCGCCGACAGCAGCAGCGACCCCGTCACGAGCTGGCGCACGAGCCGGCCCGTGCTCGCGCCGAGCGCGGCGCGCAGCGCAATCTGGCGCTGGCGCTCGGCCGACCGCGCGAGCACCAGGTTCGCGACGTTGACACAGGCGATGAGCAGCACGAGGCTCGCCGCCGCCAGCAGGAGGAGGAGGGCCGGCCGCACGCCGCCGGTGACCACGTCGAGGTACGGCCGCGCCACGAAGTGAAAGCCGCTGTCGGCCGTGTAGGACTGCGCGAACTCGCGCCGGAGATCCGCCGAGATCCGATCCAGCTCGGCCTGCGCCTGCGCGGCGGGCACCGCCGCCGCCAGCCGGCCGATGATGAGCGACGAGTGGCTGCCGCGGCTGCCGGCGCTCGATCGGTCAGGCTGCATGGGCAGCCACAGCCGGATCTGCGCGTTCGGGAAGTCGAAGCCGGCGGGCATGACGCCGACCACGCGGTACGACGCGCCGCGCAGCCGCAGCGACCGGCCGACGACCGTCGGGTCTGCGCCGAATCGATCGCGCCAGAGCCCGTCGCTGAGCAGCACGACGGCCTCGGCACCCTCTCGCCCGGCGTCCTCGGGAAACAGCTGGCCCGTCTCGGGCACCACGCGCAGGGTGCGGAACAGGTCCGGCGTGACCAGGGCCGCCGTCGTCCGCTCCGGCTCGCCCTCGCCGTCCGTGATGTTGACGCTGGTGTGCCGGTAGAGGCCGATCGACGCGAAGGTGGTGGATCGATCGACCAGGTCCAGGAACTCCGGATCGGAGATCGATCCCTGGCCGAAGTTGTTCCACTCGGTCGCGACGCGCACGAGCGATCCCGGATCGCCGTAGGGCAGCGGCCGCAGCAGCACGCCGTTGACGATGGTGAAGATCGCGGTGCTGGCGCCGAGCCCGATCGCAAGCGTGGCGACGGCCGCCAGCGTGAACGCCGGCGTGCGCCCGAGGCCGCGCACCTCGTGCCGCAGGTCCTGCGCGAAGCTCGCGCCGACTCGGCGGGAGCCGCGTGGTGGCGCGCCGGCCTCTGCCCGACCCGCGACCGGGCCCGCGTGCGAGGTGACCGGCAGGGCCGCGCCGCGCCAGCGCGTCCGCAGGACGTCGCCCGCGAGTCGAAGCACGACGCCGGCGACCCGCAGCGCGCCGTGGTCGTGCCACGCCGCGTCGATCGCATCGTCCGTGAACGTCAGGACGTCCGCCCGGCGGGCGCGGAGCGCGCGCGGATAGGTCCGGACGATCACGCCGGCCACGGCGCGCGCAAGACGGACGACCAGGACGCCGCGGCCCGTGACGTCGCGGCTCATGACCGGCTCCGCGTCAGCACGGACTTGGCCCGCGCGAGATCGACGAGCTCGGCCAGGCGCCGGGCTTCCTCACGGGCGACCGCGCGGCCGAGCGCCGTCAGGGTGAAGTAGACGCGCCGCCGGTCCTTCGCCCGCTCGCCGGTCTCGGCCACGAGGCCGGCGGCCGCCGCCCGGTCGAGCGTGCCGTAGAGCGTGCCCGGGCCCAGCGTCACACGACCCCGGGTGGCGCGCTCGACCTCCTGGGCAATGGCGTAGCCGTGCCGGTCTTCGTCGGCCAGGGCGAGCAGGATGTGAAAGACCGCCGGCGTCAGCGGCAGGAACGAGCGGGCGTCGGGTGGTACGGCCACGGGACCTCCAACTACTACTGTTACGGAAGTAGTTGGACGAGAGGGAGGTGTGAAGGGTTGGCGGGCGCCCTCGCCTCAGCGCGCGCCGCCGGCCGCCGGCGCCCCCGGCCGGTTCCAGTTCTCCGTGACCCAGTCGGGCGGATCCGCCTCGCCCCGCGGCGGCAGGCCCAGCGTGCGCGACCACCGGTGGATCCACGAGAACCCGCCGCGGCCGACGTAGCCGTCCTTCATCTGGTACGCCGGATCCGCCAGCGCCTGGTCGAGCGTGACGAACGTGTAGCCGCGGCGCCGGAACATCGCCAGCAGGTCCGGCATCAGGTCCGCGTTCATCCGGCTCGCGTGGATCAGCAGGACCTGCGGGAACTCCCGGCCGGCGACCTCCACCGACCGCGACTCGAAGAACGAGACGATCGACTCCATGTACGGCACGTACTCGCGCCGCACGCGCTCGCGGAACGCGTCGCGCGTGTAGAGCGCCGCGAACATGTAGTCGCCGTTGTCGAGCGTGACCGGCGCCACGCGGTAGCCGTGCTCGTCGAGGAACGCCTGCAGCCCGTCGTGGATCTCCGGCGTGGGCCCCGTGAACAGGAACGGATGCCGGTAGTACCGGAGCGTCCGGCCCCGCGCCTCGAGCGCGGCGCGGACGACGGGCTCGCCGGCGAGGATGTCGGCCTCGTACTCGGCCAGCGGCACCGTGTTGAGGTTGAGGTGCGACGCCGAGTGGTTGCCGAGGTCGGCGCCCGCGTCGAGCCACAGATCGAGGATGCGCCGCAGGCCGTCGGCGCCGATCTCGCCGTCGCGATTCTGGTTCACGAACCCGATCACCGGGATGTGCTGCTCGCGAAACGGCCGCAGCAGCGCCTCGGTCATCGCGCGCACGCCCTCGAACGACGTGTCGCCGCCGTCGCCTCCTCGCGGCAGGTCGTCGATCGTGATCGCCACCTGCCGGTCCGGGGCCTGCGGCGCCGGGTCCGTGGCCGCCACCTCGCCCGATCCGCCCGGATCGGCGGCGCAGGCGGACGCGACCAGTACCGACGTGAGCACGACGACGACGGAGGGACGGAAGAAGGCCATGGGCCAGTCTAGCGGACCGGGTCCGGCCCGGCGCGACACCGGCGCCCCGCCGGGTTGTATCCTGTCCCCGCCACCGAGACAGGAGGATGCCCGACATGGCCGAGAAGCCCGCGCCGGAGACGCCGAAGCCCACGCCGACCAGCGGCGCCACGCGCCGCGAGTTCGTGACGACGACCGGTGCGGCCGCCGCGGCCTGGATGATCGTCCCGCGCCACGTCCTCGGCCAGGGCCAGACCGCCCCGAGCGACCTCGTGACGCTCGCCATCGTCGGCATCAACGGCATGGGGGCCGCCAACGCGCAGGCGGTGATGAGCCAGAACATCGCGGCCATCTGCGACGTGGACGACGAGCTGCTCGACGGCCGGCTCGACGGCTGGAAGAAGTCGCTCGAGCCCAGGCCCGAACCGCCCCAGCGCCAGGCCCGTCCCGCCGCGCCCGCGGCGCCGCCCCCGCCGCGCCTGGACTTCATGGAGTTCGGGCCGTCGCGCCTCCAGCAGGAGGCGAACCGCCAGTGGCAGCCGGCGCCCGGACGCACGGATCTCGAGCGCTTCGTCCACGAGCAGGTGCCGCGTCTCCGGCGCTATCGCGACTATCGCGAGATGCTCGAGCGGCAGACGGACCTCGACGGCGTCATCATCGCCACGCCCGATCACATGCACGCGCCCATCGCATCCGCGGCGATGGCGGCCGGCAAGCACGTCTACGTGCAGAAACCGATGTGCTGGTCGGTGGCCGAGGCCCGCCACCTCGCGCGTCAGGCCGAGGCCAACCCGAAGCTCGTCACCCAGATGGGCAACCAGGGCCACTCGAGCGACGACGCCCGCCGGGGGCAGGACTACCTCGCGGCCGGCGTCATCGGCGAGATCCGCGAGGTGCACGTCTGGACCAATCGTCCGCTCGGCTACTGGCCCCAGGGCATCCCGCGGCCGCACGAGTTCAAGGGCGACTGGGACGACCTGGGCTTCGGCAACCGCGGCATCTCCGAGCGCATGGCCGACGCGCTCATGCGCAAGGTGAAGACGAAGGTACCCAAGGGCCTCCGCTGGGATCTCTTCCTCGGTGCCGCGCCGCCCGTCGCGTACCACCCGCTCTACCACCCGTTCAACTGGCGCGGCTGGGTGGACTGGGGCCAGGGCGCGCTCGGCGACATGGGCGCGCACCTGGTCGATCACCCGGTGTGGGGCCTGAAGCTCGGCTGGCCCACCTCGATCGAGACGATCTCGACGCCCTTCAACCGCGTGACGTATCCGCACGCCACGATGACGCACTACGAGTTCGCGGCGCGCGAGGGGATGCCGCCGGTGACCATGACGTGGTACGACGGCGGGTTCATGCCGCCGCGGCCGGTCGAGATGGGCGACGTCAAGCTGGAGGGCACGGGCGGCGTGCTCTACGTCGGCACGAAGGGCAAGATGCTGCAGGACAACACCGGCGCGCGACCGCGGCTGCTGCCGGTCGAGCTGCACAACACCACCGGCGCGCCGCCGGAGCGGATGCCGCGCGTGCCGCACGAGGCGCACGAGATGAACTGGGTGAACGCGATCCGCGGGCGCGACACGATCTCGTGTCCGTTCAGCTACGCGGCGCACCTCACCGAGATCATGCTCCTCGGCGTCGCCGCCATGCGCGCCGGCACGCGGCTCGAGTACGACGGGCCGTCGATGCGCGTGACCAACGTCCCGTCGGCGAACGACCTGCTCACGCGGGAGTACCGCCCGGGCTTCAGCCTGTCGTGACGGACCGCGCCACACCCGATCGCCCGGCCGCCGACGGCCGTCCGCTGCGCGCGCTCGTCGTCGGCTGCGGGCACATGGGCGCGTCCCACGCGCGCGCCTACCACGCGATGCCGGAGTTCGAGATCGCGGGGCTGGTCTCGCGCGGACCCGAGTCGCGGGGCCGGCTCAACGCCGGGTTCGGCGGGATCTACCCGGAGTTCGCCGACTATGCCGCCGCGCTCGCCGAGACGCGGCCCGACGTCGTCTGCATCAGCACCTACACCGAGACGCACGCGCCCTACGCGATGGCCGCGCTCGAGGCGGGCGCGCACGTCTTCCTCGAGAAGCCGGTCGCCGGGACGGTCGAGGCCTGCGAGCGCGTGATCGATGCGGCGCGCCGGGCGCGCCGCGCGCTGGTCGTGGGCTACATCCTGCAGGTGCATCCGTCGTGGCAGCGGTTCACCGAGATCGCGCGTACGCTCGGGTCGCCGCTCGTCATGCGGATGAACCTCAACCAGCAGAGCGCCGGCGCCCACTGGCGCACGCACCAGGCGCTGCTCCAGGCGACGTCGCCCCTGGTGGACTGCGGCGTGCACTACGTGGACGTGATGTGCCGGATGACCGGCGCGCGGCCGGTCCGCGTCAACGGCATCGCCGCCCGCCTCTCGGACGACATCCCGCCCGGCCAGGTCAACTACGGGCACCTGCAGGTGACCTTCGACGATGGTTCGGTCGGCTGGTACGAGGCGGGCTGGGGCCCGATGATGAGCGAGACCGCCTTCTTCGTGAAGGACGTCGTCGGCCCGCGCGGCGCGGTCAGCATCGTCGCCACGACGGCCGGGGGCGCCGGGCGGTCCGCCGAGATCGACGACCACACGCGGACCGAGGCGCTGCGGCTCCACCACGCGACGCTCGGCCCCGACGGCGCGTTCGCGCGCGAGGACGAGATGCTGCGCCTCGAGGACGAGCCCGACCACGACGAGCTGTGCCGGCGCGAGCAGCAGGTGTTCCTGCGCGCGATCCGCGGCCGCGTCGATCTGGAGCCGCACTGGCGGAGCGCGGTGGACAGCCTGCGCATCGTGCTGGCCGCGGACCAGTCGTTCCGCGAGGGGCGGACGGTCGAGCTGTGACGGCGCCCGCGCGCCGGCGAGACGGGAGGATGTGATGAGCGGATGGCTTCCGGTACGTCTGGCCGCGCTGGCCGCGGTCCTGCTGCCGGTGACGGCATTCCAGGCGCCGCAGGTGGTGACTCCACCGCCCGGCTTCGTCGCGCTGTACAACGGCCGTGATCTCACGGGCTGGCGCGGTGGCGACACCTACGATCACCGCAAGTGGCTCGCGCTGCCCGAAACCGAGCGCGCGACGCTCGACGCCGAATGGACTGCCGACATGCGTGCCCACTGGCGGGCCGAGGGGCCCGAGCTGGTCAATGACGGACAGGGCAAGTACGCCACGACGGTGAAGGACTACGGCGACTTCGAGCTGCGGCTCGAGTACCGGACCGTGCCGCTCGCCGACTCGGGCATCTACCTGCGCGGCTGCCCGCAGGTGCAGATCTGGGACCACACGAATCCCGCGGAGTTCAGGAACGGCGCGCAGAAGGGATCGGGCGGCCTCTGGAACAACTCGCCCGGCGCGCCCGGCAAGGACCCGCTGGTGCTGGCCGACCGCCCGTTCGGCGAGTGGAACGCGTTCCGCATCGTCATGGTCGGGGATCGGGTCAGCGTCTGGCTCAACGACCAGCTCGTCGTGGACCAGGCGGTGATGGAGAACTACTACGACCGAACGCAGCCGGTGCCCGCGCGCGGCCCCATCGAGCTGCAGACGCACGGCGGGGAGATCCGCTGGCGCAACATCTTCATCCGGGAGATCGGCGCGCGCTAGTCCGTCGCGCGTCATCCGCCGCCGGGAGTAACATGCTGGGCAGGCACATCGGGAGGCCGCCATGGCTGTCGGATCGACGCGCGTTGCCCGGATCGTGATCGTGCCTCGCGCGTCCACGTCATCCGCCACTGCGCTCGAGGCCGATCATCGTCATCAGGCCCCGGAACTCGATCCGCCCGTCCCGCCACCCGTCGGCCGACCGCAGCATGCCGAACGACCCGCGCGCGAGCAGGTAGATCCACTGGCGGCTCATCGGGTCGAACGTCAGACACCGCGTGACGGCGCCGTCGGGGGCGATGGAGGACACCCAGCCGTCGGCGGCGGACGCGTCGAACCGCAGCGTGCCGACGTCCACGTAGGCCGGGCTCAGGCGGGTCGGCGGCACGTGGTTCTCGAAGCGCCAGGTCCCCGTCAGCCAGGCGCACCCGGCCAGGGCGTCGTAGGCGGGCTCCGGCAAGCCCGGCCAGCGCCCGGGGCGTGAAGACGCTCCACCTGCCGTGCCGGTCCACCCGCGACGGCCCCATCGTCATCGTCCCGTTCTCGAAGAGTTCTTCCATCAGCATGTCCGGCCTCCCCGTGGCATAATACACAACCATGGTTGTGAATAAAACCCGGCCGGCCGGGCCGCCCCCCGGCGAGGCGCCGGACCCGGCGACGCTCGACCTCGCGTCGCTGGCCTGGTTCCTCGGCCTCCGGGCGAAGGTCCGCGAGGCGCTGGTGGCGCGCGGGTTCCCGTGACGTGCGCGAGAGCCACGGCTTCGTGGTGCAGCACCTGGTCGCGGGGCGACCGGACGATCTCGGATCGCGGCGGCGGGCGACGCAGCAGGCCGCGTCGAAGGTGGTGACGGAGCTGGCGGCCGCGGGCGTGGTGACCCGCGCCGGCCGACGACCGCCGCGCGCGTCCGCCTGTCGGGCCTGCGGGCGCCGCGCCGTGACCGAGGCGCGCGCGGCACGGCGGCGCGTCGATCGCCGGCTCGTCCGGGTGGATCGGCCGAGACGCGCACCGGCGACCGCGCGGCGCGCGATGCTCCAGGCGCTGCGGGCGCTCGGCGGCCTCGAGGCGATCTGCCGGACGCCGGGTGCCGGCGCCTCGACCCGGGACGGTCACCGCCTGCCGCGGCACGACCGCCCGGCACGCGGACGCGGACGCGCTCGGCGCGCGGGCGTCATCCGCCGCCGGGAGTAACATGCTGGGCAGGCACATCGGGAGGCCGCCATGGCTGTCGGATCGACGCGCGTTGCCGGGATCGTGATCGTGGGGCTGACCCTGGTGGCCGCCGGCGCGTGGCAGCGCGCCGTGGCGCGCCCGCCGCAGACGCCGAACAACGGCATCACGGTCTACGAGGACATCAACTTCGGCGGCCGCTCCCGCACCTTCACGCTGGACGTGGACAACCTCCGTTCGTCCGGCCTGAACGACCGGATCTCGAGCCTGGTCGTGGCGCGGGGCGAGTCATGGGAGGTCTGCGTGGACCCGGACTACCGCGGCCGCTGCACGACCGTGACGGGCAGCGACGCCAACCTCGTCGACTCGGGATGGAACGACCGGATTTCGTCGATGCGTCGCGTCGGCGGTGGCTTCGGCCGTGGCGGGGGCGGCGGGGGCGGCGGCTTCGGCGGCAGCGACTCCACGCTCGAGCTCTATGCGGGGACCAACTTCTCCGGCCAGCGCACCGTGCTGACCGAGGCCGTGCCGAACTTCTCCCGGATCAACTTCAACGACCGGGCATCCAGTCTCCGCGTGCGCGGCGGGGGCAGCTGGGAGATCTGCGTCAACGCGGACTACGACGACTGCCGCGTGGTCTCGGGCAACGTGCCCGACCTCGACGAGATCGGGCTCCGGCGCCTGGCCTCGTCGGCCCGGCCGCGATTCGGCCGGGGCGGCGGCGGGGGCGGGTTTCCCGGCGGCGGCGCGCCGCGGCTCGTCCTCTACGCCGGCCTGAACTTCACCGGCACCTCGGTCGTCGTCACCGAGGCGCGGACGACCCTCGGCGTCTTCAACAACCGGGCGCTGAGCGCCCGGGTCCTCGCCGGGCGGTGGGAGATCTGCGACGACACCCGGTTCGGCGGCCCCTGCCGGACCATCGCCGGCGACGTCCGGGACCTGCGCACCCTGCGGCTGGACCGCCGGATCGAGTCCGTCCGGCCCCGGTAGCCCGGCCCCCCCGTCCGCCCCCCCCGGCCAGCCGGGGGACTCCCATCCGCCCCCCGGGGGATGAGATACTGGTGGGGTTCCACTGCCGTGAGCCTGCCGCCGTTCCGGCCTCCGCCGGCTTCGTCTTCAGACCTCATCGAAGCATCGCGCTGCCCCGGGCAGGGCGATCGGACCGGGTTCACCCGGTGCCGGGAACCGTGGCCGCGGCGCTGGTGCCGCGGTGACTGCTGGTCCGGGACGGAGAGCCGAGATGGCTGCGAAGGGCACGCTGAAACGTCTGGTTCGTGACAAGGGATTCGGCTTCGTGCAGGCAGAGGACGGCACGGAGTACTTCTTTCATCAGTCCGCCTGCCGGGACGTTCGTTTCGACGAACTGCGCGAAGGCCAGGCGCTGACGTTCGAGAAGGGTCAGGGGCCGAAGGGACCTCGCGCCGAGGACATCCGGCTGGCCTGACCGGGAGGACGCGTCGACGCGCGGCCCGGACGACGCCGAACGCCGCCCGCCGGTCAGGGCGTTTCGGCCGGGACGCGCGCGACCTTGCCCGCGGCCACCTCGCGCTGCGCGGTGGTCGCGGTCTTCTCTCCGGCCTCGACGCGCGGGGTGCATCCCTTCATCAGCTGGGCTGCGCGCAGGGCCGAGACGATGACGAATTCGAACGCGTTGCTCGTGGGGGGACGACGAACCATGTGGCCTCCGGGATGCCGGGATACCGGCAGAATGGGCCGGTCGGCGCGCACCCCTCGGGGCAGCTGTTCGAACGCTGGCGGGCTCAGTGACGAAGCGGACGGGATCAGGATACCCCATCCCGGGTTCTGCGACTGAGATACGTTCGCCCGCACGACCGGGGTAAGATGTGAGGGCTCCAGCGTTCCGGCGGCTTCCTGCGTCCAGCGACACCGCGGACATGGGTCTCGATTACTCGGTGGCAGAGAGGACCATGCCTTGCGCGTACATCTCGTCAATCCCAGCGACCTGTCATTCGGTCTGGCGGTGATCACGCCGCGGTGGCTGTTCGTCCTCGCCGCCGCGACGCCCGACCGGTTCGGCACGCCCCACATCGTCGACGAAACCCTCGAGCGGTTCGATCTGGACACCCTGCAGGCGGGTGACGTGGTGGGCATCGGCATCCACACCGGCAACGCCCTGCGCGGCTATGAGATCGGTCGCCTCGCCCGCGAGCGCGGCGCCATCGTCGTGTTCGGCGGCATCCACGCGACCCTGTATCCGGAGGAAGCGCGCGAGCGGGGGAGCGCGAGCGCGGTCGTCTCCGGCGACGGCGACGTCGCCTGGGGCCAGGTGCTGGCCGACTGCGAGGCCGGCACCGTGCAGGCGCACTACGACGGCGGCCGGGTCGCCGGCGGTCGTTTCATGCCGGCGCGCTGGGACCTGCTGCCCGAGGGGCGCTACATGTGGGCCTCGGTCCAGACGGTCCGCGGCTGTCCGAAGCACTGCTCGTTCTGTTCCGTCTGGCGCACCGACGGCCAGGAGCCGCGGAGCCGGACGGCCGGCTCGGTCGTCGAGGAGATCGTCGAACTGCGCCGCCGCGGTTTCCGGTTCATCGCGCTGGCCGACGACAATTTCTATCCGGTCTCGCTGCAGGACCTGGCCCAGGCCGCCCGCCACCAGGACAAGACCCGCCTCCACGAACTGGAGCGCATCCGCGCCGACCGGTTCGCGCTGATGGCCCAGCTGGCGAAGCTGCCGAAGGACTCCGTGTTCTACACGCAGATCACGATGGAGGCCGCCGAGGATCCGGAGTTCCTCGACGCGATGCGCGAGGCGCACATCAAGGGCGCGCTGATCGGCGTCGAGTCGGTCACGCCGGAAGGCCTCAAGGCCGTCTACAAGAACTTCAACCTCGCCGGCGACGCGCTGGCCGAGCGCCTGCGGGCGTTCCGCGATCGCGGCGTCCACGTCCTGGGGTCGTTCATCTTCGGCCTGCCGACCGATCGGCCCGAGACGTTCGAGGCGACCGCGGCCGTCGCGCAGCAGGCCGGCATCACGTTCGCGCAGTTCGTGATGCTGACGCCGTTCCCCGGCACGATCGACTTCGACAAGTGGGAGAAGAGCTTCGGCGGAGCGCCGCCCGAGGTCGAGGGCGTGCCGATCACGCGGCACTGGCTGATTCCCGCCGCGCGCCGGCCGAAGTTCTACATGCCGCACCCCGCGATGACGCCCGACGAGGTGCGCGCGCGGACGCAGGGCGTGTGGGACCAGTTCTACAGCGTCAGGCAGATCTGGACGCGCAGCAAGTGCGTCTCGTCGCTCAAGGCGCGTCTCGCATTCGTGCTCGTCTCGAAGCTCTACCGCCAGATGTACGCGAACACCGGCATTTCCACCGACAGCGCCCGCCGATCCACCTCGGTGCGCTGGGCGCGGTGGCTGAGCCGCCCGTGCCGCCGGCTCTTCGCGGGCAAGCCGATGCCGGACCTCCAGGTGCCGGTCTAGGACCGGCCCGGGATCCCGGAAGCCCTCGGGTACGCAGACAAAAGGACCCCGGATCGCGGCTCGATCGCGCCGCCACGGCCGTGGCGCGCCGGCCTCGCGCCGCCATGGCGTCAGGCCTGGATGGCCCGGCTGTTGCACGGATCTTCACGGTTCCACACGATTCCGCACGCTTCCTGGAGGTCCGCATGAAGGTCCCGCGCCCGTCCATGCTGCCGGCTGTCGTCCTCGCACTGGGACTCCTGCCTGCGCTGCCCGCCGCGGCCGGCACCATCACCCCGACCGTCGGCGGCACGGTCTGCATCACGTCGGATCCGTTCGGTCCGGACCCGACGGTGGCCCTGTTCCGCCCGGTGCCGATCGGCTGCGACCTCACCAATGGCGGCGTGCCGTTCTCGTTCATCGACGTGCCCGACGCCTCGGGCGTCCTCCACGACGTCACGATCAACGACCTGGTCTTCTACCAGCTGGCCGGCACCGAGGACAGCTCGGTGTTCATCAACGGATCGGTGTCCGGCGTCGGCGCCTTCACCGCCACCGGCACGTCCGGCGGCAACGACGCCGCGCTCTTCGACACGCCGCAGGGCCTCGGCATCGACATGGTGGCCAAGCTCCCGGGCATGGAGATCACCTGGGGCGACCCGTCGTTCTACCTCACGCTGGCGCCGGGCACCCTCGGCATCTTCGAGCAGCGCGTGGACGACAACCTCGACGGCACCTACACCGTGGCCACCAAGGCGACGCTGCTCCTCGCGGCGACGCTCGACGGCGGCCTGACGTTCGTGCCCGAGGACCCGGTCTTCGCGCTCGAGACGTTCGAGCCCGGCACGTACCCCGAACTCGACCGCCTCCTCTCGCCCACGGCCGTGCCAGAGCCGGGGACTCTCGTGCTGTTCGGCCTCGGACTGGTCGGCATCGTCACCGGCCAGCGCCGCCGCGCCGCCAGACGCCGCGTGTCCTGAGAGTCGCTTCGAGTCCGTTCGACGCACATCGCGGCCCCTGGGACCCTGGGACTCTCAGGACGACCGATTTTTTTCACGGCCGTTTCCCCCTCATCGCTGTCCTAACCCCTGCCTAGCCGCCAGCGTACCGCCTGCCACCAGGGCCCACCGCGGGTCACGGAAGGAGTACGTCAATGTCCGGAAGCCGACATCCGTCGTCGCCGTGGAAGGCCGTCGTGTGCCTGCTGGCGTTCGCGCTGGCCGCCGGCGTCGCCGTCCTGCGCGCCGGTCCGGCGCAGGAAATGCTCGACCACTCGGCGTTCGTGATCGTGCTCGACGGCGACGATGCGCCCGTGACGGACCTCACGCCGGCCGACGTCGTGATCATCGAGGACGGCGCGCCGCGGCCGGTCACGAAGATCGAGGTCGCGAGCGAGCCGATCTCGATTGGCCTGCTCGTCGACACCGCCCAGCCGCGCATGGGGTCGAGCGCGCCGACGCGCGATCTGCGCAATGGCCTGACGGCCTTCGTGAAGATCATCCAGGAGGCGAACCCCGAGTCGCGGATTGCCGTGATGCAGACGGCCGGCGCCGCGGTGATGTCGGTGGACTTCACGAACAAGACCTCGGACGTCAACAAGGCGCTCGGGCGCCTGTTTCCCAGCCAGCGGACGAGCGCGGTCGTCATGGAGGCGCTCGTGGACATGGGCAAGGCGATCGCGAAGGAGCCGCACCGGCGCCGCGCGATCGTCTCGATCGACTTCGACTCGCAGGAGACCAGCGGCGTGACCGGCGAGGACCTGTCGGAGGCGATCCAGAATGCCGTGACGAGCGTCTGGGCCGTCTCGATTCACGGTGGCAGCGCGTCGGCGGCGCGCGAGGCGACGCTCGACGCGGTGACCGAAATCACGGGCGGCCTGCGGCTGACCGCCGTATCCGCCTCGGCGCTGACGTCGCAGCTCGAGACCATCGCCCGCGCCCTGACCTCGCAGTACCTCGTGACCTACCAGCGTCCGAACGGCTCCTCGGTGACGCAGGTGCGCGCGGCGGCGAACAAGGGCGCGAAGTTCCTGGCGACGCGCATCCTGTCGAAGTGACGCGCCGCCGGGCCGTGGCTGATGGAGGCGGACCGTCAGCGCGGCCCGGCGGCGATCGCCAGCAGGTCGTACGCCGCCCGCAGCGGCGAGCGGCCGCCCGTCGCGCGCGGCGCCGACGTGTTCACCTGAACGGCCACCGTCACGTGCGACGCCGTCGCGTGCACGAGCTCCGTGAGGTAGCCCGGAAAGAACCCGCTGTGGCCCCACGTCGTGCCGACCGGCGTGCCCGACCGGACGATCACGCCGAGCCCATAGCTCGTGCCCGGCCCGAGGCGCGCCGGCACCGCCGCGTCCACCATCCGCCGCAGCGCCGGCAGCGGGATTGCGCGGCCCGTGTAGAGCGCGTGGCCCCAGCGCGCCAGGTCGCGCGCGCTCGTCGCGTAGCCGCCGCCGGTCCACTCGAACTGCGGGTTGATCACGAACGTGCCGTCCACCAGCACGCGGTCGGGCAGGCCCAGCGGATCGCGCGGCCCCGCGTAGCCCGGAACGAGCCCGGGAATCCGGCGCGACGTGGACGGCACGACGCGCGTGAGCCCGAGCGGCCGCAGGAACCGGCGCGACACCTCGTCGTAGAGCGCGGTGCCGGTGACCCGCTCCAGAATCAGGCCCAGCACGATGTAGTTCGTGTCCGAGTAGTCCCAGCCCTCGCCCGGCGCGAACGGCGGCGGCGTGCCGAACAGGTACGCGAGTTCCTCCTCGGGTGACCAGGCCTTGTCCGGCGCGGCCCGGAGGTCCGCCGTGAACGCCGGGTTCATCTCGTAGCGCACGAGGCCGCTCGTGTGCGTCATCAGGTGGCGCACCGTGATCGCGCGCGCGTTCGGCAGGCGATCGAACCACGGCCGGTCGCCGAGGTACGTCGCGATCGGCGCGTCGAGATCGAGCCGGCCCTCCTCAATCAATGCCGCGGCCACGGCGGCAAAGAACGTCTTGCCCGTGCTGCCCGCGAGCATCAGGTCGTCGACGGCGAGCGGCGTGCCCGCGTCGCGATCCGCGAGGCCCGACGTCACGCCGATCGCCCGCCCGTCGGCCAGCACCAGGCCGACCGACACCCCGGGGAACGACGCCTCGGAGCGCCACGCGTCCAGGTAGGTCCGGACCTGCCGCTTGAGCGCGTCAGGACCCGCCTGGGCCGACGGCCGGGCGACGAGGCCGGCCGCCGCGACCGCAAGGACGACGACGAGGACGAGGCGGGCGGGCGAGCGGCGGGACGCGCGGGTCGGCACGCCGCCGATTCTACCGGCGCGGGCGTCGGCTACGATGAACGCGTGGGCGAACGCCACCATCCGCGTGACGACCGGTGGGGCGCCGGTGACTGACGCCGGGGTCGCGCGGGCGATCGAGGCCGTGTGGCGCCTGGAGTCGGCGCGCCTCATCGCCGGCCTCACGCGCGTGGTCCGCGACGTGGACCTCGCCGAGGAGCTGGCGCAGGACGCGCTCGTCGCCGCGCTCGAGCAGTGGCCCGCCGAGGGCATCCCGCGCAACGCGGGCGCCTGGCTGATGACCGCGGCGAAACGACGCGGCATCGACCAGCTGCGCCGGCGGTCGATGCTCGACCGGCGGCACGAGCAGCTCGCCTACGACCTGGGCGTCGCGCAGGCCACGGGCGGACCCGACCCCGGCGCCGCGCTCGACGACCCGGTCGGGGACGACCTGCTCGGCCTGGTCTTCATCGCCTGCCATCCCGTGCTCGCCACCGAGGCGCGGGTGGCGCTGACGCTGCGGCTGCTCGGCGGGCTCAGCACCGCCGAGATCGCCCGCGCCTTCCTCGTCGCCGAGCCCACGATCGCGCAGCGCATCGTCCGGGCGAAGCGCACGCTGCGCGACGCGGGCGTGCCGTTCGAGGTCCCGCGCGGCGAGGCGCTCGCCTCGCGCCTGCCGTCGGTGCTGGAAGTCGTCTACCTGATCTTCAACGAGGGCTACACGGCGACCGCGGGCGACGACCTCATGCGGCCGGCGCTCTGCGAGGAGGCGCTGCGACTCGGGCGCGTGCTCGCCGCGCTCGTTCCGGGTGAGCCGGAGGTCCATGGGCTGGTCGCGCTGCTCGAGATCCAGGCGTCGCGCGCGGCGGCGCGCACGGGCCCGGACGGCGCGCCCGTCCGGCTGCACGAGCAGGATCGCGCGCGCTGGGATCCGCTGCTCATCCGCCGCGGCCTGGCGGGGCTCGAGCGCGCGGGCGCGCTCGGCGGGGCCCGCGGTCCCTACGCGCTGCAGGCCGCGATTGCCGCCTGTCACGCGCGCGCGCGGACCGTCGAGGAGACCGACTGGCGGCGCATCGCGTCGCTCTACGCCGAGCTGGTCCACGTCGTGCCCTCGCCCGTCGTGGAGCTCAACCGCGCGGTCGCCGTCGCGATGGCCGACGGCCCCGACGCCGGCCTCGCCATCGTCGACGCGCTCGCCGGCGAACCGGCGCTGGCGCGGTACCACCTGCTGCCCGGCGTGCGCGGCGACCTGCTGGAGCGCCTGGGCCGGTACGACGAGGCCCGCGCCGAGTTCGAGCGCGCGGCCGCGCTCACGGCCAACACCCGCGAGCAGGTGCTCCTGCGGGACCGTGCCCGCCGGTGCACCGGCGGCTGAGCGGCGGCGACCTCAGCCGCCGCGCACGACGTCGCGCACCTGTGCCGTGTGTCGCTCGGTGTGCGCGCCGAGGAACAGGTGCCATTGGTACAGGTCGATCTCGCCGAGCACCGGGTGATCCGCCAGGCGCGATCGCAGGTCGTCGCCGGTGGCCTGGATGTACGCGACGGTCGATCGCCGCGCGGCGGTCAGGGCCTCCACGGCCCCGGCCGGCGTGGCGAAGACGCCGGTCGGGCGCACCACCTCGATGGCCTGGAACCGCCGGTCCCGGTTGGTCACGGCCATGATGACGGCCAGGTCGCGCACGCGCGACGGACGGGGTGGAGTCGGCACCGCCCGTGCCAGCGAGGCGCGCGTGAGCGCCGCGACCGCCTGCTCGGATCGCACGAGGTGCTCGACGATTTCCAGCGCCGACCACGCCGTCGCGTCCGGCGCGTAGCGCCAGCGGGCGTCCGGCAGGCCGTTGACGGCCTCGATCAGCTGGCGCACCGAGGTCTGGAGCAGCGTCGCGGCCTGGTCGCGTTCGTCGGCGGTGAGCGGGCCGCCGGCGGCCGATCTGGTCCCCCTCGTCGCGCTCACGGCCGGCTCTCCGCCGCGCGCGCCGGGAAGTCCGGACG